>NZ_CALPDF010000006.1 GCF_943193175.1 Neobacillus muris
GCATAGACAACTATTAATAATATTATATCATATTAACGCGGTGAATTAATAAAGAATAAAGATAAAATAAAAGCTGTTGAAGGTTTTTCGACAGCCTGACAAAAAGCCCTCTAAGGGCTTTTTGTGTTTATATTGACAGAACAAGGAGCAAGTCTATATAGTACAAATAAAGAGGATAGAAGTTTAAGGAGCCCCCAAAATGAATACATCTAAAAATGAATCCGCTGTAGGTTTTGGCGAGAAACAATCGGACAATATTCATGATGTCATTAGCCTTCATAAAGAGCTGGCGGATTTAAAGTATGCTTTGGACGAGTCTTCCATTATTGCGATTACAGACCAAAGGGGTACTATTGAAGTTGTTAATAAAAAATTTTGTGATATTTCCAAATACAGCAGGAAAGAGCTGATTGGCCAAAACCATCGGATTCTCAATTCTGGCTGTCATCCGAAAGAGTTTTTTAAGCAAATGTGGCGAACAATCGGAAACGGAAAAGTCTGGCGCGGCGAAATCTGCAACCGTGCCAAAGATGGGAGCCTGTATTGGGTAAACACAACCATTGTCCCCATATTGTCAGAAAAAGGGAAACCATCCCGTTATATTTCAATCCGTGTTGATATAACGGAGCATAAGCAAATGGAAAAGGATTTGCAGAACGCGTTAATGGATGAGTTTAATCAAACTGTTAAAAACTTCGAAAATGGGATATTTAAGTTAAAAAAGGATGCAGATGGGAAGATCTTTTATACAATGGCAGAGGGAAAACTATTGGAAAAATTGGGGATTACAACAGTAAAATTTAAAAATAAGACCCCATCTGATATTTTTCCAAACGAAATTTCCCAACTTAAGCTGTTTAACTATAAAAAGGCTTTTACAAACGGTTCCTGTGTCAATTATGAAGTAGAAATGGGCGGAAGATTGCTTTATGCAGATGTCATCCCAATTAAGCAAGACAGTAAGGTTGTCGAGCTTTTGGGCTATGTCCATGATGTAACGGAATTAAGAAGAGCGCAGCAGCTCCTGCGGGAAAATGAACTCCTCTACCAATCATTGTACCAGCATAGCCAGGATGCGGTTTTTACGTATGACCTCACAGGCAAAATTGTCAATATGAACCCTGCTACAGAAAAAATACTTGGTTACTCACTAAACTGTATGCAGCAATTAACGATTCAAAACCTAATCGTAGCAGAATACCAAGAAAAAGCAGTGAACTGTTTCAAAAAAGCGTTAAATGGTGAACCACAAAATTATGATATCATCGTTTTTCATAGAGAAGGGCACAAGGTTCATTTAAATCTCACCTATCTGCCCATTATCACGGATCAACAAATCTCCGGGATTTATTGCATTGGCAAAGATATAACCGAACAAAAAAGAATTCAGGAATTAAACGCCTATTTGGCACGCCATGATGAATTAACGAAGCTTCTAAACCGGAGGGGTTTTGAAGAACAGTTGAATCAATCGATTAAAAAAGCCAAAGAACTCCAATCTCAGCTTGCTGTCATGTATATTGATTTGGATCGATTTAAAAATATTAATGATACTTTGGGGCATTTAATCGGTGACAGACTCCTTGAGGATCTGGCATTTCGATTAAAAACACGTATTGGGGATGGGAATTATATTGCTCGGATGGGCGGAGATGAATTTATGGTACTCTGTCCCGTGATTGCCTGTGGAGAAGATTCTGTTACTTTTGCAAAGGAAATTTTAACTTGGTTAACGGAACCGTTTATGATTCAGGACTTTGAGCTGTATGTAACAGCCAGTATCGGAATTAGCCTATATCCAGCTGGAGGTGAAACGGTAAATGATTTAATGAAGCATGCAGATATTGCCCTTTATAAAGCAAAAGATCAGGGGAGGAACAATTGCCAGATTTACTCCACTTCAATGGATACATTGAGCTATCGATCCTTTTTTCTTGAACGTGATTTAAGAAAAGCGCTGCAAAATAATGAATTCATCGTTCATTTGCAGCCCCGGGTAGATATTGAAACCAAACAAATTATTAGTGCAGAGGCGTTGATTCGCTGGGATCATCCTCAATATGGGTTAATTCCCCCTTCAGAATTTATACCTCTAGCAGAGGAAACAGGTTTAATCATTCCGATTGGAAACTGGATGAAGCGCACAGTTTGTGAACAGCTGGTCAGCTGGAAAAATGCTGGGGTGCCGGTAGTCCCGATCAGTATCAATATAAGTCCACAGCATTTCATTCAAAGTGATTTTGCCAATGTATTCAAACAAATGCTAAATGAATATCAACTGGATGGGGATTTATTGGAAATCGAAATTACTGAAAACTCCCTTATGAAAAATGAGGCGAACATCATCCAAACGATTCATGAATTGAAAGGAATGGGGATTAAAATTTATATAGATGATTTTGGCACGGGCTATTCATCCTTTTCCTACCTAAAATCATTCCGGCTTGACGGCATTAAAATAGACCGCTCCTTCATCCATAATATTTCCTGCCATTCCGAAAATGCCGGGATTACCGCTGCGATGATTCAACTTGCCCATCTCCTAAAAACGGATGTCATTGCTGAGGGAGTGGAGACTTTCGAAGAACTAAAGTTTTTGCGAGATCAAAATTGCCGGCAAGTTCAAGGTTACTTATTTGCTAAACCATCCTCCGTACCGAAATTTGAATTCCTGTTAAAATCAGGTATCCAAAGTACTGAGAACCTATGAGAAAAACGGGCTGCCATCGTATATCAGGCAGCCCGTTTGTTTTAATAGCCAAATTTCTTCGGAATTTTTTTAAAATAAAAACTATTGAAAACGTTATGATATAATGTTATATATACCATTTCTTTATCATAAGGGGTCATTACAATGTTAAAAGACATCTTTATTGGCTTGTCTCAGAATCAATTGCTAATCAATGCTGCCAAAAAATATGGGTTAAGATTAGGCGCGCAAACGGTTGTAGCTGGCACCAATCTTGACGAAGCGATCCGCAGCATTAAAGAACTAAACGCTCACGGAATATCTTGCACAGTAGATAACTTAGGTGAGTTTGTATTTAATGAAAAAGAAGCTCGAACGGCCAAGGAACAAATCCTTGAAGTCATTCAAGCGATTCATGAGCGTGATGTCGATGCCCATATTTCTATTAAACCAACCCAATTAGGATTGAATATCGATTACAATCTTTGCTTAAATAACGTGAGGGAAATTGCCGCCAAAGCCAAACAATACAATTTGTTTGTCAATATCGATATGGAAGACTCCAGCCATCTTGTCCCAACATTTAATTTAGTCGATGAGTTATCCGTTGAATTTGAGAATATTGGAACAGTCATTCAAGCCTATTACCATAATGCGATGGAATATCTGGAAAAATATCAAAATTATCAAATCCGCATTGTAAAGGGAGCCTATAAAGAACCCGAAGACATTGCTTATCAAGATAAACAGGATATCGACTCCAATTATATTAAATTAATAGAATGGCATTTGCTGCATGGCAAATTTACCTCCATTGCAACACATGACCATCACATCATTAACCATGTAAAACGATTTGTAAAGAAGCATCGGATCCCCTATGATAAGTTTGAATTTCAGATGCTATATGGATTCCGAAAAGAATTGCAATTAAAGCTTGCCGAGGAAGGGTATCCTTTCTGCACGTATGTTCCATTTGGCAATGACTGGTACGGTTATTTTATGCGCCGACTTGCGGAAAGGCCGCAAAATTTAAATCTGGTTGCCAAACAAATATTTAACAAAAAAACAAACACAGTTCTTGGAGTTGCAGCCGGTGCTTTTATTCTGGGCCGCATGACAAAATCCAACAAAAAAAAGAGAAAATGATCGCGGGTTAAAATTCTCACCTGATAAGGATGAGAGTTTTAACGTGAAAAATGTTTAATGCTGAACCTGTACTCAATGGATATGCAGAACCCTCTATCCATCCGCCTATCAGGCCAAAATAGAGAGGGATCATGACAATTACGCTTGTGAACAATAAATATGAACCAAAAGGAGATGTGACACAAGTATCTCCTTTTTTTGACCAAACTTGGCATTTGATGAAATCGGTATAAGAATTCCATATATTCAAATTGGATTTAGGTTAAAGAATAATTTGTGAATATTTTCACAAATTGTAGACAGAAAATGTTTAAGAATCGTATACTTCCAATTGATAACAAACGTTTTAGCTGAAATACTGCAGGTTTACACAACATTGATAGAGTTTCCACAATGAAAGTCATTGAGGTGATAAGGACAATGAAATCTTATAATTGGTTAGAAGCAATCAATGTAACAAGTGAAATGCTGGGGAATCCGGATTATCGTCTTCCGGTAATCTGGATAAGCGCTTTGGATTGTACTGGATGCAAGGAAGCATTTTTGCGATCCTTTGAGCCAAGTTCGTTGGATACATTGTTAAATTTTATTTCATTAGAATACAGTGAGCTCTTATCTGCAGCAAGTGGTTATCAGGCAGAGGATCACAAAGAATCTATCTTTGAAAAGTATCAGGGGGAATACGTGCTGGCAATTGAGGGCGGAATTCCTGGGAGTGATGAATTTTTAATGATTGCTGGCAAGTCAGTCCGCGAGGAAATCATCCTTGCTGCAAAAAACGCAAAAGCTGTCCTGGCATTTGGAAGCTGTTCTGCTTGGGGAGGGCTGCCTGCAGCTGGGGAAAATCCTACCCATTCGACCGATATTAGATCACTGCTTCCCGAATGCATACCAGTTGCGTTGGTCCCTGGATGTCCGCCTATTCCAGAAGTTATGATTGGAACATTACTGCACATTCATTTTCATGGGGAGCTGCCTGAACTAGATAAAAAGCTGCGTCCAAAAGCATTCTACCAAACAACTGTTCACATGGCCTGTCACCGGAAAGCATTTTTTGATCAAAAACTATTTGCAGAATCCTTTAATGATCAAGGTGCAAAACAGGGATTTTGCTTGTTTAAATTAGGCTGCAAAGGCCCGGCCGCCTTTAATGGATGTGAATCAATGGGAAAAGACCGATGCATATCTGCCGGTTACACTTGTATTGGCTGCTCAGAGAAAAATTTTTGGGATAAAGGGGGCTTCGTAGGCAAAAGAAAAAGATAGCTATATAAACCGTCTTATTTGGACCATCGGCACTTGATGTTACCGATGTTTTTTTTTGCTCATGGATGGGGTTTCAATTTAATTTATTCAGAGTGTAAAAGGGACAAACTTCGACATCCCCTCTGAATTATAATGATAAAAGTATCACTGAAACCAGTTAAAAATAGTCATTTAGACATGTAGTAGAGAATACGATAGGTGGGTGGGATTCTTCATAGGGTCCGCTTATACAAAGACTAAAGGGGTAAATGCTTAATGGTAAGACGAAATTGGGGTATTTCTTTGTTACTTATTAGTAGTTTACTAGGATTAACTGGTTGTGCAGAGGAATCTGCAGCAAAACCAAAGGAAAAAGGGACAATCCCAGCTCAACAGCCTGAAAAAAAGCCACCTGAACAGCAGGCGCAGCCCGCACAGCCAAAGCCAGCTACGGTAAATGTTATCGATCCGAATACAAAAGCAATTCTTAAAACAATTTTACCGAATGAAATGGGATTTGAATCGGATCCGGAGGCTTATAAAAAGGAACTAGAAGAATGGGCACGAGAACTGGCAAGAGGAACTGACACAACGCCGGGGTATGACCAAAAAATGATTCCTGACAGGATTGATGCCAATGGGCAAATTATCAAAGGGAGACCTAGAGTTATTTTAGAAGAGTCAGAATTAGTGGAAAAGATTGTTGGAGCATCTGTTAATGGGGGAGATGTGCTGCTCCCCATTTATGTCACAGAGAGCGGTTATAAACCAGAGGACCCAGGAACATTGGACCAAGTTCTGCTAGGTTCCTATACCACCTACTTTGACAGCAGTGTAATAGGCAGGTCGAAAAATATCGAGCTGTCGGCTCAAGCCATTAACAACACCATTATCGGGGTACAGGACTCCTTTTCTTTTAATACTACTGTTGGCCCGAGTGATTCAGAGCATGGATATCAACCAGCAAAGGAAATCGTTAACAAGCAGCTGGTAGATGGAATTGGCGGAGGGATTTGCCAAACTTCCTCTACCTTATTTAATGCAATCGATAAAGTGGGAGTCGATTATATTGAATGGAATCATCATTCTTTGTCAGTAGGTTATGTGCCTACCGGCCGTGATGCAACCGTCTCATACGGTGGAAAGGACTTTCAATTTCAAAACACGACCGGTGTCCCATTGATTATCAAATCCATTTACCAAAAAGGCAAACTGACGGTAGAAGTGAGAACTTCAGCTGCATACCAGACTCTTTATGCACAAGGAAATTAACTGATCCATCATAACAAGGCGTCATAAGGGTTTGTCCATCTTTGGACGAATCCTTTTTTGCAGATAAATAGCATTTGATCATTCTACTCTAGCATTTTTATATTTATTAAAAACCTCTTTGATAGCATTATTTATATCCTATTAAATTGGTTAGAAAGTTTGACAATTATGTAAATTTCCTTAATACTTGTGATAAGAATCCATTTGGGATTTTTATTATTTTCTTCTTGATTATACATACAGGTTAAGTGAGGGATAGCAAGAATGGGAGACACTAATCAAAATAAAGGACCTTTTAGGGCCGATCAAGTTGGCAGTTTATTAAGGCCGGAGCCAGTCAAGCAGGCCCGTGCCCAACGTGCAGACGGAAGGATTTCGGCTGAACAATTACGGGAAGTGGAAAATGAGGAAATTACCAGAATTGTCGAAAAACAAAAAGCAATTGGCCTGAAAGCTGTAACGGATGGGGAATTCCGCCGTTCCTGGTGGCATTTCGATTTTCTTGAGAAACTAGTGGGAGTAGAGAGTTTCATTGCTGATTCCGGCATTCAATTTCACCAAAAGCAGACGAAATCCCGCGGTATTAAAGTCACTGGAAAATTAGATTTTGGCCAGCACCCAATGCTTGAAGACTTTGCGTTTCTTCAGAGTATTGCCGGCGGTCATACAGCGAAAATGACCATCCCCAGCCCAAGCATGCTCCATTTCCGTGGAGAAATCGATAAGGCTGTTTACAGTGATAAGGAAGAATTTTTCCATGATTTAGGTTCTACCTATAAAAAAGCAATACAAGCTTTCTATGATGCGGGATGCCGCTACTTGCAGCTGGATGATACAGCTTGGGCATACCTATGCTCGGATGAACAAAGAGAGCAGATAAAAGCAAAAGGGCTTGATCCGAATGAATTAAGTTTTCTTTATGCTAAAACAATCAATGAGGCGGTATCAAATCGTCCAGAGGATATGTCGATCACTATGCATATTTGCCGCGGGAATTTCCGTTCAACCTGGGTTTCTTCTGGAGGATACGAACCAGTTGCAGAAACTCTTTTCGCAGGACTAAATATTGATGGATTTTTCTTAGAATATGACAGTGACAGAGCAGGCGGTTTTGAACCATTAAGATTTGTCAGCAGAAAGGACCTTAAAATTGTCCTAGGGCTCATTACCTCCAAACATGGTGAATTAGAAAATCCGGATGACATAAAACGAAGAATTGATGAAGCTTCCCGGTATGTCGATTTAAACCAGTTGTGCCTAAGCCCTCAATGCGGATTTGCTTCCACCGAGGAAGGAAACTTACTCACAGAAGAGCAGCAATGGGCAAAACTGCGCCATGTCGTAGAAATTGCTGAGGATGTATGGAAATAATGCAAATAGCAAAAAGGCTGTCCAATCACGGACAGCCTTTTTGAATGGACCTATTCATAAGAACGTTCTAATTCATCCACCAATGATCCAACATAGGCCACTGCTTTAAGGATTGGCTCTGGTGTAGACATATCGACACCCGCTTGTTTAATTAGTTCAAGCGGTGTTTTTGTGCCGCCGGCCCGAAGGACTTCCAGCCACCTGTCGACAGCAGGCTGGCCTTCTTCTTCGATTATTTGAGAAACAGCCGTTGAGACGGTCAATCCAGCTGAATACGTATATGGATATAATCCCATATAATAGTGAGGCTGGCGCATCCAGGTTAAGCATGCTCCTTCATCAATTACAACACTGTCACCCCAGAATTCTTTTAGAACATCACCCGTCACTTGAGTCAATGTTTTTGCCGTAAGGGCTGTTCCAGACTCCGCAAGCGCATAGACTCTACGCTGGTACTCCGCCTCAAGCAGGTGAGTGACAAAATTATGGTAATAGGTTCCTAAAAGCTGAAGTACAACCCAGCGGCGCATTTGTTTATTGTCTGTATTTGCCAACAGATGGCGGCCAAGCAGCATTTCATGCATAGTAGAAGGAGCTTCGATAAAGTACATGGATGGACGAGTATTCATGACTCTCTGGTTTTGGTTCGATAAATAAAAATGGCCAGCATGCCCAAATTCATGAGCAAGGGTAAAGCAGCCGCGCATATTATCCTGCCAAGTAATCAAAATATAAGGATGTGCTCCAAAAGGGCTTGAACAGAAGGCTCCAGTCGATTTTCCAATATTATCAGCTTGATCCACCCATCTTTCATTAAAGCCTTTTTCGATAATCGAACAATATTCTGGCCCCATTACTTTAAGTGCTTCCAATATCAATTGGCTTGCTTCCTCGAAGGTGGTGCTTGGATTGAAATCAGCATCCAATGGGGCCTTCAAATCACAAAACTGCATTTCATCTAAGCCCAAAGCCTTTTGCTTTAGTTTGGCAAATTTGCGCATATGCGGTGCTAATTCATGAAAAATTGTATCAATTTGGTTATGGTACATTTCTACTGAAACCTGCTGGGGCTCTAATAGCATGTGAGTAACAGATTGATAGTTTCTTAATCTGGCAATAGCCACCTGCTTGGTCACTTCTGTTGCATATGTAGCAGCCATTGTATTCGTGTATTGTTTTAGGGTTGAAACAAATGATTTCCAGGCCTCTCTGCGGACGTGAGTATCGGCAGTAAATTCATAACGGTTTTCAAACAAAGCAAAGGATACAGGCAGTTCATTTCCTTGTTCATCTTTGATGGGTGCAAATTGCATGTCCGCTAATTTCGTCATTTGATAAATTTGATAGGGGGCATTGTGAACCTCACCCAGTGCAGCCAATGCCTGTTCTGTTTCCGGTGATAGCTGATGCTTTTTCGTATTTAGCAAATCCAGCAGAGTCTTTTTGAAATCTGCCAATTCAGGTTCTTCATCCAGATATTTTTCAACCGTTCCTTGTTCTAAAGAAAGAATTTCAGAATGGATGAACGATAGGGCTGCCAGGCATTTTGTCTGCAAGGCTGCAAATTTAGCTGTATGGGCTTGATTATCAGAATCAGTTCCATCGGCTGCCTGGCGCAATTCCACATAAGTTCCAGCTTTGACAAGTTTTTCTGTCAGCTTCTCCTGAGCTAATAGACAATCTAGCAGTGCTTTTGACCCAGTATGAAAGGTACCTTTAAAGGGACCAAACAAGCTTAGCTCCTTCTCGATTAATGCTAGTTCATCTTGCCAAGCTTGTTCTGAAGGATAAAGGGCGGTAAGATCCCAAGTTAGTTCCTCAGGCACTTCAGAACGTGCCAGCCGTTTTTCAGCGATTCTTTCCATAATATATTGCCTCCTAAAGATAATTCGTGTGACTAATTATTATAATATAATTATTTTGAAAATTAAGTCAACACATAATAACTGACTTTCCAATATTTTTTATTCAGTAATGAGGTAAAATTGTTATTATCTAAATATTCCGTCTTATAATTGACCAGGTGGTTTTACAGTGATATCATCATTATGAAAACGTTTACTCTATTAATGAGAAAAGAAGGGGATTCGGATGAGTTTTGGCAATCAAGTACAGCAAAAGGTATACCAACAGTTTGAAAAAAATATTATTCCAGTTTCATATGAAGATCTGGAAAAGAAGGCTAAGGAACAATTAAGTGCTAAGCCATATTACTATGTGGCTGCATCGGCAGGCGGTGAGGTGACAGCAAAAGAAAATAATCTGGCCTTTAACAAGTGGAAGATTGTCCCTAGAGTACTTTGTGATACCTCTTCAAGAGAACTGACGATTGAACTTTATGGCAAAAAACTGAACTATCCTATTTTGCTTGCGCCCGTTGGTGTCCAGTCCATTGTCCATCCAGATGGGGAACTGGCTGCAGCAAGGGCTGCGGCTAGTATGGAAATTCCACTTATCGCCAGTACAGCTTCTACATATAGTTTAGAGAAAATTTCAGCTGAAATGGGGGACAGTCCAAGGTGGTACCAACTTTATTGGAGCAATGACCGGGAAATTGCCGCCAGTATGGTTAACCGGGCCGAGAATGCAGGATATGATGCGATTGTGATTACAGTGGACACCCCGATGATGTCGTGGCGTGAAAAAGACATTGAGCATGCCTACCTGCCATTTTTAGAAGCTAAAGGGATTGGAAATTATTTAGAAGATCCAGTTTTCTTATCCAGGCTGGAGGTTTCTCCACAAGAAGATATGCAATCTGCGGTTATGCTTTGGTCCAAAGTTTTCGGAAATCCAGCACTGACATGGGTTGATTTGGAGTTTATCAAACAGCAAACCAAATTGCCGATTCTATTAAAAGGGATCCTGCATCCTGAAGATGCCCGTCTTGCCGTAGAACACGGAGCAGATGGAATTATTGTCAGCAATCATGGAGGAAGACAAGTAGATGGCGCCATTGCCGCTATTGATGCCCTGCCAGGCGTAGTCGATGAAGTGCAGGGAAAAATCCCTGTGTTAATGGACAGTGGGATTAGACGGGGTTCTGATATCATTAAAGCCCTATGTTTAGGCGCAAAGGCAGTATTAGTAGGAAGACCCTATATGTACGGACTGGCATTGGCCGGAGAAGATGGCGTGAAACAGGTATTACGAAATTTATTGGCCGATTTTGACTTGACCCTGGCTTTATCAGGGAAAAAATCAGTATCTGAACTAAATCGAGATTTGTTAAAAAGATTGGATTAATGACTTTGTGCTAATGGATTGGTCCGCTGTTCAAATGGGATGCTTTCCGCCCACAATCCGGTATAGTTTCTTTCTCTTTTCCTCCCTATTAAAAAAAATCTTCTGCATCTGAAACAATTTGCATAGGTAAATCGTCTAATAATTAAGAAGAAAGCAAATTCGGAAGAGCAGGAGGGGCGGAAGTTGAGAAAGTTTGGTTTTTTCATTGTTGTCTTAGGAATAGGAATATGTCTTACCATCAGCCATTTCGCCTCTCCTTTATTTCAAGAAAGAAATCCGATTCCGATGCTGATTTCAGCCGCAAAGCTTCAGTTTTCAAATTCAGACTATGTCCTAGTAGCCAAAACCGATAAGCGAAGAAAGTATTTGTCGGAAAATACGAAAAATCAAGGGTATAAAATTGTTAAAGAATACATGAATACTAGAGGATGGGATTACAAGGAACAAATGGGGTCTGGGTTGATTTTCACAAAAAATGGAGAAGATGCAGTGGTAGAAGTCAAACCATATTCACAACATTTTTTTACTTGGGAAATCCAGAAGGCCTTCTTTTACTAAAATGGATACGGAGCATCAAAAACCCCCCGGTAAAAATATCAGGGGGTTTTGACCGGTTCTGATTCTGCATCCGAGAAGTACTCCTTTAGCATACAATCCAGCTTTTTAAAATGACTGTTGGCAAGAAGCTGATCATCGGATTTTAAAGAGTCAAAAGCACTTTGGATGAGAAATTTCCTCGGTTTTTTGGAATCCAGCAATTCTTCCTCGATAAAATCAAGCAAGTCAATTTGATTCGTTAGCTGACCGCTTTGCCTCAGTTCCTTTTTTATAGTAAAGATCAGATGATGCAATTGCTTTTGGAATGACTGATTCACATTATTCCAATTAGGCAGCAGTTTTTCCAGCTGTAGAGGAGAGATCAATTGCTCCTCTGAAATTACTACATCTTTGATCATATTTTCGATCCGCCTAACGCTGTACCTCACCACTCGGTTAAAACTCACGTTAGACGGATTGGCCATTTGATTAAACTTGATATTTTCACGCAGAATTCCCATAAACATAATCGCACAGTCATAGAGATAGGGCTGCGCTTTTTCACCAAAAATATCCAGAAACCTCGAATAAATCCAAAGGATATTTTTCAATTTGTTCCGTTCGATATAGTTCTTAAACTCTGGGTCATTTGATACCAAAACTTCTTCATATAGGGAAAGAAATCCTGTTTTACGGTTCAATTTTAACTGGAATTCGACCTGCTTGATAAAAACTTCAATATCAGAAGGATCTTGTCCCACTAAAAGATCATCACGATGCCTCTCACGTTCAGTAATTGCTGATTTTATAACAGCCATCAATAGTTCGTTTTTGGATGTGAAGTAGTTATAAAATGTGCCTTTGGAAATTCCACTATACTCTAAAATATCCTGAATCGATGTAGCTTGAAAACCTTTATCAATAAAAAGCTGATTCGCCATTTTAATGACGTGCTGCTTCCGGTCATTCATTGAAAATCACCCTTAGTTAAAAAATTGTACTGGGTGTACAAATTAATAGTAACCCATTTTTCTCCAAGTTACAAATAGTTAAAATTTAGGAATATTTTTATTGCAAATTTTTCAATAACAGTATAATATAGGTAATTATGAAATAGGGGTATAAAAAAATGAACAAATGGTTTAACAGGGGAGGAATTGGATTATGGAGCAATTGATTCAAGAATCAAAGCGGCCGCCATATGGAATCATTGCTGTCTTAATGATTGGGGCATTTATCGCGTTTTTAAACAATACGTTAATGAACATTGCTCTTCCATCGATTATGAAGGATTTGGAGGTAGATGCCTCAACGGTCCAATGGCTGGCAACCGGCTTTATGCTGGTTAATGGGATACTTATCCCGACAACAGCCTTTTTAATTCAAAAATATACGGTTCGCCGGTTATTTTTAACTGCAATGACTTTATTTTCTATCGGTACACTATTAGCAGGCACTGCCCATGTTTTTCCTATATTATTAGCAGGGCGGATGACCCAGGCAGGTGGTTCTGCCATTATGATGCCATTATTAATGAACGTGATGCTAATCAGCTTCCCAATAGAAAAACGCGGAGCAGCCATGGGGGTCTTCGGCCTAATTTTGATGGGTGCCCCGGCCATCGGCCCGACCTTATCAGGCTGGATTGTTGAACATTATGACTGGAGGATGCTGTTCCATTTTATATCTCCGATTGCGATCGCCATCCTCATCATCGGATTCTTTTTAATTAAAGATAAAAAAGATAAAGTGAATGGCCGCCTGGATTTCGTTTCTTTACTATTATCAAGTGCCGGTTTTGGCGGTCTTTTATACGGTTTTAGTTCAGCTGGAAATAAAGGCTGGGATAGCCCGCTTGTATATGGAACGATTGCTGCAGGGGTTATCTGTTTAGCCAGCTTTATAATGGTGCAATTAAATCAGGAGCGGCCAATGCTCAATTTTAGAATCTTTAAATATCCTATGTATGCTCTTTCGATATCCATTTCCATGGTTGTGATGATGGCGATGTTTTCCGGAATGCTGCTGATGCCGATATACGTGCAAACGCTGAGAGGCATTTCCCCGATGGATGCCGGTTTATTAATGCTGCCAGGGGCGATACTTATGGCAATTATGTCGCCGATTAACGGAAAACTATTTGATAAATTCGGCGGTCGTATTTTAGCAATTATCGGATTAACCATTACAGTTATTACAAGCTATGAGTTTAGTAAATTATCTTTGGATACAACGTATACACACCTGATTATTTTATACGCAGCCAGGATGTTTGGGATGTCAATGGTCATGATGCCCGTATCCACCAACGGTTTAAATCAGCTGCCTGCCCGATTTTATCCGCATGGTACAGCCATGAACAACACCTTGCAGCAGGTTTCAGGGGCCATTGGTACAGCATTATTAGTAACAATTATGTCCAACCGGACAGAGACACACGCCAAAGAAATCGGTGCGGAAGCGATGAAAAACTTAACACAGCAGCCCACACCAGAAGTGTTAGCCCAAATGAAACAGGAAATTACGATGAAAGCCATGCTTGAGGGAATTAATGACTCTTTCTTTATCACAGTATTTGTTGCCGGACTTGCTCTTGTTCTAGCCTTCTTTATTAAACGGGCTAAACAGGCGGAAGACCCGATGGCAGCAAATTCACAAGACCCGCAAATGCATTCAAAACTTGCAGAAAATAATTAGTCCTACTTTAGGTGGCTGGAACAGTCACCTTTTTTATATGAAAAAGTATTAAAGTTTTAGACTTTGAGAATGGCCTAGCTCCAGGGCGCTTGCGCTTTTCTTATTTTTTCTTGAATTCTCTGTCCAATCATTTGATTTTTGGGCAAAAAAGATTCAATATGAGTAGTAATATGTACTACTGGAGGTAAGAGCAACATGTTAAAGGAACGGATCCAACGGTATTTAACTGAACAAAAAAACAGCCATCATGATGAAGCCATCTTGTTGTTTAAAGAGGAAAAAGAATATGCTGAGAAACATGAACTGGTCAACGTGCCATTGACAGAGAACGCGGCTGATAAACGGTTTGCCGATGCATACATTGAACGATGCGATAAAGAAACTGAAAATCTAATTCGCAACGAGACGTCGGCCTTTCTAACACAGCCGCTTACATATTTTCATAAACATAAAAATGAATTTATCTATTTAGAATCACAATGGTTTGATATCGTACTGGCTGATGCGGTATCTCTTGAACTTGATGACGTATTCGGCACCTACGATGTCATGTTGGGGCTGAAACTGCAAAAAAAGTTCAAGCCCCATATCGAGCAATTTCTAACTGCCAGCTTGAACAGAGAAGAGGCAAGTTTTGATATCCTTTTCAATAACGAGGATGGGTTATGGAATCTCAATTTTGCGTTAAATTATCTTGAAGGCTTTGATGAGAATATGACAATTGGCGAGGCCTACCTGCTGATTTATCAATTTCTTTTTCAGTTAGTTGAAACGATTGAAACGAAATTTTAAAAAGATTATTTAAAAGAAATAAGGGGAGATGGAATGGTGCGCGTTTTATCATTGTGTCCCAGTAATACAGAAATTATCGAATACCTAGGGTTAACGCACTATCTGGCAGGGGTGGACGATTTTTCAGATTGGCCGGATCCCATTAAACGTCTTCCTAGACTTGGACCTGATTTATCGATTAATATGGATCTGGTCGAACAATTACACCCTGACATTGTGCTTGCATCATTAAGTGTCCCAGGTATGGAAAGAAATGTGGCAGCCTTAAAGGAAAGAGGGATACCACATATCGTATTGAATCCTCAATCTCTAGATGATATCGAGCAGGATCTCATAACCACAGCGGCTGCCCTTGGAGAAGCGCACCGAGGTTATGAAGCGGCTAAACAGTTTCGTGCAAAACGGGAAGCCATAGAGCAGAATACTGCAATGTATAGCTCTCGGCCAAAGCTATATTGGGAATGGTGGCCGAAACCGATTTTCACGCCTGGAAAAATCAACTGGCTGACGGAGGTTTCCGAGGCTGCCGGGGCCATTAATATCTTTCATGATGTCGAATCAGCAAGCATTCAGACTAGCTGGGATGAGGTCGTGGAGCGGCAGCCTGATTATCTTTGTCTTGCCTGGGTAGGAGTAAGAAAGGACAAAATACAAAAAAATCAGGTAAAAAAACGCCCAAATTTTGAAAAACTAAATCTTTCTAATGATGAACGAATTCTTATCTTGGAAGAGGAGCTTTATTGCCGTCCTTCACCAAGATTATTGGATGGTCTTGAAAAACTGGTTAGACTCATTCACCCATAAAAATTATGATATAATTAAAGATTTTTTAGCTGGAAAGGGGCACTTATGTAATGGAGAAGGGTCTCGCTGGGAAACGGGTTGCCATCTGTGGCTCTCGTAAAATCGTAGAATTAACAACATTAATAGAAAAGCAGGGTGGACAAGCTTTCTCACGCCCTCTTCAAGGTACCGTTTTTTTGGCAGAGGAGAAAGTAGAACCGGAACTAGCCAAATTTGTTCAGGAAGGATCCGACTGGATTGTTTTTACCACTGGAATTGGACTTGAAACCATGATCAAACTCGCTGCAAATCTTGGCTTAGAAGAAGGATTTTTAACCAGGATTCGCGAGGCTGACGTAGCCTCCCGAGGTTATAAGACCTTTGCCGCCCTAAAAAAATTATCTATTGAACCTTTAGCCGTTGATGAGGATGGCACAACGAAAGGCTTGATCCATGCTCTAGAGGGGCATGACTTTTCTGGAAAAAAAGTTACCATCCAGCTCCATGGAGAAACAGCGCCTGGATTAACCAAATTTTTTGAAGATAGAGGGGCTGTTGTTCACAAAATCCTTCCTTATCAGCATATAGCTCCAGAACCAGCAATCGTTGAAAAATTATGCAATGAACTGATAAACATGCAATGTGATGCGGTTTGCTTTACCACTGCTGTACAGGTTCGCTCGCTTTTTGATTACGCCAGAAAAAGCGGTCTTCATTCCAAGATCAAAGAATGTTTAGCCAGCCATAACTTAGCTGTGGCTGTCGGCAAAGTAACGGCAGAAGCCTTGAGGGATGAAGGGGTCAAGCGCCTGCTAGTTCCAGAAAATGAAAGAATGGGAGCCATGGTGATTGAACTTAGCCGTTACTACTATCGTCAACTATAAATAAATAGAATGTAATAAAAACAGAATTCATTTATGGGGTTCTGTTTTTTATTTGTCTCTCTATGAAAAAGATGTAAGGGCATCTCTCCAGTCAAAGCCTGAATTTTTACCTTCTTCAAAAAAATGTGTTAGAAAATATGCCAGCTCGATATATTTTTACATTTTTTGCATATTCATTATGTTAAATTGAAGGAGGACTACCAAGGATACATTCGTATTTACATAATGGAAATTTTTAGACGTGCATTATTTTACAAGTTGTCAGGTGAATTACCTAAAATTGACCTGTAAAATAAAATCAGAATACTGAATTTTCAGTAATCACGTGCAAAAGCATGAAGGAGGACTGTTTTAAACATTTTTTCAGCATCAAGGAAATAAAGCGCTTTCATTTCTGCCTAATCATGATAAGAAGGAGGGTTACTTTTGCCAATTGAAAAATTGCAACGGATATCCTTAATGGATCTCGAATTGAACTTCCAAGAGGTGGAGCAAGGATTCACAAATCAAGAAGCAATCGAAGAAGCAAACCGATGTCTATATTGTTATGATGCCCCATGTATTAAAGCTTGTCCGACAGGCATCGATATCCCAACGTTTATTAAAAAAATTGCCTCTGATAATTTATTGGGATCTTCAAAAACGATTATGTCCTCCAATCCAGTTGGCGCAAGCTGTGCAAGAGTCTGTCCGACCGAAGAACTATGTGAAGGAGCCTGTGTTCTAAACCATTCGACAACACCCATTATGATCGGAAAACTGCAGCGTTTTGCAACCGATTGGGCGATTCAAAACGACCGAACATTATTTGAGCCAGGCATTCCAAATGGGAGAAAAGTGGCAATTATTGGTGCCGGTCCTGCAGGCTTATCTGCTGCAAGAGAGCTGGCACGGTACGGCTACGAAGTTACCATCTTTGAAGCAGCTGAAAAAGCTGGTGGATTAAACACGTATGGAATTGTTTCGTTCCGGCTGCCACAGCGCATTTCTTACTGGGAAGTGGACCAAGTAAAAAAATTAAATGTCAAATTCCTAACAAACGCTAAGATCGGCAAAGATATCTCCGTTCAAGAGCTAATGGAAAACTTTGACCGAATCGTATTAGCAGCAGGTATGGGCCATGTTCCCAGCCTTGACATTGAAGGTGAAAGCCTGGATGGAGTCCATGATGCAATCGAGTTTGTCAAAGCAACCAAAACCGGAAAAGTGTCCAATCATTTAATTGGCAAACGGGTAGTGGTCATTGGAGCCGGCAACACTGCAATTGACGGGGCAAATTGTTCTGTACGTTTAGGGGCTGAAAATGTAAAAATTCTATATCGCAGAACGGCGGAAGAGATGACAGCCTATGATTTTGAGTATGAATTTGCCAAAATGGATGGAGTTGAATTCCGCTGGCTGACAGCACCCAAACGGATCATTGGGGATGAAAATGGAAAAGTGATCGGCGTCGAGTGCTATAAGATGAAACTGGGGGAACCAGAATCGGATGGGCGCTGCTGGCCCATTGCTGTGGAAGGATCTGAGTACGTAATTCCCGCAGACGCCGTTATTAAGGCAATTGGCCAAACAAGGCATACCGATTTAATTGAACAGCTTGGCATTGACCATAGAGGCGGAGTGGTTCAAGTGAACCCGGAAACTCTGCAAACATCTAACCCTAAGATTGTTGCCTGCGGGGATATTATATTTGGAAAGGGCAAAGGAGATGCCATGGTTGTCACCGCCGCACAGCAGGGAAAAATGGCAGCCTATGCCCTGCATAAACAATTCACCTCTGTTGACAGCCCTGTATAAAATCCAGCAGCATGATTGATCGGGAAGGTTTCCTTTTGATGTTGGCAAGAAACTTTATCGCTGCAAAATTTTCCTCTACTACTCAAACAAAGAATTCTCACGCATTTCTACTAACCATATCAATAGATCAAAGCATCCATTTTTTCAATCCAAATCTATGAAAAAGGGGGATATAGATGGCTGATTTACGAATAAATCTGGCGGGGATTGAGTCTCCGAATCCGTTTTGGCTGGCGTCAGCGCCTCCAACAAACTCGGGATACCAAGTACAGCGTGCCTTTGAGGCCGGCTGGGGCGGAGCTGTTTGGAAAACACTGGGCGACCCCATCTTAAATGTGACCTCAAGGTTTGCCGCAATCAACTTTAACGGCAAAAGAGTAGCTGGTTTCAACAATATTGAACTCATCACCGACAGGCCTCTCGATGTCAATTTAAAAGAAATCTATGAAACCAAAAAGAAATTTCCTCATCACGCGGTCATCGCCTCATTAATGGTCGAACCGCAGCAGAAAAAATGGCATGAAATCGTCAAGCGTGTGGAAGATTCAGGAGTCGACGGGCTAGAACTCAACTTTGGCTGCCCGCATGGGATGGCTGAACGAGGAATGGGCTCAGCATCTGGCCAAGTTCCTTCTTTAGTTGAACGCCAAACCTACTGGGTGAAAGAAGTCGCTAAAACTCCAGTTATTGTTAAGCTTACCCCTAATATAACCGACATTACCGCTACAGCTGAAGCAGCAGCCAACGGCGGAGCGGATGCAATAAGCATGATTAACACGATTAACAGCCTGATGGGAGTGGACCTAGATACATGGAATCCAATCCCCCATGTAGCAGGAAAAGGAGCACATGGCGGGTATTGCGGTCCAGCCGTCAAACCGATTGCGCTAAATATGGTGGCTGAATGTGCAAGACATCCGCTGATTAATGTGCCTATTTCTGGAATCGGCGGCATTTCCACATGGCAGGATGCGGTGGAATTTATGCTGATGGGGGCAACAGGTGTTCAAGTATGTACGGCTGCAATGCATCATGGTTTCCGCATTGTAGAAGACATGCTGGATGGACTTAACAACTACCTTGACAATATGGGGATTGCCTCTATTTCAGGTATAATCGGCAAAGCCGTTCCGAAATACTCCGATTGGGGAGACTTAGACCTCAACTATAATATTGCAGCCAGAATTAATCCGGATGTATGCATCAATTGCAATAAATGCTATATCGCTTGTGAAGACACCTCGCATCAATGTATTGAGCGACTGACGGATTCCACAGGAAAAAGCTTTCTGAAAGTTAGGCAGGAAGATTGTGTAGGCTGCAATCTATGTTCAATTGTCTGCCCAGTAGACGGGGCAATCGACATGATTGAGCTTCCAAGGGAGCTGCAACCAATGACCTGGAATGACCGTCAGGCAGTGTTACATGCAGCAGCATGCAAAGTGGATATAACCAAGTAATTGTTTAAGGAGGGAATTTTAAATGAAGAAAATTATTAAAAACGGGACCCTTGTCACTGCCGCTGATACATTTCAGGGAGAACTATTAATCGAGGATGGAAAAATCACGCAAATTGGTTCCAATTTATCGGCTGTCGGGGCTGAGATAATTGATGCCAAGGGATGCTTGGTATTTCCGGGTGGAATTGACCCGCATACCCACTTGGATATGCCATTTGGCGGAACCGTTACAAAGGACGATTTTGAAACTGGAACGATTGCAGCTGCATTCGGCGGCACCACAACCGTTATTGATTTTTGCCTGACCAATAGAGGGAAACCGTTAAAAAATGCCATCCAAACCTGGCATGAAAAGGCAAAGGGGAAGGCGTCGATTGACTATAGCTTCCACCTAATGATTTCTGAGATCAATGATGATGTTTTAAACGAACTTCCTCAGGTAATTGATGAAGAAGGAATTACATCTTTTAAAGTGTTTATGGCCTATAAAAATGTCTTTCAAGCAGACGATGAGACCTTATTCCGGACTTTTGTCACAGCGAAAGAACTGGGTGCTCTTGTCATGGTTCATGCCGAAAATGGCGATGTCATCGATTATTTGACAAATAAAGCCCTGAAAGAAGGCAATACAGATCCTATCTATCATGCCTTAACAAGACCACCTGAATTAGAAGGAGAAGCCACAGGACGGGCAGCAAGATTTGCCGGACTGGCAGGTTCCCATCTCTATGTGGTGCATGTTTCCTGTGCAGATGCCGCAGAGAGAATTGCCGAAGCCCGCAGCAAAGGATATGAAGTATGGGGTGAGACCTGCCCGCAATATTTAGTTCTCGATCAAAGCTGTTTGGAAAAACCGAATTTTGAAGGGGCCAAATATGTCTGGTCACCGCCGCTTCGGGAAAAATGGAACCAAGAAGCACTTTGGAATGCTTTAAAAAGCGGCACACTGCAAACCTTTGGTTCTGATCAATGTTCATTTGATTTTAAAGGACAAAAGGAACTGGGCTTAGGTGATTTCACAAAAATTCCAAATGGAGGCCCGATGATTGAAGACAGATTGACGATTTTATTCTCAGAGGGGGTGAAAAAGGGACGAATTTCATTGAATCAATTTGTTGACCTAACCTCCACAAGGGCCGCCAAACTGTTTGGGTTGTTCCCTAAAAAAGGAACCATTGCCATCGGAGCAGATGCTGACCTTGTCATTTTTGATCCTAATGCCGAACGCATTCTTTCTGCAAAAACCCACCATATGGCAGTAGACTATAATGCATTTGAGGGAATGAAAGTCACCGGGGAACCAGTTTCGGTTATGGTCCGAGGAGAGTTTGTCGTCCGGGAAAAGCAGTTTGTCGGAACACCAGGATCAGGGCAATATCTAAAGCGGGCAAAATACAATACGCCGTTGGCCGAAAGTGAAAGATTGTCTATTTAACTATTAAACGCTGCCTATCACTATTACTGAACAACTCCGGCAATTGCTTCATGTAAAGCAATTGCCCTTTTTAAATGAAAGCAGGTTAATGTTCCATTTGAAAGTTTGAATGAGGAAAAGCAACTAATTTAACCGAAATGGAGTGTTCATATGAAAAAAAGCCATTTAAAATCACCGGACTTATTGCCCATCACTCAAAAGGACAGGACGATTACCAAATTGGGCTATTCATTTATGTGGGTTGGCATGGTAGTTGTACTTGCCACTTTTGCGATTGGCGGGTCAGGCGTTATCAACCTGTCTCTGCCATGGGTTATTCTTGCGACCGTGATTGGCAGTCTTGCCATAGGGTTCTTTATTTCCTTAATAGCTGATATTGGAATTGAACATGGATTATCGTTTCCAGTCTATATGAGAGCGCCATTTGGAACCATTGGGACACACATTCCTTCTGTCACTCGCGGCATCACAGCTTCCATGTGGTTTGGATTGAATACGTACTTTGGTTCTACAGCAATGAATGGGATCTTAAATATTTTATTTGGCTTTGACAATTGGTTTATCTGCTTCATTATTTTCGCTATCGTCCAATTGGTGAATACCGCATTGGGAATCAAATCAATTGAACGATTTGCCGATTTGGCGGCACCTGTTATTATCCTTATAGCTATTTGGATGTATTCCTCCCTTTCAGATAAGGCACAAGCAGCAGGACGGGATGTGTGGAGCTGGGTTGAATCCCCGGTAACTGGCGGTGCCGCCTTCACTGCGTTTATGGTTGTCATCTTTGCCAATATGGGATTTTGGGCTACATTAAGTGCTGATATCCCTTCCATTTCCCGGTTTATGAACGCTCCTGCCAACGAGAAAAACTGGTTCAAACGCAATCAAAGCTCCCTGGTAGGAAATTTGATTGCCATGCCTCTTACGCAAACGTTCATGATTATCATCGGTGCCATTTCCTATATTGCTGTTTTAAACTCTGATCCAGTTGTTGCCCTCCAAGAATCTGCCAGCGGACTTCTTCTCGCGGTTCTGCTGTTAATGATTGTTTTGGCTCAATGGTCGACCAATACCGCAGCCAATGTTGTACCGGCCGCAACCATTTTCTCCAATGTCGGCGGTCCAAAATTTCCGTTTTGGGCAGGGGTTATCACCGCTGGAATAGTGGGGACCATTGTACAGCCATGGCAATTATTTGACATCCTCATTCAAGTGCTTTTATTTGTAGGCGGCATATTATCGGCTATTGTCGGCATTCTCTTTGCTGATTATTATCTGCTAAGAAAAAGACGGGTTAATGTTCCGGAATTATATGAAGATCATGGACAGTATCGGTATTCCGGCGGAATCAACCTCGCAGGCTTTATTGCCTGGATTATTGGGGCTGTAGCTTCCTACTTTGTTCCGGAATATGGGTTTGTCGTCGGATTTGTCGGCGGGGCAGCCATTTATTTTGTGCTGGCAAGATTCTGGTGGTTTAAAAAGTATCCTCAAGCTGAAATTCAAGATCCAAGCGATGAAAAGTATTTGGGCATTTCCGTTGGACGGGACTGGATCATCGAGGAAGATACCCGGGAGCCTGTTTTAGATAAAATTCCTGAAAATGTTGATTTATATTAACCTGCCAAAAGGAGGAATATGCATGTCTGAACATCAACAATTCCTTGCTGAAAGAGAACAGATTGACTTACTGATTGGGAAAGGCTACCAAATACACTCAGTTAAGGAACATTTGAATGGGGCGACAGTCGAGTTCGTCAATGGGGAAGGAAAACAAAAAGAAACATTGCTGATTGGGAATGCCAATGCAAGAAAGTATTTTTCCAGCCTTATCGTGAAGCAAAGCCATCTGTCACCCTAATTTTTTTAAGGGTTGGCGTCTGGGCGCCAATCCTTTTTTACCCAAAATCACCATTAGTAAGGAGTGCGGCCCATGAAGGAAATATTCCAATTAACCGTATCTGATATTTTGAAACGAAAAAACTTTGAAAATACCAGTATTGCTGCAGGTCATGAAGGGGTTACAAATATTTTAAAATGGGTCCACGTCGTGGAGGTCACCAGCATTCGTCATTTGTTAAAAGGAAATGAACTCATATTATCGACAGGCATTGCCTGGAAAGACAATCCTGCCCAATTTCTCTCCATGGTCAAGGAGTTGATTGAAATGAATGCAGCCGGTCTGTGCCTAGAGATGGGTACCTACCTTTCAGAGATTCCAGCAGATGTGATAGAAATTGCTAATCAGCATCAATTTCCGATTATTTTGTTCCATCAGGAGGTGCCGTTTGTAGAAATTACACAAGATATCCACTCTGAGATTATCAGCCAACAGTACCGGAAGATTTCCGACCTTGAAAATTATTCGCAACGGCTAAATAAAAGGCTGCTATCCATCGAAACCTACGAAGATATTCTCCAATTCATTTTCTCGGCACTGGATGTGCAAATTATTTTCCGCTTAAAAAACCAGCTGGCAGAATTCGTGCCGGAAATCCCGCTCCACGACCAGACCGTTATCCTTCAACTGCTGGAATCGGCAAAAACACAGCCATGTGACAAATTGGCATTCGCTCCGATATTTCTGTTCGGCCAGGAGTATGCAGAACTCGCCATTTATTCGAAGGACATCCCCATCAGTGAATATGATTTTTTAATTTTAGACAGAACGGCAACGGCATTGGCCCAGCATTTATTAAGAGAGATGTTTGTGGAAGAAAAAAAGCGAGTGGAGGAAACAGAGTGGCTGCAAGGCTGGCTCGAAGGCGAGCACATGCCCGCAGAGATTCATCAATACTTGGCTGAGAATGGATTACGGCCTAAAACCCCTGATACAGCTGTCTTGATTACGAAGCTTTTTCCATTCAAAGAAAAAGCTGCTCCAGATATTACCTATCTGAAACTTTTGTTTCGCTCCGTTTTTGAGCAGCAGGGCTTTATCGTTTTTTTCGTGGAGAAAAGAAACGAGTTAACCATGATTTTATTGAACTCACGGGCAAAAAAGAATCTCAAGGAACGCATTAAAAATGCCATTCAAAGTATAGAGGAGTCTGAATTTATCCGGAAGCAATGCTCCGCCAGATTGATGATGGCAGCAGGGAGGTTTTCCAATTCATTAAGCGATGTACATAAAAGTTATTTCACTGCTAAGGAGACACTGCGGATTCAGCAAAAAATGACCAAAAAACAAAGCTGTGAGTTTTATGAGGATTTGCACTTATATCGATTAATTTCACAGCTCAGCAAGCATACTGATCTGCAAGAGCTTGCCAATGAGTACTTAAATCCGGTCATCCAGTACGACCAAAAGTACAATGCAAAGCTCCTGGAAACCTTGAAAGTCTATTTAGAATGCAATGGTTCCAAACAGGAAACCTCAAACAAGCTATTCATTGTCAGACAAACGTTATATCACCGGCTGCAGAAGCTGGAAAACCTGCTTGGCGAGGATTTTATGGACCATGAAAAACGAGTAGCGATTGAATTTATGCTGCTAGTCCATGATTATTTACATGGCTCCCGTTCCAATTTGCCTGAACAGATAAGCGGAAGTTTTGGTGAATTTATGAACTGAAATGTCAATATGTTGAAGATTTCTATTCTTGAATTTTACAAACTGTCTAATGAAACACTGGGACCATTACGAGATAATGAAACTATAAAACTCTTTTTAGTAATGAAGGGGGAGGAAGAATGAGCGTTACGAAAAACGATACAGCCGTTTTGAAAAATTTCATCAATGGGGAGTGGGTCTCACCCGTTAGCAGCCTGACCCTGGATGTGCCCAATCCAGCCACAAATGAACTGTTAACCAAAGTGCCGGTCTCTTCAAAGGAAGATGTCAATCAAGCAGTGGCTGGTGCAAAGGAAGCCTTTCAAACATGGAAGCGGGTTCCCGTTCCAAAAAGAGCGAGAATTTTCTACAAGTATCATCATTTATTAACGGAAAACCACGAGGAATTAGCCAAATTAATTGTGTTAGAGAATGGCAAGGCTTATAACGAGGCATATGGAGAGGTGCAGCGTGGAATTGAATGTGTCGAGTTTGCTTGCGGCGCTCCGACATTAATGATGGGGGAATCGTTGTCGGGTATCGCGGAAGACATTGATTCAGAAATGTTCCGCTATCCTCTTGGTGTAATCGGCGGGATCACCCCATTTAATTTCCCAATGATGGTACCATTATGGATGTTTCCGCTTGCCATCGCCTGTGGGAATACATTTGTCTTGAAGCCATCCGAGCGCACCCCAATCCTTGCCAATCGATTAGCAGAATTGTTCACTCAGGCCGGGGCCCCAAAGGGTGTCTTAAATGTCGTTCATGGTGCCCATGATGTTGTTAACGGTTTGCTGGAACATCCGGATATAGCAGCCATTTCGTTTGTTGGGTCGCAGCCTGTCGCAAAGTATGTTTATGAGCGTGCTGCAGCTGCCGGCAAGCGGGTCCAGGCGCTTTCAGGAGCGAAAAATCATCATATTGTCATGCCGGACGCGAATTTGGCTAAAGCTGTTCAGCATATCATTAGCTCCACTTTCGGCAGTGCCGGCCAGCGCTGCATGGCATGCAGTGCGGTTGTAGTAGTGGGAGATAATGAGGCGTTTGTGCAAGCACTTAAGAAAAAAGCGGATGAGTTAATCTTGGGCAGCGGAATGGACGAAGAGGTGTTATTAACACCCGTCATCCGTAAGGAACATCGCGATAAAGTGCTGGGTTACATTGAAAAAGGGGTGGCAGAAGGAGCTGAATTAATTCGGGATGGACGGGCAGAAATGGAAGAACATCCGCAAGGAAACTTCCTCGGGCCAACCATTTTCGACCATGTGACTCCTGATATGACGATTGCCAAAGAAGAAATTTTCGCTCCTGTGTTAAGTCTTCTCCGGGCCAGCGATTTGGATGAAGGCTTGGAATACATCCGAAAGTCCAGATACGGTAATGGCGCAACAATCTATACAAATAATGCCAAGGCAGTCCGAAAATTCCGGGAAGAAGCAGATGCCGGCATGCTTGGCATTAATGTGGGTGTTCCTGCCACAATGGCCTTTTTCCCTTTCTCCGGATGGAAGGATTCTTTCTACGGAGACCTTCATGTGAACGGAAAAGATGGGGTTAATTTCTATACCCGCAAAAAAATGATTACCTCAAGATTTGATGCATAGCATTGAGGCGCTGCGCACCAAATCGGTTGAGAACATAAACTATTTTCCAAGTGATTTGGAAGCAGGTGACTTACTAATAAACAGATTGGAGGGAGCAGGTATGGTTCAATTAGAGCGTTCTCAGGATTCAATGCTTGAAAAGGATGAAAAATATGTTTGGCATTCGATGAAACCATACAGCCCAAACTCAACCATTGTCGTTGAAAAGGCGGAAGGTTCCTGGATTACAGACGTGGACGGCAAGCGGTATTTAGATGCGATGGCAGGGCTATGGTGTGTCAATATTGGATATGGAAGAACGGAGCTTGCGGAAGCCGCTTATGAGCAGTTAAAGGAGATGGCCTATTTTCCTCTTTCACAAGGCCATGTGCCATCGATTAAATTGGCGGAAAAGCTAAATGAAATGCTCGGGGATGAATATGTGATCTTTTTCTCCAACAGCGGTTCAGAAGCAAACGAAACAGCATTCAAAATTGCCAGACAGTACCATCAGCAGCGCGGCGAGCATAATCGTTATAAAATTGTCGCACGCTATCGAGGGTATCATGGGAATTCGATGGGGGCGCTGTCCGCAACCGGCCAGGCGCAAAGGAAATATAAATATGAACCATTGGCACCTGGGTTTATCCATGTATCACCACCAGACTCCTACCGGGATGATACAAATGTGCCAGACCCACAAGAATTATCATCGGTTAAGGAAATAGACAGGACCATGACTTGGGAATTAAGTGAAACGATTGCGGCGATGATCATGGAGCCGATTATCACCGGAGGCGGAATCTTGATTCCACCTGATGGATATATGAAGGCAGCAAAGGAGATTTGTGAAAAACACGGGGCGCTTTTGATTGTCGATGAGGTCATTTGCGGATTCGGGCGGACTGGCAAACCATTTGGATTTATGAACTATGGTATCAAACCCGATATGATTACCATGGCAAAGGGGATTACGAGTGCCTATTTGCCGCTGTCGGCAACGGCGGTACGAAAAGAAATCTATGAAGCTTTTAAGGGAACCGAGGAATATGATTATTTCCGCCATGTCAATACATTTGGCGGTAACCCGGCAGCCTGTGCCTTAGCTCTTAAAAATCTTGAAATTATGGAAAAGGAGAATCTATTTGACCGATCCAAGGATATAGGGGGGCAGCTATTAAGTGATTTAAGAAGCTTGCTGAAAGACCATCCATTTGTAGGGGATGTACGCGGAAAAGGGCTGTTAGTCGGAGTTGAATTGGTTCGTGATAAAACAACAAAAGAACCGATAGATCCAGCAATCGTGAACAAGGTAATTGCCGATTGTAAAGAAAAGGGTGTGATTATTGGCAAAAACGGCGCAACCGTTGCAGGCTTTAACAATGTCCTGACCCTGTCACCGCCGCTAAGTATCCAACAAAAGGATATCCATTTTCTCGTAAAAACTCTTACAGAGGCTCTTAGCAAAGTGAAATAAAACCTAAAAAATCAGTGCCATTGCCTTATCAAGGTAATGGCACTGATTTTTTAACGGCTGATTTGTTTGTTTAATTCAGTGCTTATGGCTCCTATCGCATTCTGATCAGGCTTTGACGTTTTCAGCTTGATGGTAAGCAGGAGGCCGATAGCCAAACAAATAGATGTAAACAAAAACGCTGATTTGAATCCTCCCCAATCCTCAATGAGCCAGCCGGCAATCGCTGGGCCTCCTAATTGGCCCAAAGCGAAATAAAACGTGACATAACTGAAAGCAATTGGCCGCTCAGCCGGCTTGACATAATCCATGCTGGAGGCTTGCGTCAATGTGAATAGTCCCGTTGAGGTACAGCTGATGAGGATGGTGTGAATCGTGAAACCGATCAGAGTCGGGAACAATAAGGGAACGATCATCGAGACCATCACAAGCCCCATCGTCGCAATTAGGGAAGTTCTTCTCCCGATATGATCGGAAATTTTCCCCCAGACTGGCCCGCTAAAAATGGATAATATACCGTTAATCGCCATCAATTGCCCTGCGTACTTTACAGATATGCCGGATTCTAGCATAAAGCTCATAATAAAAATGGCTTGAACAATATAGGTAAGTCCCACTATTCCATAGATAAGCCCAACATGGATGACGTTTGGATTTTTATAGACTGCCTTTGGTGCTGATTTGGTTTGGGTTTGCCCCACTTCCCTTTCTATAGGTGGGTTTTTGACAAATAGAAAGGTTAATAGAACAGCCGCTAATCCGATAACAGCATAAGTTCCCCAAGCAAACCTCCAGCCTATTTCAGCATTAACGCTGCTTAGATAGGGAACAAACATTCCGGCAAATAGAATACCTATTCCTGCGCCGCTTGTCGCCAAACCGATGACAAACCCTCTTTTTTGCGGAAACCAAGCAACGAGTAAAGAGATCATCGGAGTGTATGTAAAGGAAGTCCCGATTCCCAATAACAGCAAAAATAAAAAAGCGTTTACATAGGAAGACGCAAAACTAAGTCCCACAAACCCAGCAGCAACAAGGGAAATCCCCAGTAATATCGTCTGTTTGCTGCCCCATTTGGCCGCAAGAATCCCCGCTGCAATCAATGTACTGACGTACCCTAATGACGTGGTTGTTCCCAATAATCCGGCTTCTTTATATGAAACATGTAAACCGTCCATCATAAAAGGAAGGATGACCCCATATGAAAGTCTGGCAAAAGCCAGTACGACAACAGTGGTCAGCATCCCGATCAGACAATAGATCCACAGTTTGGGCTGTGTTTGGCTATTTTTCTCCATTTGGGTCTCTCCTCAAATAAACTTTTGTACTTATTTTATTCCTGAAATTCCTATGTATGTTCATTTACCATACATGCTGGGGCTGATGGGGTCAGAACCCGCCGTAAATAATTTTGAATATAATGTCCTAAAATATTTTCAATTGGTAATAATAACTTCGTTGTGACGGTGACACACATTTTTTGGACAGGTTGTTTGCTATTTCATCAGAAAAGGAGAAAGAGACAATGACGAATGTAAATTTAGCTGTTATTTTTTACAGTATGGGCGGTACGAATTACCAGTTGGCACAATGGGCGGCAGAAGGCGGCAAAGAAGCTGGTGCTGAAGTAAAAATCTTGAAAATTCCCGAATTGGCTCCACAGTCTGTTGTTGAGGGCAATGCTGTTTGGAAAGCCACGACGGAAAAGATCGCCCATATTCCTGAAGCGAAATCTGAAGACCTGGAATGGGCCGATGCGTATATTTTCAGTGTGCCAACCCGGTTTGGAAATGTTCCATCTCAATTGAAGCAGTTTTTTGACATCCAAGGCGGGCTATGGGCTCAGGGAAAAATGGTTAATAAGGTAGTCAGCGCGATGTCTTCGGCCCAAAATTCGCATGGCGGTCAGGAAGCAACCATTTTATCCCTTTATACGTCGATGTATCATTGGGGTGCGATTATTGCCGCGCCTGGTTATACCGACCCGATTACGTTTGCTGCAGGCGGAAACCCATATGGCACCAGTGTTTCGGTTGATCAAAACGGAAAAATGGTCGAAGATGTTGAAGCTGCCGTCAAATATCAAGCTAAACGGACGGTTACTGTTGCAGAATGGGTTAAAAAAGGGCAGCAATAGCTTTAATGAGAGCTAGTCGTCATAGAGCGGCTGGCTCTTATTGGATACATAAGGACAAAATTAGCTGAGAAGCTCCATGTTTTGTCCTCATGAACGGCTCATGGTGATTAGGGCACCGACTAGAGTAAATGTGAATCTGGATAAATTTGGATTTTATTATCATTGTAAGCGATTTCTTAAAATTAATCTATTGACTTTTGGGTAATTTCTTTAGATAATCAAATAAATTGAAATTGCAAACGGTTAGGGACTAGTAAATTTTTGGAACATGATAGAGAATGAGACCCCTAGGCTGAAAGGTTTCTCATGGAAAGAAAATTGAACCTGCCCTTTTAGAAACTGCTTATGAAAACATAAGCCGTAGACTCTCGTTACGGGTTCGAGTGGGTGCAAGGCACCAACAAAGGTGGTACCGCGGAAACGACTCTTCCGTCCTTTATTTTAAAAGGACAGAAGAGCCGTTTTTTATTTTCTCATAAAATGACACCAATTTTTAATAGAGGAGTTCTGAAACAATGAAAAAGCAGCTTGTTGTTGTTAAAATTGGAAGCAGTTCACTAACAACTGCTACAGGTACAATTTCTGAAGAAAAAATGAAGGACCACGTGGAGGCGCTGGCGAACTTAAAACACCAGGGCCATGATGTGATTCTGATCTCCTCTGGTGCAGTCGCTGCTGGATTTGGCGCACTCGGATACCCGGTCCGCCCGAACACAACGGCAGGAAAACAGGCAGCCGCAGCGGTCGGACAGGGGCTGTTAATGCAGTACTATAACGAGCTCTTTAAAGAGCTTCACATGGTTCCGGCGCAAATCTTGTTAACAAGAGAAGATTTTTATAGTCAAACGAGATTTCAAAACTTATATTCTACCATCAATGAGCTGCTGCATCGGGGAGTCATACCCATTATAAATGAAAATGATTCCGTATCGATTGAGGAACTGACATTTGGCGACAATGATATGCTTTCCGCCCTTGTCAGCGGGTTTCTCCATGCCAATGCCCTCATCATTTTAACAGATGTCAATGGACTTTATGACGGCAATCCAAAGGTATCTAAACATGCCAAAAAATATCATTTCATTCCGGAAGTTTCCGAACAGCTGCTAGGAGTTGCCGACGAGAATGGCTCATCTGTCGGGACAGGGGGCATGCGCTCCAAACTTCTTGCCGCCAAAAAAGCTTTGTCCCTTGGGGTCAGTGTGTTTGTTGGGCGGGGAACTGGAAAAGAAAAATTAGTGGATATTTTAGCTGGCAAGGGTGATGGGACCTATATCGGCGGTCCGTTCCAAACACAAATGCAAATGAGAAAGCAATGGATCGCCTATCATTCTCATGTTGGCGGTGTGATTGAAATCGATGATGGTGCAGAAGAAGCCATTGTACAAAAGGGCAAAAGCTTACTTCCTGTTGGCGTCACCAATGTCTTCGGCGAATTCAACGCTTTAGATGTGGTAGAAGTCCGAAATCAAAAAGGAAAAACTATCGGCAAAGGACAAATTTATTTTTCATCCAAGGATTTAGAAAAAGTAAAGGGTTTGCCGAGTGAGCAATCCAAAGCTTACTCGTTTAATAAAAAACCAGAAGTGATACACCGGGATAACTGGGTTATTCTACGAGAGGAGTGAGGAGAAATGACTGAACTAATCGAAAAAGCTAAAAAGCTGCAGGCAGCTTCAAAGACATTGTCATTGGTTTCAACAAAAGCGAAAAACGAGGCGCTGGCCTTCCTGGCCGATCAGCTTTTACAGAAAAAAGAGTTTCTTTTGCAGGAAAATGCCAAGGATATTGAAAAAGGAAAGCAACAAGGCTTATCTGCCTCCTTATTAGACCGGCTGCTGCTAACTGACGAGAGAATTGATCAAATAGTGGAAGGCGTTCGTCAATTGATTAAACTGCCAGATCCCATCGGGGAAATCATTGAGGAATGGGATCGGCCCAATGGACTTTCCATTCAATCGATTAGAGTTCCACTTGGCGTCATCGGGATGGTGTATGAGGCACGACCAAATGTGACAGTGGATGCCGCCAGTTTATGTTTGAAAGCAGGGAACGCCGTATTGCTCAGAGGAAGCACGTCAGCACTAAACTCAAATAAAGCGCTTGTTCAGGTCATGCAAAATGCACTGGCTCAAACAGCCATTCCAGCGGACGCTGTTCAACTGCTGGAGGACACAAGCCATGAAACCGCCTCACAAATGTTCAAGCTGAACAAATACCTTGATGTCCTCATTCCACGCGGCGGCGCCGGCTTAATTCAAAATGTTATTGAAAATGCCACCGTCCCTGTATTGGAAACCGGTGTAGGGAATTGCCATATTTTCATTGATCAATCCGCCCAAAAAGATATGGCGATCAATATTGTGCTTAATGCAAAATTACAGCGTCCATCTGTATGCAACGCTGCAGAAACCGTTCTCATTCATGAAAACTGGCCATACACGGCCGACTTGATGGAAGCACTCTATGAAAAAGATGTAGAACTTCGCGGCGATGAACGTTTAACCGCTAGGTTTTCGTTTATAAAGCCAGCTACCCAACAAGACTGGGAGGTAGAATTTCTAGCTCCAATATTAGCGGTCAGATTAGTAGAAGATGTAAAAGAGGCGGTCAGTCATATTGACCAATATGGGACCAAACACTCCGAGGCCATTATTACAGAGGATACCCAGAATGTAAATTTATTTTTCCAAGCAGTCGATGCAGCTGTCCTGTATCATAATGCGTCCACCCGATTTACGGATGGGGAACAGTTCGGATATGGAGCTGAAATCGGAATCAGCACCCAAAAGTTACATGCACGCGGTCCAATGGGATTAAAGGCGATCACCACGACAAAAGCACTTATTAGGGGTACTGGACAAATTCGAGAATAGGTATGGTAAAACCAAGCAGGGGCATTTCTTCCCTGCTTGGTTTTTGTCTGTATAGGGGCAAACTTCTGGTATAATGAAAGAAGCAAACATACATTCTTATTTGAAGTGGGTGTTTTCGTGTTAAATGAAATCCATATTTCTGTCAGATCGCTAGTCGAGTATGTTTACAGCTCTGGCAGCATTGATTCCAGATTCCGTCCGCAATCGACAATGGCGGACGGAACAAGAGTCCATCAAGCCATTCAAAAAACTTACGGAGATAAGGATGAGCGGGAGGTTTACCTATCCATCGATATCCCGTTCGAAGGCTTAGTCTATAAAATTGATGGGAGATGTGACGGAATATTATATAACAACGGCCAAGTAACGATTGATGAAAAGATACCAGCAGCAAGGAACTCCTGGTTCTGTTTCCGTTTCCCACCTACCGAGAAGGCCAGCGGAAATATGCCCGAAAACATCGGGTCTGTCCGTTTGAGTATTCACTTGACCTTGCCTGCGCAGCGGATGCTGTCATTTGCGACTATAATTATATTTTTGACCCAAAGGTGTCACTTAAACGATTGTTTGAGGTAGAGAAAAAGTCCACGGCAATTTTGGTCGATGAGGCGCATAATTTGGTTGACCGAGGCCGTGAGATGTTCTCGGCGACTATCGATAAACAGATTTTTCTGCAAGTGAAAAAAGATTTTAAAGGCGTTAACAAACCAATTTATGAGGCTGCCAGCCAGTTAAACTCCTGGTTTTTGAGCTTGAAAAAATCGATGGATAAAAACAAGGAAATAGTTCTTGAAGCATTGGATGAGCAGCTTTCACTTCAGCTTCATCATTTTGCTGAAGAAGCTGAGAAAGTCCTCGCGGCTGGTTCCGCTCCCCATTTGCTGGACGTTTATTTCACCGTCAGCCAATTTTTAAAAGTAACGGAGTGGCTGGACGAGCAATCTATTATTTATGCTGAAATCGCAGGAAATAATCTGACCTTGAAACTGTTCTGCATTAACCCGTCCAAACTGTTAAAACAAATGGCGAAGGGCTACAAGTCAAAGGTATTTTTTTCAGCCACCCTGACCCCGCTGGATTATTATCAAGACTTACTGGGCAGTGGTCATAAGGATTATGTGCTGGCAATACCTTCTCCATTCTCTAAGGAACAAGTAGATGTTTTTATTAAGCCGATATCGACACGATATCGAGACCGTGAACGATCACAGGCGGCGATTGTTTCTATGCTGCAATCATTGGTTTGCAGCCGGCCCGGGAATTATTTGGTGTTTTTTCCATCCTATCAATATATGCTGGCCGTTTACGAAGACTATAAGAATGGGGATAAACAGACAAAAACACTAATTCAATCGGCTGGTATGGATGAAGCAGAACGGGAGGCATACCTTGATTCCTTTCAGGCTGGTACTTCTGAAACGCTGCTTGGTTTCGCCGTATTGGGAGGTGTTTTTTCTGAAGGGGTCGATTTAAAAGGCGATCGATTAAATGGAGTGGCCGTGGTCGGAGTCGGCCTCCCGCAGATTGGTTTTGAGCGTAATCTGATCAAAGAGTTCTTTGATCGTAATGGGCGGAATGGCTACGATTATTCCTATCTTTTCCCAGGTATGAACAAGGTTTTGCAGGCTGGAGGGAGGCTGCTGCGATCGGAACAGGATACCGGGACCATCATCCTTTGTGATGACCGTTTCCTGCAAAACAAATACCAATCACTGCTTCCTGAAGAGTGGAAGAACTATATGTTGATTTAAAATAATCTGGACATTTCCTCTTTCTTAGTTTAATTTGCTTCCCTTTTACCAATAATGTGAAAGGTAGAAATCTTCAATAAAGAGAGGGATATTCAAGTGGCCAATATCGAAGTAGGAGAAGTCTTTACCATCAGTGATGATAATAACGAGGAACTGGAAGTAGAAGTTTTAGGTGTCATGACCATTGACGATACGGATTATGTGGCAGTTGGATTTGTGGAAGATATTAGACAGGAAAATGACGAAGACATTGATATTTTTTTCTTGAAAGTCGATGATGACGGCGATTTTTCCGCCATTGAAAGTGATGAGGAATTCGACAAGGTTTCAGCAGCGTTTGACGAAATGATGGACGAAGAAATGGAAGACGAGTAAGAGAGGGAGAGCCCCTCTCTTTTCTTAATGGCCAAAAAGGCGGGAACATTGGAAAATTTATGTATACATAAAAATGAAAAGGAAATAATAATAAAAGAATGACAGTAAAAGGAGAGGCATAATGTCTATTTCAGAAGGGACCAAGTATCAGATTTCTAAAGTGATTCAAGGAAACTTTAATTCGGCTGAATCGTTTACGGTAACCGCCTATAATGGCGTAACGGTTCAATTTACCCTCAGTGAAGGAAAAGGCCATGGCTCTATGCCGATTGAACATTTAAATTATCTGCTTAAACGATCCAATTTAACAATTATTCCTCATAAACGGACACTGCTCAATACAGCTGATGAAGAACAAATTATTTAACCATTACTCTAAACCTTGTTGCAGCTTTGATGGCTATTTAGAGGAAAAATATTAACGAATGTGACACTTATTTTCATCTTTTAAACTCATAAAAAGATCCTTCCCTAAATAGATAGAGAAGGATCTTTTCATCATTCAAGTGGTGTTGCTCCAACGAATGTACCATTAATAAAAACATACATAAATGCTGCGCCTTCTTCATTAGTAAATGGAACCCCAACCATTATTACATCTTCGGCAGGAAGTACGACTTCAATAGTGTGAGCACCATTCCATTTATAACCTGCTGCGAGCAGCTGGGCTTTTTGTGTTTTAAATTCTTCACTACTTATAAATTTAGCCACAATTTTATTTCTTTCCGCTCCTGTTATCGGACTAAGCTCATGACAAGAGCAATCATCGTCCGGTTCCGCCGCTTGAACCGGGCTTCCAGATACAGTAAATAAGGATAATGCAACTAAAACCCCCAAAATCAGTGTCACTAACTTCTTCATCTTTTTTCCTCCCTTAGTAAATAAAGTCTATTATTCTATTCTCTGTCTATCGACATTATCCTTCAAAAATCGCTGAAATTCATAGGACATTTGGCTGCTTTTTTGACAATTCGGTGTCCAAAAACGAATTTGTTGTTATTTTTGTGAAAATAACGTCTAAGGGGCTGTTTGCATCCTTCAATTAGATCTTTTTGGAATTTCCATTTTTTAGCAGGAATAAGGATGAAACATAAAGAATATATAAAGTGTCTTGTGCCAGAATTTTAACCTTACAGTTTCATAGGTTATTTTGTAAGCGCATACATTAGATTAGGCTCCTATGCATTGCTCCATAAATGAAGGAGGAAATCGATTTGAATATCAGTCAAATTCTATTCAACACGGTGAAAAAGGCACCAAAACATCCAGCCATTGTTTTTAAAAATGAAAATTTAACTTATCAAGAACTGGCTGAGCAAGTCAAAGAAAAAGCTGCAGGACTAAAAAAATACGGACTTCAAGATGGTTCTCATGTTGCGCTGATGGCGGCCAATAAGCCGGAATACGCCATTGCGTACTTTTCCCTGCTGGCCCTAGGTGCCATTGTGGTACCGATTAATCCGACATTTAAGGCCAGCGAAATCATTTATATTTTAAATGATGCTGAAGCAGAGGCAATTATAGTGGATGAGGCCGGAATCGGGGAAGTAAAAAAAGCAGTAAATGAGCTTTCAACTGTGAAGCAAATATTCTCATTGCCTCCGGAAGATTCGTTGATTCATTGGGAAGCTGTCAATGGGGACCCGGCTGATTTTTGGCCAGAGCCAAAGGCACCACAGGATGATGCGCAAATCATCTATACCTCCGGGACCACAGGTAAACCTAAAGGGGCCATTATTACTCATGGGAACCTCGAATGGATGACCCAAACCAGTGCGGACATTTTAGAATTAACGAAGGAAGATAGGGTTTTAGTCGTACTTCCATTATTCCATGCCTATGCCAAACTCCAGGGATTGCTTCAATGTGTATTCATAGGCTGTACCATCTATCTCGAGGAACGGTTCATTCCTGATGTGATTTTGAAGAGGATGGCTGAAGAAAGGATCACCGTATTTTTTGGGGTGCCGACCATGTATACGATGTTTGTTCATTCCCCTCGAATCAAAGAGCTTGATTTTTCCAGCCTGCGTAAAGCTGGATCAGGAGGCGCCAGTCTCCCCGTTGAAATCCTAGAAAAAGTAAAAACAGAAATGGGTGTGGAAATCGGAGAAGGTTATGGCCAGACAGAGAGTACGGTTATGATTAGCTGTTTCCCGAATGAGTCAGTAAAGAAGGCCGGTTCAGTCGGGCTTCCTTTACCTGGCATTGAACTCAAAATTGTCGACGCTTCCGAAAGAGAAGTACCGGCTGGTGAAGTGGGCGAGATCATTTTTAAAGGTCCCAACACAATGAAGGGCTATTATAAAAAGGAAGAAGAAACAAATGAAACGATCAAGGACGGCTGGCTCTATACCGGGGATCTGGGACGCCAGGATGAACATGGTTATCTCTATATTGTCGATCGAAAAAAAGACATGATCATCCGAGGCGGTTACAATGTGTATCCCAGAGAAATAGAAGAGGTCCTTTATACGCATCCTGACATTGTCGAATGCGCAGTCGTCGGTGAATCAGACCCTGTTTTCGGAGAGGAAGTAGCGGCCTATATCGTTTCCAGGTCTGAGGGAAACCCCGAAGAAATTGCCGCCTTTTGCAAACAGCGGCTGGCCCACTACAAAGTCCCAAGGAGAATCTACTTTTTAAAGGAATTGCCCAAGACAACTACCGGGAAAATTCTCAAAACACCATTGAGAAAAAAATAGAGTTGGAGCTTTAGGTTAATTACGTCAAAAGGTAATATCTTGTTTCCACTAAAAGTATAGAAGGAGTGGTTGAATTGGGGAAACCGTATTTAAAAGAGGAGCATGAAATTTTTCGAAAGTCATTCCGGAAATTTCTTGAGCTAAATGCTGCACCTTATTTTGAAGAATGGGAGCAGGCAAAACAAGTTCCCAAATCTTTTTGGAAGCTAGCTGGGGAGCAAGGATTTTTATGCCCATGGGCAGATGAAAAATATGGCGGGTACAATGCCGACTTTGCCTATTCCGTCGTCATTACAGAAGAACTCGACAAAATCGGGGCAGGGATTGGCGGTATCGGGCTGCATAATGACATTGTTATGCCTTATATTGATGAATTTGGAACCGAGGAGCAAAAGCAAAGATGGCTTCCTAAAGCCGTCAGCGGCGATATGATATCGGCCATTGCCATGACAGAACCCGGCACTGGCTCGGACCTGGCAGCCATTCAGACAACAGCTAGAAAAGCCGGAAACCATTATGTCGTAAACGGCGAAAAAACCTTTATAACTAATGGGTACTCCACTAATTTTGTCATCGTTGTCTGTAAAACTGACCCGAATGCCCAGCCTGCCCATAAAGGTGTCAGCTTACTTGTTGTGGAAGAGGGAACTCCGGGGTTTAAAAAAGGCAAAAAACTTCGCAAGGTGGGGCAGCATGCCAATGATACTTCAGAATTGATTTTTGAAGATGCCATAGTACCGCAAGAAAATTTACTCGGTGAAGAGGGAATGGGCTTTTATTATTTAATGAAAAAACTGCAGCAGGAACGCTTGATGCTGGCTATTGGCAGTTTAACCGGATCAAAGCATATGCTAGAAATCACACTGGACTATGTAAAACAGAGAACAGCCTTCGGCAAGCCAATCAGCAAATTTCAAAACACTCAATTTAAAATGGCAGAAATGGCTACGAACATCCGAATAGGCGAGACCTTTGTTGACCGGTTGATTGTTGATCATATGGATAAGAAAAATATCGTCAATGAAGTGGCGATGGCGAAATGGTGGATGACCGACTTGGCAAAACGAGTGGCAGCCGAATGCATGCAGTTACATGGCGGCTATGGATATATGGAAGAGTACGAAATCGCGAGACGCTACCGAGACGTAGCTGTTGGAACCATTTATGCCGGGACAAACGAAATTATGAAACAAATCATTGCCAAAAACATGGGTCTCTAAATAGGAGACATGAACAGCCTTTATTCAGAGGCTGTTTTTATTTTTAAAACATAAATATATTATGTTAACTATCTTAAAGAATCGGAAATTTGCCCCTGTAAAATCCAACTGCTATGATTTAGAAAAAGTAAAAGGAAGGAGCTCTTATCCATGGTTAACAAAATGATTTTAAATGATACAGAGATAGAGATATATCAGTACGAAGAAGAAAAAGTGAACGGATTACAAATGATATCTGTTCATTTTAAAGTTACCAGTGAACAATATCATGATATAACGACCCTGCTCTATAAAGGGACCTACCAAGTCAAAATCCCAGACCGGAATTTATCCTTCACGGGAACGATCCGCCAATATTTTACTTCCTTTACTAATTTATACGAAAAAGGTCAAGTCGGCGATTTTTCGTTATCTTTGATAGAAGTAAAGGAAGGAAGGACAAAATGAAATTAAGCATATTAGACCAAGCCCCCATCTCTGCCAACCAAACAGCCCAGCAAGCTTTAAACGCATCCTTAACATTAGCGCAAGCCGGTGAAAAGCTTGGCTATACACGTTACTGGATAGCGGAGCATCACGACTTGCCAGGGCTGGCATGCCCAGCTCCTGAAGTCATGCTGAGCTACATTGGAGCCAAAACAAATAAGATTCGGATTGGCTCCGGCGCAGTTCTATTGCCGCATTACAAGCCATATAAAATCGCAGAAGTGTTTAACCTCCTGTCTACGCTGTTTCCCAGCCGGATTGACATAGGCATCGGCCGGGCTCCAGGCGGGTCTGCAGAAGTGTCGAACGCGTTATCCGATCATTTTTTGCAAAATGTCTGGGGTTTCCCGGACAAGCTAAAGGACTTGCTTCACTTTTTAAACAGGGATTTCCCAAACGGACATGAATTTGCCAAGCTATCGGCTGCACCCGTCCCTACCGTATCTCCAGAAACCTGGCTGTTAGGCACGAGCAAAAAGAGCGCGCTCCTTGCCGCGGAACTCGGACTGCCCTATGTATTCGGCCAGTTTATGAGTGAACATGAAGGAGAAGCCATCATTAAGCATTATTTCTCTAGCTTTCAAGCAAGAAAAAAGGGAGACAAGCCTTATGTTATCTTAACCGTTTCTGCGATTTGCGCAGATACGGATGAACGGGCGGAAGAGGTTGCATTAAGCAGCCTGATCTGGTCATTGCAAAGCAGTAAGGGAAAAAGGGAGCCGGGCGTTCCGTCGATTCATGAGGCAAAAAGCTGCCAATTGGACGAAAAGGACAAGGAAACATTAAATAACATAAAGCGGAACGTGTTAATTGGCGGACCAACAAAGGTTTATCAGAAGTTAATGGAGCTCCGATCACGCTATCAGGCCGACGAAATCATGATTGTAACGATTACCCATGATCATGAGGATCGATTGCGTTCCTATGAATTGCTAAGCAAAGCGGCAATATCATAATTGAAAAAGGGGCTTTCCAGATAGCCCCTTTTGTTATTGTTTGACTGTATAGTATTTTACAGGACCTTCTTGGGAATCATTTAAAACCTTGGCAATGGTTCCTGTCAGGCTTATTGGTCCCTGGGCATCGAGCCCTGCCTCCCAAAGCATCATCCCGCCGAACCCATGGTCAAGCGCCAGGGTGGTTTTCTTCTTCATTGTCTCAGAACCGTTGTAATAATAGGTTGTGCCATTCATGGCAATCGTATCACCAGCAGCATCATCCGGATTTTGATTCGTAATGGCAGCAAAGGAGACCTGCTTCACATTTGGATCCTCCGGCTGAGCATAAAATGGGACACCTAAAACCAGCTTCTCTTTCGGAAATTGATTCTGTTCAAAGAATGATGACCAATAGTTTACAATTGCCTCCGTATATGGATAGGGAGATAAATTAGCGGCATGATAGCCGTCATCCCACTGCCCATCGTAAGCCATTATGTTGACATGATCGACATTTTGGAACATAGATGGTTCATATTTAACAAAGTTAGTCTCTGTCAGCGTCACCGCATGAATTTTTGCATAAACTGCAATCGAAAGCTCCTTGCCCCTTGGATGCAGACGATCGCTCAATTCCTTTGCAAAAGCGGCCAGATATTGGGCATCTTCCTCTGAATGCGGGTGTTCAAAATCGATGTCAATTCCATCGAGATTCTCCCGGTCTGCAAAACTAGCAAGTTCGTCGGCCAGCTTAATCCGTGAGTCAGGATTGGCGATAGCTGCTTTAAAATAGTCGTATGACTCGCCGCCATTCATGTGGAACCAGCCGCCCACGGCGAGCATTACTTTCGTATTATTCTTTTTTCCATTAGACACGATCGTGCGAAGATTTTGTAATGCTTGATCACCAGTAAGCATGAATTCGCCTTCTTTAGTCGGATGGGCAAAAGAAAAAATCACATGGGTCAATTTCTCATAATCTATCATATTAGGATCCCGAAAATCCTGGACATAGCCGATTAAAACTTTGGATGGTGCTTTATCCTCCACTTTGGGAACCTGTTTTTCCTCTATATCGGTCTCTTTCTCAGGTACCTGCTTTACTGTTCTGCTAGCGCCTGATTGATGAGTGCCGGATAGTAAACCACCTGAAAGTATCCCTCCAACGAAGGTAACTAAGATGACCAAGGTAAGGAGGAGATGATGTTTTTTCATTCTAGTATTCCTCCTTTTATTCATCAATATGAAAATTGTATCAAAAATAGGAGAGAGAATTTGCTGGTAATATCCGCCTTTTGCATCCTGCAGAATCTATTCAATTTTATCTAGAGTTATTCATAGTTTGTTCATATTCAATAGGTACAATAAAAAGAGTTTAAGATGTTCAAATGGTAATTAATATCCTCAAACCAACAGTTTTGCTGAACGATAGCCAAAATTGACAAGTGACAGCTTGTCATATATTATTGGGTTAATATGACACAGTGTCATATTTGGAGATAAACGAAATGTATGACAGAAAGCAGGTAAAAGAATGCCTAAAATTACTTTTTTTAATCTCCCGGAAGATAAAAGAGCCACTTTACTTTTTTCGTTAAAAAAAGAGTTTTCCAGAGTGCCGTTATATGATGCTTCGATTGCAAACATTGTGAAATTGGCAGGAATTCCGCGCGGCAGCTTTTATCAATATTTTGACGATAAAGAAGATGCCTTCTTTTTCATCCTCAATGATTTCGTTACAGGCATCCATAATCAGTTTTTAAGGCTCATAAAAAAATATAATGGAGACCTGTTTGCCACGATGCCAGAATTTTATCAGTTCATTGTTGAGGAGGAAGAAAATGTTCATTTCTTTCGGAATGCGTTTTTAAATATGACGTACCGAATTGAAAGTACATTTTCAAGGATTTTTAAAGAACAGGAAAGTAATAATAACTTCAAAGCAATTAGCTCCTTGTTGAATACAGACAAGCTGAACTTTTCTAACGATGAGGAATTAAATCATGTTTTACAAATTATTTCAGCTGTAACGTTTCGAAATATCATTGAGAAATTTGCCAAAGAGTTAACGGCTGAAGAAGCGTTACAGAGGTACAAGTTAGAATTAACACTATTGAAAACCGGACTAATCCGGCAGTAATCTTGTTTATAGTTTTATTAAAAAGAATCGAGGGAACATTCATGAAAGAAATCAAGCCCCCCAAAAAACCGATCATCTTTTATTATGGAATTGCGATTGTCGTCCTTTTACTCTTAAATAGTTTTATTTTTCCGGCGGTCATGGAGCATTCTGTAAAAGAGGTCGATTATGGAACTTTTTTAAATATGGTTGAAGACGGTAAAGTAAAAGAAGTAGAAATTGAAGACAATACGATTATGTTTAAACCCGTCAAAACGGAGGAGACCAAGCTATACAAAACAGGGGCCATTGATGATCCAGATTTGGTCGACAGGCTGCATGAGGCCAATGTCAAATTCACCAAGGTGATTCCAAAGGAAACATCACCATTGTTAAACTTTATCTTGTCTTGGATCCTTCCATTCCTGATCTTTATTGCCATCGGCCAGTGGCTGATGAAACGAATGCAAAATCGGCTGGGCGGAGGAAGCGGCGCACTATCCTTTGGAAAAAGCAATGCCAAAGTTTATGTAGAAGCTCAAACGGGCATCACATTTAAGGATGTGGCTGGGCAGGATGAGGCGAAGGAAGCGCTGCAGGAAATTGTGGACTTTCTTCATAACCCTAAAAAATATCGCGAAATAGGCGCTAACATTCCTAAAGGCGCCCTATTGGTAGGACCGCCTGGTACCGGTAAGACTCTTTTGGCCAAAGCGGTGGCAGGAGAATCCAAGGTACCATTTTTCTCCATTTCCGGCTCGGAATTTGTGGAGATGTTTGTGGGGATGGGGGCTGCAAGGGTTAGAGACTTGTTCAAGCAGGCTCAAGAAAAAGCCCCTTGCATTGTATTTATTGATGAAATTGATGCTATCGGGAAAAGCCGTAACGCTGGTGTCATGGGCGGCAATGATGAGCGGGAGCAAACCTTAAACCAGCTGTTAACCGAAATGGATGGCTTTGATCCAGATAAGGGTGTCGTCATTCTGGCAGCCACGAACCGGCCGGAGACATTGGACAAGGCCCTGCTGCGTCCTGGACGTTTTGACCGCAGGGTACCGGTAGAATTGCCGGATCTTGCCGGACGGGAATCGATTCTTAAGGTCCATGCTGCAAAGGTAAAGCTCGAGGACACGGTCGATTTTAATGTCATAGCCCGTGCTACATCTGGGGCATCAGGGGCAGATTTGGCCAATATTATCAATGAAGCGGCCCTTAGAGCCGTGAGAATGGGCCGGACCAAAGTGAACCAAAGTGACCTGGAAGAATCAGTGGAAGTTGTCATCGCCGGGTATCAAAGGAAAAACGCCGTTATTTCTATGAAAGACAAATTAACGATAGCCTATCATGAAATTGGGCATGCCCTGGTTGCTGCTAAACAAAGCCATTCAGCACCTGTCCATAAAATCACGATTATTCCGCGCACTTCCGGTGCCTTAGGCTATACCATGCAAGTGGATGACCATGAAACGGTTCTGATGACAAAGGAACAAGCATTGGATAAGATCACGACATATATGGGCGGCCGCGCTGCAGAAGAAATCATTAATAAAACGATTACATCTGGCGCTTCCAATGATATTGAGCAGGCTACCAAAATTGCCAGGGCTATGGTTACGCGCTTCGGCATGAGTGAAGAATTTGATATGATGGGATTAGAAACCGTTAATAACCCTTATTTAGGCGGTGATACATCACTGTTGGTATCAGCTGAAACAGCTTCAAAAATCGACGCGGAAGTATTAAAAATCATCAAATCCTGCCATCAAAGAGCAATTCAAATCCTAGAAGAAAACAAGGATAAATTACACGAACTAACAAAATTCCTGCTTGAAAGAGAAACCATCACTGGCGAAGAATTTATGAAGATTCTGGATGCGAAACTGGCAGAGGTTTAAATATATAAAAATATTCACAGAAAAGGCCAAGAGTACCGGACCCGTACTCCCGGCCTTTTCTATTTCATAAACATTTTGATTTTCTTCAGGCCATTCTTCACATTAGGATAACGGAATGGAATATCGAAACGAGTTGTTTGTTTTAGGACACTTTTCTTATGTGAAAACGTATCAAAGCTGCCTTTACCGTGATAGGAACCAACTCCGCTGTTTCCAACACCGCCAAACGGAAGGTAAGGGGAGACAAAATGGTAAACAGTATCATTAATGCAGCCCCCTCCAAAGGACACAGAATTGAGCACTTGCTGATGCACACCAGAGTTTTCCGTAAAGATATAGAGGGCGAGCGGTTTCGGATGTTGATGAATTCCTTGGATGACCTCCAGCAAGTTCTCATATTCTAAAACTGGAAGAATCGGCCCAAAAATTTCATCCTGCATGACAGGCGTATCCCAGGTAATGTCGGTTAGCACAGTCGGTTCAATCATGAAGGACTCAGGTTTTGTTCTCCCGCCGATCGCTATTTGTCCATTATCCAAAAAAGAGGCTAACCGGTTGAAATGCCTTTCGCTGACGATATGGGTAAAATCCGGATTGCTAAGCGGTACAGCTCCATACAGCTCTTGAATCGTTTCTTCAAACTGCTGTAAAAATTCGTCTTTTATTGATTGATGAAGATAAAGATAATCAGGGGCAATACAGGTTTGACCTGCATTGGTAAACTTTCCCCAGGCGATTCGTTTTGCTGCCAGTTTGATATTGGCATCTTCATGAACAATGCACGGGCTTTTTCCGCCCAATTCCAATGTAACAGGTGTTAAATTTTTTGCTGCTGCTTCCATAATGATCTTGCCGACTGTCACACTGCCAGTAAAAAAGATATAATCGAACTTCTCATTTAATAGCGCCTGACTCGTTTCAACACCGCCCTCAACGACAGCAATAAACTCATCTGGGAATTGTTTGCTGATTAGCTCTCCCAAAGCTTTCGAGGTGACAGGGGTCAATTCCGAAGGCTTTATAACTGCGCAATTTCCAGCAGCAATGGCTCCGATTAACGGCGCAACTGCAAGCTGGAATGGATAATTCCATGGTGCAATAATCAGGGCGACCCCAAATGGTTCCGAATAAATGTAGCTTTGTGACCCTATATGAGTAATAGGTGTTTTTACTCTTTGGGGTTTGACCCAGGAATTCAAATTCTTGATTGCAAACCTCAGCTCTTCAAGGACAAACCCAATTTCAGCCGAGTAAGCGTCAAATTCAGATTTATTTAAATCAGCCCGCAGTGCCTCCATCAATTGTTTCTCATTTTTTTTAATTGACATTCTTAACTTTTGCAGGGCTTCCAGACGAAATGAAAGGTCCTTGGTTTTGCCCGTATGAAAAAAGGCTGTCTGTTTGGCCGCTAATTCCTGATATTTTTTCATCCTGTAACCTCCATGATCAAACCAAATTATGCTTTAATCGTTTCATACAAATGGAACATATCGCCCTTGAAGAGAATTTTTGGCACGGGATAAAGCGGGTTCGCCTCGCTTAAAGCGCGTTCTACCATGACTGGCAAGTCACTATCTTGGATTCCATTGATTTTAGCTGGGATGTCCATCTTTTTATTCATATCCTTTATGGCATTAATAAAAGCTTCAGCCTTTATTTGATCGGAATCTCCTTGATTGCCTAGACCCACTAGATCAGCAAGCTCTGCAAGCGGTTTATGGGCAGATTCCCCATAGTACTCCAGTACATAAGGCAAGATCACTGCGTTCGCCAGCCCATGGGGGATTGAGTAAAATCCGCCCAATGTATGAGCAATAGCATGCACATAGCCGACATATGCCCGAGTAAATGCCATCCCTGCCAAATAAGCGGCTCTTTGCATATTGGCCCGTGCAGTTAAATTTGTGCCATTTGTGTAGCATTCATACAGGTTCTCAAAAATCAAGGTTACAGCCTCTTTACTGAATTGGATCGTTTCTTTCGTATTGCTCCTGCCAATATAAGCTTCCACTGCATGTGTTAAGGCATCCATCCCTGTTGTAGAGGTAATGTGCTTTGGCAAATTAAGTGTCAGAACAGGGTCCAGTACTGCGTAATGGGGGATAAGGGCCGTGTCCATAATGGCATACTTTTCATGCGTTTCGCTATTTGAAACCACTGCAGCCAGTGTTGCCTCACTCCCCGTACCAGCAGTGGTTGGAATCGCAAACAGCGGAGGGATCTTTTTCATCACCTTTAAAACACCCTTCATTTGGGGAATAGTCTTTTTCGGGCGGGCAGCACGGGCTGCAACACCTTTGGCACAATCCATAGGGGAGCCTCCGCCAAAAGCCACAAGTCCCATACATTTATTCTGATGATAAACCTTTAGTGCCTCCTCAATATTATCAATGGTTGGGTTGGGGACCGTTTCGTCATATACAACAAAACATATGCCAGCCTCCTTCAAGCCCTGAAGAAATTCATCCATCAGGCGGGCAGAGATAATTCCCTTATCCGATACAATTAAAACGCTTTCAATTCCTTGACCTTTAATCAGCGCCGGCAGCTTTTCTAAACTGTTTTCTCCCATAAGCAGTTCCGGTTCCCGCCAAGGCAGAAACGAAGAAGCAAACTTCATCACGCCTTGATATGTCCTGCAAAACACCTTATACATACCGATTTCCTCCGTTACTATTAGTTTTATTTGCTTTGTAATAAACTAATAATCTCTATGACTGATACGTTATCGTACTTAAGGAAGCTATGTCAAGGTTTATTTTGCAATATATTTAAAATTATGTTAATTTATTCCAACAATATTGAACCGTCTCTGCAAGTTATCGATATCGAACAGGGATGCAGGGACGGTTCAGGGTTCCTTAGTATGGGAATTGAGAGGAATAGTTACTAAATTGCTGGTAGGCTTGGTCAATTTTCTGCTGTTCCTCAGCTTCTAGCTTATACCAGCCATTCTTGAACATTAGGTTGTACAGTTGACGGCTGCTTTGATGCGTTTCAATCAGAATTTGCAGCATTTCGGAATGAAGCTGTTCATGGCTTGCTTCACGGACGGCAATATTTAAGCTGTCTGTTAAATATTTGCAGGTGCTAAGCCCATCATTTATAAAATCACGGTCATTCATCTCCGGCGTTTTTACTTTGGGCAGCTGTCCGGTCTGTGGATTAGCAATTTGATTGCTGTTTTGGTTTTGCTGATTTTGCAATTTTCGTTGCCTCCTTATCAATTTAACTGTGTATTTGGCAGGTTAGACATGGCTTCATTGTTATTGACCTGCAGATGGGTGAGGATTCTTTGAAAATGATCCTGATGCATTTTGCCTGCTTGATCCAGTGCCTGTTTGATTTCTTCATTACTGACCTGAGTCGCCATAAAATGGAATTTTTTAAATGCCAATAGCTCCCATGATAAGGCATCCTTTAAATAAAGGATGTCTTTTGTCGTAATCGCCTGAGGCGGGTTAGGGATCGGTGGTTGAGTATTTTGCATCATCCTGCTCCTTTCAGTCTTATATCATGTATAGGATAAACAAGGATGAGACTATTTATGTAAAGATCGATTCCAAGAGTGGCGCATTTTGTTAAAATACTAAGACTTTTGTTGGAATTCGTCGATTTTAATCGAAAATCCAGCGCTTTCGATGTATAATAGGGGAATGTAGCGATAGTTCCCTAAAGAAGGAGGATAACATTTTGCAATTAGCATTAGCTGTTTTATTTGGAGGATCAGCTATATTATTGATCGTTTCGATTTTTATGACGAAAAAAGCATCAATAAAAGAAAATAAACAGATTGATTTGATCCATGTGTCGGTTATGAAAGATGTGAATGAGATTAGAGAGTCAATTCGGAATTTGGAACTTGACCTCGAAGTAGTGTCAAAGGAAGCAGGTCTTCAACTTTCTGCCGATGAAAGAAGCTTGAAACGCGAAATACTAGACTTATATAAACGCAACTATTCTATTAAAAGTATTGCTGATATGAAACAAATGCCTGAGGGTGAAATTGAATATCTGCTAGCTCCTTATCTGTCGGAAAGGGAAGAAAGGAGACAGGCCGTTAATGAAAATTAATATAGTCAGCAGTTTTGCTGCAGGGATATTTATCGCTACTGGTATTCTTGGGACGGTTTATTTGACTGGCGACCATAAAGTCTCTAAATCCACTTCAAAATCGACACAAAAAGTGGAGCTTTCAGAAAAAGAAATGGTCGATAAGCTGACCGCTGCCGGATACACAATCCAGCCTAAGGCAGAGCCGAAAGAGAGCGCTGATGCACAGCCTGCTCAACCAGATGCACCTGCACAAGCCAGTACTCAACCGCCGACTCAGGTGGTTGTCAATGTAACAGCAGGTATGGGGAGCATTGATGTCGGGCGTATCCTTAGAGATGGAAAACTCATCGAGGATGCCTTTCAGTTTGCATCAGACATAGAGCAAAGAGGTCTGGTTAACAAATTGCGTGAAGGGACCTACACAGTGGACAGCAACATGTCCTATGACCAAATCATCTCCACGATTTATGGAAATTAATCGTTTGAAAAACGCCTATGGCTTTTTGCCAAGGCGCTTTTTTTATACTAAAAAAACTGAAAGGAGGGAGGGCAGCTCAATTGCTTTTTCCTGATATCCGTTTATTTATTTCCGCTGAAACAACAAAAGCCAGGTCGTCATTTCCAAACAAGGATAAAACGCCAAGTACTGTTTCATCTGCCACTTCACCAGCTTCCTCTTTAGGCACTGTCAGTTCAAGCGCTTCTCTTAAAGCCTGGTTTTTTGATTGATGGGGATAGGCGCTCAGATACAGTTCCTCAGGATTCAGATCATGATTTACACACCACTGAGCAAAACACAATAAATAAAGGGGAGGGATAGTTTCAACATAACAAAAAAACAGCATCTCCATTTTAATCGGAATTGCTGTTTTCTGGCTGTAAAGGAATGACAGGATTCACATCACTATTCTTACTATTGTTTCCATTATAATATTGAGGAACTTTGCCTTGTAAAAATAAGTCGCCAATCTTTACTTTATTTGTTACTTCTAAGCTCTTTTCAGTTAATGGAACAATGATATTGATTTTGAAATTTACAATGACATATACCTCAAGAAAGGTGTTGTTGATACCCGTTTCCATAACCTTCGTTTCCAAATTTGATACGACGTCCCCAAGGAATTCAAATTGAAAAGGAATTTTTGGGCCCAAATTTGAAAATATCGTAATATCTGTCGCCATCCCCAGGGGAATATTGTAGATAATTCCTTTTTCCTTTTCAGAAGCGGCAAAATCGACATTCGTATCATTTTGGAAGGCATCAAATTTATCTAACTTGCCATTTTCCAGATCGTCTAAATATTTTTGAATTTCCAAAGTTGCCTCCGCAATAACACGGTTATAAATCTTTGGATTAAAACTGTAACCCGCATCTTCGCCGTCCTCATGCTTTACAATTAACTCATTAATATCGATATTTTCAATCACTTCATTTGAAATTGCGGCATTGATCGCTTGGGTAGAAATTTGACGTGCCCTTGTTTCTGCAATGTTCATTAAAACCGGTTCAATATTTTTATCAACAATTAGTACCGCTAGCAAGTTTAGCCCAATAAACAACACCAAAGTAATGACCAATACTAATTTGAAAGGTAGAGGGCCTTTCGAATATTTTCTTTTTTTAAGCTTTCGCATTATGCCCCACCTCAATTCAATTATACGTCTGTCCGGATGAAATATTCCCCGGATAGATATAAGTTACTTTTTTTCATCGTTTGTGTACCACACTCGTTCATTTCCAATTTTTATCAATTGTTTTTAAATGATTATTGTTTTTGTGTTACCAATAGTGTATGATACATAGTATAAATTAAATACTGTATATCATCTAGTAAAGAAAATTGAGGTGGGTGAATGAGTAATTTATTGAATTCGTTGACGACAGAGCTTAGGAGAGGAACGTTGACACTAGCGGTATTAAGTCAATTACGGACCCCTCAGTACGGATATTCACTTGTTCAGTTATTGGAGGGGTCAGGCATTTCCATTGATCAAAGTACCTTATATCCATTACTTCGCCGATTAGAAAAACAGGAGTTGGTGTCGAGTAATTGGGATACATCTGAGAGCAGACCCCGTAAGTACTATGTTTTAAGTGAATATGGGTTAGAGATATTTTTACAGTTAAAAAAGGAATGGATTAATAGTTCAAAGGAACTTTATACCTTATTAAAGGTAGAGGGAGAGGAAGAAAATGAATTTAATTGAGATTTATATTCAGGAGGTTACTCGCAGGCTGCCTGAAAAGAATCGTGAGGATATTGCACTTGAGTTACAGTCAACAATAGAGGATATGCTGCCTGATGATTATCGTGAGGACGATGTAAAGAAGGTTCTTGAAAAACTAGGAAGTCCGGTCATATTGGCACGCGGATATCGGGATCGGCCAATGTACCTGATTGGACCGCGCTATTTTGATGTATATGTGACGTTATTAAAAATGATATTGCCGATTGCCGCTGTTATTTCATTGATCTCAGTTATTGCAGAATATTTTATGGATTATAATGGACAGGAAACAGTCATCAATGTGGCTCTGGATATTATGGGGTATGGCATATGGCAAATGATTTCAGTTGGTATCCAAACATTTTTTTGGCTGACACTTGTTTTTGCTGTTATCGAAAGAACCGATAAGGAAAATGATAACCAGCCGTTAACAGCCAGCAGAAAAAAATGGACTCCTGATGATTTGAAAAATATCGCTTATATTCCAAAGAAAAAGGCCATTTCAAAATTAGAGGTATTCGGTAATTTGATGTGGACGGCGATCTGGGCAACCATTTATTTTTACGCAGACCATCTAGTTGGCATCTATAGAGGAGGGGGAAACCGATTTGAATTCATCTCTCCAGCTGTTAATCAAGAGGTTTTGCTCCAGTATTGGCCAATCGTTTTGATCGTAATTTGTTTGGAAATCGTATTGGCTATTTATAAATTAATCAAGAGTCAATGGACCAGAGGAATGGCCATTTTTAACGCGGTATTCCAGTTGATTTCAAGTATTGTTTTCATCGAGATTTTAATTAATCCCGAGATAATCACGCAATATTTTATTACGTATATGACTGATTTATTAGAGATAACTGCAAACCAATTGAAATCTTGGATCATTGGCGGCGCCATATTCTTCTTTATGGTATCTGCGGCATTCAATGTAATGGACGGATTCCGTAAGTCCAGAATTCGTTAATATTCCTATTTCCTTCATTAAAAATAAACGGGCTGAGCAATTGAATAATCATCAGGCTGCAGGAGCAGCTTTTTTTATTGTTTTGTTTAGAAAATTTGTGACACTCATGATCAGTTGGGGAACAGAAGAATCTTGCGATCATCGGTCATTTAGATTATTACGTAAAATATAAATTTGACGAAATAAAAGAAGAATTTTAAAATAGAGGAGCCGAATATATAGAAAATGAGGTGAAATGATGAAAAACCAAGATAAACAGCAAGAATTTAAAAAACTGCAGGTACTGTTGAACGTACTCCCATGGTATGTCGAGGAATTTATCAATCATAAGCTGCGTAAACTTTCGACGGCATCATTATTTAATTATTGCCATGACTACAAAATCTTCTTCAACTGGATGATCGCAGAACAGCTTTGGAACGGCAGCATCCGCGATATACCATTACAACGTCTTGAACAAATGACCGTTCTTGAGGTTGAAGGATTTTTAAATTATCTGCATTACTCGTTAAATAACAAAGAATTGACCGTCAACCGGAAGTTATCCGCGTTAAAATCACTGTTTAATTACTTGCAAAACATCGCGGAAACTCCTGATTTACAGCCTTACATTAATAGGAATGTGATGGCAAAAATTGAATTCAATGAAATAAAAGAATCTATGGAAACACGCGCTAATAAAATGGAAGGCAAAATCCTGCTTGGGGACGAATATGAACAATTTCGTTTATTCGTCGCTCATGATTACGGTGAATTAAACAAAGGTAATAAGAAAATCTATAACTTTTATCAATTAAACAAAGAGCGTGATACCGCGATTGTCTCGCTCATTTTAGGATCTGGCCTGCGCCTGTCTGAATTAGTTGGTCTTGATCTGGATGATATTGATTTTAATAAATATTGTGCCAGAGTGATCCGCAAAGGAAATAAAGAACAATTTGTGTTCTTCAGCCAAACAGCAATGAACGATTTGCAGGATTATTTAGCCGTGAGAACAGCAAAATACCAGGTTGACAAAACGATGAAATCATTATTTGTCGCAGCTCCGATGGGTCCTAAAGGAAAATCACGAAGACTCACAGCCAGATCTGTTGAGAAATTAGTCGAAAAATATGCAACAGCATTCGGCAAGCCCTCATTATCCGTACATAAACTGCGCCATTCTTTTGCTACCAGGTATCATGCAGAAATTAATGATGTGCCCAAGCTGCGGCGCCAATTAGGCCATTCGTCGATACAAACCACAATGATATACACTCATATTAAAAATGACGATTTAAAAACGGCTGTCGATAAGATGGATATGCCAAAAGAATAAAATAAAGGGAGCTGTCACCATTAAAATGACAGCTCCCTTTATCCTTTCCTAGTTTACATAATATTATTATATATTTTTATTTTCTTGTGTCTCATTTTCCAAGTATACTTAAGTTAGTGAGACGAAAAATTTTTTGAGTGTATAAATGTTTTGCTATTTATTTAGATTCACTTCAATATTCGGATTGATTTTCTTTAACGTTTCACAAAATTTTTCCTGCTTTTTAGGTGAAATTAAAATCATTCCCCATTTTTCATAGGTAACTTCCAACCGGTCCAGTGATAATGCCGGACTTGATAAAAGATTTCGGCTTTTTCTGACCCCTTTTATTCCCATAATATCAATCTTCCAGCGGAACGGTCCCCCCACTACCTTTAACTGTGAACCGTTAATTTCATAGTAAGTCCCAAACCAGCACCAACTAACGAATCCACAGTAACTGACCGTTATTAATAAAGCTGCTGCCATCTCCCCCGCTCCGCTGGGTCCTCCAGGCACAAAAAGGAATAAACCTATTAGAAATATCGCAGTCCCCCATAAAAAAAAACCAGTTATTAAGCCTTTTTTTGAGTAAAATTTCACCTGACTCATCCCCTGCTTCAAACAATTCTCTCTACTCATATGTACGAATAAATCGATAAAAAGTTACAGAAACCTGTCTAATATGGGCTTTTTTCAGTCAAAAGAAAACACAGGCTTATGCCTGTGGATTATTGTATGGTCTCCTTTATGGATCGGCTTGCCATAAATTGTCTTGGCGTTCCATAATAGAGAACTTGATTGAATTCAGGAAAAACAGATTCGAATCGTATATAGATTGGGGCATCCAATAGCCATGGGAAATTTGTATAAAAAGCCTGATCTCCATATACCATTGCCTGTAATGCAAGGTTAATATCTTTTTGGAAGATGGCATAGCGGATTTTTGCATAATTTTTGTCAAATTCATCTCCACTAACATGGACGCGCCCCACCAGGGAGTATTCTCCCATCCGATGAACCCATTCAGCCAGCACTTCGTCGCGGAAGCTTTGATTGGTCCCGCCATCGTAATTACTTCCAATAGTAAGAAAAAGCTGCCCAGTAGAATCAGAATATTTCAATGTGTATTTTCTTCCTTCTACTGGGCGGAAAGCAGTCACTGGCGGCAGGAAGGCAGTTAATAATTTTGAAGGAACGAGAATACTCATTTCAAGCATCTCCTTTCAATCATCCTGCGATAGTATATGGGGCATTTGTCTATTAGGTGACAAATATCCTACTTTCCTTCTTTAAAAATCTTTACATGTGCCAACCTCCAGCTGCCGTTTATATAGGACCACGTTGATTCTGCAGAAGCAATCATATCCGCATTGGCAATGCCCGTCACCCTTTGGACACCTGTTAAACCATATCTCCCATCCTCCAGCTTAATTGGTTTTAAGCTGCTATAGGGATTGACGGTTAATTCTATTGGCTCATTTAATCTGCCCTTATGATAAAGGCCTAACTTTTTATAATATTTTTTCCGGTCTTTCAAATTGAAAAAGTACGATTTTCCTGTTTCCGCGATTTTAATCTCAGCTTTATACCCATTTAGAAATCTGCTCTCCATTTCAAGGGGGTCTGGAACCGACAAATCTGTTTTTTGGAAATTTTTCATGGTATACAAGTGATCCATAGTCGTACCACCGCTGCCGCCTGTAAAGATGCTGATAAATAGATCCTTCAGTCCATCGTTGTTTAAGTCAACGAGCTGCATAGCAGCTTTTGAACCACTTTCTAAAGGAATTGTGTAGGTTTGGCCATTTGAAGCCTTTACTTCAGCAAAAATCTCACTTAAATAATCATCTTCTTCATCTTGATATGGAACACCTTTGAGTAAAATAGCTTCATTTTTCCCATCACCTGTAATATCGGCCTCTTTTTTGGCTATTTCAATTGTTTTGCTGTTTTCCTCGAACGCATATGCAACGGTTATTGCCGAAAGTGAAATGAAAAAGAACGCAGTAAAAGCAAGGGCCATTTCCTTTTTCACATTTATCCCCTCCATTTTGCTAATAATTTCTAGTATGTCCAAAAGTGGGGAAAAAATGAAAAAAAGACCCATAATGAGTCTTTTTTCCTTTCTATTGGTTGGAAGAATCCGGATTTGGCACTTCTGTCTTCCATAATGTGGTCACTTTTCCGTTCTCACCTTCATCAAGAATAAATGAACCATTGGAATAGCGGTCACTATAGCGAATATCTCCCGCCTTTAACGTTTCTAGGTAACCCTTTTCGGTTTGGACAAATAATTCATCGGTTTCACTTGCAGCCACAAATCCAACAATGCGATGCGGATTTGCTTTTAGCTCTCGAAGAATAATCACACCCCGTTTTGCCCGGGATGCCCGCTCGAACTCGGACAATTTCATCCGTTTTATCGCACCACGCTGTGTCACTGTGACAATTGATTTCCGGCTGTCGGCATCAATCATTTGCCCAGCCACAACATAATCGCCATCTTTTAGGTTGATCCCTTTAACTCCGGCAGCCCTTACACCGACAATACTGATTTCTTCCTCGTTAAACCATAGAGAGTAGCCATAATGACTAACCAAGAAAAGCTCCTTTGTCCCATCCGTTAGATGGACATTCATGACTTGGTCATCATCTTTCAAATTTATGCCAACCAATGGTTTGGAATACCTTTGGGCTTTATACTGGCTTAACTCGGTTTTCTTCACCATACCATTCCTTGTGACAAACACCAGGTATTCTGGAAGTTCAAAATCCTGAACAGGAATGGCTTGGATAATTTCTTCATTACGGTCAATCGGTATTAAATTCGCAATATGCTGCCCCATATCCTTCCAGCGAATGTCTGGAAGTTCATGAACTGGACAGTATAAGTAATTCCCTTTGCTGGTAAACAGAAGCAGAACATCCTGTGTATTCATGTCTAGTTGTGCAAAGAGCCGGTCTGATTCTTTCATTGCCAAGTCCTGGCCATTTGAAGCGGCATAGGAACGCTGGCTTGTCCGTTTTACATAACCCTCTTTCGTAACAGTGACGATAACGTCTTCACTTGGAACCATGACTTCCAGATTGATTTTAATCTCTTCAATTTCCGCTTCAATTTTAGACCGGCGTTGATCAGCAAACCGCTTTTTCACGTCTTTTAATTCTTTAATTATGACCGCTGACAGCTTTTTCTCACTATCCAAAATGGCCGTCCACTCAGCAATCTTTTTGGTCAATTCCTCTGCTTCATTCCGTAAAGCCGTGATATCGGTATTCGTTAAACGATAAAGCTGCAAGGAAACAATGGCCTCTGCTTGCGGCTCAGTGAATGCAAATTTAGCTATCAAGTTATCCTTAGCATCCCGCTTGTCCTTTGAAGCGCGAATGGTGGCAATAACTTCATCAAGAATCGATAAGGCCTTCATTAAGCCTTCTACAATATGCTGGCGTTCTTTCGCCTTTGTCAAATCGTACTGGGTTCTTCTCGTGACTACGTCTTTTTGATGGCCGATATAGGCATCCAACAGTTCGTGAAGACCCATTTGTTTCGGACGCCGGTTATAAATGGCCACCATATTGAAATTGTATGTCACCTGAAGGTCGCTGTTTTTATATAAATAATTCAATACACCAGCTGCATCCGTATCCTTTTTCAGCTCAACGACAATGCGGAGACCTGTGCGGTCAGTTTCATCGCGCACTTCAGAGATTCCTTCCACTTTCCTGTCAATCCGGAATTCGTCCATCTTTTTCACGAGATTGGCTTTATTCACTTCATAGGGAATCTCCGTGACGACAATTTGCTGCTTACCCCCGCGGATTTCTTCAATTTCTGCTTTAGCCCGGACAATGATTTTCCCTTTACCAGTTTCATAGGCTTTTTTAATGCCCTCAATACCTTGAATAATCCCGCCTGTTGGGAAATCTGGACCTTTAATCACGTTCATCAATTCATCAACCGATATATCTGGCTGTTCCATTCTCATTATGACTCCATCGATGACCTCACCCAAGTTGTGCGGCGGAATATCGGTGGCATAACCAGCGGAAATACCAGTTGAACCATTGACCAATAAATTTGGGAACATGGCTGGAAGGACGGTTGGTTCTTTCGCTGTATCATCAAAGTTAGAAATTAAATCAACGGTTTGTTTATCAATATCGCGAAGCAGTTCTGACGCAATGGCAGATAGGCGCGCTTCGGTATAACGCATGGCAGCTGGAGGGTCACCGTCCATACTTCCGTTATTTCCATGCATTTCTATGAGAACATTGCGAACCTTCCAGTCTTGGCTCAAACGGACCATTGCTTCATAAACGGAGGAATCGCCGTGTGGATGGTAGTTGCCAATGACGTTACCAACGGTTTTGGCTGCTTTTCTAAACCCTTTTTCATGGGTGTTTCCTTCCATATGCATCGCATATAGAATCCTGCGCTGAACCGGTTTTAATCCGTCCCTTGCGTCAGGCAAAGCCCGATCCTGAATAATGTATTTACTATATCGTCCAAACCGGTCGCCTATCACTTCTTCCAAAGGGAGGTCGCGGAATTTTTCAACTGTACTCATTCTTCATCTCCCCCCTCAGAAACCGTAATATTTTCATTTGTCAAAATCGTATCCTCTTCCTCTAGTCCAAACTCGACATTTCCTTCAATCCATTTGCGGCGAGGTTCAACCTTATCTCCCATCAGGGTGGTGATCCTGCGTTCCGCTCTTGCTCCATCGTCAATTTTCACTCGAATTAACGTTCTGGTTTCGGGATCCATTGTGGTTTCCCAAAGCTGATCCGCATTCATTTCACCAAGCCCTTTATAGCGCTGAATGATATAGCCGCGGCCAACCTTTTTAATGGCATCCTGCAGCTCATCATCCGTCCAAGCATACTCGATAATTTCTTTTTTTCCGGAGCCTTTGCTCACTTTATAAAGCGGGGGAAGGGCAATAAACACTTTTCCCGCTTCGACAAGCGGTTTCATGTACCGGTAGAAGAACGTAAGCAGCAGAACCTGGATGTGGGCACCGTCGGTATCAGCATCTGTCATAATAATGATTTTATCGTAATTGATATCGTCAACATTAAAGTCAGAACCCACACCACCTCCAATTGCATGGATCATGGTATTGATTTCTTCGTTTTTAAAAATATCTGCCAGCTTGGCTTTTTCTGTATTAAGAACTTTACCACGAAGCGGCAAAACAGCCTGAAAGCGGCGGTCACGGCCTTGCTTGGCAGAACCTCCCGCTGAATCTCCCTCTACCAAGTAGAGCTCATTTTTCTGTGGATTCCGGGATTGTGCAGGAGTGAGTTTGCCTGATAGCACAGTTTCTCTACTTTTCCGTTTTTTCCCGCTTCTTGCATCTTCCCGTGCCTTGCGTGCTGCTTCACGTGCTTGGAAGGCTTTAATCGCCTTTTTAATAAGCAGTGTACTTGTATTTGGATTTTCTTCTAGCAAATAGGACATATGTTCAGAAACGACAGCGTCAACAGCTGACCTCGCCTCGCTGGTACCCAATTTCCCTTTTGTCTGCCCTTCGAATTGCAGCAGTTCCTCCGGTATTCGAACCGAAATGATCGCAGACAAACCTTCACGAATATCCGCTCCATCCAGGTTTTTGTCCTTTTCTTTTAACAATCCTGCCTTGCGGGCGTAATCATTAAAGACCCTTGTCATTGCGGTTCTTGCCCCAATCTCATGGGTACCGCCATCCTTTGTGCGGACATTGTTAACAAAGGATAACATATTCTCGGAGTATCCATCATTGAATTGAAAAGCAAAATCAACTTCAATTCCATTTTGCAGCCCTTCAAAGCTGACGACTGGATGCAGCGTCTCTTTTCCCTCGTTAAGGTAGGCGACAAACGCTTCAATCCCATTTTCATAGTGAAACACTTCATGAAAGTCATTTCGTTGGTCAATGATTTCTATTTTTAAGCCTTTAAGTAAAAAGGCCGATTCCCTTAACCGCTCACACAGAGTTTCAAAATTGAAGGTGGTGGTGGAGAAAATCGAAGCATCCGGTTTAAAGTGGATGGTTGTTCCGGATTGATTGGTTTTACCGATTTTTTCAAGAGTGGTTACCGGTTTTCCGCCATTTTCAAATCGCTGTTCATATACAAAGCCATCACGCTTGATGGTCACAGTCAGCCATTCCGACAAAGCGTTGACGACTGATGCACCAACACCATGAAGTCCACCGCTGGTTTTATAACCGCCTTGTCCAAATTTCCCTCCTGCATGAAGTACCGTTAAGATGACTTCTGGAGTGGGTTTTCCCATTTTATGCATTCCGGTAGGCATGCCCCGCCCTTTATCGGTAACGCTGATTGAATTATCTTTGTGGATTTTCACAATAATATGATCGCCAAATCCTGCCAGCGCTTCGTCAACCGCGTTATCGACAATTTCATAAACGAGGTGATGAAGCCCTCGGGCATCGGTACTGCCAATATACATCCCAGGACGTTTCCTTACTGCTTCCAGTCCTTCCAGTACCTGTATGGCATCTTCGTTATATTCAAAAGTTTGCTGAGTTCTTGCCACTAAAATACCCCTTTCATACCCTACAAAAAGAAAACAACCTTTCTATTTTGCTCATGTACCTTTTCATTACTATTCTTTAAATATGCTGATAATCCTTCTCCATAATATCACATTAGAACAAATGTTTGTTACTTAATTTTGCCAAAGGTCTTGCGGCGTCTATGCTTTATTTTAGCGATTTATTTTGATTTGGCAAATACGTATTGAAAAATTTCCTTAATTCATCCGTTCTTTGCAAGTTATTTTGGATAAAAAATAAAAAGCTGAGAGCATTTCCTCACAGCTTTTAAACCTATTATCTAGTTAATGAATGGATGACTTTAATGCACCGATCCATGATTACGGTATAGCCTTTTTCTTTTAAAAATTCATACGCTTCCTCATTCACCAAGCCTTGTTGTGCCCAAAAGACATCTGCATCGGCCTCAACAAATTCCTTTGCAACATCGAACAATTGTTCTGAACGGCGAAAAACGTTGACAATGTCGATATGCCCTTCAATATCCTTTAACGAGGCAACAGCCTTTACGCCTAAAACTTCGTCAATGGTTGGGTTTACAGGGATAATTTCATAGCCGGCCTTCTGCATGACCTCGGATACTTGGTAAGAGGTACGCTCCGGATTATTGCTTAACCCTACAACAGCAATTCGTTTTGCCTTTTTCAAAATCGCGCCCATTTCTTCTAAACTTGGATTTTCAACTGCCATACCCTTCACTCCTATTCGCTTCATTACCTTTATTTTATCTCCTTTTGAAAAAAAATACATGGATCATGATCGATCACTTTCAAATAGCATTCAATGTTATAGAATCAGAGATCCCTTATTCCGTAAATACGAAAGGCTTTTCACTAAGATGAAACTTAGGAACAAGTAGGCTGTATTTAGTTCCTAAGTTAGAGTTGTCAGCTGCAACAGTACCTCCCATGTTTTCAAGAATCATTTTTGTTACATAGAGACCAAAATCCATGTCTTTTGGCGTACTGCTGAAACACGGGCCAAAAGCATTTTCCATTAAGGCACGGTCGATACTGCCCGCATTGTCACTAATTTCTGCCACAATATATTGACTTGTTTCGCTTATGTTTAGTTCTAAAATTCGCGTCTGCGAATTCTTTACAATAAACGCATTTTTTGTACGGATTAATACGTTCAGGACCGCCTGACTGAATTCATTTGGATAGCCAAAAGCCATAAACTGTCCGCGATGTACAAAGTTTACCATGATTTTTTGTTGATGAAGACTGGGAGAGAATATAGCCAAAGCATCTTCGATGGAATCGGCAACAGAAAAAGGGGACTTATCTTTATTCGGTTTATATAGTTTTCGAAAATCATGGATAGCCTGTGACATATGGTTAATCTGTAGCATACTTTCATAAATAAAATTTTCAATGTATTGGTCACTTAATTCCCCAAATTCTAGGGCTTCTCTAATATCTTGAATTAATAGCGACAAGTGATTTAGTGGCTGCTGCCATTCCTGACCATAGCTTTCAAACATTTCTCCCATTTGGGCAAACCGGGATTGTTGAATGAAAAATGGGTCGATTTGCTTCCTTTTTTCATTTTCCTCCTGATGCCCCTGTTCTAAATTTTGGTTTATCTTTTTTGTTTCCATAGGCGTTTTCATCTGTTCACTTCCTTTTAAAACTGGTTGACTCTGGGCTGAAAAAAGTGATACAATTCTTTCCGCTTTGTTTGGACTCATATAATGCATGTTCTGCCCGAAAAAGCAGGTCTCGTTTTGACATGCCGGAAGTATAGGCAGCTATGCCAAAACTGCAGGTTACTTTGCCTAATTCCCGAAAGGAAAAATTGACCAAAATAGTCTGAATCGATTCTGCCATCTCCAATGCGTCCTTCATTTCAGTTTTTGGCAATAGTAAAATAAAACAATCTCCGCCCCAGCGCGCAAAAACATCACTCTCCCCGATCTGCTGTTGGACGATTGTAGAAAAGGTTTTTAACAAATGGTCCCCAGCTTTATGGCTAAAGCGTGAATTTATCCTTTTTAAATCATCCAGATCCATAACCATTAAGGAAAATGTCTGGTCCCATTTTTCTGCTTTTGTGACCATATCATCTAAAATCTCATTAAATCTGCCTCTTTTCAACGTGTTCGTTAACGGATCAAATAGGGATAATTGCTGCATTTTATATTTTTCCAGTTCCCTGATCGCTTCAATTTGAATAACAGATTGTTGAACAGCTTGCAAAAAACGTTCTAAATGGATTGGTTTTGGAATGACATGATTGACGATGCCATTCTCTAATAATGGCTGATAGACCTCTTGTTCGTCCTCTGCAGCGGTAATGATAATCGGTATTTGGTCATTCAGTTTCCGTATGGCTTCAATCATTTCCAGTTCGGATGGATGATTGAAATGGATATCAATAATCAAAAGATCTGGTTGATATTTTTGATAGAGTTCCAGACCTTCCTCCCCATCTAATGAAGCATATACGTTCCTGAAACGCCTGCCTAAAACCCGCAGGATTTTTTCTCTGGAAAACAATTCATCTTCAACATACAGCACACTGATACCGGAATACGACTGATAGAGAGCCGAAGAACTATTTACGCCCATAGTAACACCTCACCTTCCTATTTAGTTTGATATGATAAAACCGACCGCTATTTCTAGTTTCGGCCGGTTACATTGCTTAGTATTGATTTATATAAAATTATATGAGCTCCTCGCCCTCCTTTCAACGGATTCGCAGATGGTTTTAAAAATCTCCTTATTTTTGTAATAAAATTGACCATTTTTCTACCTTAAATGTTAATAAGGCTCCTCTATTCATAGTATTAACGGTAAAGAAATCATTTGTAAAAAGAAAACCGGCCCATTGGCCGGCTTATGATCCCTTTTATTTTTTGGTTACATTTTTGTTGGAAGCTGTCTGTAATGCCGTCCAGGCAGAATCGCCTGCAAAAAATCTTGACCAGCTTGCCACACCGGCAAGGTTATTTTTTGCCGCAAGATTTGCCCGTTTAGTTAATGAGCTTTCATCTTCTATCCAAATTTTATAAACAGCGTTTTCTTCTGGGGACTCATATTCTGCATAATTTTGCCCGCTTTGCTCATCATAGACCGGCTGCACCCCTTTTGATGCCAGCCAGTCTTTCGCCTGGTCCATCGAGAGGGCGGTTGATGTCACTTGTGTCGTTCCATCCGATTTAGTTTGTTCTTTCCAAAGCCTTGTATAAAGCGGAACGCCCAAAATTAATTTATTATTAGGAACCTCTGTCAACAGCTTTTCTAAATTATTTTCTACCCAAGGAAGACTGGCAACACTGCCTGCCCCTGTAGAGCTTCCCGTATGTTCATCATATGCCATCACGATCAGATAATCTGAAATTTCAGCTAGTTTTGTTCTTTCATAGAAGGAGGACCAATTATTATTTTCACCCGCTGAAAATGTAATGTCCATCGATACGACCAGCCCTGCATCGTGCAGGTAAGGAGCAGCTTCTCTCATAAATTGTGTGACTAGCGGCCCATCCTCTGGATTCACATTTTCAATATCAAAGTTGATTCCTTGCAGCTGATACATTCGACTATAATAGAGAAGCTGCCGAACCATATTTTTACGGGTTTCATAATCCTTAAAGGCTTGATGGGTCAAGTCCGGATCAAACGAATTTGAAAATACACCCCATACTTGATAGCCTCTCGATTGCGCCCACTGGCTATATTCTAGTGAGGCAAGATTTTTAATCGAGCCATCCGCTCCAGCTAATGAAAACCAAGTGGGGGAAACCACGTTTATTCCTGTCATTTCGGGAATTTTCGCCATATCTGGATTCTTCGTATAGACAGCTTCCCATGTTAAGTGGATGGGCCCATCCACTTTTGGCAGAGCAAACGTTTTCCTTTCAGGCACAATTTTAATTTCCTCTTTTTTTCCTGGATTCACATATTCCTTTTTGATATACCCGGCGATGCCGTCAGCCTTTCGAACAAGATAATAATCTTGCTTTTCCCCTTCAATTCGGACCTCTTCATTTTTCTTCAGTTGGGCAGTATAGGGAGACTGCCAGTCTGGCTTTGTCCGGATTCTTAATTTTTCTTTTTTCATTTCCTTATTAATCACTTTTGCACGAATAAATGAATCACCATCGTGTTCGATCAGGATACCATTAGATTCTTGCAATCTCGTAAATTGGATCGGATATAACGCTAATAGGGGATCAATGGCCATATAAACTTGACCGTTTATTGTCATAACAGGAGATAATTGCAATGTCACTGGTTCTTCATTGACAAAATAAGTAAGTGAATCGGTTGGCATCTGAACGACTTTATCCTTTGTCGTAATGATCACTGATTTTGATTTTTCATCATAACGGATAGCCGAGTCAAGGTTCTCTTGAATTAATTGAATCGGAATATAGTAAGAATCATTTTGCAACACAGCATTCCCTTGTTGTTTCCCACTAAATATTATCGGGTTTTCCCCAGTTAAATAGGCTTGTTTTTCATTCGAAGCAAAGGGATATAATAGGAAAAAAAACGCGATTACACTTAGCAGGATTCCGCTAATCAGCCCCCCAATTAACCACATTTTTGATTTTTTTCGATGAATGATTTCTATGTTTGCCATGTTTACTCTCCTTCCCGTTTCTATCGTAAAGTATCAAAAAGGAATTGGAAAGTGATTTTTCACGTTTCTTTTAAAATCAAGTATCAAAAACAGCTGATCGTAAAAAAGCAATTAGCGTTTCAGGTTCAATACATGGTAAAATAGAAACACTGGATTTTATTTTGAAGGAGAATTGTCATAATGGTTCAATTAATTTTAATCTTGGTCCTGGCTTATCTAATTGGTTCCATCCCTTCCGGTTTAATTGTGGGCAAAGTTTTCTATAAAATGGATATACGTGAACACGGAAGCGGCAACCTGGGAGGAACCAACACTTTCCGAGTGCTCGGTGTGAAAGCTGGATTGGCTGTTACCTTGGCTGATATACTGAAGGGAACTTTGGCAGCTGCCTTGACGGTTATTTTTTCTGTTGATGTTAACCCGCTGCTTCCAGGTGTACTGGCTGTATTGGGCCATACTTATCCGATTTTTGCCGGATTCCGCGGCGGTAAAGCTGTTGCGACATCAGGAGGCGTTCTTTTGTTCTGTGCCCCATATTTATTTTTAACGATTCTATTAGGATTTTTTATTAGTCTTTACATAACAAAATATGTATCGCTATCATCCATGATTGCCGGCATTATTGCAGTATTATATGTAGTGGTTTTCGGCTTTGTAAAAGCGTGGGATATCCCATTATTAGTCGTAGTTCTTTTATTAGTATCGTTTGTGATTTATCGTCACCGCGCCAACATTAAACGAATCATGGATAAAACGGAACCTAAAATAAAATGGTTATAAGAAAAACGGAGCATCCGGACTTTCCGGCTGCTCCGTTTTTTACATTTTTAACAATTGAAAAGACCCTTTACCCAAAACATCATGAACATAATCCAATTTTGTATGGTCAAAGTAAACGAAGTCTTTTTCATGAATCAACACTTGAATATCCTCAAATTCAAAGACACGGTCCCCTTGTAATTTCCGCTCCTCCAGAGACAGATTTAATTTTGGGGCACCTCAGCCAATTCCCATGCTTAACCGCAAAAACAGCTGTTCTTCATTAGAAGTTTTCTCCCTATTTATGATATCGATCAGTACATGATGAGCTTGATTGGTCAGCTTAAACATACATTATTCACCCCATTTCCAAAATTTTGTCGAATGAGAGAATACAAATTTCCACATAAATATAGTATAGCATGGACAAAGTCTATAAAAATAATCGGCTTATCAAAGCACTAGGGAGCAGGTAGTATGAAAAAATCGCTTATGACTTCTATCTCAATTGTTCTTGGATGCAGTATACTTGCCTATGCTTTACTCACTCAACCATCAAATAAAACCAAACCGGTTCCGAAAGTCTACTCCGAAGAGGTCAATCCACAGCGTCCGGCACAAACCATAAACCGGGTCATCACCGAAAAAATAACCGTTGGCGCAATTGGAGACATTCTCATCCACAGTCCTGTTTATCAGGATGCCTTCAATGGATCGCAATATGAATTTGACCAAATGTTTTCCAATGTAAAATCGCTCCTAGAAAAACCCGATCTCCTGACAGCCAATCTGGAGAGCACACTCGGAGGGATTGAACTGGGTCTCTCCGGATATCCAACCTTTAATAGTCCGCATGAAGTAGCAGATGCCCTTGTCCATTCTGGAGTAGATATCGTTTCTACCGCAAACAATCATACATTAGATAAAGGTGAAAAGGGAATTCTTTCTGAAATTGCATATTTAGAAAGTATAGGTCTTCCGCATGTCGGCAGTTTTCAGAATGAACAAGACCGGCATAAATTACGGGTAATTGAAAAAAATGGGATTAAACTCGCTTTCCTTTCCTATACATACGGAACAAATGGAATTCCTGTTCCAAAAGGGAAAGACTATCTCGTCAATTTAATTGACCGAAAAAAAATGAAAGAGGAGATCCATCGTGCCAAGGAAGCATCGGATGCAGTCGTGATGAGCATCCATTGGGGGAATGAGTACCAACGGTTCCCAAACCAGGAGCAAAAGGATCTGGCCCGTTTTCTTGCCAATGAAGGGGTGGATATCCTTTTTGGGTCGCACCCTCATGTCCTCCAGCCAATGCAATGGATTGAAAGGGCCGATGGCCGAAAAACGTTTGTCATTTATTCTTTAGGCAATTTTATTTCTGCCCAGTATGGTGATTACAAAGATATCGGCGGGCTTGCTACCGTTGAAATAACGAAGCGGGTATCAGAACAAGGAAAAACGGTTGAACTTTCTAGTCCTGCTTTTTATCCCACCTATGTCACGAGTCAAACCTATAATCATTTCCGTGTTGTGCCGTTGGAACAAGCAGGTTCGGCCGGTCTCAAGAATGCTGATGCAAAATATGATGAAATCCAGCAGCATATGAACCAGTGGCTTAAATAGTTTAGGCTATAGGAGGTCCATTATCACTAATTATGTTCTGTTTTTTTAGAGCCTCATAAAAGACAATTCTCTCGCTTTCTTATAGGATTTTGTCTTCAAGAGCCCTTATTGAAGACAGTTCTTTTGTTTTCTTATTGAGTTCTGTCTTTAAGAACCCTTATTGAAGACAGTTCTTTTGTTTTCTTATTGAGTTTTTGTCTTTAAGTGCCCTTATTAAAGACATCTCTTTTGCTTCTCAATAGTCTCTGTCTTTAAGCCCGTTAATAACTTCTTTTTGCATCGTGACTTCGATTTTATCCTTGCTTCCTATTTTTCCAAATATGCTCCAACAATCCTTCTTGTTTTAATATTTCTTCCTGCTTTTCTCCGATTAAATCAAAGTGCGAATACCCATTCTTACGATGATCGATCCAATCCTTCTTGAGACCGTACTGCCGTCCCCATTCTGCAAGCTTTTTCAGGTCGCTGCAGCCTACCTTGGTGACGGTTTTATATCCTGGGAATCGGTCATCTAGCCAATAATGAGTTAAAAAGGCAATTTCACCTTGGTCTATTTTTCGCTTCCATTCTGCTATATCCTGTTTTTTGATTCCGAACGCCACCCTTTTCACCTCATCCATTGTGCAATATATATTGAAGCCACTATTTTTTCTTTACTTCCTCGTATTTGCGATACCACTCAGGAAAAGCCTTTTTAAAAGATGTTGGCCTGAAATTATCTTTTTTTACGATGATATGAGTCGTTTTTCCTTCAGCGCAAACTTCGCCATTTCCATTAATGACACTGTAGCCATAAATAGTCTTAATTCCATCATTAATCTCTACCCAAGTTTTTACGAATGCCTGGTCACCATACCGCAACGGCTTCTTATAGGTTACTTGGACATCATAAACAGGCGCGTAGTACCCGCTCTCTTCCATATCCACATACTTATACCCCAGGTCCTCAATAAATCCCGTTCTGCCCAATTCAAAGAACTTCAAATAGTTGGCATGATAAATAACACCCATCATATCTGTATCTGCGTAGTAAAGCAAGATGGCTCTTGTCGAAACAAAATATTGATCCACTCCGAACTTCCTCTCCATTGTCCAAATAATTATTTCTTATTCATTACAGCTCTTACATCGGATTCTTCTAGTAAAATGGCCATTTCATCCAGGTTATCTGTGTGTTCATCCATCATTAATCTTGAAGCCTGTGCTTGAATCATTTCATCCACCATATTGGTCGCAAATCTGCCATTTCCCGTTTGCTGCTCTCGCTGCAACATCTCAAGCAGGAGCTGTTTGGCAGTCTCCGTCAGTTGATATTGATAACGTTTGGCGTAGGAATCCATAATCGAAAGCAGCTCTTCAGGTGAATAATCAGGGAAATAGAAAAACTTTTTGAAGCGGGAACGCAGACCTGGATTGCTCTCAAGCAGCTCGTCCATTTCATTAGGATAGCCTGCCAAAATCACCACTAAATTTTCGTTATGCTTGGTCATTTCGTCAACAAGTGTATCAATTACTTCTTTTCCAAAATCACCGGATGTATGGCTTAACAAGGAATAGGCTTCATCAATAAACAAGACGCCGCCAAGAGCTTCTTTAATTTTCCGCTTTGTTTTCCCAGCTGTCTGTCCCACATATCCAGCCACAAAATCAGCTCTGCTCGAAACGATCAAATGGCCTCTTTTTAATATCCCACATTCTTTTAAGAGTTCCGCATAAATTTTTGCAACGGTCGTCTTCCCTGTTCCCGGCCTTCCAGTGAACACAGAATGGAGCTGTATGGGCACTGCTGGCAGACCTTTATTTCTTCTGAACTGCTGCATTTTTACGAAGGAAAACAACGACCGCATTTCTGCTTTTAAAGATTCCAAACCGATTAGTTGGTCGAGCTGTTCGATTGGAGCCAATTCTTTTTTCTCTGGCTCAAGGATAAAATCCTCGTGATCCAGTAACATATATCTTAAAATATCCTCTCCATCGTCCAGTCCAGATCCCTTTTTAAAAATCGCCTCCAGCACGATATTCCGGACTGTTCTGGCATTGCCGAAAGTTTCATCCACCCGCTCCTGCTCGATCCGGTGGGCAAGTTCTTTTTTGGCAGCCTCTGTTAAAAAATAATCGTTTTCAGCAGCTGCGGTTTCAGCAATCAGGATTAATTCTTCATTCGAATAGTTGGGCAAATGAATAAAGTTCGATTGGGGAAAACGGCTGCGCAGGCCGGGATTTGCGTCTAAAAACGATCGCATTTCCTCAGGGTATCCGGCTAAAATCACTGCAAACTTTCCACCATATTCTTTTCCTGTCATTAATGAAACAAGCGTATCAATAGCTGCTTGCCCGTAATCGCTGCCGGTCTGGCCTTCACGCTTTAAACTGTATGCTTCATCAATAAACAGCACGCCGCCTATGGACCGCTCGACGATACTCCTGACATTTTCTTCCGTTTGCCCCATAAACGAACCAACTAGCTGGGCTCGGTTCGTTTCGACGACTTCCTCACGCGGCAATACTCCCAGTTCATGATAAATTTTAGCCAGCAAGCGGGCCAAGGTGGTTTTCCCAGTTCCCGGATTTCCGGTTAAAATCATATTAAGGCTAAGTTCATCTTTATTTTTAAGTCCCATTTTTTTCCGGTGTTTTTGGTATTTTAAGAACCGATAATAATCGTTCACCCGTTTTTTAACCGTTTCGATGCCAATTAACTCATTTAGCTGTTCTAACGCTTGTTTATCCGAGGGGGCAGGCTGCTGTTCCAGAATGAATAACAGTTCCCATTCTCTTTTTATTTCTTCCACTTTAGCTAAATGCAGTTTTAAATCATCCATATACGCAGATGTATGAAACACTCCGATTATGGATTCCTCATAGTCCTCGGACGCTTTTAATAATTTGCCCGTTTCCTCAATCGCAGAGGCAAGCAATTCATATAACTGCTGATATTGTTGAAAAATTTCTTTTCCAAGCATTCCAGATGCAATGTCTTTTTTATGCTGCAAATCCTGGAACCGTTCATCAGCTTCAGATAAAAAGCTTTTGCAAATCTCAATGTACTGATCTGCCACTTTCTTTTTGGCAGATCGATTATCCGTTTCTCTTATTGGCGGGAAAGAAAGAGAGGACATAACATCTTTCAGCTTTTTCCACTCCACACCAATTGTGAACTCCTGAGCCCATTTATTGGAAGGATTAAGCTTCAATGCTTTTTCTACTAAAGCAGCCGCTAAAGAATCATCCTTATTCCTTCCAAGCCTTGAACGGGCGATTAAAGTCAACAGCTGAGATAATATGGCAGGATCATTTTCCTGTCCAATCGCTGCTATTAATGAACTCTCTTCTTGAATAACACCTGTTTCTGTGAGTTCTTTTTCCCAGTTCATGATCTCCTTTGAATAGTGAACGAATTGGTTTTTTTGCTGATTTACATTCATGGTTTCTTCATCACATCTCTATTTAAAGTTTCTCTACTATCTTACCATAGGTTGCGGAGTATAAAAAAATTAGAGGCATTGCAATAATGATAAAGGACCAGTTTCTAAAAGAACTGGTCCTTTATCATTATTGTTGTGAATCATTTGCTTCATCTTTTATTTCTGATCGAAATGAAGCAATACTTTCCCGCCTGCGTTCATTCTTGTCTTCTATCGCTTGGCGCTGTGATTCGCTGTCAGTAAACCGAAGAGACTCTTCTGCTGCCTCCATGTTCTCAATCGTATTATGGACCATCGACTGCAGCTTTTCTACGTTGTCGCTTCGATCATCTGGGTTTGGTTTGTTATAGGCCATTCGTACTCCTCCTTTGGCTGTGTGTTTGGTACAGATATAGTTTGTTTCGGTGAGATGAAAATATTACAGAAAATTAGCTGCAATAAACACAAAAAGGCCCGCCGGATTAGATGCCGGCAGGCCTTCCATATTATTCACCTTTGGTTTGGATTACTTGAGCGTGCTCCCCTGATGTATCGTTCATTTTCTTGCCTTTATTACCGGAAAATCCGCGAGGCTGAGTTCCCAGATGTTCAGGTACATGGTGCTTCGAATCTCGTTTTGGATTACCCATCATGATCCCCCCTTACTAACATTTTACCCAGAAAGGTGAGGAACCATGTTTGGAAAACTTTTGTGTTACTCTGCTTTGCCTAACCGTTTTGCCTCAATGCGCTGCTCAATTTTTTCCAATGCCGCGTTGTCTTTTAAGAGTTGCGATTTATTTTCAGACACCAGTTCTGCGAAAGAACGTTTTCTTGGCTTTCTCATTCTTTTCACCTTCCTTATTAACTATTGTAACAGTAATTATGCCCGGAAACCCTTTCAATTATTACAACTTTTTGAAAATTTAAGCGTTTTTTAGTTCTTTTTACATAAAAAAAGACGTTGATTTCCAACGTCTTTCCTTCCTACTTTAAATTCCCTGCATATTCCTTCATCTGTTCCAATGTCATCGATCCGGAGATTTTATTCTGGATGATTCCTTTGCTATCAATAAAATAGCTGGTCGGAATAGATAGAACCCGGTACTTTTCGTTCACAGAGTCTTCGCTATCCAGAAGGATTGGGAAAGTCAGTTTGTATTCATCTACAAAGGCTTGAACATCATATTGCGGGTCAATATTAATGGCGAGAATGGCAATATCATCCCCAACCACTTGATGGAATTTTTCCATGTCCGGCATTTCCGCCTTGCATGGAGGGCACCATGTAGCCCAAAAGTTTATCATGACCTTTTTTCCTTTTAAATCAGAAAGTTTAACCGTTTCACCAGTCAAGGTCTTTAATTCAAAATCCGGTGCTTTATCTTTTATGGCCAACCCTTCATCAGCCGCAGTAGCTGTGCCAGCGTTATCGGGGGTTTCTGTTTCTTTATTCACGGCCTGCACAATTGCCACAGTCAATAAACTAATCAAAATCACTGCAGCAATGACCTTTTTGATCATCCCGAATCACTCCTTCATTGTTTATCCGCTACATAGAATTTTACACTATTACCCCTATCATAACAAAGCTTGTAAATTTGCCTATTTTGTGAATAATGCTGGATTATGGATTGAAGGCATGACATGCTTACATTTTTTCAGCCATAAGCTGTTTTTTCTGTTTTAGAAGTTGGTTAAATTCTTTATCCAGGGCCATGTACTTCGGATCCTTAGAATCGATTAAAGCGAATTCGCCAAGAATGGCAGCTATTCGATTTTCAATAATCATTAACGATTCTTTCTGATCTTCCTTTGTCTGTGTCGGCTGTTTATTAAAATACTCTTCTGCCGTCATTTCCAGCCGTTTGATTTGCTGCTCTTCAAACACTAAAAGCCGATTGCAAAGTTTCGCTAAAAAATAATAATCGTGGGAAACGATAAGAATGGTTCCTGTGAAATCCGCCAAAGTTGTTTCTAGCTGTTCCCGGCTTGGCAAATCAAGATGGTTTGTCGGCTCATCTAATAGAAGGACATCGTAGTCTTTCATTAGTATATCGGCAAGCTTGACCCGCGTCCGTTCACCTAGACTCAAATGCCCGATAGGCTTTAAAATCTGCGGATCTTTTAAGCCTAAGTTTGCCAAGATGGTTCTTGCCTTGAAGATTCTCTCCCTGTCTGTTAACCCCATTGCCTCCAAGACATTTTTATCACTAGGCAGATCCTTAACATCCTGGCTTAAGCAGGCAATTTTCATCGATTTGCTGCACCAAAGTGCCCCTTCTGATGGAGCTTCTTCCCCGAGGATCATTTTTATCAAAGTCGTTTTTCCACAGCCATTTTCACCTATTAGGCCGATTCGTTCACCGTGATTAACATAAAAATTGGCATGGTGGAATAAGGGACGCTTGGGAAAACTTTTAGCAAGCTGGTTCGCCTCTAAAATCCGCTTGCCTCTTTTTCCCTGATTTTCAAATTCAAATCTCACTTTTGCTTCATCCGCAGGCTTCTCAACCTTGTTTTTGGATAACTCGTTTTGCAGCCGTTTCATTTTAGATTTTATTTGGTTGTCCAGCTTCTTAGCTTTTACACGATGGTATTCTTTAAATCCATCCTGCCGTTTGGCCGGACCGGTGCTTTTCTTGGTGGAATCACGATGTGCCTTCTCTGACCATGACTTTAATTGATTCATCTGTTGTTCAATTTTTTCAATTTGCCGCTGCTGTACCTCATATTGATGTGACTGGCTTTCGATTCGTTTCTTTTTTTCTTCCTGATAAGCACTGTAATTTCCTTTATAAAAATGGATGTTTCCGCTCTCCAATTCAAAAATGCGATTCACCGTTTGATTAAGAAAATGGCGGTCATGAGAGATGATCAAAACGGGACCAGTAAATCTTTTCAATTCCTTCACTAGCCAGCCAAGTCCTTTAAAATCTAAATGGTTCGTTGGTTCGTCCAAGATTAGGAAATCTGGTTTTGATGCCCAAACCATGGATATGGCTAGCTTCAACTTTTCACCGCCGCTTAAATGGACAAGCCGGGATTCCTCCCAGTCTTTTACTTTGCTAAGACCCAATTGACTTGCGATATGAAATAATTCCTCTTCAGCACCGCCTGCCAGAGAATTTTCAAAATCATTGGTCTCATAATCAATTGATTGAGACAGATAACCAATCTTTAACTTATTTGGTTTCTCAACTACACCATTATCAGGAGGAATTTTGCCAAACAAAATATTGGCCAGGGTGGTCTTGCCCGCCCCATTATAACCAACCAGCCCAATTCGATCGCCTGCTTGAATTTCAAAACTGGCATTGTCAAGAATCTTTTTTAATTCAAAGCTTTTTTCAATACCTTTGCCTTTTATTATTGTTTTTGTATGCATAAAAAAACCCCTTCAAGTGACCTGAAGAGAGTTTATGTCGAGAAAATCCTTTATTAAGACATCAGCAAATAGACCTTTATAAGGGTTTATAAGTCAATGCATAGATTGATTCGGACATAAAAAAGGACACACTAATCCTATTCTTCAGGTTCACATTTTCGTTTAATTCGAATTCATGTACTGAAAAATAAGATTAAAATTTCATCGGCCCTTTGTTCATTCCTTTACCTTAAGTTATTTATATTTTATTTTATTCCATTCATGTTTGTCAATTCTTTATAAAAAAACACCACGTCCTTAAAGGACATGGTGTCTATTAAACTATTAAGCTTGTAATTTTTCACGAAGAACCATTTGCAGGATTCCACCGTGGCGATAGTAATCAATTTCAACTTCTGAGTCAAAACGCACGATTACTTCAAATTCTTTCTTATTGCCGCTTTCATCTGTTGCAGTTACTTTAACAAGATCACGCGGCTTTACATTTTCATCCACTTGTACTTCGAATGTTTCTTTACCCGTTAAACCCAGTGTTTCAGCGTTGTCGCCATCTTTGAATTGAAGCGGAAGTACACCCATTAACACTAGGTTAGAACGGTGGATCCGTTCAAAGCTTTCAGCAAGAACGGTTTTGATGCCGAGCAGGTTAGTACCTTTAGCAGCCCAGTCACGAGAAGAGCCCATTCCGTAATCTTTGCCGGCAAGGACCATTAGACCAGTACCATCTTCTTTGTACTTCATGCAAGCATCGTAGATGGAAGTAACTTCACCAGTTGGCCAGTAAGTTGTGAAGCCGCCTTCTGTGCCTGGTGCGATTTGGTTACGAATCCGGATGTTTGCGAAAGTACCGCGCATCATAACTTCATGGTTACCGCGGCGAGAACCATAAGAGTTAAAGTCACGTGGCTGAACGCCTTTTTCTAACAGATATTTACCAGCTGGAGTGTTTTTACCAATAGCTCCGGCAGGCGAGATATGGTCAGTTGTGACAGAATCACCAAACTTGCCAACAACCCGAAGACCGGTTAAAGGCTCAACTGTGCCTGGTTCTGGTGATAAGCCTTCAAAGAATGGCGGATTTGCAATATAAGTAGAATTTTCATCCCAAGAATATAAAGGCTCATTGCTAGTTTTGATTTGGTTCCAGCGTTCGTTATCACCAAATACGTTCTCATATTCTTTACGGAATAATTCCGGTGTAACTGTCCGTTTTACCACATCATAAATTTCAGAAGTGGATGGCCAAATGTCTTTAAAGAACACATCATTGCCATCTTTATCCTTGCCGATTGGCTCTGAAGCAAAATCAATATTCACTGTACCTGCTAAGGCATAGGCTACAACAAGCGGAGGTGAAGCAAGATAGTTTGCTTTTACAAGCGGATGAATACGTCCTTCGAAGTTACGGTTACCGGAAAGAACAGATGTAACTAACAGGTCGTTTTCCGCAATTGTCTTTTCGATTTCTTCTTTTAATGGACCGGAGTTACCGATACATGTTGTGCAGCCATAACCTACAAGGTTAAAGCCGATTTGTTCTAAGTATGGTAGTAAACCAGAATCACGTAGATATCCAGTTACAACCTTAGAACCAGGTGCTAAAGAAGTTTTTACAAACTTAGGAACTTCCATTCCCAACTCGACTGCTTTTTTCGCAACAAGTCCTGCACCAACTAGAACATATGGGTTAGATGTATTGGTACAGCTTGTGATAGAAGCGATCGCAACGGCACCTGTTTTAATGGCAGCTTCATCACCATTATTAAATTTAACCACTGCTGACTTTTCAAGCTCATCTGCTTGTAAGCCGAAGCCTTGGTTTCCTTGTGGAGCAGAAACGGCCTTGACGAATTCTTCCTTCATTTTGGAAAGAGGAATTAAGTCTTGAGGACGTTTAGGTCCAGAAAGGTTGGCTTCAATTTCAGCAAGGTCAATTTCAATGACATCTGTATATACAGGCTCAAACGAAGGATCAAAGAATAATCCATTTGCTTTGCAATATTCTTCTACAACTTTAATTTGCTCATCGTCACGGCCAGTTAACCGCATATATGCAAGTGACTCATCGTCAATTGCAAAGAACCCGCAAGTTGCGCCGTATTCTGGAGCCATGTTAGCAATCGTTGCACGGTCAGCTAGCGGCAGAGAAGACACACCAGGTCCGAAATATTCCACGAATTTACCGACTACACCATGTTTACGAAGTACTTGGGTTACCTTTAATGCAAGGTCAGTTGCGGTTGCACCATTTGGAAGTTCTCCAATTAGCTTAACACCGACAACTTCTGGCACTGGAAAATAGGAAGGCTGTCCAAGCATGCCAGCTTCAGCTTCAATACCGCCAACGCCCCAGCCAAGAACGCCAAGTCCGTTAATCATAGTTGTATGAGAGTCTGTTCCTACTAAAGTATCAGGATAGGTCTCTAGTTCTCCATCAACTTCTGCAACATGGACGACATCAGCCAAATACTCAAGGTTTACTTGATGTACGATACCGGTTGCCGGCGGAACGGCACGATAGTTGTTAAACGCTTTTTGTGCCCAGCTTAGGAACTGGTAACGCTCAGCATTCCGTTCAAATTCAAGATCCATATTCACAGCTAGAGAATCTGGTGTACCATAAGCATCGACCTGGACAGAGTGGTCGATTACAAGGTCAACGGTCTTTTCCGGATTGATTTTGTCCGGATCCCCGCCTAGGTCTGCCATGGCTTTTCTTAATGAAGCAAGGTCAACGACCGCAGGCACACCTGTAAAGTCTTGAAGAATAACACGTGATGGCTTGAATGGAACATCCACTTCTTTCAGCTCATCTGTTCCCCATTTAGCTAAGTTTTCAACATGCTCTTTCGTAATAACACGGCCATCATATTGACGCAGCACGGATTCAAGCAATACCTTAACAGAATAAGGCAATTTAGTTACTTGGCCAACGCCGGCCTCTTCTAATGCACGTAAACGGTAGTAGTTATAGCGTTTGCCGTTTGCTTCAAATGAAGAACGTGCATTAAACACATCATTTTTCACCATGTTTTTACCCCCTTATTCGTATTCATTCACACATAAATGAAAAGTTCGAATATTCCCATTCGGCTTAACTTTTCTCACAACTCTAATCTTAATACAAGCGATTACATAAGTAAATAACAAGAAAGTTATTGTGTTTGATAAGTTTTTCTTATTTTATTTTATGTAATTTGTTCGGAATATTTTGAAAACACAACAACCAACTTGGATATCATGCAATCACTTAACCCGAGGAATATTCTCTATTATTATGGCAAAAAAATTTTAATTTGTCATTTATTTCGCATGAATGGAAATAGTAAAAATAATAGGAGGTGAATCGAATGGCAAAAGGGAAGGCGAATCACGTCAGACCTGGAATGAATGCGGCAAAAGCCCAAGGTAAGGGTGCAGGCTTTAATGAAGAAATGGGAATGGAACCATTGACAGAAATGGAAAAACGCAACAATAAAAAAAGGAAGAAAAATCAATAGTACCCTTAATACAGCTAAAAAAAGCGGAATTTGATTTTCCGCTTTTTTAACATTGGCATTTGCTTTAATCATCGATATTTACTTCTGACACGATATTCTGCAAATCTTTCTGGAATCGTTCCAGCTGTGCTCTTTGTGTTTCTGATGCTACTTCAAGGGCATTTTCAATTTGTTGGTACGCTTCATTCACTTCATTTTTTAAATGTTTCAGTTGATGGCCATAATTGGCACTGTCGCTGACAATCGTTTCATATAAGCCTTGCGCATTTTCAAATCCCTGCTGGGCAGCTTGAAAAGCTTCCTGTTTATTCTTATTATAAGGATTTCTTTGCATCGCTGCTTCCTCCTTCATGTTGTTACCCTTTAAATTGCTCGAGACTCCCAAAAAATATTCAGCATAAAATGACATAATGATTCCATCCTAAGCTTAGAGGAGGGATAGAAATGACCAACAAAAATGACGGAACAGATATGCGCAAAAACGCACCAAAGCAGTCTGGCCAGCCAGAGCCGCTCAGTGGTTCCCACAAGGTGAAAAATCGTAACCACACTCGCCAAAAAAGCAAATCCCATCATGATATGTGATAAGAAAAGAGCTAACTAAACGGTAAGTGATGCTGAATAAAAATAACGGCTGACTCAAAAATGTGAGTCAGCCAAATAAAACAACCGCTATTGTCCAACAAAAATTAAAGCATCCAACAAGGTCTCTTCCTCATCTTCTGCAACCGTTCTTAAATCGATAATAAATTCATCCTTTTGAATTCTGCCGACAATCGCCGGGCTGGTTTCTGTTCGCAGCTTTCTCCCCAGCTGCTCAGCTGTTAACGTATGATCCTTTAAAGCAATCACTGCAGTAGGAAGCTCAACATCGGGCATCGTCCCGCCGCCAACCTGGCTTGTATCAGAAAAAATTGTTGCTTGATAGCGATTTGTCCTTTGTAATAATTTTGTAACAAAGTGATTGGCTCTTTCGTCTAATTCAGTAGCAGTCTGCATTAAATCACGGATGGCTGGTATATTACGTATGGCCTTTCCTCCACGGGCATAATCTATTAATGTACCTTCCAGTGCGGCAAGTGTCATTTTATCTACTCGGACGACCCGGGCCAATTGATGTTTCTTCAATTGGTCAATAATAGCTTTTTTTCCGGCAATGATTCCCGCTTGCGGACCGCCAAGCAGTTTATCGCCGCTAAAGGTAACAACATCTGCCCCCATGTCAAGAACCTCTTTTACCAGCGGCTCCTCGCCAATGCCATATGTCCGAAAGTCAAACAAAGCACCGCTGCCGAGGTCTTCGTAGAAAATGACCCCCTCCTGGCTTCGCGTAAGCTGAATAAGTTCCTCTGTCTCAACTGATTTAGTAAAGCCGATTACCTTAAAATTGCTGGTATGGACTTTCATAATGATTCCTGTTTCAGTAGTTAGGGCCTTTTCATAATCATATAAGTGGGTTTTATTTGTTGTGCCTACCTCCACTAGCTTTGCACCGCTTTCTTCCATAATTGAGGAAATGCGAAAGGAACCGCCGATTTCAACCAGTTGTCCCCTGGAAACGATGACTTCTTTATTTTCAGCTAATGCTCTTAGAACTAGGTAAACAGCTGCAGCATTGTTGTTCACCACCATGGCGGCTTCTGCACCAGTGATTTCTCTGATAAGGCTTTCAATATGGATATGGCGTGATCCTCGTTCTCCTTCTGTTAACTTGTACTCAAGATTGGAATAATTTCGTGCGGTTTCGACCACATGGTGAATGGCGGTTTCACTTAACCTCGCCCGTCCAAGATTGGTATGCAAAATGGTTCCCGTAGCATTGATGACGCGTTTTAATGTATAGGAAAATTGTTGACTGACATGTGCTTTTAAATGCAGAAAAATTTCATCAATAAATGGGGAGGTGCCTGGATCAGCCCCGGTCCAATGGTTATTCATAATTGAGTTTCTGATGTTCCCAATCACTTCCTTTAGATGCTTTGTTAGTGAAACAGCATCTAAATCAGTCTCCTCCAAAATTTCCAAAAATCGGCCATGATGTTGCAGCTCATGGACTGGGGGAATTTCCCTCAAGCTATTTTTCACAGTAAAAACTCCTTCACATATCCTTGAATAGGACTATTATATCACTTTTTACACCTTTTTTAACTGACTGAATAGAATGATACAAGCAAGGAGGAAATGGATATGAGAAAGAAAAAAGTCCAGCCAAATCTGTCTGTTGACGCTGAGCAGATGGAACAGTTTTTAAAAAACTACTTTCTGGACCCTTTAACCTCACTGGCAGACCAGCAGCAATTTAGAATCGATATTTATGAAACGGAAGAAAACTGGATTGTCGAAGCATTCATGGATGAACTTTTGAGTTCAGAAATTACAGTGAAAATCGCTGACACCCAGTTAATTATAAATGCTCAAAAACATACTTATACAAACCCTTCATCGTTTCCCCAGCGAAGCCGGACCATTGACTTCCCCTTCCCGATCATCAATCATTGTGTTACGGCTGCTTTTCAGAATGGAGTGCTTGAAATCTTTATTTCAAAAACAGAGGCCGGTCAAGGGAAAAATCGGTACATTACTTTGCCTTAGCCCTTTCTTTTTTATATTTAGTTTACATAATAATATTATTATAATTATAATTCCCCCATGCTATTTCGGCATGAGGGTCACGTTGTTATTTTTGGGATATGATTTGAATCATGTCTTCGGTATCAGGAAAGACGCCGGTTTCAAGTTTGGAGTAAATTTTTTCTCCATTTAAAGTGACTTCAAACGCACCACCGGAGCTAGGGATTAATTCTAATATTCCAATATCACGTCTAAAATGCGTGAACAATTCTTCCGCGAAACTCGCGGCTTTTGGAGCATAGTTTCATTGCATGCAAAATTCAACAACAATATGATAGTTTTTCATTTTGGCCTCCCTGTGTTGTAAAATATAGTAAGTAGAAATATTTTACCTAGACTATTAGTATTATGCAATTCTTTTGCACTTATCGTGCGGATTCATTAGGAAAGAGGTATACTAGTGGAATGGAGGTGACCATAGTGAATGAACAAGAAAAAATCCGCTTGACTTCTTTGTCTACTAAAGCTGGCTGAGGCTGCAAAATTGGTCCAGAGGACCTGACGCAAGTTTTGCGTCTTTTGCCAAAACAAGACCCTGTTCCGGAATTAATAGTCGGAAACGAAACAAGTGACGATGCAGGCGTATACAAACTAACAGATTCAATCGCCCTGATTCAAACGGTCGATTACTTTACCCCAATTGTGGATGACCCTTATATGTTTGGCCAGATTGCTGCAGCCAATTCATTAAGTGATGTTTATGCTATGGGCGGAGAACCAAAAACAGTCATGAACATTGTTGGCTTTCCTATAAAAAAGCTTGGGGCTCAAGTGCTCGGAGATATATTGCGCGGAGCTGCCGATAAAGTAAAAGAAGCTGGCGCACTAACGGTTGGCGGCCATTCGGTTGATGACCAAGAACCAAAGTTCGGATTATCAGTAACTGGTCTTGTCCATCCTGATAAGGTTTGGAAAAATATTGGCGCTAAACCTGGCGACGTCCTTATCCTTACAAAACCGATCGGTGTGGGGATTATTACCACCGGGATTAAGCGAGGAGCTGTCACTTCCGAACAGGAACGGATTGTTACTGAAACGATGGCTATGCTGAATAAAACAGCGGCTCAAGTTTTAACCAACTATCACCCTCATTCAGTTACCGATGTAACAGGGTTCGGACTGCTTGGACATAGCAGTGAAATGGCCCGCGGCAGTGAAGTAAGCTTTGAGATTTCTTTTTCTCAAGTGCCGATTTTAGAAGGTGCTGTGGAGTTAGCTAAACATGGCGTCGTCCCTGGCGGTTCGAAATCAAATCAAAGATGGCTGAGCGATGATGTTGTTTATGAGGATATCCTTCCCGAGGAACAGCTAGTGCTTTGCGATGCGGTAACCTCTGGCGGCCTGTTAATTTCGATAAGTGAGGAAGAAGCAAAGAGTTATGTGGATGCCATGCAATCCTTAGGAGCTTTAGCTTCCATTGTTGGCAGGGTTACGGAGAAAAGGGACAAACTGATCTATGTAATAAGATAACAGCGAAGCGGCATATAGCTTCGCTGTTTTCATTATTAAAAAATCACTTGTAAACACCTATTTAGTTAGTGTCTCCATGTGATCCCGTCTATTCACGATCTTCTTCTGTTTTTCCTGTTACTTTGGCACTGACAGATGGTTTCTATTACAAATCCTTTATAAATGTCTTTATTCGATGACTGAACATCGTACATAAAAAACCCAAGCCATTATAGCTTGGGAACCTCTAAACGAAGCTTTTGACGAAGCTTATCGATCATATCCTCTGTCATTTTATCCAAATCATACTCATACTTAAAGCCCCATTCCTGTCTCGCGGCCGTTGCATCTATCGAATTGGGCCAGCTTTCTGCAATCCGCTGCCGGCTCGGATCTACATCATAATCCAGCTTAAAATCAGGAATATATCTTCTAATACTGGCCGCAATCCCCTCTGGATCAAAGCTCATTGCCGTAACATTAAACGAGTTTCTGTGAATCAACCGGCATGAATCCGCTTCCATTAAATCAATAATGGCATTTAACGCATCAGGCATATACATCATATCCATAAAAGTCCCTTTAGCAATATATGAAGTATACTTTCTTTCCTGTACGGCTTTATAATAGATTTCAACCGCATAATCCGTGGTGCCTCCCCCTGGCTGGGCCACATAGGAGATTATTCCAGAGAACCTTAGCCCTCTTGTATCCACACCGTATTTATTAAAATAGTAATCTGCTAAAAGCTCACCCGCTACTTTATTGACGCCATACATAGTAGTGGGACGCATAATCGTGTCTTGCGGTGTGTTGTCTTTAGGTGTTGTCGGACCAAAAGCACCTATCGAGCTGGGGGTGAAAAATTGTGCCTTCAATTCCCTTGCTGTTTCTAAAGCATTTAACAAACCACCCATATTCAAATTCCAAGCAAACACCGGCATCGCCTCCGCTGAAGCTGATAAAATGGCAGCTAAATGCATAATGGTGTCTGCCTGATATTTTTTTGCTGTTTCCATCATCTGCTTAAAATCCGTTACATCTACGACTTCAAAAGGGCCGCTTTGTGCAGCCTCGCTGCTGTTCTGTCTGATATCAGTGGCCATAACGTTGCTGGCACCATAGATGTCTCTAAGTCTTAAGGTGAGTTCCGAACCTATTTGGCCTAGGGCCCCTGTAACTAAAATGCGCTTCATAGTGGTCTCTCCATCCTTTACAATTAAATAACACCCATTTCCTTGCCGACATGTTCATAAATCAAAATGGCCTTATCAAGCATTTCTTTCGTATGGGCTGCAGTCGGCATATTGCGCACTCTTCCTGCTCCGCGTGGAACTGTTGGGAATACAATTGCTTTCGCATATACCCCCTCATCAATTAAGCGCTTACTGAATTGCTGGGCTAAAGTTTCTTCCCCGATTATGCATGGGGTAATAGGCGTTTGACTGTTCCCGATATTAAATCCTAATTTCTTTAATCCACTCTTCAAATAATCCGCATTATTCCAAAGCCTTTTATTTAAATCTGTACTCTCCATCAAAATTTCAATAGACCGAATACAGGCAGCTACATCTGCTGGGGTTAACGAGGTCGAGAACAAGAAAGGCCGGCTGCGCACTTTCAGCCAATCAATCAAGTTTTGCTTGCCTGCTACGTACCCTCCAACAACTCCGATTGCTTTTGACAACGTGCCAATTTGAAAATCAACCTTGTCAGAAAGGCCAAAATGCTTAACCGTTCCAGCTCCTTCTCCCAGCACCCCGGAGCCATGGGCATCGTCCACATATGTAATCAAGTCAAAATCTTCGGCAATTTCCACGATTTCTGGCAATAAAGCAATATCCCCATCCATGGAGAATACACCATCCGTTATCACCATTATTTTATTGAATTCCCCTGATTCAGCTGCATTTTTAGCTTTTGTCCTCAGGTCGTCCATATCCGAATGGTTGAAGCGGATAATTTTGGCTTTGGAAAGCCTGCAGCCATCAATGATTGAGGCATGATTTAATTCATCCGATAAAATGGCATCATTATGGTCCATTACAGCAGAAATTGCCGCCATATTGCAATTGAAGCCGGATTGGTAAGCAATGGCCGTTTCGGTATGTTTAAACTCCGCCAATTTTTCCTCTAATTCCACATGCAGCTTAAGTGTACCATTAATAGTCCGGACAGCTCCCGCACCAACTCCGTACTGCTTGATGGCATCTGCTGCCGCTAACTTCAACCGCTCATCTGTTGCCAATCCTAGATAATTGTTAGAAGAAAGGTTAATCAAATCTTTTCCGTTAATTGTAATAACGGGGCCATTCGGACTGTCAAGCGGATCAATGACATTATAGAGCCCCTTTCCCTTCAAGTCTTCAAGATTATCATTTAAAAATTGCTCTAACCCTTTACTAGACATGTTCATTTCCCCCTTATATAAATCAGACACACTTTTCTTACAGAAAACACAATTGTCCTCTCGGATAGGACAATTGAAAGCGTAACCAACCGCTCCATATTCATGTTCTCCATACTATAATTTATCATATTTTTTAAAAAATGTTCATATATCGTGGACATGGACAGAAAATTTTTTTCTGATTTCTTGGCCATCATTTTATTAACAAATTTAAAAAAACGATATAAATTTTCTATTCGCGCTGCTTTTTCATAACAAAAAAACACAGCCATGGAAAGGTTTGCAAATCCGAACGAAATAAAAAAAATCATCTTCTTTATTCGGATTTTTATAAAAAAGGGTTGAATTGCACGCTTCCCATGCTATAATTGGTTTAAATGCATAAAGGTTTTCACTCATATAATCGCGGGAATATGGCCCGCAAGTTTCTACCGGATTGCCGTAAACAATCCGACTATGGGTGGGTAATGAAGAATTCCGGTCGTGTTTATGTTGATCGGTCTTCACTTTTCCTATGGACGTTAAGCCCAAAGGTCATTGCCTCACTCTAGTATTGTGAGGAATAACCTTTGGGCTTTTTATTGTTTAAGGAGGGCTTTACATGAAGTTATTAGAAGACAGAATTAAGAAAGATGGCAGAGTTCTGTCAGAACATGTACTAAAGGTGGATTCTTTTTTAAATCATCAAATGGATCCTGTACTTATGCAGGAAATTGGCAAAGAGTTTGCCAGGCTATTTGAGAAAGACGGCATCACCAAAATTGTCACGATTGAATCCTCAGGCATTGCTCCTGCCATTATGGCGGGATTATATCTGAATGCTCCAGTGGTATTTGCCAGAAAGAGAAAATCACTGACACTGACTGAGGACTTATTAACGGCTTCTGTATATTCTTTTACCAAAAACGAAATGACTGAAATATCCATATCTCAAAAGTATCTATCCAAGAAAGACCGCGTACTGATTATCGATGATTTTTTAGCCAATGGCCAGGCGGCACTGGGGCTGCTCCAATTGGTTCAACAAGGCGGCGCAGATATTGCGGGAATTGGAATTGTTATCGAGAAATCATTCCAGCAAGGAGCAGAAAAACTTCAACAATTGGGGATTCGCGTGGAATCACTAGCACGAATTATGTCCCTTTCAGATGGCAACGTAATATTTATTAATGAAAAAGTGGAGGAAACAGTGAAATGAAACTACATCCAATGAAAATAGCCTCATTAGGTATACAACATGTTTTAGCCATGTATGCTGGAGCCGTGATTGTTCCGCTGATAATCGGCGGAGCACTAGGGCTGTCCAATGAACAGCTGGCCTACTTAGTTTCCATAGATATACTGACAAGTGGAATTGCGACGTTACTGCAAGTGTGGCAGAACCGATACTTTGGCATTGGACTTCCAATCGTATTAGGCTGTACGTTCACGGCTGTTGGCCCGATCATTGCTATCGGCGGGCAATATGGCCTATCCTCCATTTACGGTTCGATTTTGGTATCCGGTATGATCGTCATGCTGATCGCCAGGTACTTCGGAAAGCTAATCCGCTACTTCCCTCCTGTCGTGACAGGTTCTGTTGTCACCATTATTGGTACAACCCTAATCCCTGTAGCCATGAATAATGTTGCGGGCGGTGAAGGCAGTCCTGATTTTGGTTCGATTTCTAATATTTCCCTTGCTTTTGGAACGCTCTTATTTATTATCATTCTTTACCGTCTTTCAAAAGGGTTTATTCGTGCCATTTCGATTTTATTAGGGTTAATCGCAGGAACTATTGCTGCTGCGTTTATGGGAAAAGTGGATCTTTCAGCAGTAGGCGATGCTTCATGGTTCCATATGGCAACTCCATTTTATTTTGCTGCACCATCATTTGAAATCGCCCCAATTATCACGATGACACTGGTTGCGATTGTCAGTCTTGTGGAATCATCTGGTGTATATTTTGCATTAAGTGATATTACTGGAAGAAAATTATCAGAAGAAGATTTAGTGAAAGGGTATCGAGCTGAAGGTTTGGCAAGCGTAATTGGAGCCTTGTTCAATTCCTTCCCCTATACCACTTTTTCACAGAATGTAGGGCTTGTTCAGTTCTCGGGTGTTAAAGATAAGCGGGTCATCTATACTGTTGGCGGTATTTTAGTATTCTTGGGATTCTTGCCAAAGGTTGCCGCACTAACTACCGTCATCCCTACTTCCGTTCTTGGCGGCGCCATGATTGCGATGTTTGGAATGGTGATTGCATCAGGTATTAAAATGTTGAGTAAGGTCGATTTCTCCTCCCAAGAAAACCTGCTCATTATCGCATGTTCGGTTGCTGTGGGGCTGGGTGTTACCACCGTTCCTGACCTGTTTGCCAAGCTTCCTGAGACCGTCAAAATCCTTTCCAACAGCGGGATTGTGGCTGGCAGCCTTACAGCGATCATTCTTAATCTTGTGTTTAACGTTGTAAAGAAGCCAATCAAGCAGACTCAGAATGGGCAAAAATTAAAAGTTTCTTAGAATGACAAAAATAAGACGGAGTCAGACTACGCTCCGTCTTATTCTTTCTATTAAGATTACTGCACCGTGCTGGTCCCAGGAATGAACCCCTGACTGGTTATTCCTGGCCAGTTTCCCACTCCCGAATTCGCCGCATCAGCTTGTCCGGTACTTTCCGAGTCTGAACTTGATATAGATTTCGTAATCGAAATAGGAGAAATATAAATCGCTCCTCCGAAGTTTACAATCCCTCCGGAGACGGTGCCAATTGAAACCCCATCCCAATTCGCTGCCAAACTATCCCCTCCTCATCATACAATTAGTATATGTACAAGTTCCAAGGCTGTTTATGCTATTTCATTAGGGATTGTTTCACTAATTTTAACTAATAATTGCGAGAGGCACGTTTCTCAAGCTTTCTTACCAGCCTATAAAACCCTAATAAGATAAGCAAAAGAATGGGATCGACAATGACTGCATGCCAAATTGTCCACCAGCCATAGTGGAAATAACCCCATGGTTCAGGCAGTAGTGTTACAAGCTCATATAGGACAATAAATAAGGTAAATAAGAGAATATAGATAATTTTTTTCATTCGTTCTGCTTTAAAAGGAAACCATTTCAGAAAAATAAAATTGGCCTGGGGAACTACGAAAAAATGAGGCAATACCCCTTCCCAATCAACCTCTTTATTAAAATACCAGTAAGCATGGTACTTAAATTCAACAAATACATCAAATATAGTTTGAAAAGCGACAGAAAAGGTCCAAACATGCAGCAGTTGATTACCTGATAATGTTTTCTTTCCAGAAAAGGCGAAATAATTAAATGCGATTATTGATAAAATAATTCCAATCATACTCAAATTTCCTTTTTTTATTTTAGTTTGTCCAAAAGCTTTGTTGGACTATTCTTATAAACCACTTATTTACAATATATAAATGATAAAAATCCTAGTCGATTCCTTAAAAATTTAGTATGATGGAAGAATGTACGATTTTATCTACAAAGTGAGGATAACGAAGAAAAATGAGCTTATTAAACGTTGAAAATTTATCTCATACATTTGGCGACCGAACTTTATTTAAAGAAGTTTCTTTTCGCTTATTAGCTGAAGACCATGTTGGACTAGTCGGAGCAAATGGTGTTGGAAAGTCCACACTTATGAATATCATCACCGGACAATTGATTCATGACAGCGGCCGTGTAGAATGGACACCTGGTGTCCATTATGGCTATCTGGATCAGCATACCGTCCTGACACCCGGAAAAACAATGCGTGATGTTCTGCGTGACGCCTTCCTTCCTTTATATAAAAAAGAAAATGAATTAAATGAAGTAACGGCCAAAATGGCGGATGCCACGCCCGAAGAACTTGAGGAATTGCTGGAAAAAATGGGTGAAATTCAAGATGCGTTGGATGCCGGCGGCTTTTATTCCCTGGATATCAAAATTGAAGAAGCAGCAAGAGGTTTAGGTCTGGATGCCATTGGGCTGGACCGTGACGTTGCGGCTCTCAGCGGCGGCCAGCGTACCAAGGTTCTTCTTGCCAAATTGCTGCTGGAGCAGCCAAAGGTTTTGCTTTTGGATGAGCCGACAAACTACCTGGACGTGGAACATATCCAATGGCTGCAATCCTATTTAAAGGATTATCCCTATGCATTTATTCTGATTTCCCACGATACAGAATTTATGAATCATGTTTCAAATATTATTTTTCAATTGGAATTTTCCAAACTGACCCGCTATACAGCCAGCTATGAAAAGTTCCTGGAATTGGCGGAAATTAATAAAAACCAGCACATTAATGCGTACGAAAAACAGCAGGAATTTATAAAAAAACAAGAAGATTTTATTTCGAAAAATAAGGCTCGCTATTCTACCACTGGCCGGGCAAAAAGCCGTCAGAAACAGCTGGATCGAATGGAGCGTATTGACCGTCCGGAAACCGCGGTTAAACCGACATTTGAGTTTAAGGAATCCAGGGGCAGCAGCCGTTATGTTTTTGAAGCTGCAGATTTAGAGATCGGCTATTCGCACCCGCTCCTGCCAAAAATGAATATGACCCTGGAACGCGGTGAAAAAGTGGCCATCATTGGCTGCAACGGAGTCGGAAAATCGACCTTGCTTAAAACTATGCTTGGTAAAATTGATCCGCTTGGCGGTAAAATTGAACGCGGCGATTTTCTGTTTCCATCTTATTTTGAGCAGGAAGTCAAGGCTGGAAATATAACACCGATTGACGATGTTTGGAATGCCTTCCCGCACATGGATCAGCATCAAGTCCGCGCCGCCTTGGCTAGATGCGGTTTGAAAAATGACCATATCTCCCGCCCAATGAGTCAATTAAGCGGCGGCGAACAAGCAAAAGTCCGCCTCTGCAAACTGATGATGACAGAAAGCAACTGGATTCTATTTGACGAGCCGACAAATCACTTAGATATTGATGCAAAGGCAGAATTGAAGCGGGCTCTAAAAGCTTATAAAGGAACCGTAGTGCTTGTTTGCCATGAACCGGATTTCTACGAAGATTGGGTGACCAAAGTATGGAATGTCGAAGAATGGTCACAATTAACAGTATAGACATTTCTTTCCCCCTGCTCTTACATGCAGGGGGCTTTTATTGATTATGCACGTATTTTACAATTTCCTATCATTTCCTATTTATAAAATCGATAAATTGTTATTTACAAAATAGATAAAATGAATTTATTAAAAAAATACCTTTTCTTATAATGATATAGGCTAGACAAATCAACCGTTAGCCCTATTACAACTAAGGTGGGTATTTTTAATGAAAAAATGGCTATCAATTCTCGTGCTATCCATATTGGCCTTTTCTTTAGCGGCATGTGGCCAGCAGGAAGATAAATCAAAAGAAGAATCAAAAGACGCGAAAACCGATGAGGTATTTAAAATTGGTGCAATACCTGACCAAAATGCTGCAGACCTAGAAAAAGGAATGACGGCTGTTGCTGATTATTTGAGTGAAAAAACAGGGTTAAAAGTGGAGTTCGTTCCTTCTGTAGATTATGCAGCATTAGTAACAGGCTTCCAGCGCGGCGAAATTCATATGGCTTGGTTCGGCGGTTTAACAAGTGTCCAGGCTCGAAACCTTGTTCCAGATGCAGAATCGATTGTACAGCGTCCTCGTGATGCTGAGTTCCATTCGGTGTTCATTACACAGCCAAACTCTGGAATTTCTAAACTAGAAGATTTAAAAGGCGTACCGTTTACTTTTGGCAGCGAAAGCTCCACTTCAGGACATTTAATGCCTCGGTACTTTATGACTGAAGCCGGCATTAACCCGGATGAGGATTTAGATGGCAAGCCAAATTACTCCGGTTCCCATGACGCAACATATAAATTAGTAGAATCAGGGGCCTTTAAAGCAGGAGCCTTAAACGAAGCGGTTTGGGAAGCAGCAGTAAATGAAGGGAAAGTAGACACAAGCAAAGTAAAAGTTTTTTATACAACACCGGCATATTTTGACTACAACTGGACGATTAACAGCAATGTAGAAGAAGTGTTCGGAAAAGGCACCAAGCAAAAGGTGAAAGAGGCCCTGCTCTCCATTACGGGAGATCAAAAAGATATTGCTGACTTGTTCCAAACGGACAGTTTTGTTGAAACCAATAATGACAATTATAAAATGATTGAAAAGGTTGCGAAGGATTTAAAGATTATCAAATAGAAGGATGTAGACATAAATGTCTTCAAAAACAATGATTGAAGCGAAAAACATAACCAAACAATTTGAGCGGAAGATAGCCCTATCTTCCCTTTCTTTTACCATCAAAAAAGGAGAATTAGTTGCCTTAATCGGACCAAGCGGGGCCGGAAAAACCACCCTGCTCAATTCCATTGCTGGGTTGGTGCCTATTTCGAGCGGTGAACTCCTGATTGATGCAATGCCCCTTTCCTTCTATAAAAAGGGAAAGGTTTTTGCAAAAAAAGTTGGTGTGATCCGCCAGCAATTTGACCTTATCGGCCCGCTTGCTGTTATTCACAATGTCCTGGCAGGGAGATTACATGAATGGGGAACCCTTAAGTCCCTTCTCTCCTTACTCATTCCCCAAGAAAAGGCTTCCGCCATTCAGGCATTGGACCGAGTAGGGCTGCGCGGCAAAGCGAATGAAATCACCTCCACATTATCTGGTGGTGAACAGCAGCGAGTCGCCATGGCCAGACTTATGGTGCAAAAGCCGGAAATTATCTTAGCGGACGAACCAGTTGCCTCGTTGGACCCAGCCAGAGCTGACGATATTCTTAATATGCTGATAACCCTTTCATTGGAGGAAAATCAAACCTTAATAACAAGTTTACATTCTGTGGACTTTGCCCGGAAATATTTCACAAGAATTATCGCTTTAAAAAATGGAAAAATCTTCTTTGATTTACCTACAGACAAAGTCACCGATGATATATTAGCACAACTTTACCAGTTAAAAAGCGGTGAAACCGTATGAAGCTAGTTTCTTCACTTCGTCTTCATAACCGTTTTTTTCTTTCCCTATTGCTTGCTGCCGTTTTTATCTGGAGTCTGTCGTCAATTGAGTGGAATTCAAAGGACCTGCTGCACTCAGGCGGTGGGCCAACCCTATTGCAAATAGCTGAAGGACTGTTTCAGCCAGATTTATCCGCGGATGTGCTGGCAAAGGGTTTTGAATCAGCATGGATCACTCTCGCCTACGCAATTGCCGGTATGTCCCTAGCCATCATTTATGCTTTTATTGTCGGAATACTTGCCTCTGGTGTAATCACTTCTGCAAAAGCAGCGCGAATCACGAACAAAGTCATTTTTAGAGGCATTCTCGGTTTTACAAGGTCCATTCATGAATTGATTTGGGCCTGGCTGTTTGTGGCAGCAGTCGGACTTTCTCCGTTTTCCGCCATTTTCGCTCTAGCAATCCCCTATGGCGGGATTCTCGGGAGAATTTTTGCCGATATGCTGGCAGATGTGCCGAAAGAGCCGATTCATGCACTTAAATCAGCTGGAGCCTCTAAGCTGCAAACACTGATTTACGGATATTTGCCATTAGTATGGGCGGATTTTATCAGCTACACGATGTATCGGTTTGAATGTGCCATTCGTTCTTCAGCCATTATGAGCTTTGTGGGACTTGGAGGACTCGGTTACGAAATTCAACTGGCACTGCAAGACCTGCGTTATGACAGAGTATGGGCCTTTGTCCTGTTCTTAGTTGGCCTGGTGATTTTGGTGGATTTTTGGAGTAATGTAGTAAGAAAATCCTTAACAGACCACCAAGCAAAGAGCGGCTTACGTTCTGGGTGGATATCAGTTGGGTTTGCCATTTTGATGATTTTTGTCTCATGGATATTTATCGTACTTAATGAAAATGCCCATATTTTCGAACTGGTCTCAGATCAAAATATCGGGGCGTCAAAACGGTTTTTCGGCGGCATGTTTGGCTTCAACAATGAAAATCCCGCTTTTCTGGATCCCAGCAACTGGTCAAACGCTTTTAAACTGACGCTTGAAACTCTCGAAATGAGTATTATGGCAATCGGTTTCTCCACTATTGCCGCATTCTTAACCGTGATCCCCGCTGCCCGAAACATGGCAAACGGGCAATTAACCGGCAATAAAAAGTGGTATCATTCGCTGATGTTTTGGATTGTTCGGGTTATTTATATATTTTCAAGGTCTGTACCAGAGTTAGTATGGGCAATGATGATTATTTTTATCTTTAAACCTGGACTCCTCCCTGGGGCCATCGCCTTGGCACTCCACAACTTTGGGATACTTGGCAAGCTTTGGGCAGAAGTCATCGAAGATATGGACCCCCGCCCGATTCGAAATCTGGCCGCTGCGGGCGCCTCAAAGCTGGAAACCTTTTTTTATGGGATCCTGCCTATTGTCATGCCAAGGTTCTTGACCTATATTCTCTACCGCTGGGAAGTGATTATGAGAACCACAATCGTAGTGGGCTTTGTCGGTGCGGGAGGTCTTGGAATGGACTTTAAACTGGCGATGAGCTATTTTGATTATACCCAAATCACCTTGCTGTTGATTTGTTACATGATTCTTGTAATCATTGCCGACTTTGCATCAGAAAGTACTAGGAAAGCAGTGAAATAGGACACCGGCCAGCTGATAGGCAGCTTCGGCCGGTATTTTTTTGTAATGTTTGAAAATGATCCTTTACCAAAACCACTCCCTTGGACGGTAATTTTGGTTGCATAGGATAACTTGCTGGGCCATAATTGTGTATAGGTTTCATTAATTACATAGAATAGTCTATTTCGACAAGAGGAGTGAACCAGGTATTGCAAACAAAAACCGCTTTGCCGATTTTATTTATCGTTATGTTTTTGGTGATGGTTGGCTTCGGCATAATTATCCCGGTATTGCCTTTTTATGCGGAAGAAATGGGGGCAAACTCAACAGAACTGGGATTTTTAATGTCCGTTTATTCATTGATGCAATTTATATTTGCCCCAATATGGGGACAGGTTTCTGACAGGATTGGCAGAAAGCCGGTGATGATGATTGGAATTGCCGGTCTCGCACTTTCCTTTTTTATTCAAGCAATGTCGACAGAGCTTTGGATGCTGTTCGCTGCCAGAATCATCGGCGGGATTCTTTCTTCCGCCAATATGCCGACTGCAATGGCTTATGTGGCTGATATTACCACGGAGGAAAACCGGGGAAAAGGTATGGGAATGGTGGGTGCAGCGACAGGTTTAGGATTCGTATTCGGCCCGGCAATTGGCGGGATATTTTCAAAGATCAATTTAAATATGCCGTTTTATCTGGCTAGTGCCTCTTCACTTATTACGGTGTTCCTTGTACTAATTTTATTAAAAGAATCAAAACAAAGGAATGACTCTCAACAAACTAGAAGGACTTCCATTTGGAAGTCCTTTCATGCCGCCAACTCCATTCTATTTTTTGTGCAGCTGTTCATTTCATTATCCTTGGCTGGTTTGGAAGCGACCTTTGCCTATTTTGCTAATAAAAAGGCCGGTTTGGATTCAACCCAGCTAGGCTATATTTTCATGATCATGGGATTAGGCAGCGCATTTGTGCAAGGCGGACTGGTGGGAAAATTAACCAAACGCTTTGGAGAAAATGCGGTAATATTTGGCGGCATGATTGTCTCAGCTATCGGATTTGGCTTGATTTTACTGGTTCATAGCTTTATGACAGCTGCGATCTTCTTAACAATATTTGGACTTGGCAATGGGGTCATTCGTCCTAGCGTCTCTTCTCTTTTGACGAAATTGTCGGATTCTAATCACGGCAGTTCTACGGGGCTTTTGTCCTCTTTTGATTCCCTTGGGAGAATTATTGGACCTACACTGGGCGGATGGCTGTATTTGCAATGGGCAAGCCTTCCTTACCTATCGGGAATTATTATAACAGCGGCAGCATTCGTCCTATTCTTGGTTTACCGGCCGAAATTAAACAAATCAAGGCTGCCAAATGAATCTTAAAGGAATAAGTTTAGACTGGACATGCATAAAATGGGATAGGAGATTCAATGATCAAAGGAGCCAGGATCATGAAAAAACGCCCTCTATTTTATCTTGTATTACTTATCCTCACATTAGTTTTTGCAGCATACCTAGATTCGCCCTTCTCTGTTATAAACATCAATCACTCCTATACCGCCGATCAGCCTGTGATTGCGGAGCCGGCCGATGTGCAGCCAACAGACGATGAACCGGAAGTGGTGGAAAAATTGGAGAAAACAGAAAAGAAAGATGGGTATATCATTGAAACCTATCAGGAATACGAAATTGTCCGGGATAAGGATGGGAACATCGTTAGCAGTGAGCCGACCGGAAAAGAGGATACTTTGAAGTATTGGGACTATGCAAATGATAAAGACCGCTGAACTTCTCAGCGGTCTTTATCATTTGCATTGGTTCTTTTAAAAAATAATGCGATTATATTCTTCCAATTGCCGCAATAATAAGATTGTTAACTAGTAAATATATGAAGGAGGACCTGAATGAAACAGGATCAAACATCAAATGATGACCGTGGTTCTATAATGAAGCCAGAATTTGCAGGAACGAATGCGCAAAAAGTCAAACAAGAAATCCAACAAGATGTTAATGAGGGACAAGGTGCTATGACCTCCCGAGAAGCAGGGGCAATGCGTGATTAAAAAACCACAGATGTGGTTTTTTATTTTTATAAAAGAACGCTTGATTTTTGATAGCTGAACCACTCCCATTCATCATAGTTTTCGTTCAAAAACGATCCTTCCTGCTACAACCGTTTTCACCGCTTTTGTTTGAAGCATGTCCAATGTAGTTCCATCAAATAAATCATGGTCAAATACAGAAAAATCCGCTGCATAACCGCGTTTGATCATACCTCGTTCATGCTCCTTACCGATGGCCAGTGCACTGCCCACCGTATACATCCAAATTGCTTGGAAGCGGCTCAGTTTTTCTTTGGGCAGATATCCATCATGGGAAGCGCCTGGTTTTTTTCGTTCTACCGCAGCGTAAATAGTTATGAGCGGGTCTATCTCTTCAATGGGAGCATCTGTACCAGCTGCACACATAAATCCGCGGTCAACTAGTTTTTTGCAGGCGTATGCCCAATCCAGCCTCTCCTCCCCCAGCCGTTTGATGACCCAAGGAAAATCTGATGGGACAAAGGCAGGCTGAAGGTCGAGAACCACCGGCAGCTTTTCCATTCTTTTGACCAAGTCTTCCCGCAAAACACAGCAATGGATCAAACGATCTCGTTTTCCATTGGTTATGGGATATTTTTCAATTGACTTAAGGACCTGCTCCGCCCCTGCATCACCAATTATATGCACAGCTACAGCTTCATCGAATTCACGAGCTAGCTTGACTAAAGCATCTAATTCTTCATCTGTGTGAATAAGCAGGCCTTTATTGCCTGGCTGATCAGAGTAGGGCTGAGATAACGCTGCAGTAGCACCTCCCAAGGCTCCATCCGCAAAAATTTTCATTGCACCTGGTTCAATGAATGGTTCCTCAAATTGGACATTAGCTTCCATCATTTCCTTAAATACCGCATGATGACGCAGCAAATTCACCCTAAAATGGCGCTTTTCTCCAATTACGCGCTGGAACGCTGTCAGCGGATTGGCAAACTTGCCAAAGTAACTCATGTCCTCCGTATGACCTCCGGTTAATCCATAGGAAAGCAAATCGTTAATCGCTTGATCAGCAGTTTTAGTCAAATAGTCAATATACGCCTCCCCTTCTTTTGGAATTGCATTCGTTACAGCATTAGCTGCTTGATCGTATAGAAGTCCGTTTATCTTTCCTTGCGCATCCCGGCCAATTTCTCCACCTGATGGAGATTTGCTCATCTTAGTAATGCCTCCTGCTTCCAACGCAGCCGAATTGGCCAGCACTACATGATGGCAGATCCTTGTCAGCAGAATGGGCTGTTTCCGAATCGCATCCAGCTCTACAAGCGTTGGAATCCGTTGATCCGCAAAATTGTTTTCATTCCAGCCTTCACCAAATAACCACTGGTCAGGAGGGGTCGTCTCCGCAGCGGTCTTCACCATTTCAAGCATCTCTTGTGCTGACTTAGCCTTTGTCAAATCAAGCCTGGCCAGCTTTTCACCATAACTAATAATATGTAAGTGACTATCGACGAACCCTGGGTACATGGCGGCTCCCTTTAGATCCATTTCCTCATCTGCCTGAGGACTGAGCTCCCGATATGTACCTGTAGCTAGTATTCTTTCATCTTTTACTAGTACTGCTTCTACAGTTTCATTTTCTTTTTCCATCGTGTAAATTTTGCCGCCGTGCCATAATTGCTTCATTAGGGTTCTCCTTTGATTTTTCTGTTTTTGAAAACTCCATATATTCTATACTATCAAAATCATTATTTAAATTCTATCTCAACTTCATTTAATGATAGGAAAAAACTAATCAGCCGGATGGAACAGCTCAGGCTTTACAAATGAGGCCTATGGCTCCAGAATCAAATGTCTTGTTTTCGATAAGTTTAAGGTTGATCTTCTCCTTGATAACGGCAACCCGCTGCCGATCAGGACGGGAGAAACCGTAATTTTAAACTTCTCAATTAAATCAAGCTGCATAAGGTAATAAATTTTCTACTTGCCCCTGATCTCTAAAGGTTTCATCAATATAGTTAAGGGGGATTAAGTTGAAACGACTGGCTCTAATGATCATAATGATATTCACATTAACTCCCTGTAAAAATATACCATTAAGTCATTCGATTATTGATTGGGTCGATTTTGTGAAATGGGACGAAAAAGAATATTTGGGGATATATGATGGTGTCTTATCCGATGAAAAATTTATCGGGGAAAAACTTGGTACTATCAAGTTCCAAGTGGACGGAAACGTGACCAATCCAAACTATAAAACCAAAAACGGGGATGCCGCTTTTCATCCGAAAGGGACAGAAATTTATTCCATAAAAGGCGAGCCCAATTTGCTCGCAATCAAATCTTCAACAGACATCAATGGATATCGCGTCTATTATAATGAAGATGGCAAGTACCACTGGTACTTTAAAAATATGCCTAGTGACAAAGTCTTCCGCATCGAAATTTTCCACCTTTATTCGGGCCAAGGACCCCAAAAAATAACAGAAATTAATCATCCTGACGAGCTGCAACAATTTCTGGAACTCCTCAAGTCCAGCAAGGTGAAACCCAATTTTCAGCCTGATGCCAGTCAAGGTGACCCTGTCTACTACGAAATGGTTTTTTATACGGATGGACCAATCGCCTATAAATATGATCTGCAGTTTGACGGCCAAACCTTTTTCTGGCATCCTTGGGACACTTCCATCCTGCCGCAGGAGATTAAGTCATTTATTCAGGCCAATTCGTAAACAAACAAGGCAGTCAACGACACTGCCTTGTTTCGTTATTCTATACCTTCATTCGTGAGTTTCCAGTGCATATTCCATATCATTAAATCCAGTCAATATGTCATCATAACTCGACTGTATCGACCCTGCTTCAATTTTTGCCTTTTTTCTGAGCGATCCTCTTTAGCTCCCTCATGCTTGATAATACGTTCTTTCCTTACTGAATTAATAGTTTTGCACTATTTGTTGAATCCATTTCTACTACGGCCTTTCCCCATTGCTTAAATAAAAAAATATCCTCACTTCAATTATAGCACTGCAACATTTCGAAGTTATAAATAGAGATTGGAAGCACCTAATTCCAGCAAATGCTAAAAAGGCAGTTGCTAAGACTGCCTTTTCCCGCTAAACTCTTATTCCAATTCCAACGGCCGCAAGTTTTCTTCTATTTCCTTTCGGAGTGGCTCAAGGAATGGCGGCAAAGCAAGCGCTTGCCCCATTGTTTCAACAGGTTCATCCCTCGCAAATCCGGGTGTGTCTGTCGATAATTCAAACAAAATGCCATTTGGCTCTCTAAAATATAATGCTTTAAAGTAATATCTTTCCACTTTCCCCGAATTTGGCAAGTGGTATTCATTTAACCGATCCAGCCATTTGTTGTATTCTGTTTCATTTGGAACCCGGAAGGCGACATGATGAACACCTCCACGTCCTAGACGAGCCTTGGGCAAATCCGGTCTTGTTTCCAAATGGACTTCCGCACCGCTTCCTCCTTCTCCAGTTGCATAAACCATGATATCTGGAAAATTTCCGGCTCCTGAAGGATAGGAACTAATAAAACGAAATCCCATAACCTCAGTTAATACGCTAATGGTTGGTTCACTTTTTGAGACAGTCAGCGTTACTGGACCTAAACCAATAATTGCATGCTCAAGAGGGATATCATCCCGTTTCCAGGGCACCCCTGCCCGTACGCCTTGTTCGCCGTTATCCGCAACCAGTCTTAAAGAAGTTCCTTCATAATCTTGAAAAGCTAATGTGTCGCGATTTGCCCGTTTTTCTATTTCCCCATGGACAATCTGAAACTTTTCAAATCGCTTTTTCCAAAATAGCAAGGATTCGGTGGTTTGGACCCGTAAAGAGACAGTGGAAATATCCGAAGTCCCATGATAGGTATGCCCCAGCCCAGGAATGTCAAAAAAAGTAACCTCCGTTCCTGGTGAACCTTCGGCATCCGCATAGAAAAGATGGTAAGATTCTGTGTTATCCTGGTTAACCGTTTTTTTGACCAATCGCATTCCTAGAACTTTTGTAAAAAACTCGTAATTTCTTTCCGCTTTGCCAGTCAAAAGGGAGACATGGTGCAGCCCCAATAAATGCATGCTATTCCCCTCCTAAATAGGCTGCTTTATACCAGGCCGCTGCAGCATTTACCTCTTCGATAGTCAGTTGATGCCCTCTATTTTCCCAATACAGCTCCACTTGAGCATGGGCCCTCGTTAATAAAGATTCCAGCTCCATTGATTCTGTCTGCGGACAGATCGGGTCATTCGTTCCTGCCGAAATAAAAACTGATTTTCCTGTCAAATCAGGGAGCTCTATCCCTCTTCTGGGCACCATCGGGTGATGTAAAATCGCGCCGCTTAATGCGTTTTGATGATGAATTAATAAACTGGCGGCAATATTAGCTCCATTTGAGTAACCAATTGCCAAAATAGAATGCCTGTCAAATTCATATTTCTGGGCTGCTTCATCAAGAAAATCATTTAATTCGTTTGTACGGAAAATCAGGTCCTCTATATCAAAAACGCCTTCAGCCAATCTTCGGAAAAAACGTGGCATGCCGTTCTCTAATACGTTTCCTCTGACACTTAATACAGAGGCTTGGTCATCAATCATTCCTGCAAGCGGCAATAAATCCAATTCATTACCTCCCGTTCCGTGCAGCAACAGCAATGTTGGGCGAGATGGATCTTTCCCTTTTTGATAGATATGTTTCATTCTTATATCCCCTTTCGCTTGTACCACTACGTGGCAAAAATTTCACCATATTAATTGCCTTAAAGTATCCTATTTAGGCCTTTCCAATGTAAAGATTTCTCCGATTTTCGCATAATCATGCCCGGCCAATCGGCCAACCGCAGCCAATCCTTGAGGATCCACCCTGCCGTTATGAAAAATCTCATCATCAATATGAAATTGAACCGCCCTGCCGATGATAAAATCACAGACTGGAGCTTCTCCGTCCCCCAATTCTAAATATTTTTCTAATACACACTCAATCCTGATTTTCGACTCTTTAATTCCGGGCACGGAAACCTTCAAACTGGCAGCAGGAGTAAATCCAACATGATCAATTTCACTTTGATCACAGGGGAGACCTGCGGCTGTTTGATTTACTTTTTCTACGTTTTGTTCATCGACGATATGGATGACGAATTCTTTTTTGTCTAAAATGTTTCTTGCCGTATCCTTTTGCCGGCCATTTGACCGGCCAATCGACAAGGACAAAAGCGGAGGATTGGAAGCTACTACGTTGAAATAACTAAACGGCGCCCCATTGATTATTCCTCCATTTGTCAACGTCGTCACAAAGGCAATTGGCCTTGGAATAATACTTCCAATCAATAATTTATAATTGTCTCTTTCTGTCTGCGCTGATAGGTCAATGGATAACAAGAAAATCACCCTTTCCTTTTGTACAAAGATCCTATTAAAATGAACCAAAACGACTTTAAACACAATAAAATTATCTCGAATTCAAGATAATTGTAAAATAGGAAACGATTATTGTCAAATAAATAATGTGGCAGGTTATGGCTAATTTTTTTTATATTTCTACCTCAATGCGGCATGTTTGTCTATACGATATCACACGCTTTTACATAACCTGTATTGTAATTAGGTTTCGGAGGTGATTGCATGAGCGGTGCAGAAGGTACAGGAGCAGGTTTTGCCCTAATTGTCGTCCTATTTATTCTGCTGATCATTGTAGGGGCGAGCTTCGTTGGAGGCTTTTATTAGTAAAGTATAAGTCACCACCACTACAATGGAGGAAACGACCTATTCCTATAAAAATAGGTCGTTTTTTATAGCAAAGGATTAACATATCCCATATTGATCAGCAATCCTGCCCTTTTGTGTTTGTTTCCGTGCTGGACTGGGATGAACTGTTTTTTGCAATTTGTTCAAAAGCTTAACTGTGTCGACAATAAAGGGACCTTTATTTAGCATGATGCAATCAGCCCTCAATCCTTGAACAGCATCTGTTATTTCCGAACGCGAAGGAATCCCTTTTTTTGTCAATTTTTCCAAAACACCTGTTGCCCAAACGACAGGAATGTAGGCAGCCGAACAAATCGTCAGTATTTCTTCTTGTACATAAGATAAGTTTTCAAGGCCAACCTCAACTGCTAAATCTCCTCTGGCAATCATCACGCCGAACTTTTCGAAGTTTAGTCCCTCCAGGATAATTCTAGCTAATTGGTGGACGGCATCTTTGGTTTCTATTTTTGCCACCACTGCCAAATTTGCTGCGTCATGTATTTTTAGTTGATCGCTCAGTTTTCTCAAATCGAGAGGTGAATGGACAAAGGATAAGCCAACAATATCGGCATGTTTTGTCACAAAGCACAAATCCTGGACATCCTTCTCTGTCAGAGCAGGAACGTTTAAACTCATAAGAGAATCAGGCAGATTTAGCCCCTTTTGCTCTTTTATTCTCTGTCGCTGCCTTGACGGAGATACGATTTCACATTGAACATACTCATTTGTGATCTTTTGGACCTTCCCATGAATTTTTCCATCGTCAATAAAAATGGAGTCCCCGACTCGAATATTGTAAAAAGCCTTCCTATTGGTTACAGGAACGCCGGCAGGACTATCTGCTGCTGCAGGATGCCCAGCTTGTTGGCGATCTAGGTACAATCGCAGTAAATCCCCTTTCCCTACAAATATCTGTTTATTCTGCAGTTTCCCAATCCGTACCTTTGGACCGGCCAAATCCATAAATACTTTGCAGCTCCCAACATTTTTCCCTTTCTGAAGCAGCATTTGCTCCGCTTTCCGTAACGCTCCGATCATCTGTTCCCAGGTCCGTTCATCATGATGGGCACAATTAATACGGGCAATTGTCATGCCATTTATCAATAAATCCTCTAGTATTTGCTGCTTACGAATCATGGAATCATCTAGTGTAACCATTACCGTTGACGGATGATAAATTGCCTTCTTCCCTAGTAAGGCTTCTGCACGTAATCGCAAAATCTCTTTCGATTTCGATGGAGTGACTATTGATAGGTCGCTCTGCGGCAATTCATCGACACCTAGATTTTTTAAAATTTGAACGATGCTAAAAACAATATGACAATGTGAGTGTACGAGTGATGCCAGGCCTTCGTCCACTAACTTCTGTTCCAATTGGACAGAAATATTATCTTGAAAGGCAAGGAATGCGAGTAAATTATCTCGATTCATCACTCCCACTTCAACCGGGTACTCTTTAATGATATTCTCACAAATTTGCTTAATGTTTAGATAGATATCGATGATTTGCTGGATGAGTTCTTCTTGGTTGTTGAATGTCACAGTTTTTCGCTCCTACATAATTGTTAAAGTAATCCGTGTGATATCCCTTTTTCAATCATTCCATTTTATGTTATGAATATTGTAGTGGTAACTTTAATTCATAATAAGAAGGAAAATTTCAGTGGGCAAACAAAAGTTCCTATTGCTAACAATAAATGGATTGGGTGATTATTGTAAATTTACGACAAGAATGCAATAATTTTATTAACCATTTTTTGAAAGAAGGAAAGACAATGGGCTTAAGATTTAGAAAAAGTATTAAAATTGCCCCTGGCATCAGAATGAATGTGGGAAAACGCGGTGTCGGAGTCAGTTTTGGCGGGCCAGGCTTGAGATACTCCATCCATAGCAGCGGCAGAAAAACCACTACTGTTGGAATTCCTGGGTCAGGCTTATCCTATTCCACAACTACTGGGGGCAAATCCTACAAAACACCAGCCTATCATAGGCGAAACGAATTAGCCAGGCTTCAAAGAGAACAGCAGAAGCTGCAGGAAATGGAATATGCTAGATTGCAAGTGGATATATATGAAAACCGGATAGAGCAGATTCGTTCCATCCACCATGAATGTGATGAACCAATCGATTGGCGTGAGATTTTACGGCGAGAACCGCCCTTCCAGGATAATCAAGATGGTCCCAATACCAAAGCCGCCCGCCAGCAGCTTGAAACCTATCAACCGGGTCTTTTGGATCGATTATTTAACCGGGATGAGACTAAACTAAGGCAGCTCCAAGAAGCCGTTAATGCAGCAAAAGTCCAGGATATGGAACTATTAAACGGTTGGAGGCATATGCATGACATAGCTGAACGGGTCTTAAATCGTGACATCGACGCCTATTATGAAGTCATTCAAGAAATGGCTCCGCTCGATGACCTTGTGGAGTTTGGCAGCGGTTTTGAATTTGGCACCGACAACCCCTATGAAATTCATGTATCCTTTGATGTCAATGCAGAAACCGTGATACCGAAGAAATCTCAAACACTCACGAAAACAGGAAAATTATCTGAAAAGGACCTGACGAAAACAGCCTATTATGACCTATGCCAAGATTATGTGTGCAGCTGCGCATTAAGAATAGCTAGAGACATGCTGGCCTTGCTCCCGGTAACTCACGTCTATGTTCATGCTTACGAGGACCGGCTCAATTCAGCCACTGGCCATAAGGAAAAGGTAATAATCTTAACAGTAAAATATGACAGGCTTACTTTGAGCAGACTAAATTTTATCCAATTAGACCCTTCAGAAGCACTTGCCAATTTCCCTCACAAAATGAAATTCAAAAAAACCCAAGGGTTCGAGGATATCGGTACGGAATTAAGTTAACCAAGATACAAAGTGATATTAAATTTTTAAATGGGCAGGTGTGGACGATAGTGCGGATTATCTTGTTTGATGGCGAATGCAGCCTTTGTTCCGGCAGTGTCCAATTTATTTTAAAAAGAGATCCAAAGAGATACTTTCAATTTGCTTCACTGCAAAGTGATATAGGGCAAAAGTTATTAAGACAGTACAGCCTCCCTCTGAACTTAGATAGTTTAATATTAATAGAGGATGGCAAACCCTTTATGGAATCTACTGCCGCCCTTAAAGTTTGCTGTTACTTAAAGGGAGCCTGGAAGCTGCTTAGAGGCTTGCTTATTATTCCAGCCCCGATCCGGGATATTATATATAAAATCATCGCTCGTAACCGATATAAATGGTTTGGAAAAAAGGAATGCAGCCTACTCCCATTGCCAGAATGGAAAGATAGATTTTTAGAATGAGACTACTTCCATCAAAATAGAATTTGAAATCCAAAATGGCAAAAAGCACCAACCGGTGCTTTTTGTCATTTTATTTTTGATAGTTCAAGTCCCAAATAACCCCATAGTCATCTTTTACTTTGCCATATTTGGCTCCCCAGAACGTATCCTGCAACTCCATTTGGACAGCTCCATTTTTGCTCAGCACATCGTATACTGACTGGATTTCTTCTTCACTTTCAAAATCTAATACTAATGAAATCTGATTCCCTGCAACAATCGAAGAGCCTGGTGAAGCATCGGAGGCCATAATAGATAAATCATCCTTTTGAAAACGGGCATGAATAAGCAGGTTTTCTGCCCCAGGTATCTTATACCCTGCTTGCTCATAAGTTTGCACATGGGAAATTTCTCCCCCAAATGCCGTTTTGTAAAATTCCAGCGCCTCAAGGCAATTTCCGTTAAACATTAAATAAGGTACAGCTTGTCCTTTCATCTAAATGCCTCCTCATGGTTTCTAACTAGTTCATATGTTCAATCAATCTACTTTCACACATATAACCAACTATTTAAGCCTCTCTAAAGCTTTCTTTATGGAACTTTCCAATATACCGAAATAGCGCTTTCCCCTCTACCGGCACATTGCTAGCGGGGACAAGAGGCAAATACATGGCCTGATATGGTTCTGGCACCCATATATAATGGTGAACGTAATCGGTCAGTGTGAAATGGCATTCTTCCCAAAAGTGTCTGCGCTTACTATTTTCATCAGAATGGTCCGCCTCAATTTCAATAATGATACTGTCAAATAGGCCCTTTTCCGTTGCCCATCTTTTTATATAGGCGACTAGTTTTCGGCCGATTCCTTGGTTTCGGTAATCTTGGTCGACAGCTAAATAGTCAATGACCAAAGCACGGCCCCCATTTAAACAGCCAGTTAAGGCCATGCCGACAGCACGGTCGCCAATATAAGCTATATGTAAAGAACTAATTCCTTTCAAAAGCATATACCGGATAACCTTTTCAGGTTTCCCGCCTCTATTGGAAAATGCCTGCTCATAAATAGGCCTAACCTTTTCCCAGATTTCTTGGTGCCAGCCTTCAAAGGTTTTGAACTCCACCATATGAATCCCCCAATTTTAACCATCCTCTTTATATCATATCAGAAAAAGGGATGGAAGAAAAAAGGAGCCTTTGAACAGTCAAAGGCCCAATAAGCGCCTAGCCAGTTTGGCAAAGCACTCAAATTAGGAGGTCTAAACTCAGAAGAATTTAAACATGTATATTTTACCATTATCCAAATTTTCTTTCAACGATTTAACGCAATAAAGAAAAATTTGAGACAAAAGTTTTAATTTACGGACAGTTTTCAAAATATATTGGAACCAATTTCATAGGAATAAAACATAAAAATATAGTTGACACACTTGTATATACAAGATAAAATGAAAGCGTAAACAAAACTTGTATATACAGGTTTTGTTTATAATGTAAACGCTGTATAAAGTTAAGGTAAACTTGCAAAATAAAAATGGGTGCATTGACCATTTAAGGGGGAAAAAACATGTCAAAGTACACAGAGCCGGCAAAAGAACTTTTAGAACATATTGGCGGCAATGACAATATTGCTGCCGTTACTCATTGTTCTACAAGGATGCGCTTTGTTTTAAAGGATCCAAATAAAGCTGATATCAAAAAAATAGAAGCTATGAAGCTTGTAAAAGGGACTTTTACACAGGCAGGACAATTCCAAGTCATCATCGGAAATGAAGTGGCCAGCTTTTATAACGATTTTACCAAGGCTGCAGGAGTGGACGGCACCACTAAGGAAGAAGCAAAAGTGGCAGCTAAACAAAACATGAACTGGCTGCAGCGTGTGATGGCCCACCTTGCTGATATCTTCACTCCGCTAATTCCGGCGCTTGTTGTCGGCGGTTTAATTCTCGGCTTTCGAAATGTAATCGGTGACATTAAGCTGCTCGATGGCGGAACGAAAACGATTGTTGAAGTCTCTCAATTCTGGGCTGGTGTCCATTCGTTTCTATGGTTAATCGGCGAAGCAGTATTCCACTTCCTTCCAGTCGGCATTACCTGGTCGGTTGCCAAGAAAATGGGTGCTTCGCAAATTCTCGGGATTGTTTTAGGCATTACACTTGTATCACCACAGTTGCTAAACGCCTATGCGGTCGCTGGCGCTAAAGATATTCCTGTTTGGGATTTTGGTTTCGCTAAAATCGAAATGATTGGTTACCAGGCTCAAGTCATTCCAGCAATTTTAGCCGGACTCGTATTAGCCTTTCTAGAAACCAGGCTACGCAAAGTAGTTCCAAATTCGATTTCAATGATTGTTGTGCCATTTTTGTCATTAGTACCAACTGTATTAATCGCTCACACAATCTTAGGTCCTATCGGCTGGACGATTGGTTCTTGGATTTCTGATGTGGTTTATTCAAGCTTAACATCGGCATTCGGTTGGTTATTTGCAGCTATTTTTGGTTTCGCTTATGCTCCACTCGTTATTACCGGATTGCACCATATGACAAATGCGATTGACCTTCAATTAATGAGTGAGTTAGGCGGCACAAATCTATGGCCGATGATTGCCCTTTCAAATATTGCTCAAGGTTCAGCAGTTCTTGCGATGATTTATGTTAACCGCAAAAATGAAGAAGAAAAACAAGTCTCCATCCCTGCAGCCATATCTTGTTACCTAGGGGTGACCGAACCAGCAATGTTCGGAATCAACTTAAAATACGGCTTCCCATTCCTGGCAGCGATGATTGGATCGATGATTGCAGCCGTTGTATCTGTAGGCAGTGACGTAATGGCTAACTCCATCGGTGTCGGCGGACTGCCAGGTATCCTGTCGATTCAGCCGAAGCATATGCTGATGTTTGCAATCTGCATGGTCATTGCTATTGTGGTTCCATTCTTCTTAACCATTATTTTTGCAAAAACGGGTTTAAAGAAGTTACCATTTAAAAAGTAATATTGACTCCATTAAGGAGGGGGACCGTCTCCCTCCTTTTCCCCATTAGAATTTCATAAATAGGCAGGTGTTTTGCTATGACAGCAGCATGGTGGAAAAACGCAGTAGTATATCAAATTTATCCAAAAAGTTTTTATGACACAACTGGCTCTGGAACCGGAGATCTTCAGGGCATAACAAAAAAGCTGGATTACTTGAAGGAACTCGGTGTCGATGTCATATGGCTTACTCCCATTTATCAATCCCCCCAGCGGGATAATGGGTATGACATTAGTGATTATTATAAAATTTATGAAGAATACGGAACGATGGATGATTTTGAACAAATGGTTAAAGAAGCCCATAAGCGCGGGTTAAAGATTATTATGGATATTGTCATCAACCATACCTCCACAGAACATGAATGGTTTAAACAAGCCCGCTCTTCTAAAGATAATCCATTTCGGGATTTCTACATATGGAAGGACGGAAAAAACGGCGGGCCCCCTACCAACTGGGAATCCAAGTTTGGAGGTTCGGCTTGGCAATATGATGAAACTACAGGCCAATATTACCTCCATTTATTTGATGTGACCCAAGCAGACCTAAATTGGGAAAACGAGAAAGTGCGGGAATCCCTCTACGCGATGATGCATTTTTGGTTAAAGAAAGGCGTTGATGGTTTCAGATTAGATGTCATCAACTTGATTTCTAAAAATCAACAATTCCCACAGGATGAATCGGATGGAAGGAAATTTTATACAGATGGTCCAAGAATTCATGAATTCTTGCATGAAATGAATGAAAAGGTCTTTTCTAAATATGACATCATGACGGTTGGAGAAATGTCTTCTACCACGATTGAAAACTGTATTAACTATACCAATCCTGAACGTCAGGAATTAAATATGATTTTTAGTTTCCATCATCTAAAGGTAGATTACCCAAATGGTAAAAAGTGGGTCAAAGCCGATTTTGATTTTCTCGCTCTTAAAAAAATCATGTCACAATGGCAGATAGAAATGAATCGTGGCGGCGGCTGGAATGCCATATTCTTGAGCAATCACGACCAGCCTCGGCATTTGTCCAGATTTGGAGATGATCAAAAATATCACAAAGAATCAGGAAAAATGCTGGCTACAACCCTGCATATGATGCAAGGCACCCCGTTTGTTTATCAGGGGGAAGAAATCGGGATGACCAATCCCAAATTTGAATCCATTGATGAATACCGTGATGTAGAGTCCCTCAATATGTATAACCTATTTAAAAATAATGGGCTGGAGGAATCTGACATTCTTGATATTTTAAAGCAAAAATCCCGTGACAACTCACGCACTCCCGTTCAGTGGACCTCAGGCAAAGAAGCTGGGTTTACAACTGGGACGCCATGGATCCCAATTGCCTCAAATTATGGGGAAATCAATGTGGAACGGGCACTTAAGGATGAAGATTCCATTTTTTATCATTATCAAAAACTAATTCGGCTGAGAAAGGAATATTCCATCATTACAGATGGCAAATATGAAGTTTTATTAGAAGACGATGAACAAGTGTTTGCTTATGTGAGAAATAGCGGTGTGGAGAAATTGCTGGTGGTTAGCAATTTTTATGGCAGTGAAAAGACTATGGCCCTCCCAGCTCAGTTTACGCTTGATGGTTATGAGGTGAAGGTGTTACTCTCTAATTATAAGGATTCAGCACCGCTTAAACGGAAAATCCAGCTGCGTCCGTATGAATCAATTGTTTATTATTTGAACAAGTAACGGAGATGCCTTTTAATGACCACTAAGTATTTAACCATTTACAATACCCTTGTTGAGCAAATGAAAAGCGGTCAAATATTGCCCAGGACGCTTTTACCTTCTGAAAATGAGCTGGCGGAACAGTTTGACACATCACGGGAAACCATTCGAAAAGCGTTGAACTTACTTTCACAACATGGTTATATACAAAAAGTTCGAGGAAAAGGTTCTATTGTCATTGACATCAATAAGTTTGACTTCCCTATCTCTGGTCTTGTCAGCTTTAAAGAATTGGCTGATAAATTGAACAGAAGCCATCGGACGATTGTCAATGAACTTTCCTTAATCAAACCTGACCATTTTATCAGAAATCAGCTGCAGCTAACCCTCAAGGACCAAGTATGGAAAGTTATCCGGACGAGGGAAATCGGCGGCGAAAAAATTATTCTTGATAAAGATTATTTAAATAAAAAGTTCGTCCCGGAAATAACAACAGAAATCAGCGAAGACTCTATCTACAGCTACCTTGAAAATGAATTAAACTTGACCATCAGTTTTGCCAAAAAAGAAATTGTTGTCGAGGAGCCGACCGATGAGGATCGTTCCCTCCTGGACCTTGAAGGATACCACAATGTAGTGGTCATCAAAAGCCATGTTTATTTAGATGACGCCAGCCTTTTTCAATATACCGAATCTAGACATCGTCCGGATAAATTTAGGTTTGTAGATTTTGCCCGCCGTTCCCATTAAATGAAAGTTAAAAGCCTTATCCGGATCATCTATTCCGGATAAGGCTTTTTAATGGATTTTACTTCTCTTTTCCTGTTGCAGCTTCAGAATGTGACTTCTTTTTTTCGTTACGATAATGAACGATAAAGGTAGCAAGGAAAGCCAAAATTAAAATGCCAAAAAAGACGATGTGATCGACGTGAATCCCGAACACACTGGCAAACATTTTTACAGCAATGATTGCAATTAGAATAAATGCGGTATTCTCCAGTTCAGGTATTTTATCAATTAATACCAGGAACAGCTTGGCAACTGTACGCATCATGAGAATGCCCAGCAAGCCCCCTATTAGAAGAATCCAAACCTGTTCAGAAACCGCAAATGCCGCTAAAATACTATCGGCTGAGAAGGCAAGATCCATTAGCTCGACCGAGATAACGGTGCCCCAAAACACGCCAAATGTCCGAATCAGCCAGCCATCCTTCTTAATCCCCTCGCCATCCTCTTCTTTCTCTCCTAACCAAAAATGCTTAACTACAAGCCAAGCAAGGTATGCGGCCCCAAGCACCTTGATCCACCAGAATTTTATCAGCAGCATGCCAAGACCGATAAAGATAAATCGGAAAATATATGCGCCAAACAAACCATACGTCAGCGCTTTTTTTCGCTGGTCCAGCGGCAAATGTTTAACCATGACGGCCAGTACTAAGGCATTATCTGCGGATAGCAGCCCCTCCAGAATCACCAATGTGCCTATGTATCCCCAAGATACAGGATCGGATAATACCTCCGCCCACATCCCCCAATCAAAGAATGATGCATATGTCTCCATCACTTGCTGCCATATCTCCAAGTCATTTCCCCCTTCAGCAAAAATAGTAATATATTCACCTATAAATAAAAGTCAAAACAGAGCCCCTAATACGTCTATTAAGTGTAGGTCCAAAAATGGCGCTTACTCAAAGTTTTGTTTTTCCTCAGTGGCCACTAAGGGAAATCATAAAATGAAACCGATTAGGCTGCATTTTATACTGTTACTACGCGGACCTGGATAAAAAGGTTTCAAAATGTTGATTTTTCCTTAAAAACCACAGGCGCTTTTTGAATAGGGGGGTATTTTTTTGCTACAATGGAATTATCTTAGGATGAGGTGAACGGGATGTGCGGACGATTTACATTAACTGCAACGGTGGATGAACTTATTGATCGGTTTGACATACAAGCTTTTCTGGATGAAGAGAAGTATCTTCCAAGCTACAATATTGCCCCATCTCAGTCCGTATTAGCCATCATAAACGACGGCCAGTCAAACCGAATGGGATTTTTAAAATGGGGGCTGATTCCCTCTTGGGCAAAAGCCCCTGCTATTGGGAACAAACTGACCAATGCCAGAGCAGAGACCTTGGCAGAAAAACCAAGTTTCCAACAAGCCTATCGAAAAAAGAGATGTTTAATCATTGCCGATAGCTTCTATGAATGGAAGCGGTATGCTGACAAAACAAAAACGCCCATGCGAATTAAACTGAAATCGGGAGAATTATTCGGCATGGCAGGATTATGGGAGCATTGGAAATCTCCCAGTGGCGAATCCATTTTTTCCTGTTCAGTTGTAACAACTTCCCCAAATGAGTTAATGGCGGAAATTCATGACCGGATGCCTGTTATTTTAAAACCTGAAGATGAAAATACCTGGTTAAATCCTGCGATAAATGATATCGACATTTTACAAAAGTTGTTAGTTCCATTAGACCCAGCTCTAATGGAAGCATATGAAGTCTCTCCTTTGGTGAACTCTCCCAAAAACAATTCTATTGAACTAATCCAAAAAATGGGTTAAACCTATTTTTTGGAAACGGGACAAGTTTACTACATGTTTGAACAAGCCCCAACATAGATTGTAGTAACCCATTTAGTTTTTCCTTCTTTTTGAAAGTGGCTAAAAGCCGCTTTCTTTTTTTGATTGATCTCCCTCCTTCGTTTCTTATTTTTACATAAGACCAAAAAGAGCTGATGGAAACACCAGCTCTAAAAACCTTTGACTATAAGGTATTTTTAAACTTACAAATTCATATGGTATACGAACATTTCCCCTTTTGTTCCCATTACTCTCAGGCCCCTGTCCTCAAACCCTGATTTTTTATACACATGCTGAGCTAATGTATTTTTTACATTGACGCACAAGATTACTTCAGTTTTATCTGGGAATTGGGTTCTAACAAAGGCTGGCAGCATTTTCAATGACTGCTGGGCGATTCCTTTTCCCTGAAACGAAGGATTAACCGAATAAGCTCTTAATAATAAAGCTTTCTTATTATTATAGTAGTCTTTTACTCCTCCCGATTCATGCAGTACGAAGAAACCAGCAAGTGAATGATCAGAGAGGATCATAACAGGAAACCGCTCATCATCCTCGTCACATGCAGCTAATGCATCTAAAGGTTTTGCTGAAAATTGAGCTTGATCCTCCGGCAAAATATAATTTTCCATCTGCTGTTTATAGGCCGGGCAATAAAACTCCAAACGGATTGGATCAAGAACATTCATAGCTCCGCCACCTTTATCTGTGAATTTCAACATCTTCTGGGTTTTAATTGATTGAATTTTCTATTAATGTAGTCTGACAGTCTTTAACATAGCCATTTCTCCAGCCATCCTTTTTCTCCAAACGCACCAGGAATATTTATAAAGAAAAATAATAAAAGTAGTGGTTTTCTTTTTTAAATCCCATTTTTTCATATAGACTTTGGGCTGGATGATTGTCTTCTGCCGTTTCAAGCAAAATTCCTTTGGCATCATGTTCTTTGGCAAATTCGATCGACTGTTTGATTAATTTCTCCCCCAATTTTTTACCTCGTGCGTGTTTTTTTACATAAAGGTCATTTAAAATCCACGAACGCTGCATGTTGACGGATGAAAAGGATGGATACAGTTGAACGAACCCTACCGCTTCATTCTCATCAAAAGCAGCAAAAATGACCGATTCTTTGTTCAAGATCCGCTGTTTTAAAAACTCTTTGGCACCTGCTGTGTCAGACTCTTGCTTATAAAACTGTCTGTATAAATCAAAAAGTTCTGTTATTTGGTCCAAATCATGAAGAGTTGCTTTTTTAATAGTCAATGAAGAGTCCTCCTGCAAAAAAGTTTAAATGATAGTTTACGACTAGTATTGATGCTGATTTAACAATAAATAGTCTGGATATTTCAATATTTCGACATAAACTGTAAAATTCCTTGTCAATCATCAATCAAAATCCAATCTAAATATAGGCATATATTCTTGAAGGAAACATAGTTATTTTGTATAATTATAGAAAACTAAGCAAAAATTTATAAACATGCCATTTACGGGAAGTAGCTCAGTTTGGTAGAGCACCAGTATGGGGTACTGGGGGTCGCAGGTTCGATTCCTGTCTTTCCGACCACAACAACATCATTACAGCCCATCTAAAACCTAGATGGGCCTTTTGAGATTTTCCCAATTTAACGCTATAAAGTGCCGGGGGACTGTCCCCCAGCTGTTTAACGTTGTACAGTATGGAAGGACAGTTCCGCTTTTGCCATGACTTTGATGTCATTGGCGATTGTTTTTACGGTGCTTAAATTATGGTTATGATGTTGGAGGATGAGTTCTGCTGGGATGGCTCCATCTGCTGTTGTATGAGCGTCTGCAATTAGGATGACATCGTAGCCCAGGGTTACTGCTCTGCGGCATGTTGTGTCGACGCAGTACTCGGTTCTGACACCTCCAACTACTAAATCAGTAATCCCAAGTGATGTTAATTCCTGATGCAGCGGAGTTTCAAAGAAGGAATCCGTACTTTGTTTATGTATGACATAGTCACCATCTCTTGGTTCAATTCCTTCCGCAAATTGCCAAAAGGGTGTCCCTCTTTCCAAAAAACCTCCTGACTGCTCTTCGTGCTGAATGTAAAAAATCGGGATCTGCTCCTCTTCGGCTTTCCTTATCAAACTTTGAATGACCGTTAACGTTTCCTCCCTCTTATACACGCCATAAATCGGTCCCACCTGTAAATCAATCAGCAATAATGCTGCCTTTTTTTGATTCATTTCCTCCACTCCTATCCATAGAATTATAGTATTTAAGACATGATTCCTCTTTAATGGGATCTTTTGATCATATCAATCGCCATAGAACAAATTGGAATCAGGCGGCCTTTAAGAAAATTGACGAACAGTTCTTCCAAAAGGTTACCGAAAAGAAGGAATACTTTATCAAACAATCCCATAACATAGAATATATGTTCGCTAGAAGGAGGCGGTAATATGAAGCACGATCAGGAGATCATCACTGGGGATATGCTTGTTAAGTATTATGAGTTAAATAAGAAGAAAAAAGAAATTGAACTCGAAATGGATGGACTCAAAAATGCGTTTCAAAATTATTTTAATAATTTAGTAGGAACGAAGCAAAAAGGCGAAATTACCATTAGCGGTTTCAAACTTCAAAGGCAAATTAGGAAAACAGAAAAATATAACGAAGAAGAAACCGTGAAAAAGCTAGAGGAACTCCAAATGAATGACTTGATCCAAGTTGTCAAAAAGCCAGATGATCAAAAAATAAAAGCGGCTCTCAGTCTGGGACTGCTCAGTCCCAAACATCTAGAAAATTGCATTGTGACAACCATCTCCCCTGCTATCTCCGTTAAACCTGTAACCCCAAGATAATCTGCCGCTCCTCAGGATGCGGTTTTTTTATTAAAATAAATCGAACTGCTGCAAAATAACAAAGGATTTCCTCAAACCCTATAGAATTACATATATGATTATGCCTATACAACACTAAATAGAGAGGAGATAGAAACATGGCCAGTCAAGAAAGTATCTTGATAAAACAATTATTAAAGGCATCCATGAATAGAAATGCTACATCTGCCATGGACATTGCTGCAGCCCGCCAAGGGTTGGAAGCATTATCAGGATTAAATCCTGTAGCCAATGACATTAAAGTCGAAAAATTTTTATTTAAAGGCCTGTCGGCAGAATGGATTATAGCCCCAAATGCCGCAAATGACCGGGTTTTTTTATATTTGCATGGCGGAGCATACATAATGGGCAGCTGTAATACCCATCGGTATTTGGCTTCCAAATTATCTGCTGCCACCGGCGCAAGGATGTTAGTTCCAGAATACCGTCTTGCTCCGGAACATCCATATCCGGCAGCCCTTGAAGACGCTGTTACCGTGTACCGCTGGCTGCTATCCACTGGTTTTTCCCCCGAAAAAATAATACTCGGCGGCGATTCCGCTGGAGGCGGTTTAACGGTTTCGACGCTTCTTACCCTTAAAGAGGAGCGGGAGGCTTTGCCTGCCTTGGCTGTTCTCTTATCCCCGTGGACGGATTTAGCCGGAACAGGTGAATCAATGGAAACACGCGCAGCCGCCGATCCCTGGTTAACACCCGAGCAAACCCGTTCGGCACCAGCTTTGTACATTCAGGATCTAGACCCGAAAAACCCTATTGTATCCCCTATTTATGCTGATTTAAGCGGCTTGCCGCCCATGCTGGTCCACGTCGGAAATGATGAAATTCTTCTCAGTGATTCAGTCCGTCTCGTCGACAGGGTCCGGGCTGCTGGCGGTGAGGCATCCTTAAAAGTCTGGGATGATATGTGGCATGTGTTCCAATCCTTCGCCATTCCGGAAGGACAGAAGTCCATCGATGAAATTGGCAAATTTGTCCGAGGAAAGCTGGAAGCAAAATGATTATTCGAAAAATAAGAGTTTCCGATGCAGGGGAGTACCTAGAATTATGCAAAAAATTAGATACGGAAACAAAGTTTATGTTATTGGAGCCTGGTGAACGCAAAACAACAGTTGAGCAGCAAACACAAAGAATTAAGGATATTTTGGAACAAGATTGGTCTGTCCTCTTCGTATGTGAAACAAATGGAAAACTAGTCGGTTATCTCCTTGCCATTCGTGACCGTCATAAAAGGGCATTGCACAGTGCCTATATTGTGATTGGAATTCTCCAAGACTACACAGGGAAAGGGATTGGCAGCCAACTATTTGCTGAGTTAGAAGCATGGGCTCAAGCCAGACAAGTTCACAGGCTAGAACTTACTGTTATGTGCCATAATGAAGCCGCTGTAGTTCTTTATAAAAAAATAGGCTTTGAAATAGAAGGAGTGAAACGGCACTCTTTATTCATTGATGACCAGTTAATTGACGAGTACTACATGGGCAAATTGCTTTCATAACTTAATTAAATAAGGCACTAGGTTAAAAACCTAATGCCTTTTGCTAAATTACCCATGCTTTCTTTAAAAGTTCTATTCCATCTTCCAGTTCCCGTTCGGATAAACCGCCAAAACCAATAACTACCTTTGGGTATGGATCTTCCCGAGGTGTGGCAAAATAGATCGACAATGGGTATACTTTAACTCCCACTCGTTTTGCAGACTGAATCAACTGATCCTCAGACATGTTGTTTTTTACTGATAAAACAAGATGCAGACCTGATTTTTCACCGATTACCTCCACCTGATCCCCTAATAAACGATCAATAGCAGCCAATAGTGACTTATGTTTTTTACGGTAAAGTGTTCTCATTTTATTTATATGACTTTGCCAATATCCCTCGTTCATAAACCGAAATAACGTTTCTTGATGAAGGCGGGATACAGTCTGCTTATAAATGGCAAATCCATCCTGATAAGTTTGGATCAGTTTAGCCGGCAAGACCAAATAGCTGATTCGGATGGACGGAATTAAAGATTTAGAAAAAGTCCCGAGATAAACGACCCTGCCCAATGTATCAAGTGCCTGCAAAGAAGGAATTGGTTTTCCTTTATAACGGTACTCTCCATCATAATCATCCTCAATAATATACCCGTCCTTTATCTCGGCCCATTTCAAGAGTTCCATTCTCCGTACAATCGGCATGACCATTCCCATAGGGAATTGATGGGATGGAGTTACATAGGCAACTGTTGCAGGACTCTCTTTGAGCGCACCCATTTCCATCCCTGCTTCATCCAATGGAATGGGGACAGTTGGCACGCCATGGTGGTGTAATACGGTCCGGACCCGATGATACCCTGGCTCTTCTAATCCATACACATGTTCTTTGCCAATTAATAAAACTAATAGGTTCATGAGAACCTGCGTTCCTGCCCCGATAATAATTTGTTCCGCCGTGCATCTGACTCCTCTCGAAGCAAATAGATAGTTAGCTATTTCTTCACGAAGATTCCATTCTCCCTGAGGATCTCCATTATAAAAGACCGATGCTTGATCCTCATAAAGGGATTGAATGGTTAACTTCCTCCATGCCGTATAGGGAAACTGGGTTAAATCTACCCTGCCAGAATTAAAATCTATTTTTAGATCGCACTTTTTAATACTGGCACTTTCTGTTTTGAAGTTACCAGGCTCCATTTGGAAAAATTCTTCTAATGCGGCCACAAATAGTCCTTTGCGGGGCCTGCTTTCAACAAAACCCTCGGCATTCAATTGATCGTATGCGGCCTGGATGGTGTTTAAGCTTAACTTTAGGTAATTCGCTAAATGCCGCTTTGATGGCAATTTTTCCTGCGGCTTTATTCTCCCCAGAAGTATTTCTGATTTTAAATAATTCGTCAGTTGCATATACAATGGAGTCCTGCTGGAAGGATCCAAATTTGGAGTAATCTCGATCATTCATTTTCCCCACTTTAGTTAGCACCATTAATGGAACTAATTTTATACTTTTGATTATACTAGCCATAGGATTCAATTGAGCTATCAGGAATTTTCCTAAAAATAAATTGCAATCGAAAATAATTGCCTTCTGCCATGCCTCTATGAATTTAGTTATGGCTAGCTATTTCATCTTCCATGTGAGCGGCATCTTCCCAGTCCTTGCATACATCAATCCATCGCTTAGCAAAGGAATATTCTTCAATTTCCTGGCAGGTTAATTCAATAGCGGAATTATTGCTCCCGCAAGCTGGAAATAGAGTCTGAAACCGTTTCATTGACACATCCAAATAAACATCGAGGGTGTTTTTTAGACCAAACGGACATACACCACCAATTAGATGGCCGGTCTGTTCGAAGACTTCTTCTGGTGACAGCATCCGTGCCTTAAATCCAAATGTCTGCCGAAATTTCTTATTATCAATTTTGGCATCACCTGCTGCAACAATTAATATCGCCTTATCATCTTCTCCCCTTAACGATAAGGTTTTAGCAATGCGGGCAGAAATGACGCCGATTGTTTCAGCTGCTTGATCCACCGTTGCACTTAAAGTATCAAATTGCATAATCTCTTTTTCCCGGCCCCATTGTTGAAAATGGACCTTTACGCTTTTCAAAGACATAGTCCTCATCCTTCCTCTGTCATATTTATCAAGTATAATATCAATTGTAATTATACAGCAAAAAGGAGTTTCGGTTTCCCGAAACCCCCTTCTATCACTTAGCAGCAATCACTATCATTTCCCAGTAATACGAGGCCTTGACCGTCCTGGTCAAAATCCAGCACAAGACCCTCAACATAAAATTCGATGTCAGGTTCAATTGCTACTTGAATCTCATTAATCGTTACTACTATATCATTTTTAGCCGGCTCTTCCAGAGCCAGTCCTAACTCTGGCTCACTTCAGCCATAGCCTGCAAAATAGACACGAACGTTTTTAGCTTCGCTGTTATTGAACAATTGCTTCAATACATCACGAGCTAGATCTGTGATTTGCATTTCTCCCTCACCCTTCTAAAAATATACTCCCTTATCCTACTGGGTTTACGGAAAAAATGCCAGTATAACGTATTATGAATTAATTACAAAGGAGATTCCCTATTAAACTTCAATAGGAAGTGTAGTAAAATATTTTTATGATTTTTCTGATAATTAATGATATAATCTTTGTTGTATTTGGGGGTTAAATACTTCTAACGATTGGCAGCTCAGGGAGGTTTTTTTCTTGGATTCACATGGTGCAATCTTATCTTACCAAAGGACAAAGGGCGTTATTTTCGTTTTAATTGCAGCTATTTTATGGGGAGTTTCCGGTACGGCCGCACAGTACTTATTCACCCATCAAGGCTTCAGCTCAGGCTGGCTGGTTTCTGTCAGGCTGCTTTTTGCTGGGATCGGTATGCTTATCTTTGCCCATATTTCCGGAAGGCAAAACATCGGGGCTGTATGGAAAAATAAGTATGATGTAATACAGTTACTTACATTCGGTTTGATTGGGATGCTTGGTGTTCAATACACCTATTTTGCTGCCATAGAACACGGAAATGCAGCCACAGCCACCATTCTCCAGTATCTCGCACCCGTCATCATAGCCTGTTATTTCAGTTTCAAGTCGAAAAATCTGCCCACGAAACATGAGACCATTTCCATTTTTCTAGCTTTAGCTGGAACCTTTTTACTAGTTACCAAAGGAAATATTCACACTCTAAACATCTCCGCTCCGGCGCTTACATGGGGGATTCTTTCGGCCTTTGCCTTGGCTTTTTATACACTCTATCCCGCTGCCCTTTTATCTAAATTTGGTTCACTGGTTACAGTGGGCTGGGGCATGTTGATTGGCGGTCTGGCACTTAGCATCATCCACCCGCCTTGGAAATTCCAAGGGGACTGGTCAATTCCAGCTTTCTTGGCCGTTGTGTTTGTTGTCATATTTGGAACGTTAATACCATTCTTCTGCTATATGGAAAGTTTGAATTATATCAAAGCTTCAGAGGCAAGCTTGCTTGCTTGCGCTGAGCCATTATCGGCAGCATTTTTAGCGGTTGCTTGGCTTCATGTCTCATTTGGTTTGGCGGAATGGATTGGTTCTTTATCGATTATTGCTACAATTTTTATTCTATCTGACAGAAAACGGGCATAATTAAAAAGGAAGCCCACAAACTAAACTGGACGCTTCCTTTTTCTGTTTAATGGAGCCCATTTATCTACCTCTTACTTCTGTTAAAAGAGTTTTATATTTTTTATGCCATTTTTGCCATTCATCCATTGAAAAGTCTGGTGTTTGGCCATTGAGCAAATTCGTTAATAAATCCAGGCAAACATGCCATCCTGCCAAATCTTTTGACGTATGTTCATTGAATACTGTGATGAACTCTTTCATTACCATTATACATCCATCTGATGCAGGAGTTAATTCAAAACGGACACGGTTTTTACCCCATTCAAATTCCAAAATGGAATTTTCCTCGTAATCGGTTATCTTCATATCAATCGATGTACCAGAACCATCATTATAATTGAATTTAACGGTTCCCCCGTGTTTCAGTTCAGCAACTTCAAGATTGGACATCCATATTTTCAGCTTATCATTTTGTGTCAATCCACCCCATACCTCAGTTACTGAATGCTTTAATGGTCTTTCATATATAGCTATGTACCCAGACGCCATTTTTTCTAGAACAGCCATCATTTTCCATCCCTCCCTCATTATTCGCATACATTACGGATCGTTTATACGGAAATAAAAACAAAGGATGAATTCTGATTGAATCCATCCTCTAAAAGTTGCTTATTCTCCCAAATTAACGTTGTGATAAACTTGTTGAACATCTTCTAATTCTTCAAGCGCATCAATTAACTTCTCAAATTTCGGAACAACGTCTTCAGGCAGATCGATTTCATTTTGTGCAAGCATTGTTAATTCGGCAACTGTAAATTCGGTAATGCCGGCATTTTTAAAGGCTTCTTGAACCGCATGGAACTGATCTGGTTCAGCATAAACGATAACTTGATCGTCTTCTTCGACAACATCACGCACATCCACGTCAGCTTCCATTAATAGTTCAAGTACCGCTTCTTCTGTTTTCCCTTCCACACCAATAACTGCAGTGGAATCAAACATGTATGCTACAGAACCGCTGACACCCATGTTTCCGCCATTTTTGCCAAATGCGGCACGAACTTCAGATGCGGTACGATTGACATTGTTAGTCAAGGCATCTACGATAATCATGGAACCATTCGGGCCGAAACCTTCATAACGAAGTTCATCGAAGTTTTCATCAGCCCCGCCTTTTGCTTTTTCAATTGCACGGTCAATGATATGTCTTGGAACACTGTATGTTTTAGCCCGTTCAAGAACAAACTTTAATGCTTGGTTTGTCTCTGGATCCGGCTCGCCGCGTCTGGCAGCAACATAAATTTCCCGGCCAAATTTCGCATAAATGCGGCTCGTATTTTTATCTTTTTCCGCTTTTTTATCCTTAATATTATTCCACTTACGACCCATATAAACACTCTCTTTCTGAATTGAATCTAAAATTACATACTAAATTTAAAGGTATTAAGCAAAACTATCTTATCACAAAATTTGCGGACAGAAAATATTATACCGCATTTTTCACAATTAGGAGGATTTTCAAATACTTTTTGGTCACTTTTCTCCTGTCCTAAAAAATGCGAAAACAAAAAGACCTCTCCCCAAAAGGAAAAGTCTTCATCACCGTACTTTTAGACCAGCATTTGAAATAATGTACTGTCTTTATTGACTTCCCGGTATGGGAAACCTTTTGTTTTAATCCGCTCCATCAATGGAAAATAATCTTCTTTACCCTTTAATTCAATGCCGACCAATGCCGGTCCGGATTCACGGTTATTTTTTTTCGTGTATTCAAAATGGCTGATGTCATCATTTGGGCCAAGCACTTCCATCAAAAATTCCCGCAATGCCCCTGGACGCTGTGGGAACTGGATAATAAAATAATGCTGCAGGCCTTCATAAAGCTTAGACCGTTCTTTGATTTCCTGCATTCTGCCAATATCATTGTTCCCGCCGCTGACGATACAAACAACCGTTTTCCCTTTGATTTGCTCAGCATATGTATCGAGCGCTGCAATCGATAATGCTCCAGTTGGCTCAACCACAATTGCATTTTCATTGTATAACGACAACAGCGTCGTGCAGACTTTTCCTTCTGGCACGACCACGATATCATCAATAATCTCCTTGCAGATCTCAAACGTCCTATTTCCAACCGTTTTCACTGCTGCTCCGTCTACAAAGGGATCAATTGTTGTAAGTGTAGTAACCTCCCCTTTTGAAATGGATTCCTTCATTCCGGGAGCTCCCTCCGGCTCAACACCAATTAATTGGGTGTTTGGCGAATAATGCTTCAAATAGGTCCCAACACCCGCCATTAATCCTCCGCCGCCAATTGCACCAAATAAATAATCGATTTCGTTACAATCATTCAGCAATTCGACTCCTACTGTCCCTTGACCGGCAATAACATCGAAATCATCAAAAGGATGAATGAAGGTCCGCTGTTCCTCACGGCTGCACTCCATCGCCTTTTCGTAAGCATCATCAAACGTATCACCCGTTAAAACAATCTCGACATTTTCCTTTCCCCAAAATTTAACCTGATTCACCTTTTGTTTTGGTGTCGTACTTGGCATGAAAATTTTCCCGTGAATGTTCAACAGATGACAGGAATAAGCAACCCCTTGTGCATGGTTTCCGGCGCTCGCACAAATAATCCCGCTTTGAACCTCTTCCGGACTCAGCTTCTTAATCCGATTATATGCTCCGCGAATTTTGAAGGACCGGACACTTTGCATATCCTCCCGCTTCAAATACACATGACAGTCATAGCGTTCCGATAATAAATGATTGTATTGCAGAGGTGTAGGGGAAATAACATCCTTAATCGTGTGACTGGCAATAATGATATCCTCCACATTTAACACTTGTTTATCAACCTGTTGACTCATCGCTTTTAGTACCCTCCTTATTCTGTTCCTTTCCCCAACAGGGGAAAAATCGTTTAAAACCATAAAAAAACCCGCCCCTAAAATATAGGGACGAGTTGGCTCGCGTTACCACCCTACTTCTGCAGCAAAAGAAGAAAGCTGCAGCTCTCGATCGATGTACCAGCTTCGATACATGTTCCTTCATAACGGGGGACCTTCCGGTATAGCTTACTGTCAAGTTTCAGCCATACATCTCAGAGATGATCTTCAGAAAAGCCCTGCCATCGGCTCCCACCTGCCGCCGACTCTCTTAGGACATGAACAAATCCTACTCTTCTCTTCATAGATTTTCATGATTAATTGCTAATAAGATTACCACCGAAACGGTTACATGTCAATATTTTTTGACTATTTTTTATATTTAGATAATAATTAAAGCGCTTACATTTCATGATTTTTTCTAGAATACCGCTGCACTATTAAACAAAGGTGTATATCGAGAAAAAATCCTCATCCTTATCTGCAAGGTGAGGATTTTTCATTTTATAAACCGCCACAATTTGGTTTGTGTTCTTTTTGTTCCGCTTCTTCTTTGTTTTCCTTTTTTACCGATTCAAGCCCATAGCCGGTTGAGCTTATTTCTAGTGTCTCTCCCTGGCGATTCCTTTCATTTGCCTGATATTTTTCCATTTTAACCACCTCTATGAAAAGTATCTGCAATCCAGAGAAAAATAAACTCTTTTTAGCAGGCGTAAACAGCACGGGATAGGCTGCCTTTTTGTCTTACGCTTCTTTAACCGAAGATGATTGGGCTGGTATGAAGAAACTCAATAAAACCGTCGCCACACTGAAAATCAAAGCAAACAAGAATACATTTTGCATACCCGCCGCGATAGTGGGGCCCTTGTTTATTATTACTCCCATAACCGCTACGCCAACTGATGCACCGATGTTTCTTAAGAACATCTGCAAAGAGGTAGAAATCCCTTTGATTTCCGTATCAGCAAACTCTTGGGCGGCAATGGTTCCGACAGCGAATAATAAACCAAACGAAAAACCCTGAACGGTCAAAATGGCAAACAAATTCATATAAGATAAGTCCTTAATAAATAAAAATAAGGCTAATCCAGATATGGCTGTGACAAAGCTTCCAATGATAAATAACCTTTTATACCCAAAACGGATAATCCATCTGCCCGCAGGTGTACTGCCAAACATCCATCCTAGCGCAATGCTTAACAAAATCAGGCCGCTTTTATATATACTCATATGGCTCCCTTCTTGAAGGTACAAGGGAATAAAATTGGAAGTCCCATAAAATGACAAACAGTAAATTAACATAAATAGATTCGTTCTAAAGATTCCTTTATTTTTAAATAAAGAAACTGGCAAAAATGGCGATGCTTCCTTCCTCTCTACCAATGCAAACACTACTAATCCTATAGCTCCAGTTACTATATACCATAGAGGATGGCTCACGTTTGTGGCGAGCAATAGTGCGGAAATCGACAGACTGAACAACAAAAATCCTTTATAGTCAATATAGGCCTTTTTAAATTCTGTCCGTTCCTTATACGGCAGTAAGCAAAGTATGGTGGCAATTCCAATGGGGATATTGATAAAAAAGATCCATCTCCAAGTTAATGCTTCCACAAAAAAAGAACCTAACACAGGCCCAACGATAGACGAAATAGCCCAGATACTGCTGAAAACAGCTTGAATTTTCCCGCGTTTTTCAATGGTGTACAAATCTCCTACAATAATCATCGAAAGCGGCAGCATCCCGCCTGCTCCTAGTCCTTGCACTCCCCGAAAAATAACCAAAGCCGTCATGCTGTTTGCAAGACCGCAAAGAATGGAGCCAATCGTAAATAAACCAACAGCAATGATTAACCATTTTTTTCGTCCATACATGTCGGATAGTTTCCCGAAAAGCGGCACTGTCACAGTGCTCGCCAGCATATAAACAACAAAAATCCAGGCAAACAATTCCATGCCGCCCAGATGTTTGACAATCGTTGGACTTGCCGTTTGCATGATATTGGCATCAAGTGCCGAAATAAGGGTGGTGATCACCAGCCCCCAGAGCACATACGTTTTTTTATTCATAATCTTCTCCCTAAACTTTCCTCTCTATAAATATGCATCAAACATGATTATAACAAAATATGATGCAGAAACGATCTTCATTTTAAAAATTATAAAGAATTCTGTCCGGATATGTATACACATTTAAAGAACGCCCACGGACAAAACCGATGGTAGTGATCCCTAACTGATTGGCAAGCTGGAGAGCAAGCTCTGTGGGAGCAGATTTAGAAACAACCATTTCACAGCCTATTTTTGCGACTTTTAGTAAAATTTCAGACGAAATTCGTCCACTAAACACAATGATTTTATCCTGAATAGACAAATTATTTCTTAAACAGTGTCCATAAATTTTATCCAGGGCATTGTGCCTGCCAATATCCATCCTGCTTATAATCATTTGGTTCTTATCGCATAAAGCAGCATTATGGACACCGCCAGTTTTTTGGAAAACCTCTGCGGACTCTTGCATTTCTTCCATTAATTTAAAGGTATCCTCCACGGTTATCCTGACCCGGATCCCATCTATTTTTTTAGCAGTCATCGCATCATTGACAAACACAAAACCTTGCCTGCTCATCCCGCAGCAGGAGGTAATATACCGTTTGCTTTGAAAGTGGCGGGAGTAGGGATTGGCTTTCACGGTTTTAACATGGACATAACCGTCCTTATCCTGCACCCATAAGTCGCAAATATCCTCCATTGACCGAATGATTCCTTCTGATGCGAGATAGCCAATGACCATGTCCTCAATATACTCGGGGGTACACACCATGGTAACAAGCTCTTGTCCATTTAATTTTATGGTGACAGGGTATTCTGTAACGATGACATCCTCGGTTTGTTCCGAATGACCGTCTTCAAAACGAAGAGTACTGTATTTGACCTCAATCGGCTTCATCTCAATCTCCCTTCCTATTTAGGGAGGCCGAATTTTTTACGTTCAGCCTTCCTAATTGGCGGATGGCACATTCCACCTGTCTGATACCCCACATTCAACAGTTCATTTGCTCCAATCACTTTTCTGCATCAATCATTTGAATTTGGCGGTCATTACGGCAGTTCTCACACACATGAATCAATGCAGATTTCATAACGATCATTTCTGGATTTTCTACTTCCTCTTCCTGCCCGCAAACTTCACAAATTCTCATCTTATCCCCCTCTTTATTTCCATAACCATTTTACTGGCGAACAATCTGATAACCCAAATCTATGATGGCCTGTTCAAAATCCTGATAAGATGCTGCCTGCTCATTAAAGCTGAATACAGCTTCACTTCTGCTAAGGTTAACCTCCGCTTCCCGCACTCCCCACACCTCGTTCAGTGCATGAAGGACTTTATTAGCGTCTGTTTGGGAATTCATTCCTTCCACCTTCAAACTCCCCTTTTGCATCACAACCACTCCTCCTGTTATTGTGTTGGCTGCTGGTCCTGATGGATCGATTCTCCCATTCCATGAAGAAATTCCACCATGGTAGTTAACGAAGTGCGAACCTCTGGATTAAATAAACTGGCACTTAATTTCCATATGCTCTTGGACTCCCCGTTTTGCATGGTTTCCGAAAAGCGCTCCAAGCCGCCGCTAATACTTTGTATCATCGATTGAACTTGTTCGGGTTCCAATGATCCAAAAAACTTAAAAGCGTTCATGGCGTTTTTAATCGCATGTTTCATGGTGGGCTGATTGATTTGTCCAATGGCAATGGCTCCCACATCATTACGCTTCACCAGCAAGGATTGGATGGCCGTTAAGGCCCCCATATCCTGCAGCTGTTTTAAGATATCAAGTGAAGTGATAATTGCTTCGCGGTTGTCGGTAATGGCTTTTAACATGTCAGACAGGGCCTCGGCCTGTTCTTCCACCGGGTTAGGAACATGTTTGTTAATTTGCCTGATTGGTTTCGCCATATTCATTTCCCCCTGATTCAAATAGTTTAGGAATTGGTGTAAAATCCTCCCGCTTCCATTTATCCTCTACCCGGACACTGATTTGGGGAATGCGGTTACCAAACCGGTAATTCACCTTTGGCAGCGGCGGTTCCCCTTTCACTTCAAGAACCTCCATCTTGACGCCAGCCTCCTTATAGTTTGGGGTATGAGTATACTTATCGTGGTAACTGCTGGTCAAACGATTTACGGCTTTCCGTTCCTCACTCGTATTCATGCTTAAATACAGTTCATTGCCTTGTACCCGTTCCGTAACGATTGCACGCACCTCTACTTCACCATATGGGGAGGTCAGCCGCACTAAAGAACCATCTTCGATCCCGCGTTCTCTAGCCAATTCAAGAGAAATCTCAACCCATGGATTTGGCACCTTATGTGTAAGACCTTCCGATTTGTAGGTCATATTCCCTTCATGAAAATGCTCTAATAACCGCCCATTATTTAAATGAAGATCAAATTCCTCACCTGCGATAAACGGCGGGGTCCAATCCACTGGATGCAGCCGGGCCATTCCATCGGGAAACGCAAATTTCTCAGTATATAACAGTTCCGTACTGGAACCATCCTTATTGACCGGCCAGATTTGCGAATGAAACCCTTCTAACCTTTCATAGCTTACGCCTGAAAAAATGGGTGCCAAAGAGGCTGCTTCAGCCATAATCTCACTTGGATGTTGATAATTCCAATTTGCGCCCAGCCTGTTGGCCAAATCTTGGAAGATTTGCCAATCCGGCTTGCTGTCCCCAAGCGGTTCGAACACTTGATATAAACGTTGAATCCGGCGTTCTGTGTTGGTAAATGTCCCGTCTTTTTCAAGACTTGGCGCTGCCGGCAGAACCACATCCGCATATTGAGCCGTTCTGGTGAAAAATACATCTTGAACAACGAAGAACTCCAGCTCTTCAAATCGGCTCTCGACAAAATTTGAGTTAGAATCCACGATTGCCATGTCCTCGCCAAATAAATACATCGCTTTAATTTTTCCAGTATGAATTCCTTCTACCATCTGATGATTGTTAAAGCCTGGCTCTTCCGGCAGTTTGGCACCCCAAGCTGTTTCGTAACGGCCCCTGACTTTTTCGTCCTGAACCGGTTCATAGCCCGGCAGCCATGCCGGCATTGTCCCGAAATCGCAGGCACCTTGGACATTATTATGGCCTCTTAAAGGATAGGCACCTGTTCCAGGACGCCCGTAATTACCGGTAATCAGCAATAGATTAGAGATCGCTGTGCTGGTGTCTGTTGCCCCCATGTGCTGGGTAACACCCATCGCCCATAAAATACAAACAGATTTGGCATCGTGAATCATTTCAGCAAGTTGGATTAGTTCTGTTTTCTCTAATCCTGTTGCTTCAACGGCGTAATCCATGGTAAATTTTTCAAGCAATTGCACATATTTCTCAAAACCATTGACGCGGGTGGCTATAAACTCTTTGTCTTCCCAGCCCTGGTCGAGAATATATTTGGTGATTGCTGATAGTAAGATAAGGTCGGTACTTGGTTTCGGATGCAAGAGGAGATCAGCCCGCTCTGCTAATTCATGTTTTCTGATATCAACAACTGCCAGCTTTTGGCCATGCAATTTATGGGCCCGTTTGATTCTTGTGGCCAATACCGGATGAGATTCAGCTGGATTGGCTCCTACAATAATCACGAGGTCTGATTGCTCGATATCCTTCATTGTTCCAGAGTCTCCGCCAATTCCTACTGTCCGCATTAGCCCCATTGTTGCAGGAGATTGGCAATAGCGGGAACAATTATCAACATTATTTGTGCCCATCACCGCGCGGGCAAATTTTTGAAATAAAAAGTTCTCTTCATTTGTGCATTTAGAAGAAGCGATATAGCCAATCGCATCCGGACCGTCCTTTTCTTTGATTTCCTTTAATTTTGTGGCAATCAGATTGAGTGCTTCATCCCAAGATGCCTCAACGAATTCATTTCCTTTCCGGATCAGCGGCTTGGTTAGGCGCTCTTCACTGTTAACAAAATCCCATCCCCATTTGCCTTTTACGCACGTTGAAATACCGTTAACCGGTGCCTCTGCTTGTGGCTCAACCTTTAAGATGTGACGTCCCTTCGTCCAGATTTCAAAGCTGCACCCGACACCGCAATATGTACAAACCGTTTTCGTTCGTTTAATTCGGTTCTTTCGCATCGCCGCTTCCATTTCAGATATAGCAAAAATTTCTTTGTAACCCGGCTCCACTTCCTTTGTCAAATCGATCATCGGTTCTAAAATTTTAGGTGGAATCCCAGTCAAGAATCCCGCCTCGCCCAGCATTGATTTTTCCATTAAAGCATTGCAAGGGCATACGGTTACACAATGGCCGCAGGATACACAGGAAGATTGATCGATGGGAACATCATTATCCCAAATGACCCTGGGGACTTCCCTGCCCCAATCAATCGTCAGCGTTTCGTTTACCTGTAAGTCCTGGCAGGCTTCCACGCATCTGCCGCAAAGGATGCATTGATCGGGTTCGTAACGGTAAAATGGATGGGAATTGTCTGCAGGATATGGTTTTGCTTCAAATTGATACTTCTGATGCTCAATTTCCAAGTATTCAGCCGTATTGTGAACCACACAGTTTCCATTGTTGTTATCACAAACTGTACAATATAGTTCATGGTTTTTTAAAATTCTGGACATGGCCTCATACTGTGCGTCTTTCACATTTCCTGACTGAAAATCCACAACCATTCCCGGTTCTGCCTTTGTGGTACAGGCCCTAGCCAATTCTCCACCCACATCGACAAAACAAGTGTCGCACGTCTGGATGCTGCCCAGATTGGGATGATAACATATACTGGGAATGAAGAGATTATGTTCTTGCGCTACCTGCAAAATCGTCTGACTGGGCTTGGCCGAATACTCTTTTCCATTAATTTGGATGGAAAATAATGAATCCTCCATGGTTTACCTCCTTACCTTTCGAGAAACGATCGGATATAGTTTATTATTTTCTGAAGCAGAGGCGGGTTTAGCCCCCCTCAAATAGGCAGACCAATAAATAATGCCTACAAACACGGCACCGCCAATAGCATTCCCCAAAAACACGGGTACAAAGTTCCCAAAATAGTCGCTCCAGCTAAAATATCCCGCAAAAATAGCTGCTGGTATGACAAACATATTGGCTACGACGTGTTGAAAACCAATCGCCACAAACCCCATAATCGGAAACCATATCGCTAAAATTTTTCCGCCAATTTCTTCTGCCCCATAGGACAGCCAAACAGCTAAACCGACTAACCAATTGCAGCCAATCCCAGAAACTAGGCTTTGCCAAAAATCTGAATCTATCTTAGCTTGGGCAGCTCCCACCGTTTTTGTTAGATAATGCCCGGTTTCTGTCAAACCTACTATGTGGCCAAAAAAATACGCTACAAACACAGCCCCTATAAAATTACTGACCGTTATCCAGAGCCAATTCCAAAGAAGCCGTCTTAAAGATACCTTCCGTGACATGCAGGCGATTGAAACTGCCATCATATTGCCCGTTAATAATTCTCCGCCTGCAATAATAATGAGGATTAGTCCCAATGGAAAAACCGAAGCTCCTAAAAATCCCCCAAAGGTTCCCCACTCTTTTGGCAGATCCGCAATAACCCTTAAATCCAACAAATAACCTAATGCAATAAAAGCCCCGCCAAGAAAGCCTAAAATTAACATATTCACAAGCGGCATCCCGGCTTTTTTCATTCCTGTTTCTACAGCTAATTCAGCAATTTGCTGTGGAGGACGATAGGACATTTTTTCCCTCCTATTTCTTTTTACGGATTATTATTTTCTTTTTTGGAAAATGTATTGTAAAAAGATAGTGGTAATATAAGGAACTGAATGCAAAGCATAAGAAACATGGCTATAGCAAAATATACTCAAAAATGAGAGGGAGAAGGAAGTGGTCTGAAATGGATAAAGAGCTCTTATTCGAACGGGTCAAAACGATGATAACTTCGTCCACCAAAGAACCGAAATACATTTCTCTGTCAACTGTAAAATTGGCGGATTTATTTGGGGTCTCACCCTCCGAGGTAGAGAAAAATCTCCAAGCTTTAATCGAAGAAGGACGGATTGAAAAAAAGCAGATGATAGAGCCGCCCTATTATGACATGTATTTGCTAGGTTAAACAAAAGTGAATAGAAAAAACCACCCCTTTTATTTCAGCGGGTATTCCTTGTCTAACGCTTCTGATAAATTAGAGGCATAATCCTTCAACTATTTCAGCCCATTTAGTGTCATGAGTACAGGAAAAACTATTAAGACTTGAATAGTCTATATTGCAATGACTTTTTCAAGGAGGGCTGAATGCAAATGAACGACTCTTCCAATATTTCAAATAAAATGATTGATTTATTGGTCAATGATATCCTGCGAAAAAACGGGGTAAATTTGGAGAGTGCCAAAGGGAAATTATCGGAGGAGCAAAAACAACAGATTAAAGAGTTAGTTGGCGACTTAACCAAACAGGTCAACCAATTCCTCTATCCCGCAAAAGACAATCAAAACAACAAAGGAAAATAACGCATCATTCTCAAAACGCCTCGGTAGGCGTTTTTTTCATTTTCTCTAATAATTTTTAGACAATGGGGAATTGTCCATATCTCTTCTTTCCCCACTCCCATATTATAGATTGAAACTAGAACAAGGGAGTGAAAAGAATTGGCATCAAGAAGAAAAAGCAATAACAGATTTTCTCGTAATCTAGAGGAAACAAGTTGTGAGAGTCCTGAACAAACATATAACGATAACAACCATGATGCAGAAGTGCCTCAAGATGCTGACCAAGTCGATATCATGGAGCAAGAATCTGATGAAATGATCATTATTAAAGATTCCTGCAATATTGAGGTTCAAAGCACTGACACTCAAGCAGCTGTATCTCTTCAAATTGCAATCCAGCTGGCAATTGCACTCGTGATCAGAATTACAATCGCTGATTCAGAAGATAACAATGCTGTTGTACAGGATCTCCTCCAGTTTTTCGATTCGGAGCAAAAGAATAAGCAAAAAATCCTGATTGAAAACTCAAAAGACGTCACAATTACAACAACGGATACGGATATTTCTGCTAACATTCAGGTCTTATTAGAAGTGCTGCTTTCCTTAGTAGCTCAATTAGATATTGGATAAAGGGGTGAAAAAAATGACTGAGAAAAAATGGAGAGCATTGGATCACTGTGACGACAACAGTAACAACAGCAATGCTGATGTAGCACAGGATGCAAATCAACTTGCCATAACGAAACAACAATCTTTTGAGTGGATTGTTGTTAGAGATTCAGAAGATGTTCAAGTACACACTACAGACACTCAAGTAGCTATTTCTTTACAACTAGCGCTGCAAGTGGCGATTGCCATTGTCATTACCATTACGATCGGTGATTCTGAAAGAGCTGATCAGGTTGTCCAAGACTTGAAACAGTTCTTCCAGTTAAAACAACGAAACTCTCAAAAAACAGTAGTTCTTGGTTCCAAACACGTTAATGTCACCACAACCGATACCCAAGTTGCCGTTAATATTCAAGCCTTATTACAAATTCTCGTTGCCATCGTTGCAAGAATTGATGTTCTATAAAAAACAGCGGCTTTTGCCAAGCCGCTTGTTCCTGAACTACTCTTAACAAACTATTAAGCCCGAAGCATTGAAACCCCCTCAAACGGCTGATAACCTATACAAGAAAACTAAATAATCAGCCGTTGATACCTGATTTCCTACACTTTTTCAGACTATAAAAAAGGAGAAATCAAAATGCGTTTTTGGGTCCTCCTTTTTTATTCCAATAGGATATCAAAGGACGAAAACTAGTTTTTCGTCCTTCTGACCCCTGGTTACCAAGGGTACTCCCCTTCTTTATGCTTATCAGATTTAGAAAAATAATCGGGATGGTAGCTCCTGACAAATGCCTTAGTGTTCAAATCGATAAATCCTGAGGCATAAGTTGGGTCCTGCGTCTGCCAAATTCCATTTAATAAAATTTCGTTCCAAGCATGATTTTCTCCGTATACCACTTTGGCTTGAATCCCCGCTGCGCGGTGAAGCGCCGCACTTAAGTCAGCATATCCAGTACATAATACGAGCCTGGTTTGAAAGGTTTGCAACGCCGAATACAGAGGCGGCTGGGGACTATCGACCAGTTTAGCATCATAAGCAACATTTTGGGCGACCCAATAAAAAATCGCTTTCGACTTTTCAGAATCGGTCTGTTTTCCGATAGTTATGCTATTGGCAAGCGATACAATATTGGGGTCATTGCTTTGTACCATATAACTCGGAGTTAAATAAGGATCACCATCAGTCAACTCATAAACGGCATAGCCTAATACCTTTTCCGGATCATCCTTCTTTCCGGGATAAAACTCATCCAGGTTCAGCACTACTTCCCCTATAGTGTAGCTTAGTGGGAATTCATAATAAATTTCCCCCTTGTGGAAGGGCACCTCGAGCGTTGATTTCTTATTAGAACGTCCCTCCTGAATAGCTAAAACCACCCCTTCAGCATGATGGAGTTTTCCATAAGGGGTCGGCTTACCTTCCACCACTAATTTTCCATTGTCAACTTTAACCGTATACGTTTGGATTTTGACAGGTTTATACTTATTAGTTGATTCTTCAGGACTGACCGCCTCCTCCGAAAAGTTGTCAGCAGCCAAATGATCAGCAGATTGCTCTGGTTCCTGTTGAGCCGGTTTTCCCGAATCTTTTAAGCTATCTAGGAAACTTTGAATCTGTGCTGTAGATGGAAGCATGTCTTGATGGGACAAGTAAATAAATGCGAAAATAGCGATAAAAAATCCAACGAGTCTCTTCAGAACATTCACCTCTGAAACACTTATCAATTCCACTATAAACCAATTTCTGGATGTTCTCAACAGAAAAAATAAGGGAACTGAGTTTGATCTAAGCATCTGAAATCATTCGTAAGGATTTGAGGAAGAGTGCTATTTTGATATAATGCCCTTATAGGATACCAGTGCGCAAAATAGAGATGGTTTCTTCCATCTCTATTTGCGCTAGCGCCATGCCATCATTAGACCCATTTTACCACATCATCCATGCTTCTTCTTGTTTTTGGACGATGCGGCTCTTCAGCGCGGTATCCAAATCCCGCCATGACAATCGACTTCCACTGTCCAGCTTCCAACAATCCTTCTTGTTCAAGGATTTCATCAACGGCCTTGTGGTCAAACCCTTCGATAGGACAGGAATCGATGCCAATCAGAGCGGCTGCAGTCATCATGTTGCCCAATGCGATATAGGTTTGCATACATGCCCAATCAAACAAGGTCCGTTCACTGTCCAGCATTGGCAAGTCGGATTTCTGAAAACTTTTCACTCTTGCTAAGTATCCCTCTATAATTTCTTCCGGCATTTTCATTACATCTTTTAATTGGGAATACATGTAATTCGAATCATAACGAAGATTGGTTTTCGCCAAGTACATAACGAAATGGCTCGCCGTTGGCAGCTGCCCTTGTGCGCCCCAAGAGACTGAGCGTATTCTTTCCCGAAGTTCTTGATTTTGGATGACCAGAAACTTCCATGGTTCAAATCCAAATGAACTTGGCGATAATCTGCCTGTTTCTAAAATAAATTGAAAGTCATCATCGGCAATCTTCTTCTCCGGATTAAACGATTTTGTAGCATGACGGAATTGAAATGCACCGAGAATATCTTGTTTCGTTATGGCATTTTTTTCCACGATGAACCCTCCCAATAAAATGACCCATTTCTTTTAGTATGACATTTTTATGTGACAGGAATACTTTATTTATTTTTGTGTTTTAATTGCAAATTGAAATAATAATATACTTTTGTTATGGAGCAGCTATTTCTACTTTTATCCGATCGGGATCCTCGAAGAAAACCGCGTAATGCTCAGGCCCTCCTGCATATGGATGTTTGTCTAAATATAAAATAGGTACACCTTTTTTCATTAATAGCTGAGTCATGTCATCCACGTGCTTCTGGGATTCAGCATAAAATGCTAAATGATTCAAACCGACTCGGCTTCGATGGTACGCTCCATCAAGATATTTTTTGTCAGCTTGCGCAAAAACGAGATAGGTTTCCCCTAATCTCCAGCTTACTCCCTGATCCCATTTCTGAAATAGTTTGTATCCCATGTCCTCAAGCAGCCAGCCCCAAAATTCCGTCGACTTAGATAAATCTGAAACATTGATTTCAATATGATGAATTAGTCCTTTAGCCAATGCTTCTCTCCCTAATATTCTTTATTTGCCTCTGCATTCTTCAAAAATTCACCAATCACACGCAAAAATTCCTGCTGTTCTTCCACATACGCCATATGCGCACTATTCTTAAACACATGGAACTTAGAACCTGGAGTCAAACTGCTGTAATACTGGGTGGTTTCCGGCGTTGCTTCATCGTAGAAGCCGCATGTAAAAAGTGTGGGACAATTTATTTCTTTTAGTTTCGGGGTGCAGTCAAAAGTCTTTAAATTCCCTTTGACCGTGAATTCAGACGGGCCCCACATGATATTATATATCTCTGAGTTTCGGTACTGTTCCCCATTCTGCAGGTGCTCTGGCCTTGGTATTCTACGGACAAAATGCTGGCTAAAAATTTCTATAGCCTCATTAAATTCTTCGGAATCTGTCATTCCGTTTTCCTCACAGCGTTTAATGGTTTCTTGGACTTTAATTGGAAGCTTTTGCAGATTCCGTTTTTGGTCTTGCTCCCATAATGGAGCGCTCAGGCAAGGACTTGAAAAAATCACACTTTTCACACCTTTTTGCTGCTTTAGGCAATAAGCAGCAGCGAGCGTGGTCCCCCAAGAATGCCCCAAAATATGGACTTCCTCAAGATTCAGCGCTTCCCTCAATTGGCCAAGTTCCTCTACAAATCGATCAATTCGCCATAAAGAAGTATCCTTGGGCCGATCGGATCTTCCACAGCCTAATTGATCATATAGGATGACTGGACGTTCTTCTTTAAAAGCTTTTAAATCCTTAAGCGAATAAGAAGAAGACCCTGGTCCCCCATGGAGGATGATTAATGGGGTTCGGCCTGTTCCTTCATCATATTTTTGGTACCAGACCCTGCCGCCTGTTACTTCGACTAAGCCTTCTTCATACATATTATGTACTCCCTTCCTATCGTGTCTTGCAAACTTTGAATCTATGAGTATTTTACAATGCATAATTGGATTAGACAATTTTCACTGAATGAACTGCCACTGAAACTGATGCTATATAAAAGGACGCCACAAAAGCAGGGGGCTGTCCAAAAAACAAAGGGGTCAAACACCACACCGCAATATATAGACGTATTTTAAAAAACGCTCCATATATTGGTCTAAGCGTGAAGTCAGGCCCCTTAGCTTCCTATTACTCATGGACGATGTTTATTTTTGAAACGGCGGTAGTTGCCCGTTCTCGTGCGATATCGATGGATTCCCCTGTACTTAATGCAACCGCCATCCGACGGCCAATTTTTGTTTCAGGTTTTCCGAAAATCCGCACTTGAGTGGCGGGTACAGCCAGCGCTTCTTCGATCCCTGTTAAATGATATGATTTACCTTCTTGCTGAGCCTTGACAGTCCGGCTTGCTCCTCGAGCCATTAATTGAACTTCATGAACAGGATACCCTAATACAGCACGAATATGTAAGGCAAACTCGGAAAGGTCCTGTGAAACCATTGTCACCATTCCTGTATCATGCGGGCGTGGAGATACCTCGCTGAAGTAAACGCCATTTGCTGTAAGAAATAGTTCAACGCCGAAAAGTCCATGGCCTCCTAATGAATCCGTAATTTTTTTGGCGATTGCCTGAGCTTCCACAAGCTGCGATGGTGAAATATGGTGCGGCTGCCACGATTCAATATAGTCACCCTCTTGTTGAATATGGCCAATTGGCGGGCAATAGCTTGTTCCTGATATGGAGCGAATGGTTAATAATGTAACCTCTGAGGTAAAGTGAATGAATTCCTCCACAATCACTCGCAATTTTTTTCCGCGTCCTCCAGAAATGGCCTCATCCCAGCAGCTCTCAATATCTTCCAAAGAACGGCAAATAGTCTGCCCTTTTCCTGAAGAACTCATGATTGGTTTGATGACGCATGGCAGTCCAATCTCTCCAACAGCAGCCTTCAATTCATCAAGTGTATTGGCAAATTCATATCTGGCCGTAGGCAGCCCTAATTCTTCGCTTGCTAAACGGCGGATTCCCTCCCTATCCATTGTCAAATGAACAGCCTTGGCAGTTGGGACGATATGTAAGCCTTCCTGTTCGAGCTCAATTAATGTTTCGGTTGCAATGGCTTCAATTTCTGGGATGACCAGGTCAGGAGCTTCTAACTCGATGACTCTTCTAAGTTCATCCCCATTTAACATGTCTATAACATGAGAGCGGTCAGCCACTTGCATTGCAGGTGCATTGGCATAACGGTCCACTGCGACAGTCATTGCGCCAAAGCGCTGAGCCTCAATAATCACTTCTTTCCCTAATTCTCCTGATCCAAGCAGCATGATTTTTTTTGTCTGAAAACCATTTAAGTCACAAGACATGATCCCTCTCCTTATCGTTTGTGTTTTTTTGTAAATATACGTAAAAATATACCCCATTTCAAGAATAATTATATCGTATTACGAACTTTATTTCTATTATCAATTCATTTTATTCGTATATTAATTAAATTCGCATGATTAATGGCGATGTTATTATTTTCATCGTTTTTCAAATAATAAGCAGTAAAGTCTAACCAATGCTGGTGGTAGTATGAAGAGAAGAAATCCAATTAATAAAAATTCAATCCCATTTCTTTTGTTAGCACTTATTCATCTTCTTCTGCTTTTTCCATTAATGAAAAGGAAAAGGGGCAAGGAAACGTGGATTTTGCTGTTATCAAACATGGGATTTGCCTACTTTTTTGAGTATTTTGTGTTAAATATTTTAGGAGCCTACACGTACAAACCAAGAATTTTCAAAAAACGGGCCATTGATAATATGTTTGGAACCTTTTTTTCACAGGGCTTATTCATCCCTTTGGCAGCCACATTTATATCTGTTTTCCAAAAAGACTGGAAATGGAAAGTCCTGGTTTCATTTTTTTATTATTTTATCGAAAAACTGTTTCTACGGTTAAAGGTATATAAGGAGAACTGGTGGAGACCCATTTTCACCTTTATTTTTATCAATGGTTATTTTTTTCTCAGCGATGGGTTTTTAACAAGATTAAAAACCAGGAAAAGCTGGGTGCTGAAAGTAGCCTGCTTTTTTTCTGTTGAAGTTTTTCATATCATTTTAATGTTTCAATTGGCAGTCAGAAAAAAAATCCGTTTTGGGCTTGGTCGGTTTCACCCGTTAAAAGAACACTTTTTGATTTCCCCGTTATATAGCTTAGGGCTTACCTTTATTTCTGTTTTTGCTGCAAAGTCTGGGAAGGTTTTATGGCTATTGCGGTTGTTAATTCCAACGGCAATTGATATTGTGTTAATCAAAATAAAGATTTTGAAGATAAAAAGGAAGGATTACAGAGAATTATTTTTGGTTCATTCATTAATAGAGGCACTTTCCCGATATTTCCACTTTCTTATTCATAAATAGAAAAAAAGCGGCCAAACATAATGGGGGACACTGAAAAAGTCCCGTAAATTTATGTGCTTTTTTGTCCCTCTAATATAGTTCACATGATAAAATATAAAAAGCAAACTTCTTAAAGGAGCCAAATGGGAAATGAACAAAGTTGAAGTCATTGCACGAAGGGTACTAGGATGGAAATTAAACAGCTGGAATAAATGGTATGATTTTGAAAAAAACAACTTCATCCAAGATTATCAACCAGAGCACGATCTTGAACATTCCATGATGATTGTTGAAAGACTTGAAAGTTTAGGATTTCGCTATTCTGTAAACGGAAATTATCAAGTTTGCTTTAATGACGTCTGCTCTACTGGCACTACATTGGCTGAAGCGATTACCAATGCCGCCTACGCACTCGCAGATAATCGTACGATAGACGATGAATGGTTATAATTTTTTGATACTAATCTAGTAAAGCAAATGAAGGAGCCAGCACGCTCCTTCTTCCTTAGTTTTATGATTATAAAAGATCTGTTATTCATTTATTTTTAAAATTCGCAGACTATTTAAAGTGACAATGAGAGTAGCCCCCATATCAGCAAATATAGCAATCCATAATTGGGTTCCTATCAGCCAGCTCAAAAAAAGTTAAATGGCAGATATATATACCTTCAGGTTCTCTTTTTGCTGCCAATACGGGGTACGTGCTGCTTTTTTGTCGTATTCATTCCTTACCTTTAAATTTTCAAAGGCTCCAGCCTTTTCAAGTGCTTCAATCGTCGTTTTTCCAGTAACCATTATTTTCGAAGCGCCAAAATTAACTTTTGCATCCAAAACACCCTCCAGGTGTTTCACGTTCGTTTCGAACGTTTTAGCACAATTTGCTCATGACAAGCCTTGAACACGATAGGATTTCGTTTCTTGATTTTGCACCTTCATGGCTTGTTCAGACATTCAGTTCAGCCTCCTTTTTATGCACCAAAGCGATATCCATAATCTGCTTGATGTGGTCATCGTCCAGTGAATAAAATGCCATTTTCCCTTCTTTTCTAAATTTGACAACTCCTTGTTTGTGAAGGGTGCGCAAGTGGTGGGAAGCATTGGCAACCGTAATGCCGATAATATTGGCCAGATCACAAACACATAACTCTTTTTCCTTACACAGTGCAAAGGTAATTTTAGCGCGATTTTCATCAGCGATCGCTTTAAAAAGCTGAGCAATGCTCGATATGTCTACGTATTGTAAATCACCTTGTATTCGGATTACCTTTTCTTCATCAAAACAGTAAATTTCACAAGTATCTTTTTTGGCCATCCACTCACTCCATTTTCATTCAAGTATCTACTTGATTAAAGTATACCTGATCGTTAAAAATATATTCAAGCGGATACTTGAATGAACTTGCCGAAATTTACTATTTAATGATCAAACCCAGCAAGGAAGCGAAGCCAATAGCTTGTTCAGAAGTTACCTGGCAACCCGCTAAATCCCCCGGTTCCACCTGAAGCCTTTGGAAGAAGGAACGGCTTAAATCTATACCTTTCAATGGTGTCCGGGAAAAATTTGCTTCATTTAAATCACATTCTTGTATATCGACATGATGAAACTTGCACTCATAAAAGTCAGCGTTTCTCAGTGAACAATTCTCGAACTTTACCTGCTTTAAACTGCTGTATCCAAAAGAGCTCAAGTTTAAATTACAATTTTCAAACAAGACATTTCCCATAGTCGCTTCAGAGAGATTAATCCCTAATATCTTTGATTCCTTCAATTCGGCTCTGTGAATGACAGCCTCCATAAAGTCGGCGTTGGATAAATCACAATGGTCAAACACAACATCGATCAACTCAATATTTCTAAATCTGACATTGTTAAATGTAACATTCTGAAAAACAACTTGGGATAATCCTATTTTGCTAATGTCTTCTTCATCAATGGAGCAATTTGAGATGGTACAATTAGTTAAATAAGGTTCGTCCTTTTCATAGATTTCTTGAAAACGGGCAGTGTCCATCTGCTTTGGAATCCTTGGTTTATCTATTTTGGTTTTATTGGGCATTTTTTTCATCACCTTTTTATGTACGTTTTGTGCCAATTATTTTTATCAACCATACCATAAAAGCCCGCTAAATTGTTATAGGAACGAAGATTTCTACTCTTTTTCTTAAAAATATCGCAAGTCAAAAGAGAGAAGGCAAGCCTTCTCTCTTTTGCATCACAATCTTATTCTTTGCTGATTAGTCCTTCTCTTTTTCCTTTAGTCAATGCTCTTCGGTCACTTGCTTTTGGCGGTTCTTCCAGCCAGCCATTTTTGATCATCAGATCCGCACCGTCTTTCGCATATTTTACTAGTTCAGCATCAAGACCCAAGTATTTTTCGGCAAGGTCGTTTCTCGATGTAACACTTAGTGCTGTTCCATAAAAAGCAACAGCTACATGCGTTGATAATTGAACTTGATACATAATCAGTTTATCAGAAAATGGAGATTGACTTGAGCTTGTGACATGGGATTGCCATGACATGGGAGAATTCAGCTTTTCTTCCCGAAATATTTTTTCAAAAGTGGCAATATGTTTATTGGAGATTTCCATACCTCTTTGAATATATTGCCTTACCTCTTTTGAGGAAGCGACCTGGCTGTAACCCAACTTTAATGCAACATGTAAGTGCATTTTATTCATATTAAATGTTATATCACCAATCTCCATACTGGTTAACGGCCGGCGTTCTCCAAACCAGCCGCTTAAAAAGCTATCATGTTTCACAAAATCAATTGTTTCCGCCGGAGTAATCACCGGAGGACGTGCATAAATCCCTTTATTTAGCATAGTATCAATTGTTTTTTCAAAAAGCATCATGGTTTCCGTATTAGTTTTCATATAATATTGACGGAGGTCAGAACGAATCGATGTGCTTAATGAAAAGGCATATCCAGTAAGACCTTGAAGAGTCATGATATACATATAATACAAATAAAATGGGTCTTGGAATAAACGTGGAGCATATATATTGACATCCTTCTCCGTAAATCCTTGTGGAATAGGGAAACCTTCCCCATTAAAAAATTCCTTTATTCTCTGGACATGTCCTTCTGATAGTTTCAATGAGGTTTGATATATTTTAGTGATATCCTGATCTTCTAGATGCTGCAGTGCATATTTAATGAAGCAAATGGACATTGAATCAAACATGTATTGGGTCCACAGGCTAGAAATTTCGGGAGCAGTTAATTGAATTCGGGTGGGTTCCAAATCAATCACCCCTTCACATTAATATGGTTATATTTTTCCAACACCTCCAATTAATATACCAAGGATTTTTAATGTTTGATTCAAAAAAAGGGAATATTAACTATGACAATAAGATTAGGGGGAATTCTATATGCCCGAAGAAAATATACCTATATTTTCAGATGATTTTTTTAATAAAATAGTGAAAGAAATTAACCAGCAATACGGGTTCCCAGAGAACGAAAAAACGGACGAAACGACAAACAATGATTCCTAAATTAAGACTGGCTTAGCGAAAACCGCATTATAAGTGCGGTTGTTTTTTTAATTGCCCTTTTAATGCAGGCATAAACTTGCTATGATTGTTTATGGTAAAAATAATTCATAGGTGATAAAAATGGAATACAAAAATTTTGATCTTAACAAAATATATGACTTTAAAGAATATCCTGATGTAAAGGACGGACGCTGTGATAATTGCGGAAACACTTTATTTAAATCTTCTGTAATGGAAGGTAAGTTCATTAGAGAATGCCGCCAATGCGGAATGAAAAAAAGCATTTGATCATTTATTCCACTCCACATAAATAGGAAAAGTGCGTTTCTATATTTATAGAATTGCACTCTTCCTTCAACTTTGTTCTTTCTCTTACATCTTTTAAAATTAATTCTATTTTCACCTGCTAATAATTTTCGTTTATTTGTTTTTAAAAATGAATGATCATTATAAAAAAAGATTGCAAAGATGCGATCCATGATAAATCAATTTGTTCCTCTAATATTAGAAAAAGGAAAGAAAACAAACTCACTTTTTCCAATAATCGCGTTTTCCTCAATTAATCCTAATCCATTGCGGCTATCCTTGCTGAACAGACGGTTATCCCCCATGACAAATAATTTATTCTTGGGAACAGTTATCGGTCCAAAATCACCGGTTAATAGACTGCCCATTTGTTTGGCTAATTCACGATTTTCTGAAAGATAGTTTTCCTTTACTACTTCCCCATTGATCAATAATTGGTCATTTTTCATTTCGACTGTATCCCCAGGAAGTCCGATTACCCTTTTCACATAATTTTCTTCTTTCCCTTTAATAATAATGATTTCGCCTCGCTTAATATCGCCTGTAATAGTTAATCTCGCGACGAAAATCTTCTCATGGTTATGCAATGTCGGCTCCATTGAAGCTCCTTCTACGATATAGGGTGCAAATACGAATGTCCTTACAATGAAGGCGATTCCTAAAGCAGCTAACAGTGATTTACCCCAGCTAAATATTTCCTTTTTCGCTCTCGAACTCATTTGTTCACCTCTATCGATTTCCTTATATTAAGTGTTCTTGTTTCAATCAGAAAATCCTCCTACAAAATCAATAAAACACTCAGCGGCCTTCATTATAAAACTCATGAAACCATTGAGCACACTGATAAACGTTTTCCCACTCTGACTTGTCCTCAAGCCCCCAGCAAGCATATAGGACGGACATAGCGAAGGCTGCCTTCAGTAATCTCTCTTGTTCAAGTCCTAATTCCTTTACTAAAGTATCAATCCGCCTTCTCAATACTTCCCTCGGGTCCGGCTTATGATGCAATTGGTTAGTCAAAAAGGAGATTAAATCAAAATATCGATCGCCTGCCACTCCTTTTGGATCAATAGCTATCCAGCCATGTTTTTCCGAATAAAGAATATTTTCGTGATGCAAATCTCCATGCAGAAGTTCTTGTACTGCAGATGTATCCGAGATATAGTCAAAACAATCTTTGGCTAAGCTTATATATTTGCTGGGAATTGGACCGTCACTATTGGGAAATTGGTGTAGATATCGATTTAATCCTTCAGCCCAGTCCAAAATGGTTGGATAGTTTGATGTACTTGACGCAGTCCAGCGGATCGCTTTCCAAACGTTTATGAAGTGGAAAATCGCTTGTTGTTCATCCACTATCTCGGTAAGCATGGTCCCCGGAATAAGCTGTTCCAAAACCATGCCGCCTAATTCAGGATCTGAATCAATAAGGCGGACGCAGCCATCTCCATTATATGCCTGAAGAGTCCGGATTTCATTTTCGAAATCAAAATTCGGAATGCCAATCTTTAAAATGACTGGCTGTTTTTTGGAATCTACTGCCTTTGTTACGTAATTATAGGACAGATTGTTAATTGTTCCGTAAACCGTCAGCCCCCATTTTTTTGCGCATGCTTGGACCCTTTCTTCTAAAGTTTCCAGCCATGCTTTTCCTCCCTCACCAAAGGCGCCGACTATCTTTTGTTTGAAAGAATTGGAAAGAATCATTCGCTATTTACTCCCTTTAGAACAATTATAATGTTGTCACCATCTATTAACTTCGTGATTTACATTGAAATTCCTTTTTTTATATAATTTTTGCCATTTACTGTTTTTACAGCAAAAAAGGACGGTGAAACTTAAGAATTAGGATTCACCAGACCAGACGTTATTTCGTCCTGAATCAAATAGTAAAAAATTTCGTATTTTTTTACCTAAGTTAGCGATAAAATAAAGGAAAAAGGGATACCATGTTGTAGTAATATATAGAGAAATTAGTTATTTAGGAGGCTTGTATGTACCAGCCAAAAACGAAAGTAACCGATAATAGTGTCATTGAGTTTATAGAAAACGTAGATCATCCAAAAAAGCGCGAAGATGCTTATCAATTACTCGACATTTTCACAGAAACCACTGGATTCCCTGCAAAGATGTGGGGACCTAGTATAATTGGATTCGGTTCCTACCATTATAAATATAAAACTGGTCACGAAGGCGATGCCCCTCTAGTAGGATTTTCCCCACGCAAAGCAAAAATCAGCTTATATTTTGCAGCAGAAGAGCCACAACGTGACAAGCTTTTAAAAGAATTCGGCAAACACACTACTGGAAAAGGCTGTGTATATATCAACAAATTAGCTGACGTTGATATAGAGGTATTAAAGGCATTCATAAAACACACCATCCAATTCTTAAATGAAACCTATCCCACTCCATAAAAAATTGGAGCCGCTTCTGCAGCGGCTCTTAATTAGCTTTTTTCTCGTTAGTTATTAGAAACAGTGCCGCCCACAATAAGTATCCTCTAATAACCTATTGTTTCTTATTATCATTCGATCATTACCCTTTTTGTAAAAATCATTTCTGTTAAGAGAGGGATTCCCTTGCCATCTTTCAGTTTATTAAAATCAAACACTGCCAAAAAAAGAAGTACCTATTTAATTGCCATTTTCCTTTCGATTTGGATAGGGCTGGCTTCAAGAATATATAGCAGCCTGCTGACACCATTTATTGCAGAGAATGCTGGGGATGCCATTTGGGCCATGATGGTCTATTTCGGATTCCGATTTTTGTTGGCCAATAAGAGCCTGCCTTTGTCCCTCCTGTTTAGTTTCCTGTTCAGCTTTAGTATCGAATTTTCTCAGTTGTACCAAGACAATTGGATTAATCATGTTCGGAGCACTCGTCTTGGAGCGCTAATCCTTGGACAAGGATTTCTTTTTGCCGATCTTTTCCGATATACTGCCGGAATTTTTCTTGCGTATGCGATTGACGGATGCATTCACGTTATCAAAAAGCGCAAATGAATTTTTGAAAAAAATAATATTGAAAGCGCTAGGGATGATGGACTTTTTCAAAACAATTGGACAAGGGCTCTGATATTTTGTCAGTGTCTTTTTTATTGTTTATTCAAAATTGGAAAAGTTTTCTTTTTCTATTGTTCTAAATTCCTGTTACCTCCAATATTTTGTAGAAATGATACTATTGGCCAAAACCTTAAAAAGTAGGTGTTATTCGATGTACGCTGTTTATTTTTATGAAAATAAAAATCTATTATTATGCCAGCTTGTTAAACAGGTTCCCTCTGTTGGAGAGGATGTAAAAATTAAAGGCCGTAAAGGTAAGGTATCGAGTGTAACCAATGAGGAAGATCACTATAACATTCAGGTGGTTCTTGATAAGGCTGCCAAAAAGAATCAAGCCGCTGCCCCAACGAAAAAAAAGAAAAAGTAGTAGGATCGTTTATTTTATCCATTTGAATGATATGATAAAAACCGTCTATTGAAACATCCAATAGACGGTTACCACACGTTTAAACATCAATCCTAACAATATTCTTTCGACGATATACACCTAATGCGATCCCGATTAGGAGCGAGTTTAATATCGTCGGGGTCATTCCATAGCTAATAAAGGGCAGCGAGATGGAGATAATAGGAAGGAATCCAAATACCATTCCAACATTATACAAAAATTGAATGGAGAATAACGAACACACCGCAACCATAAGCTGTTTACCATACCGATCCCTTATCTGTCTAGAGACAATCAGCATTCTTGTTAACAGTGATACAAATACAATCAACAAAAATCCAGCCACAAGCCATCCATAATAATATGTAATATTAGCAAAAGCTAGATCTGTCATTATCTCCGGCACATACTTTGGCTTTTGTTGGCCGAACCATCCTCCTTCTGTAATTAATTCCCTTACCTTTATGTAGGTGTATCCTGCATTATCTGCATAGTCTTCAGGATGTAAAAAGGCGAATATCCGCACGAGTTGATAATCTTTTGCTGTAAACCAAAGCAGCGCTGTAAAGGCGGCAAGCAAGCCAAGACTTATGCCAACCGTTGAATAAATTACCATTCGTTTATTTCCACTAAAAATAAATAGAATCAGTAAGAACACACTATAAATTGCTGCATCAGTAAGGCTTGGCAATAGCGTAAACATGAAAACCGTAACTATATATACACTAAAGATGACAACTATATTTGCCTTTTTCTTTGACGAGTAAGAAGCCCAGAACATTAATAAGATGGGTAAAACGGTCGTGCCGCTAATGGCAAACCCCGCAAATTCAATAAATCGCTCTCCATTAATGATGACATTGGGTGTAAAGATTAATGCCAGCAAAATGAATGAACCAAGGGCAAGAAAATACCACCCCAATCTTTCAGTTTTGCGGTAATCTATAACCATGACAACTAACGCCACCACAACTCCCAGTAAAATATAAATGGATTGTTTCAATAAAAAATTTCCAGTGTATTGGTCCTGCACGTGCAGTTGAGGAAGTAACCCCATCAAAATTGCAATCAAGAAAAGAGAAAGTAAAATCCAATCCATTTTTGGGCGATACAGCTTATTGAAGTGATGGCCAAGTTTATTGGGATTACCCATGTTATGGACTGCCTTTTCCTCGGCCTCCTCTTCTGATATACCCTTGGACAACATTTCCAGCTTTGCTTGCTCTAAATGATACGTCAGTTCTTTGCGCACCAACTCCTTCGCCTCTTTAGACTTGATGTTGAGCAATACTTCCTGCAAAAAACTTTGTGATAATTTATTCATCCCCATCCCCCCTCAAGCAGTTCATGCAAGACGGTCCTGCCTTGGTATTCATTCTCCTCCCCTTTTCCTAAAAGCTTTCTTCCTTTGCTGTTTAGCTGATAATATTTGACCTCCTCATCTGCCCATGACGATTGGATATAGCCTTTTTGTTCAAGCCGATGCAAGAGCATATACAAGAAACCTTCCTCTTGTTCAAACCGCTCGATTCCCCGCGCCCGAATCAATCTGCTTAACTCAAACCCCGTTTTCTGTTGCACAAGCAATTGCAGGACCGCAAAAAGGATCGCATCATCAGAGGACTTCTCCCGTCCCATTATCTGATTTCTAATGTTATTTTTCATGCCCTCGGTAAAATCCAAATCATTAAGAACCGTATTTTTCAAAGCGTTTTTTAAGTTCTTTAACCGCTTATCCATGTGATTTAGCCTCCAAGCTTTCTTTTAATAATTGCTTTGCCCGCTTAAGTCTTGTTTTGATCGTATTTTGATTGTTTTTGGTCAAATATGATATTTCTTTGATGGACAGATCCTCAAAATAATACAAATAGATAACTTCCCTATAAGTGTCGGGCAGTTGCATGACTGCATAGGAGAGCTGTTCGTCCTCATATTTTTGAATAACCTGGTTTTCGACAGCTTCCTTTTGGCTCCTTCCCTCCATCGCTTTCGCTTCAGATACGACGATGTGTCTGTAGTGCCAGCTTTTCAAATAATCTTTGCAATGGTTAATGGCGATTCTCCACAGCCATGTTTTTAATGATGACTTTTGATTGTATTGATCTAATTTTTGGTAGCATTTTACAAAAATTTCCTGCGTTAGATCTTGAGCTAATTCTTTATTCCTTACATAGGAATAAACAAGATGCAATAAATTTTGTCCATGTACTTCCATCAGCTGTTCAATAACCGCTTCCCGGTCATTGATCATTATGTATTCCAGTAATTTTTCTTCCACCTGCTCGTGCTCCCTTCACCCATTAGACGACCTACAAGTAAAATTGGTTTTTCTCTTTCTCAAAAATGGGTTATTCTTAGAGCTTTATCGACATAAAACAAAGACCTAGATGATTGATTAGGTCTTTGTTCGTTACGTATTACTTTTGATTACGCTGAAAAAGGGATGTATTCCTCCCCATTCCATTGTATTATTTTTCAATTGTTACTGTCCAAGGCCCATCCGCTGCAATTTGCAGCAAGTAATAACCATCGGTGTTAAGTCTTTGCCGCATGGAACCAGTGTACGCGCCAATTTCATTTACCATTAAACCGGAGCCATTTAATTTTACAATAAAATTGCCCTCCCCTTGATGAGTAAAGCTGAATTTATAATTTCCGCTCTCGGCATTAAAGAAAACAACGTCGTCACCAGATCCTTGCAGAGTCGAAGGCACCTTCGGGATGTCAACTGGAGGCTGCTGTGATATGCTGAAGTTCCAGGCTCCACCCGCATTGATATTTAAGTAATAATTTCCATCAGATGGAATTTGGGCAAATGTTTTACCTTTGTAATTTCCGATTTCATTGACAAGCAGATCAATATTGCTCCCATTTTCATTCTGGAGCTTTACGATAAAATTGTCACTTCCATTATGCGAGCCCTCAAAAACTGCAAATCCCTTCTCTAATTTGAACAGATCCGTTGAAGCATCACCACTGCCATTTAATTGGATTTTGGATGCTTCATATTCCTTCTGAGCTTGTTCCTTTTTGGAAGCTTCAGCTTGAGCCAGCTTGTCTTTCTCATACTGGTCCACTTCCTCCATAGTCGTGAAAGTGGCTACATCAAAAATGGTGTTGCCATCAGTTGATGCAACGAGTATTCCATCTTTCGCCTGCAAGACATAGCCCACATTTCCATTACCAACAGATATGCTTTTAGGCTGTTCGACCTCCAGGTTATTTCTAGCTTTTTTAAAATCCTGATCGGACATGCCTTTCGTAATAGCTGCTTGGACCTCAGCGAGAGTAGAAGGGTCCTTCCTCGTTTCTTGCTTCTTTGCACTGTCTTCTTTGACCTCATCTTTTGTTTCCGTTGTATCTGTTGAACCAGAATTAACCGCTCCAATAATAAATAAGACGAATAAAATTAGTGCGATGCCGAATCGTTTTTTTGTTTTTCCGTTCTTTTTAAAAATGGAGACAATACCTAATACAATAAAAACTAAAAAACCAATAAATCCTATAAAAGCTAAAAACCCAAACAAAATTAACCACTCCTTTTTCTTTTTTAAGTTATTGTTACAAAATTTCCAAAGGATAATCATGCGTATTGAATTTAAATTTTGCCATATGAGGCAAAAAAAAAGCTTGAAAATACTTTGGATGCATTATCAAGCTTTTTTCGATCGTTATTTATTTAATTAGTTAATGGCCGGCTCTGAAGCTGTCTTATTTTGTTCTTCTAATTTACTAACAGCTTCTTCATTTGTATCGACACGTTTCACGAATAACGCCATGATTAGGACAATAATGTTAATAAAGAACGTGACGTAGAACGAATATTGGATGCCCGCTAATAAAGCCTTTTGAGTTAAAGCAGCAGTAGACGCGGCAGTTAATGTTGCTGGATCAATAGTGCTCATCAAATCTTTAGCTTCTGATTTGGTTACAGTGTTCATGATTGTAACCAGAACAGCGGTCCCGATAGAACCAGCTACTTGTTGTGCAGTATTATTAATGGCTGTGCCGTGCGGGTTTAACCGGGTTGGCAACTGGTTCAAACCATTTGTCATAATTGGCATCATAACCATCGACATACCAAACATACGCAATGAATAGATAAGGATAATATAAGCATAACTAGAATCGATTTGCAGGTGTGCGAGCATATAAGTGGAAATCGCCGTAATCACGAGTCCGACTACTGCTAAAAGCCTCGGACCAAATTTGTCAAACAATTTTCCAGTAATTGGCGACATAATTCCCATCACGACCGCACCAGGCAGCATCATCAATCCTGAATCCAGCGGAGAAATACCGCGGACACTTTGTACATAGGCTGGCGTTAAAATCATGCCTGAGAACATAGCCACTGCGTTAACAATGGCAATAACGGATGCAAGAGCGAACATTGGGTATTTGTAAGCGCGTAAATCTAATAATGGTTTATCCAATTTTAATTGACGGATAATGAAGGTGATTAATGCCAGACCGCCAACAATTAAGGTAGTTAAAACTACTCCATCTGTCCAGCCGTCTGAACTGGCTGTACTGCAGCCATATAATAGGCCGCCAAAACCAATACAAGATAAAATAACTGACAAGTAATCGACTGTTGCCTTCTTATTTTGCTCCATCACATTGTCAAGTTTCCAAACTGCCAAGATTAAACTTATTACTGCTAATGGCAGTATCATTTCAAAAAGGACACGCCAGTCGTAGTATTCTACGATATAACCTGATAGGGTCGGGCCAATGGCTGGCGCCGTAATCATGACAAGACCAAAGATCCCCATTGCGGCACCGCGCTTTTCTCGTGGGAAGCTGACTAACATAATGTTCATTAGCAGAGGTCCCATAACCGAAGAACCGGCCGCCTGAATCATCCTCCCTGCAAGCAATACACCAAAGTTAGGCGCAAAAGCGGCTAAGGCGGTTCCTAAAGTAAAAATTGCCATGGAGGTAATAAACAAACCACGATTAGTAAACCGTGTGATTAAAAAGGCAGATGCCGGAACTAATACACCACCGACAAGCATATAGCCTGTAGACAGCCATTGCACAGTAGAGTAATCCGCAATCTCCAAATCTTTCATAATCGATGGCAATGCTACATTTAATAATGAGTTATTTAAAAACGAGACAAATGCACCCACAAATAAAATCACAATCATTAAATAGGGTGATTTTTTTGGTTGTAAAGCTGAATCCATATTTCTCTTCCCCTCTTGTTTTCCATAATTGATTTCCACCTGACTTATTTTATACTCAAAGTATAAAACAATCAATAACTTTATACCTAATGTATAAAAAGATTGTTTTTCATTCCATTGCGCTCTATACTGGATATATAGGGTTCGACAGGAGGATGGCATGAATAATCGAAAAAGAAAAGTAGCGGACATCGCCTTAAAGCTTTTTGTTGAAAAAGGAATTCAGCAAACCTCTATACAGGAAATTATTGATAAAGCCAATATTTCAAAAGGAACATTCTACAATTATTTCACTTCAAAAAATGACTGCATCGCCGACATATTGGAAATCCTCCGCTATGATGCCAGCCAGCAGAGAATTGCGGTACAAGTCGGAAAAGATAAGAAGGACCGCCAAGTCTTTATCGAGCAAATAACGATTTTGATTCGTCTAAATGAGGAACGGAACTTAAGTGCCTTGTTTGAGGCCATATTGCATTCCAATGAATCAGAACTGAAAAAATTAGTCCTGCAGCATCGGGTTTATGAAATGGAATGGCTGGCTAATCGTTTAATTGAGGTTTTCGGAGAAGAGATTCGGGATTACGCGTTTGAAGCAACCGTATTGTTTTATGGCATGCTTCAGCATATGCTTTTTACAATCAAAATTACAAATAGTCCATATTCCTTACATCAATTAGTCGATGCGATTCTTTCGTATATTGAATTGATCCTGCCTAATATGATCGAGAATAATAGAACAATGTTAAATTATTCGGCCATTGATTTATTGCGCACCAATGTTGATAAAAAAATGGTAACCACCGAGGAATTAAAGGAATTAGCCAATCAGCTTCAGAACCAGTATAAATTCAATGAAGAGCAGCAGGATTTATTTGATGTCATTATGGAAGAATTACAAAGAGACCGGGTACGAAAGGTTGTCCTTCAACCTTTATTGAAACCGTTCAACCAATTATTTCACGAAACGCCATTAGAATCACAGGTACATAAATTTACGAATATGGTATGGTATTACTTAAAAATGAAATCAATTTGATTCAGCAAACTATTCTAGTTTTTTGAACGATAGGATCGTTCTTATTCCCATCATGAAGGCTGCTAAAAGGATATCCTTAAGCAGCAATGTTTGGACATTTTATCAAAAAGAAAGGCCGCAAAATTTGCGGCCTTTCTTTTTGGGCAGTTTTATTTTCCGGGTCTTTCTTGCGCCTTCAATGCTACACTTTCCAATCCAGTTTGAGCAAATTCAACATCTGTTTTTGGCAAAGCCCGCTTACTCTTTTTTGGCTGATTATTCTTATTTTTTGCCATCATTACACCACCAAATATGTAATTTTGAACCACTATCAATTATAGTTTGCTTTCCTTTTTGCAGACTATGCATTCCCTCGTTTAGAGTTCCCCTTATCCATATCAAAAAGAATGGAATCAGTCTGTTATGTAAATGAAATCCTGGCAACAATAATACAAAAAATATAACAAAATACGGTGTGCGGAGGAGATTCATTTGTATAAAGATTTAGCCTTGGAATTAATTGTAGGATTTGTGGCCCTTCTTCTTGTTTTAAAACTGCTGGGCAGACTTCAGTTTTCACAGATAACTCCCTTTGACTTTATCACGGGAATGGTAATGGGCAATCTCGTGGGTGATGCTGCCTTTGATGAAAAGACCGGATTAGGGGAAATTCTTTTTAGTATTGCCATTTGGGGTTTGCTCATTTATTGTGTGGAACTATTAACACAAAAGTCTGCCTTCCTCAGATCATTTTTAGAAGGCACACCCTCCTTCTTAGTTTATAAAGGACGGATTGTTTATAAGAACATTAAGAAAAACAAAATGGATCTAAATGAGTTCCAGCAGCTCATGAGAAAAAAAGGATATTTTTCCATTTATGAGGCAGAATATGTCATTTTGGAGCGAGATGGCGAAATCAGTGTAGTGCCGAAGCATAAGTACGGCGCCCCTACCAAGCAGGATCTAAGCATCCCCGCCAAGCCTGTCAACCTCCCTATTGCTGTGATCTTGGATGGAAACCTGGTGGAACAGAACCTTAAAGAGACAGGTCACAATGAGGAATGGCTTAAAGATCAGTTATCGAAAAAAAATATAAAAAACTATAAAGAAATCTTTTATGCAGAATGGCAGGAGGACCGCGGACTACAAATAAGTACCTATAATAACTAGGAGGATCCTTATGCTTTTCTAATTCTATACAGCCATCTAGCTGCTGCCTGCACTCTGTTTTATCCGATATGCATATTTTCACCTTTTTTAGGACACGATATTTTTGTTATGTTAGAGAATAGGATGATATAGCATGAACTACTTACTATTTAAGGCAATAAATCAAATGGCTGGGCACTCTCACATCACTGATTGGCTGATGGTAATGATTTCAAGACGTTCCCGGTTTGTTTACTTATTGGTATTTGTATACCTTGTCAGCCCAAGAAAGGCCAATAAAAAGTTGCTGCGTTCTGCCAGTGTATCTTTTGTGGTCGCCTATTTGGTCAGTGTTCTACTTAAACTAATGTTCAACCGGAAACGACCGTTTTTAAAACACGGAGTTTATTTATTGCCTCCAGTTCCCTCTAAAAACAATTCCTCTTTCCCAAGTAAGCATACGGTACTGGCATTTGCTCTATCAGCAGTGGTCTATGTGTATCACCGAATGGCAGGAATAGGTCTTTCTTTGCTATCATTTTTAGTAGGTTTTTCCCGAATCTGGATGGGTCAGCATTATCCATTCGATATATTGGGCAGCGCCATTCTTGGAAATGTGATTTCCTATGCCGTCAAAATGACTGAAAAGGTTTGGGTGCCGATTTATAATCGGTTGATTCGTTTTTCTAAGGAATATATTTCTTCCCTGAGTTTTAATTCAGAAAATAAATAACAATTCCTTATATGTAAAGCCGCCCGGAGTGAATCGGGCGGCTTTTGCAAGCTGGTTATATGTTAGGATTTAAGGATGAAGCATGACGCTTCCTTTATTCTAAGTATATTATGGCGCTGCCGGCTGACATTTGTCAGGAGAATTAATAACTTGATATTCCTCTTCTAGTTCACTCAAAGACATCTCATAAAGGTGCTTATTATTGATTTTAAACACCCCCATTTGGATGAGCTGGTCAATCAAGGTTTGTCTTCTTTCCTGGACAGCTTCGTGAAGTAACTCGTTCACTTTATGAAACCTCCATTCACAGACTTTTTAACCGTTGCAAAATATATTATAAACTGTCCTTTTTCCAAATATTGTCGAACTTACTGTTATCATTGTTTTGTAAGGCAGCTTTAATGAACGCAATAAACTGGGTGAAACGGCGGGCGAATTTTTAAGATTTGTTAACAAAAGTGGTATTTTCCTCATAGTTAGCCAATGATTCCGCGGTTTATTTGTCATTTGGAGCATTCAGTTTGTTTCCCCAATGGTTACATTAGGAATTATTTGCTAAAACGAAGGCAAATATTCTATATGGATCAACTAATGCCGCTTTTCGATGCAGGAATTGATTATTTTTGCGGTTAAAATGGTTTATTTGCTATACTTTTATCAAACTATTATTCCTGTGACTAGGGTGGACCGTATGAAGCGATATGAGAATTTGGATCATATAACGAACGATAAATCTTTTAATGATATGAGAAAGTGGCAAAGGGAAAGAAAGAGCAAGGTTAAGGATTTATCGGTGAATATTGGGCAATACCCTGACAAAAGGATCCAAGAGGTACAACAAAACAGAAGCCGGACGGCTTACACTTGGATTGGGCATTCAACATTTTTGATTCAAATGAACGGACTGAACATTTTAACGGATCCCGTGTGGGCCAAGCGGATGGGGTTTGAGAAACGGTTAACAGAACCGGGGATTGCCCTGGCTGACATTCCAGATATCGATCTAGTCGTCATCTCACATGGGCATTATGATCATCTTGATTTTCCTACATTAAAGAAGCTGAAAGGTAATCCGCAATATTTTGTACCGGTTGGATTAAAGTCCCTTTTTGTCAGGAAGGGCTATCATAAAGTGAAAGAATTCAATTGGTGGGAAAGTGCAGAGTTTGGAGGTTTAACCGTTCATTTTGTACCTGCCCAGCACTGGACACGGCGATCGCTTTGGGATATCAATACCTCCCACTGGGGCGGCTGGATTTTTGAATCTCAGCAAGAAACCTATTATTTTGTTGGAGATACAGGTTACTTTAGAGGGTTTAAACTAATCGCGGAACGGTTCAATCAAATTGATACTGTATTTATGCCAATCGGCGCCTATGAGCCCGAATGGTTTATGGCCGTCTCCCATATCTCGCCCGAAGACAGCGTCAAGGCATTTATGGAACTGGGAGCCAGCCGCTTCGTCCCAATGCATTACGGTACTTACCGCCTCGCCGACGACACCGGACCCGAAGCACTCGAACGCCTGCTAAAAGCATGGGACCAGCAGCAGCTCCCTAAACAACAACTAAAAATCCTGCTGCACGGTGAAACAATAATGAAATAAAGGAAAGAAAGGGACAGTCCTTCGCTGTGGTAAAGCATTAATACAATGGGGGACTGTCCCCTTCGATATTAAAGAGTTACTGTATTGCTCGGATGTTGCCAATTTGTTTAGAGAATTTCTGCGAATTCTGTTACTAGTTGTTTGAATCGGTTTAATGCGTTGGCAATTGGTTCTGGGGTGGTGAGGTCTACCCCTGTTTTCTTTAGAAGTTCTAGCGGATAGTCTGAGCTTCCGCTTTTCAGGAAGTCTAAATATGAAGCTTTTATACCTTTTTCGCCAGCTAGGAGCCTTTCTGCAATGTGAATTGCTGAAGCGTAACCGGTAGCATATTTATACACATAGAACGGCCGGTAGAAATGCGGAATTCTTGACCATCCATATTTGACTTCCTCATCAAATACCACAACATCTCCTTGGTATTCCCGGAACAAGGATTCGTAAACCTGATTGAATGCTTCCACATTCAGCGGCTTGCCTGCTTCCGCCAATTCATGAGTGATTTTTTCAAACTCGGCAAACATAACCTGGGTAAAGAAGGTCCCTTTAAATTGATCAATAAAATGATTCAACAAATGTTTCCGCTTCTGATTGTCTGTTTGCTTTTCTAGCAAGTAATGAATTAACAAAACCTCGTTGACGGTTGAAGCCACCTCCGCCACAAAGATACTGTACCCCGCGGAAATTCTAGGCTGATGCTTGCTTGAATAATAAGAGTGCATGGCATGACCAAGCTCGTGAGCCATGGTAAACATGCTGTCTAAATCATCGTTTTGGTTCAATAAGACAAATGGATGGACTCCGTAAACGCCTAAATTATAGGCACCTGAGCGTTTCCCCGGCGTTTCCCGGACATCTATATAACGAGCTTCTTTAAAAGTTTTAAGGGTATTGACATAATCCTCCCCAAGCGGTGCTAATGCCTCTAGGATAATATCAAAGGCTTCATCATAAGAAATCTCCCACTTCACACCTTCAGTCAATGGAACATTGAGGTCGTATTGACGTAATTCCTCTACACCCAATTTAGTTTTTCGAAGCTCACTATACTGATGCAACGGACCAATATTCGCTTTGGCTGCCTCTATTAAATTTTCATAGACTTGCTTTGGCACCATGTCACCAAATAAACCTTTTTCCAGTGCTGACGGATATTTTCTCAGCCGTGATAAGCTAACATTGGTTTTGATATTTGCTGCGAGGGTTGAGGCAATCGCATTCTTTAACTGTAAATACGGTTTGTAATAGGCTTTATAGGCTTCTTGACGTTTCCTGCGGTCCTCGTCCTCAATCCACTTGGAGTACATCCCCCTCGTTAATTCGACTTTACTGCCATCCTCCAATGTGACTTCACCAAATTGGATGTCGGCGTTATTAAGCATATTGTAGGTTTGGCTTGGTGCCGAAAGGGCTTCTCCCAGATTGGATAGTACTTCTTCCTGTTCCTTGGTAAGGACATGTTTTTTATAACGATAGGTATCGAGCAAATCTTCTTCATAATACTTCAAACGGGGTTCCCGTTCTATATATTCCTTTAATGTGCTTTCCTCTAGCCCTAAGAGAAATGGCATAAAAAACGAAGACGCCGCACTGATTTTGACAGCAAGCTGCTTCGCTCGGTCGACCAATGACTGTGCTGCCGTATCCCTTGTATCCACATCTGCCTGCAGCATTCCATATACATATACAAGATTAAATTTAGCCGATAATTGTTCCTTTGCTGATAAATATAGATATAGCGATGTCCCATCATGAATAGCACCATCGTATTTCTTAATCTTACTAATCATGCCTTCAATGGCCTGATAATCCTCTTCCCACTTTTCTAATGAACAATAAATATCCTGAAAATTCCACTTTTCATGCTCAGGAATTTCCATTCTCGATTGATAAGTCTTCATTATCCATTCCCCCCTCTAAAGGTACATCCAGCCGTTTCCAGCCTATTACACTATTTTACCATGTTAATAGAAATCATATCCATCGCGGACGACCCCCTCGCCTTTACTGAGCTGCCGCGTTAATTAGACGGGGGACTGTCCCCAGCTTTGCTTCTCGTCCAAGAAGTGTTATATTAATATTGTAAATTTTTTAAATATACTATATTTTCTACAGGAGTGAGCATCAGTGTTACATAGGTTAGCGGTTGATGAAAGAAATTTGCATGGATCATTCTGTAAGGATTACCAGCCTGTTTTGACGGTTGATTCAGGGGATACGGTTCAGTTGACTACGCTGGATATTCAGTGGGGCTATTCCAGTTCTAAAGGAGAGGAAAGAGCCGTTTACCAGTCTCGGGAGAAGGAAGCAAAACCAGGCCATCCGATGCTTGGGCCGATTGCGGTACGCGGCGCAAAGCCAGGTACGGTGCTAGAAATCAAGTTAAATGATATTGTCCCTGGATGGTATGGACGCAATTGGGCTGGCGGGATCAAAAACTGGCAAAATGACAGTGTAGGAATTTCCGATATTGAACGAGTTCAGGTAGATTGGGAGCTAAATCCCACTACTATGACCGGCACATGCCAAATTGGCCAAAAATCGTTCCATGTTGGTCTTAGCCCGTTTATTGGGCTAATGGGAGTTGCCCCTGCAGAATCGGGAGTCCATACTACAACACCGCCACGTTATTGCGGCGGTAATATTGATTGCAAGGAATTGGTTAAAGGAAGCAGTCTGTTTTTACCGGTAGCTGTTGAAGGCGCCCTCTTTTCCATTGGAGACGGGCATGCTCTTCAGGGTGATGGCGAAGTCTCTGGGACAGCAATTGAATGCCCAATGGACTTAGTCGATTTTACATTAATTGTCCATGAAGGCCAGCAATTAACCATGCCTAGAGCCAAAACTCCATCAGGCTGGATCACTTTCGGCTTTAATGAAGACTTAAATGCCGCTGCTGCCGCAGCCCTGAATGCCATGGTCGAACTCATGCAAGAGTTTTATAGCATTGAGAAAGCAGAAGCTATGGCATTGGCAAGCGCCGCAGTTGACTTACGTGTCACACAAGTGGTCAATCAGGTCAAAGGGGTCCACGCTTTCTTGCCACACGGAGCAATCCGTTAATACGATAATTGAAATACGATCCTCTAATGGGGTCAATAAAAGGATGAATCTTTGAGATCCATCCTTTTTATTGACAGTCAAATTTGAATTAATATTCTGAACTATATAAAAATGATGTCCCTGGCAGTGACACATTAGAAAAACCATTGCATTTTTCTGTTAAAGTTTTAAATAGTGTGTAGAGTTTGGATAGGTCGATTGCCTTTGGAAGCCAAATGAATAATAAAATTTATCTGCAATCAATGTAACGGTATGCAATACTAGAACTTTATAATAAGATTTTGCCTTTAAAATGAGTAAATTTAACAAAACTGTTCCTACTGCGCTTCTTCGAAAAGCTTCTGCTGCATAAAACCTTCTTAACCTTCCAATTAGGGGGTCGTTTGAATACGGATCTCTATTAATACCCCCAATAGCGACTATTCCCTCTTTTTTAAAAACACCAATTAAAGCCTCCCCCTTCCTTTTTTTTTTCAAAGAATACCCTCGGGTATTGTTCAACTTCATAATGGGCTGCTTTCCACTAAAATAAAAAAGAAGCCCTCTCAAAGAAGAAGGCTTACAATAATTTTAATGAACTCGAATTCTTTCAAAAACATCATCATCATGGTGGACTCGTGTATGCTTGGATTCTAGCCTTTCAAATTCCAGAGTCTCATCGATTGACTCAGCAAACAGCCAATTTTTTAATTCAAATAAAAATTCAGTAAGCATGGATGCTTCCTCCCACTTTTGAGTTATTGGGTTCCTGATACCTTTATTATACTCTTAACTAAGCATAATGAAAGCGTTTGCAAAATGGACGGAATAGCAAAATAATAATAAATTTTCAATGAATTAAAAGCTAATGCTGGAATCAGCAGCAGCCTAGCGGTTCCCACCCCAACCTGCTTTATTCTTTGATAAAAACCAGCCTCCTATTGCGATAAGAAGCATGACTGTCCAAAAAACACTATTCCAAATAAGTCCTTCAATAAAACCATGAGGCATGAAATGTAAAGCAGTAAGTGCAAGAGTATGCATTAAAAGTTTGATCCCCACCCATACATCGAATAGATACGAAATGATAAAGATGGCACCAACCCGAAAAGGAAACGCAAATAAGAGCCCCATATTGATCGCTTTGGTTTGTTGGCCTTCCGGCAAATGTTTCGCCATGATCGCCAGTACTAGAGCATTATCCGCGGGTAATAACCCTTCTAAAAAAATCAAAATAATTAGAACCCATCCGTATTCCATTAACAAAGATAGTTCCATAACATCCCCCTATAGCTATGTAATCATTGATTCTTTTGACTTCTTTTTCCTGCATATTGGCCATCATCGCCAATATTCTCTCATTGTGCCTGGAACCTTATACAATTTATTTGCAAGGCTCCAATAATTTACCAATTTTAAAAATATTGATACAATTAAACTATCAAAAATCATGCGGCGAGGGAGAAATGAGCCAATGTTTGAACTTTTGGTCACGATGATTGAGCGCTTGGGGATCTTGGTGACGATTGCATTCATCTTGACACGCCTGAAATTTTTCCGAGATATGATCTATCAGGAGCAATTAAGGCGTAAACAGCAATTTACTGCAATTATGTTTTTTGGCTTTTTTGGAATAATCGGCACATACAGTGGATTAACCCTTAACCCTGACACTTTGCAAATCAATCGCTGGACCTCTGGGCTGACATCTGATGAAGCAATTGCCAATTCCCGTGTAATCGGTGTAGTGTTAGCTGGGCTCCTAGGAGGTTACAAAGTTGGCTTAGGCGCTGGATTGATAGCCGGCCTGCATCGATTTACACTTGGTGGTTTTACTTCACTATCATGCGGTCTGGCCACTATCCTCTCAGGAATCCTGTCCGCTCTTTTTTATCGAAAAAATAAGCATGTTAAACTCGAGTCTGCCTTTCTAATCGGGGCCCTTGCCGAAACCATCCAGATGATGATTATTTTGCTTCTATCCCGCCCTTTTGAAAAAGCATTATCATTAGTTGAAATCATCGGACTCCCGATGATATTGGCCAACGGTCTAGGAAGTGCTTTATTTTTGCTAATCATACGAAACGTCATTAACGAAGAGGAAAAAGCCGGGGCCATCCAGGCCCAAAAGATACTATTAATTATAAAAAAAACACTTCCTCACCTAAGAAACGGTTTAAATGCCGAATCGGCACATGCCGTCAGCGATATCATCCATAAAGAAATTAATACAAGCGCAGTTGCCATAACAAACTTGACCGAAATATTGGCACATGTCGGGCTCGGTGATGACCATCATCGTGCCAACAGTCCAATTCAGACCCATGCCACTTGGGAAGCTATTCAAAAAGGGGGACTTGTAACTGCCAATCACGATTCGATTCATTGCCAGGTGAATGGCTGCCAACTGGCTGCTGCAGTCATTGCCCCTTTAAAGCAACGAGGAAAAACCATTGGGACGTTAAAATTTTATTTTCAAACAGAAAAGGAAATTACCCCTGTCATCATAGAACTGATTTCAGGACTTAGCTCCCTTCTGAGCAATCAGCTTGAAATTGCACAGTCGGACCAGGCTTATCAGCTGGCAAAAGAAGCGGAGATCAAAGCGCTTCAAGCCCAAATTAGCCCTCATTTCCTTTTCAATACACTAAATACCATACTTTCACTTATTCGCCTTAATCCGGCTAAAGCCAGAAAATTGCTAGTCTATCTTTCGCATTTTCTTCGGCAAAATCTTTCTGTCACGACTCAAAACCTAACAACACTGGAGCAGGAGCTTAACCATGTGAAGGCGTATCTAGCAATAGAAGAAGCCAGGTTTGAAAATAAACTTAAAGTGATTTATGAGATTGAAGAGCCTACTCTGCTGCAAAGTATCCCTCCGCTCACGCTTCAGCCGATTGTCGAGAATTCGATTAAACACGGCATCAAGGACAAACAAAGTTTCTGCATCGTCAAAATCATCATTTCTGCCCATAACGGTTCCACCAGCGTAACAGTGCGCGACAATGGCAACGGAATGAGCCCGGAGCGGATGAAGCAGGTTTGTAAAGTGCCTCTCGATTCCCCGAGTGGAACAGGGTTGGCCCTCTATAATGTAAACCGCAGGCTGACAGGCGTGTATGGTGAGGAAGCTTCGCTTAAAATAAAAAGTGAACTGGGGGTTGGAACGGAAATTTCCTTTTCCATCCCTTACGCGGAGGTTGAACAAAAATGGAGCCAAACATCCGAACACTCATCGTCGATGATGAACCGTACAGCAGGGATGAGTTAAAGCATTTACTAAGAGCTTTCCCATTTATCCAGATTGTCGATGAAGCAGAAACAGGAGAGGCTGCAATTGTGAAAGCGCTGCATCTCCAACCTGATGTAGTCTTTCTGGATATAGAAATGCCGAGAATAAATGGTATGGAAGCAGCGAAAGCTTTCTCGGAATTAAAGAAAGTTCCCTTAGTCGTTTTTACCACTGCCTATCCTCAATTTGCGGTGGAGGCCTTCCGCTTTAATGCAATTGATTACCTATTGAAGCCCTATGATGAAGAGCAGCTGCAAGATACCATTCATCGGATTGAAAAAAAATTCTCTTCCTTATTTGATCCTGAAAACGAAAGGCCTGCAGGAAAATTGGCAGTGGAATCAGATCGGGAAATCTATTATCTAGAGCCTAAAGATATCTTCTATATCGTAAGAGATGATAAGCTCACAAAACTAATCACAAAAACAGGTGAATATGAAACCAAAACACCACTAAAGGATTTAGAAAGCAGATTGACAGGCTACGGGTTTTTTCGCATCCATAAAAGCTTTCTCGTAAACTTGGAATATGTTACGCGGCTGACACCATGGTTCAATGGTGCATACCAGCTGCAGATTCAGGGAAGAAAAGAAATGCTTTCTGTCAGCCGAAATTATGTCAAAGCATTGAGAACGCGTCTGGAGATATAATAATCCTTTATGCATGTTAATATAGAAAAAACACATGATAATCCTTATTTTCTACCTTTTATTCTCAAACTCTCCATGCAGCCATCGATGTTATTTATACTATTTGATGTAACCGCATTCATATTCTTAATAAAAGGGGGAGAGAAATTGTATACTTTTTTAGGTGGAATTGTCCTATTAATCGTTGCTTACTTTACTTATGGGAAGTTTGTGGAAAAAATATTTGGCGTGAAGGAAGAACGCCCTACACCTGCTTATGTGAATAACGATGGCGTGGACTATGTGCCAATGAGCACATTTAAGAACTCCTTGATTCAGTTGCTTAACATTGCCGGCACAGGACCTGTTTTTGGTCCAATTATGGGTGCCCTTTACGGTCCGGCCGCTTTTATTTGGATTGTCGTTGGCTGTATTTTCGCTGGAGCGGTGCATGACTATTTAACAGGGATGATCTCAATCCGTAACAAAGGCGCTCATCTGCCGGAACTGGCCAGCAAATTCTTGGGAAAAATTATGCGCCACGTTGTAAATGCGTTTGCTGTACTCCTGCTATTGTTAGTAGGAACCGTTTTTGTTTCTACACCAGCGAGCCTTTTGCATGTATTAATGGATGGTAAAGTAGCATTAGGAATTATCATTGCTGCCATTTTTATTTATTATATTTTAGCTACGGTGCTTCCGGTTGATAAAATTATTGGACGGCTTTACCCTTACTTTGGCGCCTTGCTAATTATCAGTGCATTAGGTGTTGGAATTGGTTTAATGGTGAATGGCGCACCAATTCCTGAGCTTTCATTTCATAATTTCCACCCAGATAACGCCCCTATTTTTCCATTAATTTTCTTTACGATTACCTGTGGGGCACTTTCTGGATTCCATGCTACACAAACGCCGATGATCTCACGAACCACACAGAACGAGCAGCAAGGCCGCAGAATTTTTTACGGCATGATGATAGCAGAAGGGATTATTGCCATGATTTGGGCCGCTGCTTCAATGAGTTTATTCCATGGATACACAGGATTAAATGAAATATTGGCTGCCGGAGGACCTGGAGCTGTTGTAAGTGAAGTTTCTACCCAAATGATGGGTGCCATTGGCGGAACACTTGCTGTTCTTGGCGTGGTTGTATTACCGATTACATCCGGAGATACAGCGTTTCGGAGTGCACGGATGATTATTGCTGAATATCTAAATATTGCTCAAAAGAAATTATCAAACCGGTTGTGGATTTCCTTACCGTTATTCATTATTTCAGTTGCTCTAACTCAGATTGACTTTAATATTTTATGGAGATATTTTAGTTGGGCCAATCAAGCAACTGCTGTGATTGCCTTGTTTGTCGGGGCAATGTATTTATATATTGCTAAGAAGAACTATTGGATTTCCTTGATTCCAGGTTCCTTTATGCTAGTAATGGTTATTACTTACATTCTAAATGCACAAATCGGGTTTGGTTTATCGATGAACACTTCATGGATTGGCGGATTTGTCGGAACTGCTGTGCTGCTTTGGTTATTCTTTAGGGCTGGCAATAAAGCCAGGGCGAATAACCTGCCGCTTGACGAAGACATTACCGGCTGGAATCGGGTGGCATAATGGGCTGCTGCAGTCCTGAATATCGAAAGGTTGTAAAAGAAGAAGAAGAAAGAATCAACCAAAAGGGGAAGGACTCACTTCCCCTCTGGGCTAAAATGGGAATAGTCCTTGTCACAGCTGGGGTCATTGTAACTGCTTTTATCCTATAAACAAAGTGCACGCAATTTCTGCGTGCACTTTGTATGTTCCCCTTTACATTTTTACTCAATCGCATGTATGAGTGCCAGATTCTAGTTTCTCCTACATATTTAGTAGTATCTTGACAAATTGTTTGACGAAATGAAAAAAGCTGTTGAGAATTGAAGATAAATATTTGCAGCAATTCAGCAGGAAATTTCCGATATTTCGAAAAATAGTAAGGTAGACGCTTACAGATGTCTAAACTAAATGTGAAAGGCGGTATGCAATAAGCATGGAATTATCCCTCCAACAAATTGTAGAAGGTCTTCCTAAAACCTTGTTAAATGCCTCGGACCGTGATCTTGAAGGATTTCAAAAAATCATCGATGAGACAATCAAATTAAGAGAGGGACATCGGAACCTGCAAAAAATGATCAAAAACTTCAATACCTCTACAATCCAACGCTCCTAATTCGCAAAGGAAGGTGCACCTCACCTTCCTTTCATTTTTGTCCATGTTGGTAAAAAGGCAGCAATTCAACCAATCTAATAATCATATTCTCGGGAATGGTTGAGACCTTTATTCTCCCTCTTGAAAAAAATATCATTTCATTTTATCCTTAAAAAGCTTATATTAAAAAACCAGCATAATTGACATAAAATTCCCATTTTATCAAATATTAATTGTACCTATGGGCTTTAAGGAGAAATTACAATGAAAGAAAAACGGATTGCCATTCCCTCTTTACATTCCAATTCGATTTATTTGGGCGGCTTATTGGCCATCGTTGGAGGCTTTCTAGATGCCTATACTTTTATCAGCCGGGACGGAGTCTTTGCCAATGCCCAAACCGGCAATATGGTCCTGTTTGCCGTTAGGGCAGCAAATGGGGAATGGAAGGGTTCATTGCAGTACATTCCACCCATTGTGGCATTTGTTTTAGGTGTATTGGTATCAGAAATTGTTAAGATTCCTCATGTAAGGGAAATTGTCTATAGTTACCGGCGTTCGATTTTGATTTTGGAATGCCTTGTTTCTATTGTGGTGGGTTTTTTGCCAAGCAGTGTCCCCAATATAGTGATCACAGTCTGTATAGCCTTTGTTTCCTCTTTACAAATTTCGACCTTTAATAAAATAGATAAATGGGGCTACAATTCCACAATGACCACAGGGAACCTGCGAACTGCAACACAAGCTGCCTATTTAGCCTTAAAAGAGCAAAACCCTGATGCGAAGAAACAATTTAAAGACTTTTTCATTATTATCCTTGCCTTTATATTCGGCGCTTTGTCCGGTACTTTTTCCACCACCTACATAGGAAACACATCCATTTGGATTGCTTCTGGAATTTTGGGTATTGCTGTCCTTTTGTACCATCGGGATAAAGGCTATTATCGAAAACCAGCTTCCCTAAAATAATACGATGATTAAAAAATATCCCTTTATACCAAGATGTTTAAAATTTTCGTCATAGTTTGTTCATACTTATCATTTACTATAGGTACTGTTACCGAACACCCCCCTTAATTTTTTTGAATCCGGACAAGCTTCCGGATTTTTTTTTCCTAAATTCTATGAAAATAACGCAGACCTTGATAAATCAGCGGCCTGCGTTATTTTTATTATGTTTGGTTTATACAACCAAACGGATTTGATTCCCAGCTGGATCATTTGTTAAAAAATAATCGTCCGCTTTTTCAACCGGCCAATTCAATCTGCTTAACTGCTGCAAGACCTTCTCTCTTTTGGCTTCATCCGGAAAAACAACTGTATACCAGTTGAGACCCACACTGTTTTTAGGAGGAGCCGTTGCACCTTCCCCCTGCCAGGTGTTAATGGCAATATGGTGATGGTATCCACCCGTTGATAAAAATACGGCTTGTGGATAGTAGCTGACAATTTGAAAGCCCAGTCCTTTTGTATAAAATTCTTGAGATTTTGCTAAATCAGAGACATGAAGATGAATATGTCCCATTACTGTTCCTTTCGGCAATCCATTCCATTCCGCATTGCTTTCTGCCAGAATCCCTTTAGCATCTATTTGCAAGGTAGCCATTTCCACTAAACCGCTTTTCCAAGTCCATTCAGATGATGGGCGGTCCCTATATACCTCTATTCCATTTCCATCTGGGTCATTTAAATACAATGCTTCACTTACATAATGATCACCTGCGCCCAGTGGATATCCCATTTCTACAATATGCCGTAAAAAGACGGATAAATCGTCACGGGAGGGCAGTAATATCGCAAAATGGTACAATCCAGCTGTCCGCTGGGGCTTGCTGATGACATCATCAGGCTGTTCTAGGGTTAACAGAGCCGATTTGCCATCAGTTGTTAATACCGTTTTCCGATCTGTTTTTTTTAATACTTTTAAACCAATAACATTCTGATAAAACGACGTAGAGTAGTCGATATCTTTCACCTTGATATTTACTTCCCCAATAAATATATTGGGACTTTGATGGAAATTCTCCATATTTCTCATCCCTTCTTTAAGACGATATTTTTTTATGGCTCATGAAATCACATTTCAGTCACTTGACATCCTGCTTTCATTATATTACTATTTATCTCGAATTAAAAATATTTCTCTTCGAGATATGTTGATTATTAATCTTGAATTGAGAATATCTTATTTCAATAAATCCTAAAAGCAAATATCTTTATAGGTCCATCAGGGGGTACTTCAAATGGGTTTATTCACTAAATTATTTACCCAAACAACAAAGGAGGAAGAAATAATGACAAATCCAAAATTAAAAATCGGTATTATCTTAGGAAGCACACGCCAAGGCCGGCTAAGTCCCCAAGTAGGCGGATGGGTTAAAGGAATCGCGGATAGCAGAAACGATGCGGAATATGAAATCGTGGATATCGCTGATTACAATCTTCCACTCTTAGGTACAACAGACGGTACAGAACCAGGAATTGCGAAGTGGAATGAAAAGCTTGCCAGCTTGGATGGCTTTGTATTTATCGTACAGGAATACAATCACAGCATCACTGGCGCATTAAAGAATGCTATTGATTTTGCCCGTGAGGCTTGGAACAACAAAGCTGCTGGGATCGTAAGCTATGGTTCAACTGGAGGTGCACGTGCTGCTGAACACTTGCGAGGCATTTGCGGCGAACTAAAAATTGCCGATGTACGTACACATCCAACTTTATCCTTGTTTACAGATTTTGAAAACTTCTCTGTGTTCAAACCAGCTGAATTGCATAAAGCAAATATAAACGCCATGCTTGATGAAGTCATCGCATGGAGCGGAGCTTTAAAAACATTGCGTTAAAAATTTGGGGGCTGTCCATTAAGGGGTCTGACTCCACGCCAAGATCAATATATAGAACGTATTTTTAAATCCCTCTATATTGCAGTGTGGTGTCTGACCCCTTTGCTTTTGGCCAGCCCTTTCTAAATATGGCAGTCAGATAAATTTAAGCATTTAGATCATGTATTCCTGGGCTATGTTCATTTGGCATTTCTGGAAGTTCAGGCACTGGGTAGCCTTGCGGCGGAGGTACGACTTGTAGAGTTCCGCTATTTCTGCTTGGCGACTCTCCTTGAAAAATTTGCCCGATAAGTGTATCATCCAAACGGAAATTAAATTGAGCATTGTGAAAGCCCAATTCAACATATTTTCGGCATTCTGGATATTTATTAATGTCATAGTTTGGAACAGGAAAAATTCCCCCCCAATTTACACCAAGAGTCTCCAGCGCTTTGGCAAAGGCGTTTTGATGTGCATTATCCCGGACAATAAGAAATGCCAGCGTTTCTCTAAAGGTTTTATTTGTACTCATTTCATAAATGCGTGATTTCTGCAGTACCCCTGTTGATTCTAGGACAACATTATCTAGTAAATCACTGATAAGATTCCCATGGCTGTAAACATAGTTTCCGTTCCAAGGATTTCCATACGCATCCACTGGAAGAGACGCTTGGGCGCCCATAATATAATGATGCGGGTTGGCATGTTTAATAGCATCCGCCAAGGGTGCTCCTTCTGGTCCCCTTGCCCCGACTGCTTCTTCCCCTGAACCGTTCAGAAGCTGATTGATGGTGGTCTGCACTAATTCAACATGACTGATTTCTTCCAAGAACACGCCTCGAATCAAGTCGCGGTAGGGTTTAGCACTACCACGAAAATTAGAACTCTGAAAGAAAAATTGCATCATGGTCCTCATTTCGCCAAAGCGTCCGCCTAAAGTTTCTTGAAGGACTTTGGCTGCTTCAGGATCCGGTTTATCCGGAACAATCATGTTAATTAAATCCTCACGGTAAAAGTACATTTATTTTACCCTCCTAAAGGTTTATATCATGGGCTTTCCTGCATCAGGGGATAAATTGGGATCCCCCTGCCCGATAATAACTGCACTGTCTGTCTGAATATCATTATCTTCTGTGTCGGCCTTACCATGATTATTATTTGTATATCTCATTTTCCCTTTCACTTGTTGGCCAAGCTCTTGCGGCAAACTCTTTTGTTCCCTTTCCATGTTTCACCGTCCTTTTAGGTTTAGTGTTCAATCGGATGCAGTCAGCAATGGCTAACTTCCTTTTTAGCATTGCCAAATCAACGTTTGCCAAGCATACAAAAAATAAAAAAAAGCGTGACTCAGTGCACGCATTTGATAATCAAGGATTTGGATTTAATTCTGAAATTTTGCATCTAATTGTGTTTTAAATTCCTTGAAAAATTTCAATATATGTGGATTCGATAAGGAGCCAGGATTAGCAGCTTTTTCTATAGGTGTGCCCATCAATATTTTTTTTATGGGCACCTCGAGCTTTTTGCCGTTTAATGTCTTCGGCAGCTCCTTAACAGGAATTATTTCATCAGGAACATGCCGCGGCGAACAGCTTTGGCGGATCACTTGGTTAATCTGATGTTTGACCTCTTCAGTTAACTGTTCCTCTCGCTTGACCACCACGAATAAAGGCATATAGGATCGTTCACTCGTAACCGGTATGTCCACTACCAGGCTTTCGACGACCTCCGGGATGCTTTCCAGGGCGCTGTATATCTCGCTCGTTCCCATCCGAATGCCCCCCCTGTTAATCGTCGCATCTGATCGGCCATATATGATACTGCTTCCCCTCGATGTAATTTTAATAAAATCACCGTGGCGCCAAATGCCAGGATAAACATTAAAATAGCTGTTCCTGTACCGTTCACCATCCTTGTCATTCCAAAAATAAATCGGCATCGACGGCATCGGTTCTGTGATGACAAGCTCGCCAATCTCGTCAATTAGTTCCTCGCCCTGTTCATTAAAGGACCTTACTGCTGCCCCAAGCGCCCGTGCCTGCAGTTCCCCAGCGTGAACCGGCAAAAGCGGAACGCCGCCGACAAATGCTGTACATAGGTCCGTACCCCCGCTGGTGGAAAACAGCCAAATATCTGGTTTCACATGCTCATAGATCCACTCAAACCCACTCACTGGAAGCGGCGAACCGGTCGAACCAATGCTTTTTAAATGGGACAGATCAAAATTCTCTTTCGGCTTCACTCCATCCTTCATACAGGCGGTGATGAAGCTGGCACTAGTACCGAAAACCGTCATATTTGTTGTTTCAGCGAATTTCCAAATCGTCTCGTAATTAGGATAGCCAGGGTTCCCGTCAAATAACAGAATCGCAGCCCCAGCCAATAAACCGCTTACAACAACATTCCACATCATCCATCCAGTCGTGGTATACCAAAAGAACCTGTCCTCGCTTGTCAATCCTTTTTGCAGACAGCTGAGTTTTAAGTGCTCCAGCAGGATGCCTCCTTGACTTTGGACAATGGCTTTTGGTTTTCCAGTTGTGCCAGATGAATATAAAATCCATAGCGGATGATCAAATGGCATTGGTTCAAATATGAACGGTGCCTCCTGATTTTTAGCCAAAACATCCTCCCACATTACGGCATTGGTCAACTGTCCGATTTCAGGCTCTTTAGACAAATGCGGGATGACCACCGTTTGTTGGAGTGTCGGCAATTCTGCTTGAATCTTTTTGACTACATCAAGCCTGTTAAAATCCTTTCCCCCATACCGATACCCATCCACTGTAAATAACACCTTTGGCTCGATTTGTTTAAACCGGTCTATGACACTCATAATGCCAAATTCCGGGGCACAGCTCGACCAAACCGCCCCAATGCTGGCGCAGGCCAAGAAAGCGGTAATTGTTTCGTGTATGTTAGAAACATAAGCGGCCACACGGTCTCCCGGTTTTACCCCTAAGGCTTTTAAATAAGCGGCAACGGAAGCGGTATTCTTTTTTAATTGGGACCACGTCACTTCCCCTTGTGGCCGAATTTCAGACTGGTAGATGATTGCTGTTTTTTCAGAAACCTCATTACGAAAAATATGCTCGGCGTAATTTAAGGTGGCTCCCGGAAACCATTTGGCTCCCGGCATGGTTCGCACTGGCAAAACTTCATCATAAGGAGTTTTTGCCTGAACTTCAAAGAAATGCCAGATAGCCGACCAAAATCCTTCAATACTCGTAACGGACCAATTCCAAAGTTCATCGTATGTGGCGAAAGACAGTCCCCTTGTTTCCTCCAGCCACTTCATAAATTGCTTTAGCCTTGATTTGTCCTGCTGCTCTTTGGAAGGCTCCCATAACAGCTTTCCTTCACTGTTTTCAACTTTCATTCCCATTCCCCCAATGTTCATGATTGTTCTAGCCACAGCGGATTTGACGAATTTGTACATTTACCTTATACGAGTTGGGAACCTTGTTTTCCTTCTATTTTTTCAAAAAACCAAATTTTCTTACATTCATATTTTCAATATTTTCATACTCTGATATCAAACTGTAAACCAGCTATTACATTCCTGTTAAATTAGCATGTTATACTAGCTCTTATATTAAAAAGTTAGAAAATTTAGTAAATACGTTTTAATATATTGAGAAAGTAGTGATAAATGTGATCAGGAAACTAGTAGTTTTGCTGTGCGCTTTCATCCTAGTCACCAGTGAATTGCCATTTTTATCATCGCTTGCACACGCAGAAGAAATTGAAACGAGTCAGGAACAGAAGTATTTAAACTCACCAGCTGATATACATAAGAACCAAACCGTAAACACCCTTGATGCAATTAACAGCCAATTGGCTTTGTTAAATCAGGCAATTGAAGAACAAAATAAAAAAATTGCGGCCGCAAGCCTTGAGGTTGAAACACTTCATTCGGAAATGCTGCAGCTGCAAAATGAAATTGCTGGTTTGCAGGCGAAGATTGATAAAAGAAAGTCTCTAGTAAAAGAACGGGCACTAACCTATCAACAAAGCGGCGCAAATGTTTCTTATTTAAATGCTTTGCTTTTAGCTGACAGCATCAGCGACCTCGTTAACCGTGTCGATGCGGTTGCAAAGATCATTAAGGCCGATCAAGACCTTTTGTCCCAACAGGATGCTGACCTGAAGGATTTGGAGAATAAAAAAGCTGTCTTGGCATTCAAACAAGGCGAAGCGGCTGCAAAAGCGGCTGAATGGCAAAACTTACAGATTCAATTGACCGATCAGCAAAACCATTACGTATCTTTAACTCAGCATTTGGAAAAAGAAGTGGAAAAACAGGAAACGAAGAAACAGGAGAAAATTGAAACTCAGGACTATATACATATCGTAACTACTGTGGGACAAAAATATATTGGCCAGTCCAGGTATGCCTTTGGCGGCGGCAGAACAACAGAAGACATCGCCAACGGGAGATTTGATTGCTCTGGTTTTGTCCGATGGGCATTTTCCCAGGCGGGCATTGATGTAGGAAACAGCACTTCAGATATAAAAAATGCCGGCCAAAAAATTTCCGCAAGCGAGATGAAACCGGGAGATCTTGTTTTCTTTGATACCTATAAAAAAGATGGCCATGTTGGAATCTATTTGGGAGATGGAAAATTTATCGGTTCGCAAAGTTCAACAGGGGTGGCGATTGCCGATATGACGGCTGGGTATTGGAAAAATAAATTTTCCGGGACTGTTGTCCGCATTTAATCATCACCTTATTTTTGAAGAGAAGATGATAGCTCTTATAAATAGTTCAAAACAAGTGAGGTCAATATATGTTAATGAAGTATAAATCTGCCTATCAGAAAATTGCCATGGGACTGTTATCTTTCTTTCCAGAACACAGAGATTTAGAAAGGCTCCTTGTGACAATGAAGGAATATATAACAGAATCAAATCGGCAGTTATTCCTTTGGAAGGAACAGGAGGGCTTCATAGGACTGATTGGGGTGAGGATCGGAGAAAATCAAATACAGGTTACCCATATATGTGTGAATCCTTCCCACCGAAATCAAGGATTAGGCAAACGCATCGTGAGAGCCTTGCAAGAACACTACTCTAAAGTTCCATTGACAGGAGATGAAGCAACGTCTGAATTTTTAAGCAGATGTGATCTACATATTGACGAAAAAGGCAAGGATAGCCGTCCCAATTTAGCCGTCCTATAGAGACAATGCCTTTTCCATTTCATGTTTTACGTTTTATCGTTTTGAAAACACACCCAGTCTCCTGATGGTATGGCCGTTTTTAGCATACTCTTATTTTGTTTTGCCATGACATAGATATATGCTTTTGTTTTTCCCTGTTCATGAATAATGATCTGGCTTTTCCTGTCATATAAGTTGGTCTCTCGGCCTTCTACATAATCATCTAGTTGAGATAATTCCTCTTCGTCTACCTGATAAATTCCCCCAAATACAGTATCCTTCATTTACTCTCCAACAGCGGGATATCCAAGACCGGTATCAAATAGCCTGCCAGACGTCCATGCATACTCTGCCACAAGAAGTGCATCATCCAGCAAGTAGTGGTCTGGCTGATTTTTTCTAAGTGTTCCATAGACAAAGATCAGATGTTTTTTCATTCTGCCCCACACTCTTTTCTATTATTTTATATTAAAAACGAGATTTCTTTCATTTTTTAAAATAATTAATTTTCAAACTATTGTGTTTATTGAAATAATAATCTATAATACTCCTCAGCAATTAAAAATTTATTTTAGAGGGTGTAGCTTAATGAAGACCTTAGAAAAAGTCAGTCAATTTGTCGGCAATACCTTTGCCATCTGGGTACTAGTTTTTGCCCTGCTCGCATTTTTTTCACCATCTGCCTTTACTTGGATTGCCCCGCATATTTCTCTTTTATTGGGAATTATTATGTTCGGGATGGGGTTAACATTATCTGGAGCGGATTTTAAGGAGGTATTTAGACGGCCTAAGGATGTCATTATTGGAGTCCTCGGCCAATTTATTATTATGCCTGGCTTGGCATATTTACTTGCAAAAGGATTTCATTTGTCACCAGAAATTGCCGTAGGGGTTATTTTAGTAGGCTGCTGCCCAGGAGGGACTGCTTCGAACGTCATGACGTTCCTGTCCAAAGGGGATGTGCCGCTATCGGTAACGATTACATCTGTCACAACCATTCTTGCTCCAATCGTCACACCAGCACTTATTCTCTTATTAGCAAGCGAATGGATTCCAGTTGATCCTGCCAGCTTGTTCTTATCAATTGTTCAAATAGTTATTGTTCCGATTGTGCTTGGGGTCATCATTAAAAAATTATTTAACAAGCAGGCAGAGGCCAGTGTCAAAGTATTGCCGCTTGTATCCATCATCGGTATTGTCGCCATCGTTGCAGCTGTAGTGTCTGTGAACCAAGCACAAATTGCGAAAACGGGATTAATTATTTTTGCAATCGTGGTATTGCATAACTGTTTAGGTTACCTAATCGGTTATTTCTTTGGAAAACTATTTGGCATGGACTTGTCCAAGAAAAAAGCAGTGGCCATCGAAGTGGGCATGCAAAATTCTGGATTGGGAGCTGCCATTGCGTCTGCTCACTTTTCTCCGCTTTCCGCTGTCCCAAGCGCCATTTTCAGTGTGTGGCATAATATCTCTGGTCCCATTCTGGCAACCATTTTCAGCCGGATGAAGGGCAGTCAAACAGACAGTAAGAGCACCAAGAACATTAGTGCTTAAGATGGACAGTTCAGATGCATCTCCCCATTTATTGAGGAGATGCTTTTTTTCTTCTTACCTATTTTATTAAACTAGTTATCTTAAAGCTATAAACTTGTCAGATAATTTACCAAAGTATTTTTTAAAATATTATTTGGCTCTACCTGAAAAAGCCCCATTTTTTCATGTTTCCATGTATCCAGAAAGTGCTACGAGGTTTTCTCATGTCCTTCAACGTGGTAAAATAGTAAACTGTAACATAGAATTTTCAATAAAAGTACTTTTATAGATAGAAGGGATAACATGATTTCTATTGATCCACAAGATAAAAAGATCCGTTTTCTCCTCACCTTTTTTGCCGCGATGATTGGCGGAGTGATTTTCCAGGCGCTTCATACCCCGATTCCCTGGCTGCTCGGACCCATGGCAGTGGTTTTTATCGGTTCAAGGTTTTCAAAAATCCCATTTTACTGGCCAAGCTGGATTCGAAATACTGGGCTAATTATTGTTGGGTACTCAATTGGGTTATCATTTACAAAGCCTGCACTCGTGCAAATCGTCGCGAAGCTGCCGTCCATGTTTATTATGACAGTTTTGCTTGTATTATTTTGTGCTGGAATTGCAGCTGTTGTTTCCAAGCTCACCGGAGTGGATTACCCTACCGTCTTGACTGGAAGTATTCCTGGCGGTTTATCACAAATGATTACGTTCGCTGAAGAAGTGAAAGGAATTGATATAACAACGGTAACTTTCCTTCAAGTGGCAAGATTGATGATGATTGTTTTTTTAGTGCCGTTCATGATTTTTGGGCCATTCTTTCATAACACGGCACCAGCGGCTTCAGAGCAGGTAGTTCAGACGTTAAGTCAGTCAGGTTCGCCTCTGCTTAGGTTTATTTTATTTGCAATAATTTGTGTTGCGTTTGCTTTTTTGGCTAAAAAATGGAAGTTTCCGACACCATTTATGCTGGGGCCGATTCTAGGAACGGCGATATTTAATTTAGTTGGAGTGCAGGGTCCGCAGTTAAGTCCAACTGTTTTGGACTTTTCACAGTTTATGATAGGCGGATATATTGGTTTGCTGATGAAACCGGAAAAATTGGAGCATAAAGCCCGTGTCATCAGCCTTGCTTTGCTTAGTGGAATGATCATGATTTTGGTGTCTTTGGGATTAAGTTATCTGCTCGTTTATGGAGGACATCTGACTCCTTCGACGAGCTTTTTGAGTGTAGCACCGGGCGGTATGGACCAGATGGGCATTCTGGCTCACGAGGTAAATGCTGATCTTTCAATGGTAACTGGTTATCAGTTATTTCGGCTGTTTTTCATCTATTTTGCGGTGCCTCCGCTTTTGCGGCTGTTTTTCAGGATGGCACGGAGAAGGAAGGAAATTTCATCAGGTTAGTTTTTTTGAGACCGACTACGACAAACCTAGATAAATGTCAAATATAACCATATTTTCCCTTAACCTAAATTTTTTTGTCTGTCTAGATGAAAGAATGACTGTTTTCCTGAGGCTGAATCTGTTATGGGCTTTCATCGCTTGGATGAATGACCGTTTCCTGAACCTGGATTCGTTTTGGCCATTCATCACCTTTAAACCTGTTTTAATACCTTCCTCCAAGATTAAAAATAAGGCATTTTATTTTTCAATTCTTGATAGAGTTTGTCTACACGCTCTTGCTGGTCTGCTTGCTCCGCGGTCATTCTCCGAATAGTTATCGAAATTGTTAAAAATAAAAGATTAAGAGTCATCGTCCTCCACTCCCTTTAATTCTATTTCCAAACCTATTATAATCAAAGTTATTTCCAAAATAATCCTCTAAAAAGATGAGACCGTCTAATCAATTGGGCTCAAATTTAATCCAAACTTTAGATGTATGGTGAATTCCGTGCGGGGACTGTCCCCCAGCACTCTAACGCGTTAAAACAAAAGACGAGCCTAACTTAGCTCGTCTTCATCGTTTCATTTTGGATATAAAATATCATCGATTATTCCATAGTCTTTTGCTTCTTCTGCACTCATAAAGTAATCCCGGTCCGTATTTTTGGCTACCTTTTCCACTGTCTGCCCAGTCCGGTCAGCGATCATTTGATTAATATGTTCTCTTAGCTTTAAAATGCGGCGGGCAGATATTTCAATTTCTGCCGCCTGCCCTTTTACCCCTCCTAAAGGCTGATGAATCATAATCTCACTATTGGGCAGAGCAAAACGTTTGCCCTTCGTTCCTGCCAACAGCAGCATTGCCCCAAAAGATGCAGCCATCCCGGTACAAATCGTCCGTACATCCGGCTTGATGATTTGCATCGTATCATAAATCGCAAACCCTGCCGAAGTGGAACCTCCTGGACTATTGATATAGATTGAAATATCCTTTTCAGGGGCATCTGCCTCCAAAAACAATAACTGGGCTACCACACTATTGGCTAACTGATCATTGATTTCATCGCCGATTATGATAATACGGTCCTTAAGCAGCCGGGAATAAATATCATAAGACCGTTCACCACGATTGGTTTGTTCAATAACATAAGGAATAGTATTCATTGGTCCTCCTCCTTGAAGCAGATGTTTAGGCTATGCCGCCATACAGAGAGTGCTCGAAGGAGAAAATCGTTGAACCTGACTATGCTTATTCGTTATCATGCAAGGATTGTCTGTTACACATGATAAAGATGGCAAATGAGCAATCAGAACAGCCGGATCTTGATTTTCCAATGATTCATTAAACAATTCTGACAGAATTCCCTGTTCTTCTGGAACCCAAAATGTCTCAACAGCAAAGGAGTCATCCTCGTCATTAGATTTTCCAATCCGTTTTTTTGCACGATACAAGTTAGCCTTAACCGCCATTTCCGTTGTACCTAATAAGCCGGCAATTTCTTTAATCTGATAATGAAACGCTTCTTTCAAAAAAAAGATAACCGCTTGTTTTGGTGTGAATTTTCTTATGAGCAGCTCTACTGAATCCGCTTTTGCCTCTGATGGGCTATTAAACGCATATTGTGAAACATCAGATTCAATGGTTTCTTTGCTCCTTTTTCTTAACTGGTCAATCCAATGATGATAGGCAATTTTATTGATTAAGGCTGAATTTAGCTTTTGCTCCCGGTTGTTATATTTCAAAGCTTTCAAGTAGGTCTCCTGAGCAATATCATCTCCATCCCATTCGTTTTGCGCTAAAAAATGGCAATATCTCCGAAGTTTAGGATAAGATTCCCGCCAAAATGGGTCATCAAACTCTCCTCTGTCTTTAATGGGGTTTCGTCTCCATTCCTGTGACATGTTTTTCACTCCTTTTGCACTCTCTGCAGTATTAACGTTTCAGGCAGTGTTAAAAGATACGGGTACCAAAAATTTTAATTAACTTTAAGGCAGCGAGTTTCACCGCCTCTATAAATAAAAACTTCTACGATGACATTATTCCCTTTGGATCATCTATATACTTCCTGTTATTCCTTTTATAAGCCATTGTTCATAGAGGACAACTTGAAAAAATTTGGCTGAATTTGATAAAAAATAACGATGGACTATTTTTTAATCCCTGATATAATTCCATATAGAATACATTATACATTTTAAAGGTGGGCATTATGGGGAATACTTGTAGATATGTTGTCAATGCTCTCGGCAAGGGTGGAGAAACATATTATACACAATGTAAAGACAAACATGAATTAAAAAGATGGATTCATGAAAACAAGGAAAAACTAAATATGCAAGAACTAAAAATAACGGATAAAAACCAATCTTTTTTATTAAAATTATTGGGTCTAAACAAAATTTTTTAACAGGAGACGCCATCGAAGGATGGCGTCTTTTCATTTATTCTATGTCAAAAGTGATTCGATCATTAATTTCCTGGAGAACTGGAGTATATGCGTTTCTGAATATAAATAAGCCGTGACGATAAAGCAATCCCTGCCGCAAGTAGACCGATTGTGAGCCCAATCCAATATCCTCTTACTCCTAACGAGGTGTAATGGGCCAACAGGTATCCAGCAGGAAGACATATTACCCAGTAGGCCGCCAAGGTCATCATAAACGCTGCGTTTACGTCTTTATAACCTCTTAGTGCAGCTTGAGCTGTCACTTGTATGGCATCCGACATTTGGAAAAATAGGGAAAAAATCAAGAAATGGGCCGTTAAATCAATGACAGCTCGTTCATTGGAATAAAGACCGGCTACTTGGTAACGGAAAACAACCACCAGTACCCCCGTGATAATGGCTGTCAACACGGCCAAACCAATTCCTAGCCAGCTGTAAGACTGGGCGTCCTTATAGCGCATTGCTCCTGCCTCATAACCGACTAGAACGGTTACGGCCATCGATATGCTCGTTGGAATCATATATAAAAAGGATACGATATTTAACGCTGATTGATAAGATGCAACAGTGGTTACGCTAAAAGTGCTGATTAAGATGGTGACCACCGCAAACATACTAGTTTCAAAGAAAGTTGACAGTCCCATGGGAATTCCAATTTTTAAAATTTCTTTTAACCTCTCCAGAGACACATGTTTTAAGTTAGAAAAGACATGATATTGATTAAAAGGCACTTGGGTTTTCACGATAAACACAGTGAAGGCCAAAATCAACCAATAAGTAATCGCTACCGCATATCCCGCCCCTGCACCTCCCAGTTCAGGCAAGCCAAGCCTGCCAAATATGAAGCAATAGTTCAGCAATAAATTGAAAGGCAGTGATGAAATCATGATCATCATTACTACACGTGTTTTCCCCAGCCCATAAATGAACGAACGCAAAACATTAAACAGAAATAATGGCAGTATTCCAAAGCTGAGTCCAATCAGGTAATGAAAAGCGGTTTCTGCAACATCCCGTTCCAGGTTCATTTTTTCTAAAATCGGCTTTAACAAAAAGAAGCCCGAAACTAAAATGATGAGGGTAAGGATGACAGAAAGGTACAATCCATGCCTGACAACCGAAGAAATCTCATTCGTTTTCCGCTGGCCCAGGTACTGGGCCGCAATAGGTGATACAGCCAGCAGAATGCTGCTCAGCCCAGTGAAGATTGGACTCCACAGGGAGGAACCAATTGCCACTCCAGCTAAATCGGTAGAATGGTATTTACCTGACATAACCGTATTAAAAAAGATCATGGAGAACATGCCTAATTGCGTGATTAGGATAGGGATAATCAAGATGATAATTTGTTTTGTTTTTTCTCTTATCGTAAACGTTTGATTCATGTTAGCAGCTCCCAGCAATAATTAGCATCCAAAACAACATTTTACTATATTATGGCTGTTTCTACCTCTTTTTGCTGTTTGCCCTTTTTGACATGACAAAAGCAGGATTGATTCTATCCTGCTTTTGTTCGTCCGATTATGAGACTGAATGTCCATTCTTTACCTGGCAATTAAGCTAATTGCTGTCGGGGCTGATTGCCTCCCTGTGCCTGTTCTTTTATTAAAAGTCCTCCGAATAAACCAAGTAAAGAGAAGAAAACAGGAATGATAAAACCGTAATGATAGCCAGCTGCACTGCCAGCCATATGAAACTGGTCTAAAATTTTCCCGAAAATACTTGGCAGCAAAACTGCGCTTATAAAACCGCCGGTATTGGCAAACCCGGAAACCACTCCAACTTCCTTCATATCGAATGACTTACGGACTACTGCAAAGGTTAAAGAACTTGCTCCATTGCAATACCCGATTATGAAGAAAAGCAGAATCAGCAAGAAGAAAGGCGGCTTGCCGATAAATAGAAGAAATGCCAGCCAGCTTAGAAAAGCTGCCATATGAACAATAACGTATGGACGTTTAATCGAATTGATCCGGCTGGAAATCGAACCAGTTAACGGGGCGCCAATAAGCGCTCCCAACAACCCAATCATTATGAGCTGGCTTGCGCCTGAACGAGTCATCCCGTACACTTCGATTCCATAGGGCACTGCCCATGACCCAATAAATCCTACATACGTTCCGACTAAACCAAAATGGCATAAAAACGCCGCCCATGCCTGCCGGCTGGAACCTACCCGCCGAAGTAATGCGATCGTAGATTCTCGCTTAAGTTCATTTTTCAACACAGACGGTTTAGTGGAAGGGCCAGTTAAAGCCATTTTCTGCGGCTTTTTTATAAGGACAAAATACAAAACAATACCCATCACACATAAAACTGTTCCAACGATTAAAAATGGCATTCTCCAGCCGGTGAGAGAAATCCAGGCCGAAAACGGAACGGTTGCCATTAAGAAGCCCAAACTTCCTGCCATACCAGCAAACCCAAGCAAGCGAACAAATTCCTGCACTTTAAACCATTGGCTCAATATCAGTACAATATTTACCCAAATGGTGGCATCACCAATTCCGACCAATAATCTGGCTATTACTAAGATCACTTCATTCGATGCCAAACTATATAAAACAGTACCAACCCCATTTAATATCGTTCCGATGATTAAAAAGTGATTTGGACCGAATCGGTCGGACAAAACCCCAATTGGAACCTGGAGCCCTGCGTAGGCCAAAAATTGAATACTTGTTAACAGCCCAATAGTGGCTGCTGAGATATGAAAGTCCGTCATTAATTGGTCGGTAATAAGCCCAGGTGCTGTCCTTTGGCTTACAATAATAAAATATGAGAATAAAACGGTTGTAAAAACTACCCAACGATATCTGCTATTTTGTTTATCCAATTTCTTCTACCCCTAAATTTTTATATCTTTTATCTATTTTACTCCTTAATTAGAAAGTTGCATGGAATTTTTCTAATGACGGCGTTTTCATGATAAAAAAACAGAACCTTGGTTGGTCCTGTTTATTTTTTCACGATTTTGGATGGATTGTTAATTTTATAGATCACTGGCACATCTATAACGAATTCGTCCGGTGCATCCTTTCCTTTTGCCAGTTTCTTGCTGGTGATTTTTCCGTCAAATTCAAGCAAGTCTCCTGGTGACAGTTCAAATTTTTTCAGTGTCTTGCTGTGGCTGCACCAGGCAAGACCGACGTTCAGTGGATTTTCTTGGACAATCTGAACCTTCTCAAGCACAACCACCTCGTCATTTTCTTCATTAAATGGGTTATATGTAAGGGCAAATTGTTTCACCGCAGCGCTAAAATGGACCTTCTCACTTGGCAGCTCAAGCTTTGACGCTTTTTCCTTTGTTGGCTTTGCTCTCTTTACAGTTTTTTCAGATTTGGCCGGTTCTTTGACTGCCATCTGTTTTGTTGCCTTTGATTCCGATTGAACTGCCCTGTCACCTGAAGTAGCAGGCATTTCTTTTTCCTCAAACTCAATCAAGCTTTCTTTGCCGAAGCTTGATTGCTGCATTTCTTTCAAGAAGGCTGGATGAATACAGCTCACATTCCCATTTGGAAATTCAATAACCAGCGTATTGAATTCACCTGTCATTCCATATGTTTCATAGCCTATTATGCTCACAAGGCATTGAAAATTTCGGTCTTTATACCAGAACTCTTTTTTAGCAGCAGAAAGCCCCCACTCCTTTAGTTTTTCTTTATAATGGTCCTCATCCCGGAAAGATTCGTAATCACCAATTGGTGGTATATATTGGATGGAAAGTGCCATTTCTCCTTGATATTGGTCAGTTGCCATTTTCACAAATTCCTTCCTGATTGTATTTGGATATATTATAACATGTTCATCCGTTGAATACTCGGCGGCGCTGCCAGAATAATCAAGGCGTCTGCCTCAATCAAACGATTTATAATTAAGTTTTCTTAACAGAAACAGCAATTGGTCAATTTCTTCTTCGGTCATGTCGCTTGTGAGCAATTGGTTGGAGGTCTCAAGCATTTTGAATAATGCCGGGTAAAAATCAAGGGCCTTTTGGGTAGGATATAATTGATAGGAACGGCGGTCTGATTGGTCAATCGTGCGATTGACATACCCGGCCCCCTCCAATTGTTTGACAGCACGAGCAGTGGTAGCTTTATCAAATTTTAGTTCTGCTGTCAGCTGATCCTGGCTGATTCCTGGATTTTTAATAATCTCTATTAAAAAGCTGTGCTGTCCTCCACCGCCAATTCCGTAGGGTTTTAACATTTTAGATAAATATTTTTGGTTTTGGCGATAAATGTATGAAATTAGCTTTCCGATCGGTTTTCGCGGCATTTTTTATTCCCCTTGATTTATCTCTTTTAATCTTAAAATGATAATATCCTATATTAGTTGCAAACGCAACTAATATAGGATACACTAGTGTTTATCATATAGTTGCTCTTGCAACTCAACTTTCATTTAGAGGTGTTTCCCTTGGTTCCAAACATAAAAACCTTTCAAGAGGTTCCACGAATACAGGAAAATCGTTGGAAAATCTTAATTATTCTCAATCTATTTACCTTTATGGCCACTCTTGATGCCAGTATTGTCAATATCGCTTTGCCGGTCATTTCCGACCATCTTCATTTGCCGATCGCCAAAACTGAATGGGTTGTGAGCAGCTATTTAATTGCGATCTGTACCTTTATCCTCTTCTTTGGAAAATTAGGAGATATTCTTGGGAAAATAAAGGTCTTTAGGACGGGGACCATCATTTTTATTCTTGGATCGCTGCTATGTGGTTTTAGCTCATCCTTGAGCATGTTAGTCATTTGCCGTGTGGTCCAAGCATTAGGCGCCTCCATGACGATGGCAAACAGCCAGGGAATTGTAACGGAAATTTTTCCGCCCAAAGAGCGCGGGAAGGCACTAGGACTAGTTGGGACCTTTGTATCCCTTGGCAGTATTGCGGGACCTAGTTTGGGCGGCCTTTTGATTTCTGCATTAGGGTGGGAGTATATTTTCTGGGTGAATGTCCCGGTAGGCATTATTGCTATCAGTATTGGCTGGAGAATGCTTCCGAAAGATATTACGTTTTCCCATGCTAAACTGGACCAATCAGGGACACTCTTGTTTGCTGTTTTCATTATTTCCCTTTTCTCTGGCCTGCTTCTGGGTCAACAGGCAGGGTATCAGGACCCGCAGATATTGGCTGCTTTCTTATTGGCTGCGGGAGCATTTTTAGCATTTATTTGGGTTGAGTCTCATAAAAATGAGCCTATGCTTCAATTGTCATTATTTAAGAATCCGTTATTTTCACTGAGTATCCTTTGTGGATTTCTTGTATTTGTGGCAAACTTTTGCTTTAATATTATTTCGCCATTTTATACACAAAACATCTTACATCTGTCACCAGCAAGTTCCGGACTAATATTAATGCTGTTCCCAATTACGATGGCTGTTGTTGCTCCACTCAGCGGCGCCCTATCAGATAAAATTGGCTCAGAGCTTTTAACATTTATTGGCTTGATTGTGATGGTCATTGCCCAAATTGGACTCGCGAATTTGTCTGATGCAAGTTCCCTCATCTTAGTTGGGATTTATGTAGCTATGCTGGGACTAGGAACCGGGCTGTTCCAATCCCCAAATAATTCATTAGTGATGTCAACGGTCCCCAAAGCTCAATTAGGAAGTGCAGGCAGTGTGAATGCATTAATTCGAAATTTAGGAATGATTGTTGGGATTTCTGTTGCAACTACTACTCTATTTAGTGTAATGAGTGCCAAAGCAGGCCGCCATGTGACTGGGCTAATTCCGGACCGTCCAGACATATTTATACATGGCATGCATATCGTCTTTATCGGATCATCGGCTATCTGTTTAATCTGTGCTTGTTTAACAGGATACCGGCTGATCAGGTCAAGGGTAATGGTTCGGCAATAACGTGTGAACCAAGTGTGTTTTATAATTGTTTATTAGACTGGAAGATTTAGAATTATTTTAACTTTTATCATCATTATGTAAAATTTCAAGTTACTTCCTCATATCCTTAAATAGGAATATATGCTGGGAGGTAAATGATGATAAAAATAGGAAATAAAACCGTAAAACCAGGCGATGCCATCTTACAATCAATTACCACTAAAGAACAGAAATCCATCCTTTCATTAATGAGTGATTATCAGGAACTCTACCAGTACTATAGACTTGATCAGTTACAATTTGAATTGATGTTTAGGTCTAATACGATGAAAGCTGCAAGAGAATTGGATAAAAGCGGCGCAAAATTTACTACTTTTAAGTACTCCTTTTGCAACAAGGAATATTGGGACCGCCTTGAGAATGGAGGTTTTCTGCTTAAGCCAGCTGTCAAGCCTTCCACTGCCATTATGGATATCATTAAGAATGGCTCACGTTATGCATTTGAATGCTCGACTGCCATTGCCATTGTCCTCTATATTGCGGCATTATATTCGATTGGCTCGAACAGGTTTGATGTGCTCTTCTCTAGGCTCTATCTTATGGATTGGCAATTTGATGAAGATCTGCCGATTCACACAAAATTTGGGGACGACTATTTACCCGGTGATGTTCTCCATTTCAATAACCCTGATTTCAGTCCGCAAGAAGCACATTGGCGGGCGGAAAATGTCATTAACTTTGGCGGAGATCAATATTTTGGGCACGGAATCGGCATTACAAACTCAAGCAAACTGATCGAGTATTTAAACAAAAAAAGAAAGCCGAACCCTAAGGTTTCAGCTTATCTTATGACTATGATTACTAGACCGTTTTATGAAGGAATGAATCCAGCCAATAGGGATATGGAATCCATAACTGAGGATGTCTGAATTAGTTGAAATTGACGAATGCATCTTCGGCTTTTACCTCCTTGGTAATGACATGCTTGTTCTTTAACCATTTAGCAACATTCTCCCATGTTTCCGGATCTTGCCAGCCGAATGATTTATCTTTAGCATCCATAAGCGGGAGGAGGATTTCCAGACTCTTGGTCTCAATATCTTTTTCTAATGGTGATGATTTTTCTTCATGATTCATCAGAATTTCCAGCCCCTCCTCCGGATGCTCAGAAACATACTGTTGGCCTTTGGTGAGTGCTTTCATTAGCTTTTTAAATACTTCTGGCTTTTCTTTTACTCGTTTCTCACTGGCCACGAGAACCAATTCATAATAATCAGGGACTCCGTAATCAGAAGGATTTAACGTACGGATTGGATACCCTTCTTTTTCCAAAAGTAATTTTTCATGATTGATGTAGCCCCCGATTAGCGCATCCGTCTTATTTGCGGCCAATGCCGGTATTAAATCCCAGCCGACATCAACCATTTTTACCTTTTGCTTGTCCCCGCCGTCAGATTCTACCATTGTCCCAATAATGGCTTCATCCAGAGGGATTGATGGATACCCGACAGTTTTACCTGCTAAATCCTTTGGTGACTGAATAGAACTTTCTTTTGAAACCATGACCTGATTTAATGGATGACGAACAAGTGCCGCAATGGACTGGACAGGAATTTCCTCACTCCTTGCCACCAGCACCTCAGGCTGATAGCTGATGGCTAAATCAATTTTTCCGGCGGCCGCCAAGCGTAATGGATCATTCGTATCCGCCGGCATTTGAATGTTAACATCCAAGCCCTGATCCTTAAAATAGCCTTTCTCCTCTGCCGTATACAGAAACGAATGGACCGCATTTGGATACCAATCCAGCATAATGCTGACCTTCTCCTCCTTCCGGCTTGACCCTTCCTTTTTTTCAGCCGCCTTCCCGCTACAAGCACTTAGCAATAGCAGCATAAAACTAATGATTAGAAATAAACCTTTTTTCATCGTAAATCTACCCTCTCAAGATGTTAATAGTTTTTTTGCTTTAACAGCTGTTTTTCTAGTAAACTGACTAATACGAATAGAGCCATTCCCAGCAGTGACAGAAGAAATATCGCCGCAAACACGGCATCTGCCTGCAAATTCCCGGACATCCGCCGGCTAAAATACCCTAAACCTTCACTCGCACCAAGCCATTCGCCAATGGTTGCACCCACTACACAATATACGACCGACATTTTGATTCCCGAAAGGATGGAGGGAAGTGCCATTGGAATCTGGATTTTTTGAAAAATCGTCCAACGGCCGGCCCCCATCGTCTGCAATAATTCCTGATATTCCCTGCCGCCAGCCTTTAGGCCGTCATAGGTGCTTACCACAATTGGAAAAAATGCAACCAAAAACGTAACTGCAATCTTGCTCCAAATCGAATACCCGAACCACATGATGAAAATCGGAGAAATCGCAATGGTCGGGATTGTCTGGCTGATGACCAAGAACGGATATAGAACTTTTTCTACAATTCTCGAAAAATGCATAAGAGCTCCAAATAGCAGCCCTGCAGCCAGCGAGATGCCAAATCCTATGAAGGTTTCCTTTAATGTGGCAGGTAAATGTTCCTCTAACAGCAATTGCCGGTTCTCCTGAAATGACCCCCAAATTGCTGAAGGAGAGGGCAGGATAAACGACGGAATCTCCCCCTGGCGGACCACCCACTCCCAGATGCTCATCAATAGAATCACTGCAATCACAAATAACCCATACTCTTCGGTCCACTTTTTCCATTTAGCTTTCACGATGAATCAGCCACTCCAATTCTTTTCTCATGCTAATTAAAGTTTGTTGATAAATTAATTCAGGACTCCTGGGACGCGGCAAGTGGACCTTAAATTCCCAAATCCCCGTTCTTTTCATTAGATAAATCCGGTCACTTAATAGAATGGCTTCCTCCAAGTCATGAGTTATAAACATAATCGTTTTTTGCAATTCTCCCCAAATGCCGAGCAGCCAGCTGTGCATTTTCCTTTTTGTGAGGGAATCGAGAGCGCCAAACGGTTCATCCAGCAAGAGAAGATTTTTTCCTGTCATGATGGTCCTTAAAAAGGCTGCCCGCTGCCTCATCCCTCCTGACAACTGTTTGGGATACGCTTGCTCATAATCTGCCAGGCCAAACCTCTCCAGCCAGGCCCGGATTTCCTGAGCCTTTCCCTGCCTATTACTCTTACCAACCTCTAAAGGGAGCAGCACATTATCAAAAACCGTCCTCCAGGGCAGTAAAAGGTCCTTTTGCGGCATATAGCCAATATGCCCCAGCCGGTTCTCCGGAAGCTTGCCGTCAATGATAATCTCCCCGTGGTCTGGCTCCAATAGCCCGGTAATTAATCGGAACATTGTACTTTTTCCAGAACCGCTAGGACCAATCAAAGAAACAAATTCTCCCGGTTTGACATCCAGCGATAAATTTTCAAAAATCGGACGTCCCGCTTCAAAGCCGTATGTAAGTTCTTTGATGGAAAGCATCGATGAATCAGACAGGCCAATCGCCCCCTTGATAAACCATATCCCAAAACAAGTATTCAAATCGTGAGGCAATCAGAAAATGCTCTTCCAAAACGGATAATTCCCGTTCCGGTTTCCCCTCCGCAAGTATGTCGAGCTGCTGAATCAACCAGGATGCCAGCTCTCCAAATTCGTCTGAAGAGTACATTTTTACCCACTCGCCATATAATAGATGGTTGCTAGATTCAGGATATCGTTCTGCTAGCAAAGAGCCTATCTCCCAATAGCTCCACATACAAGGCAGAAGTGACGAGATTAATTCCTCTAACGATCCGTTTTGGGCAACAGTCAGCATATAGCCGGTATATGCAAAGTTCATTGGTGCTGGTTTCGTTTCCTCCAGTTCGTTTAAGGTTATTCCAAACTTTTCTGCATACTGACGGTGCAAATCCATTTCTCCGTGCAGTGTTTCATGGAGCAGCTTGGCAAATGCCGCCATGGTTACTCTATCTTTGGATTTCACTGCCGCCAAGGCAAAAAGCTTCGAGTAATCAATAAGGAAAACATAATCCTGTTTCATATAGCGGATAAAAGACTCAACCGGAAGGTCACCTTTGCCCATTCCAATTACAAATGGATGCTGGTGAGTTTTTTTCCATATAGGATCCACATTTTGGCGAAGCCGCTCTGTAAATTTCACGTTATTTCCCCTCCTTGCGGGTATTGCACCATTCCGCGATAAAGACTGCCATCGTCTTGGCAAAATCCAGCAGCTGCTTGATCTCTACCTTTTCATTAACAGCATGCGCATCCTCCAATTTTCCAGGGCCAAAAATGACAGTCGGGATATCCGCCCTGCCAAGCCAGCCAGCGTCGGTTACCGTTGTTGACATGCCGATAGCAGGTTTTTGAGATATTGCCCACTCAAATGAATGGGCCAAAGCCCTTGTGCCTGGATGGTCAGCTTGGATTTCTAAAGAAGGGAATATTTCACCTCGATCAACAATCATGGATTTCCCACCCCAGATAAACGTCGGCGGATTATCCCGCAGCCACGGGTCAGCGGCTGCCACTGCAGCAATATGCCGCTCAATTTCCTGAATCACCTGTTCATAATCTTCGTTTGGATAAAAATGGACCGTGATCCACAAAGCGCAGCGGTCAGCAATAAATGCCGCATGCCTTCCGCCTTCAATAACTGCAGGATTTATCGTATTCGTTCCAGGAGGAAAGCCTGGATAACTTTTGGTCACAGCCCAATGACGTTCTAACTCCTGAAGTCCGGCAGTTACTTTCATCATCTTTTCAATGGCACTGGCACCGTGGATGCCGCCTCCAGCATGTATCAGCTGTCTACGCAGTCCATCATGGAACGTTTTTTGGCCTTCAATAGTAATCCAGCCAGTAATGACACCGCCTTGTCCCTGGATATGTAGGTCACTTGTGTCGACTACAACTGCAAAGTCGGCTTGATAGCCCCGTTCCACACAGGCCAATGTTCCAGCCTCTCCAGCTTCTTCTCCAATAACCGATTGAAATTGCAGGTCCCCCCGAAGCGAGAATCCCATATCTTTTAACAGTTTTATAGCATAAAGAGTTGAAGCAATACCGCCTTTCATATCAGCCGTGCCGCGTCCATAAATATTTTGCTCCCTGATGACCGCCTGAAATGGAGGTGTTTCCCATTCTTTTTCATCGCCCACTTCGGCCACATCAATATGGCCGTTAATAATCAGGCTTTGATAATTGTCCGATGCTGTTCCCTTAAGGGTACCAACCACATTGGAATCTCCCGGGTACACCTCCCATTGATCAGTTTGGAAACCCAAATTCTTCAAGTACTCTTTTACAAAGTTCTGGACTTCATTTGTGTTCCTCGCTGGAGGGCTGACCGTTGGAAACGATATCAGGTTTTTTAGCAGGCTGAGTAATTCCTCTTGCCTTGCCTCCACCTCTTGTACTAATTGTTTAACGTGCTGATCATTCATGATTCTGCCTCCCCATTCACTGGTTGACTCTATTGTCAAAGGAGCCGGTCTTTAACAACACTTTTTTTCTTAAAAAAACAATTAAAATGATAAAGCCCAGAAGCGCCCCGGCAAACGAACTGAAAATAAACAGCGGGATAAACCCAAACAGCGTTGCTTTTTGTCCTAGTAAAAGACTCGCAATCGGATAGCAAAGAATCGCCCCTATGATGCCGGTTCCAATCACTTCACCAGCAAACGCCATGTATATTTTCCTTGTTTTTAAAAATAAAATGGCGGCTAAGAAGGCGCCAGCCATGCTGCCAGGAAAAGCAAAAATAGAGCCGGTCCCCATTAAATTTCTTAACACGGAAGTACAAAAAGCTTGTGCTACAGCATAATAAGGTCCCAATAATACAGCGGATACCACATTTAAAAAATGCTGGATAGGGAATACTTTGGTAAAACCGACTGGAATCACAACCAGATTGCTAGAAATCGTCCCAATAGCGATCATCATGGCAGTAAGAGTTAATTTATAGGTTTTATTCATGACCAAGACCTCTTTCCACTCCTCCATTTAGCTCCCTTGCCGCTCTCATAGGAGACTCAGCTAAACTAATGGCGGAAATAACCGAGACACCATCTGCGCCTGCTGCTGTTACCTGTGCGGCGTTTTCAATAGTGATACCGCCAATCCCCACAATTGGAATGGAATAACCTAACTGCCGCAATGCTTCAATCAATAGGGTCCCTCTAGAGGGTTTGGCATCTGTTTTTGTTTTGGTCGGAAAAACGGGACCGATTCCAAAATAGTCTGCACCGTCTTGCAGAGCCAGCCTGGCTTCTTCCTCCGTATGCACCGATACCCCTAAAATTTTATTGCCAAGCTTCTCTCTTACTTCTTTGACGGGTTCATCCTCCTGGCCGATATGGACGCCATCCGCGTTTAGTTTAATGGCCAGTTCAATATCATCATTTACGATAAACGGAATTCCATTATCCATACAGATTCTTTGAAGCTTCTTAGCAAGAACATATTTGTTTTCTCCCGTTAGTGCTCCCTCTCCTTTTTCACGGAACTGGAACATGGTAATTCCACCGGCAATGGCTTCTTTAAGTACTTCCACTGGATCCTTTTGGCAATTGGGACTGCCCAAAATAAAATAAACCTTTAATGCCTCCCGCAATTCTACCATTACTTGATCAGCTCCTTGTTCCTATTTCGATAAGCCCAATGGTTAGTTGGACCATGTCCCTTGCCGATTTCTAAATCCTCTTCAATCGCCGCCTGGATAAACGCTTTTGCTGTCAAAACAGCTTCTTGTACTGTTTTCCCATTTGCAAGCTCTGCAGTAATCGCTGCGGAAAAAGTGCAGCCAGTTCCATGGGTATTCTTTGTTTGGACCCGTTTGCTTGGAAAGCTGTAAAAATCTTTTCCATCAAACAATAAGTCAATGGCTTGTTCAGGATCTTCATCATGGCCGCCTTTTATAACAATATTTTGAACACCCATGTCATGAATTCGTTTTGCTGCCTCTTGTTTTTCGTAATGCGTTGTTATCTGTAATCCGATTAACTCCTCTCCCTCAGGAATATTCGGTGTGATCACCTTTGCCAGAGGCAGCAAATATTTTTTCAAAGCCGTAATGGCTTCTAATTGCAGCAGCGAGGCTCCGCCTTTTGCAATCATCACAGGGTCAACAACAACATTTTCCCATTTGTAGACCCGCAGATTTTCTGAAACTGCCTCAATAATCTCTGCGTTAAACAGCATCCCTGTTTTCACTGCATCAGTGCCGATATCCTCAGCAATGGCTTGAATTTGCTTTGTCACTGCCTCGGCTGTCATTGGGTAAACTCCGTGAACGCCCAATGTATTTTGTGCCGTTACTGCCGTCAAGGCAGACATTCCGTATACCCCCAGCTCCTGGAAGGTTTTGAGATCGGCTTGTATTCCTGCCCCTCCGCCAGAGTCCGATCCAGCTATCGTTAATGCTTTTTTCATGGTAAACATCCCTTTCATTCAGTGATTGTTCTAACAGATGCGCCGATCTTTAGGTCATTTGCTGTTACCATTGACAGTTGATTTAAAAATTCGACTTGGAAGCTGCCTGGTCCCTGCTCAATTGTTTGTTTTGCAGCCTTTTCTGCTGCAATCCCGTAGAAGGCCACAGCAGCAGTTGATGCTGTTAACAGATCCTTTCCCACTCCGGCAAAAGCTCCAATAACAGAGGACAAAAGGCACCCAGTTCCTGTCACTCTGGTTAATATTGGATGCCCATTGGCTATGATGCAGGTGTTTTTTCCATCGGTTACCACATCCTCTTTTCCGGTAATCACGACTACTGTATTAAGTTTTTGGGCTGCCGTTACCGCCAAGCTGATCACATCTCCTTGTTCTTCCCCGGCATCGACCCCCTTTATTTCCCATGATTCCCCCGCTACATTGGCGATTTCGGCCGCATTTCCCCTAAGGATGGAAACATTTATTTCGTTCAATATTCTCTGGGCTGTTTTTGTCCTATAGGGCGTTGCCCCTGCACCAACAGGGTCTAAAATAACAGGTTTATCGTAAAGGTTTGCGGCTCTCCCCGCCATTAACATCGATTCGACTATTTGCTCTGTCAGTGTTCCGATATTTAACACTAGTGAACTAGCAATCTTCGCCATGTCCGCTGCTTCTTCTGGAGCATATGCCATCACTGGAGATGCCCCTAAGGCAAGCAGCCCATTGGCTGTAAAATTCGTCACTACCGTGTTCGTGATATTATGTACAAGTGGTTTCTCTTCCCTAACCTTTTGCAAAAATTTGATTAGTTCTTCCATTATGAAAGCTCCCCTTCCAATCTATTTGTTTCCCTCTTTTTGAAAAGCCGCTGCGTTCCTTGATGTTTAATTTTCCCTCTGGCTACATTGCTTGGTGTCACTTCCTTTCTTGCCATACCACTAGAGAGATGAGCCGCGCTGAAACACAAAAAAACCAGATCCAAATGGACCTGGTTGTGTAAGTCAAAGAAACAACGATGTTTCACTAAGCCTACTTTCCTACGCTGGTATTACCCAGATCAGGTCCGAAGGGTTAAAAACGCTGCCGTTTTCTCTCAGCCCGCATACTGGGCACCCCTAGTAGATATTCCGTATTTGATTAACTACATCATACGCTTAATAAACCAATGTGTAAAGGAAATCGCTTAATTATTCGGAATCCTTTTCTGCAAATACTCCTTCGCGAGACGCGACAAAAACCGTTCATCTTCATAGTAAGCGCTTTCCTCGCATGTAAAAAAAAGATCCCTTATGTCTACCCATTTAAGTAAAGAAATGCCTGCTACATGAATGAACCCATTCTGCCGGTGAGGCAAAGCCTGCTTTAATGCAGCGGCGTTAGACTGATATTCTTTTACCACCTTTGCACCCTTGGGAGAGTGCTTCTCATCAAGGATTAACAAGGTAAAATAAAATTCCTTGTCTTTGGCATAGTCGGACCCAATATCGATATTTCGAAGCACCTGGTTTCTAGCTTCATCTCTAGCCGTACTCATTTTTATATCGCTTTTGTATTTAACTTCAATAATCCAGACAAACTTTTCATTTTCCAGCATAACATCAATCTCAGATTCACGTTCAGGTACCCAAAGGGATACCGGCGAGCTGAATCTTTTCCATAATGAAATTTTCATATCCTTGACGATATCGAGCCGCCATTCGCCAAAAGACAGATGGAACAATTTAGGGAGCCATAAGTCCGGATCAATTTTTTGAAATGTCCGAAAGGTGTTCCATGTCATGGCATCCTCACTATTTTCACTGCGTAGTGCTTCTAGCTTAGCTCCCCTCATTTTTCCAAAAACCCGATTATACTTATCTATGATGATATTATCCTTGTAACTGTTGTGAACAAAAACACCTGACTGTGTGTAGGTTCCTCTCAAATCCATTGATATTCCCTCCCTTCCCACATTATCTCTATTAATATGCACATAAATTAAATGCACTTAATTCATGGCATAAATAGACTTATAGCCCTAATTATATC
>NZ_CALPDF010000007.1 GCF_943193175.1 Neobacillus muris
ACTCTCTTCCGACAGTTGACACCTCACTTCCGACAGTTGGATCACCCTTTCCGACAGTTGGACCCGCTTCCGACAGTGGCGGCCTGCTTTCCGACAGTTGACAACTCGCTTTCGACAGTTGACACCTCACTTCCGACAGTCGGATCACCCTTTCCGACAGTTGGACCCGCTTCCGACAGTGACGGCCTGCTTTCCGACAGTTGACAACTCTCTTCCGACAGTTGACACCTCACTTCCGACAGTTGGATCACCCTTTCCGACAGTTGGACCCGCTTCCGACAGTTGACAACTCGCTTTCGACAGTTGACACCTCACTTCCGACAGTTGGATCACCCTTTCCGACAGTTGGACTCGCTTCCGACAGTTGGATCACCCTTTCCGACAGTTGGACCCGCTTCCGACAGTAGCGGCCTGCTTTCCGACAGTTGACAACTCGCTTTCGACAGTTGACACCTCACTTCCGACAGTTGGATCACCCTTTCCGACAGTTGGATCACCCTTTCCGACAGTTGACACCTTTCTTCCGACAGTAATCCGTTCACCGAGATTCCTATGCACTTACCTGTTTTAGAAACAGCTGCTTTAATTGCTGTCTTGCCCGATAGATTCTTGTTTTGACGGTACTTGGTTTAATATCAAGGGCGCGGGCAATCTCATGCTCCTTTAAACCGCGGCCGATCTTGAGCCATAAAACATCCTGATACTCATGATTCAGCTTTTGGATGGCAACATTAACTTGTTCGGCCATCAGCCCTGTTTCGACCTCCTCCTCTACATTGTGCTTCATTTCATTCCCTAAGCTTTCGAGCATCGCCTTCTCCATGAGGATTCCCTTCTTCTTCCGTTCCACCCGGACAAAGTCAATGGCCGTTCTCGTGGCAATTACAGACAGCCATGCCCCGACTTTCGTTTGATCCTCAATCGTATCTGCCTTCCTCAGGGCCTTAATGAACGTTTCTTGAACAACATCCTCAGCCAAGTAGCGATCTCGTGTAATTGAGTAGCATATATGAAACATCCGTTTATAATACAGACTGTATAGTTCAGAAAAATCAATACCAGACATATGTTTACCCCTCCCATCTTGCCCTTTTTCTATGAACGAAGGCGGTGCCTAATCCTCAAGCTTTAATAAGATGCTTACTTTAAACAAATCCCCATCCGTCTCAATTTCAAGCTGCCCTTCATGAAGATCGACGATTGATTTAGCGATCGCAAGCCCTAAACCGGATCCTTCCGTATGACGTGAAGTATCGCCCCGTTTAAACCGTTCAAACAGCTCGTCACTGTTTTCATTCAGCTCATATTTGGAGACATTTTTAAAGGTGATTATCGCTTGTCCGTCAGCCTTCGTTATCGTCATATAAACTCTCGAATTTTCTAGTGAATATTTAAGAATATTTCCGATCAAGTTATCAAAAACCCGCCACATCTTTTGCCCGTCTACCATTGCATAAATAGGTTTCTCCGTATTGGTGATTCGAAATTGCAAGCTTGATTCATTAATAATATCGTCGTATTCCCCAAGCGCCTGCTGCAATAGCTGGACAAGATCGACTTTGTCCTTAGTCAATTTCATATTGCCGCTTGCCATTTTGGAGACCTCGAATAAATCATCAATCAGCACCTTTAACCGTTTTGATTTTCGGTCAATAATATCCAGGTAGGCAGCCTTGTCCACGTTAGATACATCATTGTTTTTCAAAAGCTCCGTATAGGTAATAATCGATGTCAACGGTGTCCTTAAATCATGGCTGACATTGGTAATCAATTCGGTTTTCAGCCGTTCACTTTTCGCCTGCTCGTTTCGGGAATGCTTGTAGCCCTGTTTTAAAATATTAATATTGCCAGCAAGCGCCGCCAGAGCCGTTTTCCCTGATACCTCTAGGTGATCGCCAAGATTACCCGAGGCAATCTCTTTTGTTTTTTCAACAATTCGGTTAAAATAGACAATTTTCCGAACCACAGTGACAACGAGAGGAATACCGACGGCCCCCATCAGAATCAGATACATCAGAATAAAAACCGGATGGATGATGGTCATGACAGCGGCAGCTCCCAGACCATAGATCAGAATCAACACAATCAAGATCTGCACGCCTGTCGTTTGATTTAAAAAAGCCGCCTGCAAACTTTGGGATGTTTTTTTAAACCATTGATCGAGTTGCTTCCCCGCTCTATAGAAAAGACACTGTTTCCATTCTGCTTTGAGATTTTGCCAATCCTTTATGGATGAAACAAGGTATTTCCATTGTAAATACGTATATCCCATGCAGCATGAGGCAATGATGAGGCTGCCTGCCGTCTCGATCCCATCAGTTGGAATCGTCAGTACGTTGATTGCTTGACTGCTGGCAAATAGTACCGCGGCAATGATTCCGAAACCGGTTAGAATAAAGAAGAGAACTCTTACATCAAGCGGCAGCTTATTATAATACGGGCGCCACTTTTCCACTGTAGCAGGCAAAGCTTTAGATTTTTTTAACAGTAATAAACTAGATAGCAAAGCAATAACCCCTGATAAGGCATAAATCAACAGCAGCCGCTGAGTTTGCTTAAAGTTTTCATATTGTTCCATGAATGGGCTCGCAGCAGAAAGTGATGTAGGTATCGCAATCTGTCCCACATAGGTAGAAGCAGCTGCAGGAAGAATAGAATCCAATAATGTTTCATACCCCGGAACACTGTAATTTACCGTATAATCCCTGCCAATGGTCATATTGGTGACATAAAGCGTGTTTTTTTGGCTTAACCGCTCTTTTTCTGAACTTTCATGGGTATTGATTACATCGCTATAGACTTGATTGGTTTCTATATTTTTGAAATAATATTGAAACGCTTGATTATACTGATCAAATTGCGGCCTTAAGCCCTCCCGCTTTTTATAGTATTCTTCCAGCTGCTGCTCTTTTTCTTTAACAACCTTTGGCCTGACATAATCGTCGCTTTTAAAGTTATTGGTAATATCCTCTATTTTTCCGTCCCTTTCTGCCTTAAACGCATCCGCCGCATCTTGGTTGCCCGCATCCAACGCTCCCTGAATTCTTTCTTCATATTGCCCTTTTATATTATCGACTTGTTCCGGAAGAGTGCCGTACCGGTACCGGTGTTCATTGATATCTTCCTCCGTTACGGTGATCGATTTCTTTGCCTCTTCCAAAGTAAGATCGTGCAGCTCGAACAAACTTAAATAGCCTGCAAATTGATCCAGTTCAGATTGGAATTCAGGAGTATGAAAATAATCTTGATATATGTATTGGCTGCCATACATGAATGCCGCCAGGATTCCGCTTAGCCCAAAAGAAACCAGAAACGACCACACTGCAATAATGATTCTATTTTTCCATTTTGTAGCCAATCCCCCATACCACCTTTAAAAACCTTGGATTTTTTGGATCAATTTCAATTTTTTCACGTATCTTCCTGATATGGACAGCTACCGTATTTTCTGCATTATAGCCGGGCTCCTTCCATACCCGTTCATAAATCTCGTCGATTGAAAAGACCCTGCCGGCATTCGTCATCAACAATTCGACGATTTTGTATTCAATAGGGGTCAGTTTTACCGGATCGCCATGAACCGTTACTTCTTTCGCTGCTGGATCTAAGGTGAGACCCTTTAAATCAATGACCTTTTTGACCCCTTCAAAGGTTCCAAGCGATACATATCTTCTAAGCTGGGACTTCACCCTGGCAACCAGTTCCATCGGGTTAAACGGCTTGGTCACATAATCGTCGGCACCAACCTGCAGCCCTAAAATCTTATCGGTGTCCTCGCTTTTGGCACTTAAAATGATAATGGGAATATTTTTTTGCTCGCGAATTTTATAGGTGGCAGCGATTCCGTCCAGCCTTGGCATCATCACATCTAAGATAATTAAATGGACAGGGTGTTCATTTAATATTTCTAACGCTTCCATTCCATCCTTAGCTTTAAGTACGGTAACACCTTCATTTTTCAAATATATTTCAATTGCATCCCGGATTTCTTTTTCATCGTCCACCACAAGCACATAATATGGATCCATTCTACCCCTGCTTTCCAAATTGCTTCATAGCCTTCATAATAATGGCAAAATCTTAACTTTACTTTACTATAAATCTTAAGTTTTTCTTAAGAATATTTTTTATAAAAACAAAAAGGACAATGCCAATGGCATCATCCTTTTTTGTGATTAATATACAATTTGCACGCCTTTGCCTGCTACCGTCATCCATTCGAACTGGCGCAGCCTTAATTCAAACAAGGTCAATGGATCTCGGAAAATTTCCGGATTCGTATTCAATCGATTTAACATCGCTTGATTTTCTTCAATTTCCTTACTTGTTTCTTGTGCTGCCTGGGTTAGAATTGCTAATGGATTTTTTAAAAATAAGCTGACATCCCGCTCCAATGATTTTTCAAATAGCTGGAATGGCTGGAAAAACTGGCGGCATACCGATTCAATGGTTTCTGAATAGTCCTCATTTTCCACAAACCCTTTGTATTTGTTATACAACATGTTTTTATTATTGGAAAGAGAACCCAATAACTTTCCGGCGCTTTTCAACAAAAATTGGGAAGGGGTCCGCCGCAGCAGAATATTTTCTTTTTCAAGGCTAAAGCCGCTTGTCAATCTGTTGATATCACGGCTCCAGTCATCAAGAACGCGAAAGTCGCATTCGAGCTGCAGACGCTCTTCCCCGTAAATGCTGTTAAATCCTTGGGCCAATTCGTTTAAATGCTCTTGGCTTTCATCAAACTTTTCCTTACAGTTAATCAGCCAATCCTGGAGCATGAGGTAATATTTTGGCATGACTTGGTTTTCTAAATAATCCTGTAATTGATTATTCATCTCTTCGTTAAGGTCCAAATGAATTTTGCTAAAGTTGCTGTCTTCCTTAATCAAAGAGCCGCAATCTCTAAGCTTCCTTCGGACACCCGCCATTATTTCCTCCTCAATGTTCTCCTTCAGGGAATGGTATGATTTCGTTATCGCCTTTGCTTCTTGCAGAATAGAATCATTCAGCTGGTTGACGGCTCCGGTCAGTTTGGCATACATCTCTTCATTCCAGCGGATCGTGTCAGCCAAGTGATTCTCCACATCGATTCTTTTTTGCAGAAGGGAAGCAATCGTTGTCCGAATATAATAGAGCAGCTTTGCCAAGCGTTTATCCTCTATGTTTCTCGTATTCTTGATGGTGAGAAGGAATTCCTGCAAATCCCCCAGCTGCTGATCCCGATCATATTGGGCAGAGAAAGCGAATGCTTTGGCATCTGGCAATATCGATTTGATATCAGCCTTTGTTTCTTCTAAAATACGGATGGCATCCTGTTCATTCGGAATCGTATCCATCTTTGTCAACAGAAAATGGACGGGTATATCGGGAGCCATTCGCTGAATTTGCTCAAGCGCTGCTCTTTCTTTTTCCGTTAATGGCGCATTGGCGTCCAGCACAAACAGGACGGTATCTGCCATTTGAAGATAGGTTAATACATCATGGCGATCAGCATGCGGAGTCCCTTTTAATCCAGGTGTGTCGATAAAAGCCAGCTCATTTTCCGCTAAAAAGCGATTAGGCAGCCGGTAGTCAATAACCGAGTGCATCGCATGGCGCATCCGATCCATCCGCTCTTGAAAGGCTGTGAAATCTTGGAGACTATTGATTTCCTCATCGGTAATTTCTGTGATTTCCAATTCCTCGCCACTTTCGAACATCACCACTGTTGAGGTTGGGGCATCCTGTAACGGTTCACCTAAAACCGTATTAAGAAACGCAGATTTTCCGCTGCCATTGAGCCCTGCCACCAAAATGTGCTGTGTATTAAACTCGATCAGTTGGCGGGCGATCCATTGCATCCGGCCATTTTCCCCCATGTCGTGAGCTTGTGCCCACTTAATAATGGAGGCAAACAGGTGCAGGCACTCCTCAAGTTCATCCATTTCCACTGCCGTTGCACTGATGACTTTTTCAGCCTCTTCCACAATAACCAGACTAAGGCTGGCTGGAAAAAGTTCATTCCAGGACAGCAATGCAGCAGCAGACAATACCACATGGGCATCATCCGCCAGCCGAAGCCAGTTAGTCAGCAATTCTGGGACAATTTCTTCCAGCTGCTTGATATAATAGTCCCCGCCAATAAAATGGAAATACGTTTCTTTACAAAGCTCAGATAGTCCTGTCCACTGGTCCTCCCGATTAATGTCCAGGTTCATTAATAAATAATTGAATTCTTTTAGCCAAGTAAAATAGTTTGCTTCATGCTTATAACTATTCCAAAACGCCGAGACAAGCTTTTCAAACTCATTCCGATCGATGTCATACAGATTTACGATTACTTGGGAAAAATAGTTAGGAGCGAACGCTTTGGTCATTCCTCGAACAAGATAGGAATGGAGAATTCCGTACCATTCCAGGGATTGGGTCCGCTTCGCTTCATTGACAGCCAATTCAATGGCGTTTTCCCAATCCTTCTGCTCTTCAAAGAAATGACGCGCGATAGAAGTGAGATTTGGGTAATCGGGATTGGAAACAATTGCCCGTTTGATTTCTGCCGTTGCCGCCTGGAGTTTTTCCCGGTCAATATATAACGAAAACAACTGTAATGACAGTTCCGATTTTAATGAGGGATTATCTGTCACAATGGCGGTATACAGATCTTCTGCTGTTGATAGGAGCCCAAGCTTGCAATAAGCATCTGCCGTATTTTTTTTCGCCCATGGCTCTAATTCATTGATGATGTTTTCCCATTTAAAAATAGCTGCTTCGTAATCCTTAGCATGAAAATAGACTTCGCCTTGCGCGTAACGCAAATTAGTTAAATCAGGCACGTCCTTTTTCGCTTCCTCTTGGAAGGCATCACCGAGCACCTCGATGGGATGCTTATCTTCAAGTTCATTTATGAACATTTTATAATACGTTTTATCAATTAATTGCTGTTCTAATGTCATTTCTTTCCCTCCAATTGCAACACTCTATGTCATTCATATGGAAAAGAGGCACAATTATTCCTTATACTATTCGATGATTGTTTAGAAAATAAGTCCTATTATTACAATTTTATCAGAGGTATTTTTAAAAAACATGACAGGAGTATTTCAATTATAAGACAAACAATAGGGCTGGGTTTATAAAAAAGGGAGGCCTGATTAGCCCCCAGTTGCAAAATCTATAACACTTTACTTAAGAATGCGATGGTCCGTTCCTCTTGCGGATGTTCGAATAACTCTTGAGGAACGTTTTCTTCTACAATGATCCCTCCATCCATCAACAAAACCCTGTCTCCGACTTCTCTGGCAAACCCCATTTCATGGGTAACAACGACCATGGTCATCCCTTCCTTTGCCAGCTGTTTCATGACTTCAAGTACTTCACCGACCATTTCCGGATCAAGTGCTGAGGTCGGCTCGTCAAATAACATGATTTTCGGTTCCATCGCCAGCGCCCTTGCGATTGCCACCCGCTGTTTTTGACCGCCGGACAAAGAATCGGGATAGGCCTCCGCTTTATCCGCTAAACCTACTTTAGCCAACAGCTCCATTCCTTTGGCTCTGGCTTTTTCTTCCGGTATATTCCTTACCTTCATTGGGGCAAGCATGATATTTTGAATAACTGTTTTATGCGGAAAAAGGTTAAATTGCTGAAATACCATTCCCACTTCTGTACGGATTTTATTGATGTCGGTCTTTTTGTCGGTCACATCAACCCCCTCAATGAACACTTGACCATCTGTGATCGATTCCAATAAATTAATGCAGCGAAGAAAGGTCGATTTTCCCGAACCTGACGGGCCAATGACAACCACCACCTCTTGAGGCTTTATCGTCACATTGATTTTCTTGAGGACTTCATTTTTCCCAAAAGTCTTTTTCAAATTCTTTACTTCTATCATTCTGTAGCCAACCTTCTTTCAAGTCGGGATAACACTAAGCTTAACGAAAAGGTTAAAACCAGATAAATCAGGGCGGCGGTAATATAAGGCTCCCATACCCGATAATACTGTCCCTGCAGTGCTTGTCCCCAATAGATGAGCTCTTTTACAGCGATAATCGCCGCCAAGGAAGAATCCTTAATTAAAACAATAAATTCATTTCCAAGCGGCGGGATCATTCGTTTAAAGGCCTGCGGCAGGATCACAAAGCGCATCGCCTGCCTATGATTCATTCCTAAAGAACGGGCGGCCTCCATCTGGCCCTTATCAATTGATTGAATGCCTGCCCGGAAGATTTCTGCCACATAGGCCGCCGAGTTTAGCGAGAGAGCGGTGATAGCTGCTGTAATGCCATTTGTTTGTCCCAATACAAGCGGCACGAGACCAAAGTGAACCAATAGAATCTGAACCAATAAAGGGGTGCCTCGGAAAAATGTGATATAACAATTAAATGGAAGGGCTATCCACTTATTTTTAGACATTTTCCCTATCCCGATAAACAATCCAAGCACACAGCCAATTATAATACTGGCGATTGAAAGCCCGATCGTCAGCAAGGTGCCTTTTGCGAAAAAAGGTGCGTATTCAGCCAATATATCCCAACGTATATCCATCAGAGTGTCCTCCTATTAATCTTGCGAACTATCATGGTGTTTCCATTCCTACTGTTATATAAAAATTGCGTAACTGCTTATGTGAAAAGAGTTACGCAATTTTTGCTCTGATTTATTGTTGTGCTTTAATTTCAGTTAAATCCGGGTCTACCTTGAACCAGTCATTATAAATTTTTGCGTATTCCCCATTTTCCATCAATGCCTTAATTGCTTTATCAAACTCTGCTTTTAGTTTGCTGGCCTTTGGAAACATAACGCCATAAAATTCTTTTTCAAAAACCGGATCCTCAATAACAACAAAGTTTTCCTTCGGGTTATTCTTTACATACTCTTCAATGACCGTATTATCGGCAACAACCGCATCGGCTCCGCCGCCTTTTAATTCCATTATGGCGAGATTATTATCTTTAAACTTTTTAATATTTTTATTTTCGGCTCCCAACAGCGCTTCAACCGCCTCTTGGCCAGTTGTGCCATTCTGGACAGCAACCACCTTATCTTTTAAGTCCTCTGCACTTTTGATTGGGCTGTCTTTTGGGATCATAATTTTATTCGTAGATAAAAAGTACGGCACCGAAAAATCATACGTTTGTTTACGTTCATCATTAATCGTGATCGCCGAAACGGCAGCATCTGCTGTTTTTCCCTTTATTTCCACAAACAAGGGATCCCAGCCGACGTGTTCAACTTTTGCTTCATAACCAGCCTCTTTGGCCACTGCCTTGATAAAATCAATATCAAAGCCTACCACATCCCCTTTGTCCTGGTACTCAAACGGCGCGTAGGCCGCATCGGTTACGATTCTCAACGTTTTCTTTCCGCCATCTCCGCCGCTGCCGCTGTCTCCGCTGGTCTCACTCGTGCCGCAGGCGGAGAGGAAAAACAGAAATACTGCCGCGGCCATCGCCAAGAGCTTAAATTTTTTCATTTAAAAACCCCCTAATATTTTTTTATAAAAGTATTTTTTACTAATATTAATAATTTTTAGAATATACATGATTATAATATTTTTCAATTTTTTATTCAATCATTTTTATTTTTTACTATATTTATAGAGGTAATAGAAACTTGGCTTCATAATGATGCTGCCAGAACATTGCTGTCAGAAAATATTATTGGATCAATCAAGTCTTGGGCTGCAGTGATAGGCATTAGCCGTTGCTCTGCTGGGTATATGGCATATGTTATAGCGTACCAATTACCTATTAGGAGAGATGCCCAATGTACCCATATGGCTATCCGCAGCCACAGAATATGCAAATCGATTACCACACTTTTGTTCCGGTGGATTCGTATACTCCATTCATTCAGCCAGAACAATATGACCCTAACAGACAGCCGCAACAGCTCGAGCGCCGAGTCGCTCAGCTGGAAAGATCCAATGAACGCCTGCAAAGAGACGTCACTCAGCTTCAACGCCGGCTTCAACGAGTCAATCAGCGGCTTCGGGCAGTAGAAAGACGATTCAACTTCCCATTTACGCCATTTGATGGAGAATATTAAAAGGTTAACCAACAAGAAAAAATGGATTTCTCAGACGGGGGCCTGACCCTTCATTTGAGATATCCATTTTTCATTTTAGTAAGATTTTCTTTCAAAAACGAAAGGCCGCAATAAAATTATTGTGATATTTTCTGACAAGAACACTGACAAAGACGGAAATTTCAGCTAATTTACACTTATAAACCTAGAGAGGAAGATCGTAATGTATCGTAAAAGTGATATCAAATTAGCTGAAACCATCATTCAATTAGATAAATTACGAGATGAATTATATGAAGAGCTGATGTTGCTTTTGGGCGCAAAGGCACACGAGCTTTTAAGGAAGCTGCAAAATTACTGAAGCTGTCTTACAAGGAGGGGTAAAAGGTGTCAACCCATTTAAGGAGAGGTCTTGACCAATTAAAAGAGTTTTATATAAGACGTTTATTGTCATTAGGGCAATTTTCCGAAACGGAGCTTGCTTCTTTGACGGTCAGCGAATTAGATCATTTATATAAGAACTCTATTCTCCCCGCCAAATGTTCCAAAGATTTTTTTCAGAAAAATAAAACTTTTTAGTTCCAAAATTCACTCTCATGTGAGAAAATGTGACATAAGATAATAGAAATAATAAATCGCAAGCCAGGGTGTGGTGAGAAACAAGAATGGATACTTCCTACAAAGATAAAAAGGTAATAACCATCGGAATTGTCCGCGACCTGACAGGACTTTCCGAAAGGCAAATTCGTTATTATGAAGAGAGAAAGCTGATATTTCCAGAACGAACTGCAGGCGGAAGCCGAAAATATTCATTTTCTGATGTTGAGTTATTGGTAGAGATCGCCAATAAAATCGAAGATGGTGTGCAAACGCATGAAATTAGAAAGGAAATGATTCGCGCCCAGAAGAAACAAACACAGGATGAGATTCGCCGTAAGATGATCCAAGGACAATTAAATGCGCAATTCGGTTTACGGAAAGGTCCCTCTGCATAAGCTGCAGGGGCTTTTTTTTGTTGAACAGGCTACAAACTGCTGCAACTGATCGTGTCTTTCTCGCCTTTCTCCCATTCAAAAGCCTGGTTTAACAGCTCAATTTCTACTTCCCCTCAAAAACTATGTCAGATTATCTTACTAAAATATAGAACTTCTCTCCTAGTCATGTCACAATACTACTAAATTAGATGTCATAAATTTTGACATAAAAAGCAAAAGGGGGAGTAAGAATGGATACTGCATTTTTATTAAACAGTATTTGGGTAATGTTAGGAGCAGTACTTGTTATTTTAATGATCGGAGGTTTCATTCTGTTAGAAACAGGATCAACCAGAATGAAAAATGCCGGCCACATTGCTGGTAAGACAATCCTTACGTTTTCTATTTCATCTGTCATCTTTTGGGCTGTAGGATTTGGATTAATTTTCGGTAAAGGAAATTCCATTCTCGGCTTTTCCGATTTCTTTTATTCCGGATATGACATTGACGGAATGTCATTATCAGGAGCCGTTTTCTTTTTATTCCAATTAGCCTTTGCTGGAATTTCGTTAACAATAGCCTTTGGAGGATTTGCTGAAAGAGCGAAATTAGGTGCCTATCTCGTCTTTGCTGTATTATTTTCCGTTATCGTTTATCCTCCAATCGCTCATTGGATCTGGGGCGGCGGATGGCTGGCTGAACACGGAAAGCAAGACTTTGCAGGTTCGACCGTTGTTCACTTAACCGGTGCCATGGCGGCATTAGCAGCAACAATTATTCTAAAGCCTCGTATTGGCAAGTACAACAAAGATGGTTCGGCTAATAATTTCGCTGGCCACAACCAAGTATATACTGCATTAAGCGTATTACTGCTATGGGTTGGCTGGTTCGGTTTCAATGCAGGCAGTACCTTATCGGCAGATGCAGGATTTTTCGGCTTTGTTGCCGTAAATACAAATCTAGCTGCAGCAGCAGGGACTGTGGCTGCGATGATTATTTCTTGGGTTGTATTAGGAAAAGCAGATGTGCCGATGATGTTAAATGGCGCTCTTGCTGGGTTGGTAGCCATCACAGCTTCCTGTGCCTTTGTTGAAACTTGGGCATCCATTGTTATTGGATTTATCGCTGGAATTCTCGTATTCTATAGCATTCGATTCTTTGAAAAAATAAAAATCGATGATCCGATCGCTGCTTTATCCGTACATGGAACAGCAGGGGTTTGGGGAACATTATCAACTGGCTTCTTTGCCACAAAAGAATTAGCTACTGTCGGACAGCCGGGATTATTTTACGGCGGCGGCCTGCATCAGCTTGGCGTTCAAGCAATGGGTGTAGTGGTATGCGGCGCATTTGCCTTTGTCGTATCCTTTATCCTATTGTCCATTATGAAAGCCGTTATGAACGGACTCCGTGTAACCGAAGAAGAAGAAATTATCGGTCTTGACATGAGTGAACACGGCAGCTATGGCTATCCAGAATTAGTAAAAGCAGAACAAAAGATAAACGCATAATTTGTTAGAATCATAGAGACAGCTCCTGCGGGTATTGGGAAACCGATCCCTGCAGGAGCGCTTTTGTACGAAAGAGGGGATTGGAATGACTTTCAGCAGCTACCCAGAAATAAAAACATTTCGATTGGAACACATGGCCGAAGCATCCAAAGACCACTTTCGTATTAACAAGCTGCACGATGAAATCTATAAACAGGTAATCCTGCTTGCTTTAGAAAATACTGAAAAGGAATTTGGCCCTCCTCCCTGTCCCTTCTCTTTTTTTGTAACAGGCAGTGCCGGCAGGTCGGAGCAATCAGTGTGGAGCGATCAAGACCATGGATTAATCTACCTTTGCCATTCCACAGAAGCGCAATCCTACTTTTTGGAGCTTGGCAATGAAATTTCCAAAGGGCTTTTCGAATCAGGCTATCCTTATTGTGATGGCGGTGTGATGGCGAGCAATCCACTTTGGTGCAAGTCCATTTCCGAATGGGAAAAGCAGCTGTCCAGCTGGCTAGAAGAATCCTCTTGGGAATCCATCCGATATTTGCTCATCTTTCTCGATGCCCGCACCCTTTTTGGGGAGAAAGGCAATGTTAATGCATTAAAAAAACAGATTTTTCAAATGGCTGATCATAACCACCTCAGGATCAAATTTCTCAATAACACAATGCATTATAAAAAAGGCATCAATGTGCTGGGCAGACTGCTGCCAGAAACCTATGGGCAGCACGCAGGGTCACTCAATATCAAAGAAATTGGACTGTTTCCGTATGTCAATGCACTAAGGCTGATGGCCCTTAAAGAAAACCTCCTGGAAACTTCAACATTATCACGGCTTGAGTCGATGTCAGAAACGGCCTCTTCCGCCCTCGGCAAAGACTTATACAAACAGGAATTTCTAAAACTATTAAAGTATCGGCTGCAGCTATGCGACCAAACAGACTATGATTCAGGACATTATTTATCATTAAAGGGATTGACAAAGGAACAGACCAGAGAATTAAAAGACATGATCAAACACGGTGCAGCGCTTTTTGCTGCCGTAAGAAAACTGCTGGAAAAGGAAGATTCCTATGGGGCTAAATGATATGATTCAATTTTTCAGGCAAATACCCGGCAAGCTTTCCCCCAATGTCTATGCTGGCATGCACGGACCTTCAACCATGCAGCAAATGGCCTTTATCCGGGAACTCCAAAGAGAATTGCGCCAAAAAGATGATTTAGACTCACCGCTGAACGAATTAAAAGTGGTGGTGTTTGACTTGGAGACTACTGGCTTTCATCCCGAAAAAGGTGATCAGATCATATCGATTGGCGCCATTAAAATGACCGGCAGCCGCATCGAGGAGGCAGATACCTTTTACACCTTGGTCAAATCCGAGCTTCCCCTTTCAGAAGAAATTTCAACACTAACCCATATCAGTGATGAAGATTTACACATGGCACCAGAAGCCTCAGAAGCATTAGTCAAGTTTTTAAAATTTATCAAAAGTGATACTTTGGTAGCCCACCACTCGTTTCACGAAAAATCCTTTATGCAAAAGTTAACTTGGGATTTGTTAAAAATTAGATTTGCCCACAGAATTATTGACACCTCTTTCTTAACAAGAATATCCACCCCTTCTGCACAATCCTTATCATTAGATGAGATCTGCAGCATTTGTGGAATCGAGATAAAAAACAGGCATCACGCGCTAGGAGATGCCATTCTGACAGCACAAGTATGGAGCCGCTATTTACAAGCGGCATCCGAGAAAGGGATTCATAACTTAAGGGAAGTTTACGAATTGATTTCAAAATTAAAATAAGCCAACTATATGCGGTCAAATTCATCCAAATATTTGTCCGCTGCCGATTACTCCCTTCCTGTTTTACCCACTTTTATTCAATATTTCCAAGTGTTTCCCCTGATTTTCCCCTCTTCAAAAAATTTTAATAATTTTTTTATTTCAGATTTATCCTTTATATGACAATAATGTAAACGCTATCAGCTTTTTCGATTTGTTTGAATTGTCAGATTTCTATATTGACCATGTCTTTAATTGGTTGTATGATTATCGTCAATAAGCAATCATAGAGTCAAATTGCCCTTCTTAAAATACTCCATTAGCCATAGGGCATGGCTGAACATTTCAAAAGTTTAATGAGTTAAAGCGTTTTATATTAAAAGGAGTGGTTATGTTGGGAAGTCAATGGATATTCATTGGCGGCGAGTTCGTCAAAAAAGAGGAGGCTGTCATTTCCGTTTTTGATCATGGTTTTTTATATGGTGATGGCGTATTCGAGGGTATTCGGGTATATTCCGGAAATATTTTCAGATTAGATGCCCACCTAAAAAGACTATTTGAATCGGCACAATCCATCATGCTAAGGATTCCATACACGAAGGAAGAAATGACTCAGCTAATCATTGATACGGTTAGGAAAAATGAGCTGCATAGCGCCTATATTCGTGTTGTGGTATCCCGCGGCAAAGGAAATCTCGGCCTAGACCCATCTTCCTGCTCCCATCCAAACGTGATTATTATTGCAGAAGAGTTAACCATGTATCCAAAAGAGTTTTACGAAAATGGAATCAAAATTGCTTCCGTGGCAAGCAGAAGAAATCGTCCGGATGTACTCAGTCCGCAAGTAAAATCACTCAACTATTTAAATAATATTTTAGTTAAATTAGAAGCCAATCAGGCAGGTGTGCAGGAAGCTTTGATGCTGAATGACGAAGGCTATGTAACAGAAGGTTCAGCTGACAACATCTTCCTCGTGAAAAATAATGTCATATTTACACCTCCTGTCTATTTAGGAGCATTAGAGGGCATTACCCGCAACGCCATTATCGACGTGGCCAGGGCTATCGGGTATGAAGTGAAGGAAAGCCCGTTTGGCCGGCATGATGTATATGTGGCGGATGAAGTGTTTTTAACCGGAACCGCTGTGGAGGTCATCGCTGTTATTAATGTAGATGGCCGGACCATCAATGATGGAAAACCCGGTAACGTAACGATGGCCCTTTTAGAAGAATTCCGAAAATTGGTTACAACCGATGGAGTGTCTTGTTATCCCGCAGCAGCAAACCATGCCATTGTAAGTTAAGGAGATAGAGAGAAATGCGAAGCGATATGATTAAAAAGGGGATTGACCGTGCTCCCCACCGCAGCCTATTATACGCAGCCGGAGTCAAAACGAGTGATTTAGATAAACCGTTTATCGGTGTCTGCAACTCCTATATTGACATCATTCCCGGCCATAAACACCTGAATACTTTTGGTGAAATCGTCAAAGAAGCGATCCGCGAAGCGGGAGGCGTCCCGTTTGAATTTAACACCATTGGCGTTGATGACGGCATTGCCATGGGACATATCGGCATGCGTTACTCACTGCCAAGCCGCGAGATTATTGCCGACAGTGCAGAAACCGTAATTAATGCCCACTGGTTTGACGGAGTCTTCTACATTCCAAACTGTGACAAAATCACACCAGGGATGCTGATGGCTGCTGTCAGGACTAATGTCCCTTCTGTGTTTGTTTCAGGCGGTCCAATGGAAGCCGGAAGAACTGCAGCAGGAAAACCATTATCCCTCACCTCCGTTTTCGAGGGTGTCGGCGCTTATCATAGTGGATCGATGTCCCAGCAAGAGTTATTAGAAATTGAAAATAATGCCTGCCCTACCTGCGGTTCCTGTTCAGGAATGTTTACCGCCAACTCCATGAACTGTCTTATGGAAGTATTGGGTATGGCCGTTCCAGGAAACGGAACTATTGTTGCCACCTCTGAAGAAAGACATCAACTGATTCGCCAAGCAGCCAAGTATTTAATTGAACTGATTAAAAAGGATATTCGTCCACGCGATATTGTTACCCGTGAAGCGATCGATAACGCCTTTGCTCTTGATATGGCCATGGGCGGCTCTACCAATACGGTACTCCATACATTAGCCATTGCCCATGAAGCCGGCATTGATTACGATTTGCGGGAGATTAACAAAATTGCTGAGCGAGTCCCTTATTTGGCAAAAATCATGCCTGCTTCCGATTATTCGATGCAGGATGTCCATAATGCCGGCGGTGTCAGTGCTATCATCAATGAACTTTATAAAGTGGAAGGCGCCCTTCATAAGGACTGCCTAACCATTACCGGAAAAACACTTGCTGAAAATGTCAAGGATGCACAGATTACCAATACAAATGTCATTCGTACAAAAGACGATCCCTACAGCCATGTGGGCGGGTTATCCATCCTTTATGGAAATATTGCCCCAGATGGTGCAGTAATCAAAGTGGGAGCTGTTGATCCATCCATAAAGACCTTCCTTGGGGAAGCCATTGTGTTTGAGTCACAGGATGAGGCACTGGACAGCATCAACAATGGTACAGTAAAGCCTGGCCATGTGGTAGTCATCCGCTACGAGGGCCCGAAAGGCGGTCCTGGTATGCCAGAGATGCTCGCCCCTACTTCTGCTATTGTTGGACGCGGTCTTGGAAAAGAAGTGGCTCTTATTACAGACGGGCGGTTTTCCGGCGCCAGCCGCGGAATTTCCATTGGCCATATCTCTCCAGAAGCAGCCGAGGGCGGACCCATTGCCCTTGTAGAAAATGGCGACAAAATTTTAATTGATTTAGAAACGCGTTCCATCGAGCTTGTCGTTGATGAAGCAGAATTAGCTGAAAGACGGAAGGCTTGGGTGCAGCCAGAACCCAAAATCAAATCTGGTTATCTTGCAAAATACGCGAAGCTTGTTACTTCTGCCAATACCGGCGGCGTAATGAAATTATAGTGAGGAACACATCCCTTGGGCCTATTCAGGGTCTAGGCTCCCTTTAAAGCCAAGACCTGAGGGGGTTCCTCACGAAAAGCGTTAGGGCACTAAAAGCTGGATCATTCTCAACGATTGATAATTTTATAAATAAATCGATGACGGGAATAAAGGAATAGGAAGTTGTATTTTCAGAGAGCTGGGGTTGCTGGAAGCCCAGTAATACACCCTATTCTGACATCCTCCCTGAGTGTTATGTTGAACAGTGATTTACTAAGTAGGCTTAACCGGGTGTTTTAAATTTTGTGCACCTGTTACAAAAAGAAGCGCAGTTCTATTTGTTGTCGCTTCATGAGACAGTATTCGTGAGGATACTGTAAATCCGGGTGGTACCGAGAAAAGACCTTTTCTCCCCGACTATTCTGCTTTTGTCTTTTACTGGCAGTGTATTTGGAGAGAATAGGTCTTTTTTAATGTGTTATAGAGAGCAGTTTCATTGGTCTAATAGAATTTTTTGAAGGTATTCTACAAATTTTTAGCTGGATTCTACAAATTTTTAGCTGGATTCTACAAAATATCATTGGAATTCTACAAAACTCACCAACGATTCTACAAAATATGGATATTTATTACAAATTATCAACCTATCAAATACCCATAAGGAGGGACTTACGACGTGAAAGTAGAAGCAAAGCTGGAGATCCAACCCAGTACCTCACCCAAAATAGGTGCAGACCTTCTCATTGATCTTTTGGTTCAAGAAGGTGTCGATACAATCTTTGGGTATCCTGGAGGTGCCGTTCTTCCTATATATGACGGCATTTATCGGGCACGAGGCAGGATTAAACATATCCTCTTCCGCCATGAGCAAGGAATGATTCATGCTGCAGAAGGCTATGCCCGAATTACCGGAAAACCGGGAGTGGTGATCGCCACTTCTGGTCCGGGGGCAACCAACCTAGTAACTGGAATAACAGACGCCATGATGGATTCCCTGCCATTGGTCATTTTCACTGGGCAGGTGGCCCGATCGGTCATTGGTACAGATGCTTTCCAGGAAGCGGATGTCATGGCCATTACGACACCAATAACCAAACACAATTATCAGGTTCAAGATATTTCAGACCTGCCCAGGATGGTGAAAGAGGCTTTTCATATTGCTTCCACCGGCAGGCCGGGCCCCGTTCTAATTGATGTACCTAAGGACATTTCAGCAGGGATTTTAGAAAATGATGTCCCTCTGGATGCATGTATTGATTTGCCAGGGTATCAGCCAACCATTAAGCCTAATCCGCTGCAAATCAGAAAGTTAGCAGATTCACTGGCCAAGGCAAACAAGCCCGTCATTCTCTCAGGTGCTGGTGTCCTGCATGCCCAGGCTTCAGCTGAATTAACGGCTTTTGCCGAAAAACATCAGCTGCCGGTGGTCCATACCCTGCTGGGGATCGGCACATTTCCTGCTGACAGTCCTCTCTCCTTGGGGATGGGCGGCATGCATGGAACATATGCAGCCAATATGGCTCTATATGAATGTGATTTGCTCATTAACTTTGGCGCCCGCTTTGATGACCGCTTAACAGGCAATCTCAAACACTTTGCACCAAATGCGAAGGTTGCCCACATTGATATTGACCCTGCCGAAATCGGCAAAAACGTGCCAACACAAATTCCAATTGTGGGCGATGCAAAGGAAGCCTTAAAGGAGCTGATATCCCAAACAAATGAATCGCCTGAACATGGGCCATGGCTGGAAAAACTGGCAAATTACAAGCAGGAGAACCCGCTTTGGTATAAGCTGGACCCCGCCGGAATGAGCCCGCAATGGCTCATTGAAGCCATTCATAAGGCAACCAATGGGGAAGCCATCGTGGCAACAGATGTCGGCCAGCATCAAATGTGGGCCGCGCAGTACTACACCTTCACCAGGCCGCATCGCTGGATTACTTCAGGAGGCTTAGGAACAATGGGCTTTGGTTTCCCAGCCGCAATTGGAGCGCAAATCGCCTCTCCTGAAAGCACGGTGGTAGCCATCGTCGGTGATGCAGGTTTCCAAATGACCCTTCAGGAGCTATCTGTCATTTATGAACAGAACCTGCCGGTTAAGATTTTCATCGTCAATAATGGCGCACTAGGAATGGTCCGCCAATGGCAGGAACTGCTGCATGGAAACCGGATTTCTGAATCGATTCTTGGAAGCCAGCCGGATTTCGTCAAGCTCGCTGAAAGCTATGGCATCCGGGGCAAGAGAATTGATACACAGGAAGAGCTGATTGCTTCACTTCCTGAACTGATTGCCTATGACGGCCCATTACTGGCAGATTGCCGTGTCATGCAGCAGGAAAAAGTGTTTCCAATGATGGCCCCTGGCAAGGGACTTCATGAATTGATTGGGGTGAAACCATTATGAAGCGAATCATTGCGCTGACCGTTCGCGACCGCAGCGGGGTTCTCAACCGCGTGACCGGGCTGCTCCAAAGACGGCAGTTTAACATTGCCAGTATTTCCGTCGGCCCAACGGAAACAGAAGGTGTCTCCAAAATGACCCTTGTGGTAGAAGTCGAGGACGAACAGCGTCTCGAGCAAGTAACCAAGCAATTAAACAAGCAAATTGATGTATTAAAAGTCTCTGATATTACCGATAAAGCCATTGTTGCTCGGGAGCTGGCGCTAATTAAGGTATCCTCAAGCGCCCAGCTGCGAAGCGAAATCAATGGAATCATTGACCCATTCCGGGCTCTGATCATTGATGTCAGCAAAGACAGTCTGGCTGTCCAAATCACGGGCCGGCCGGATAAGATTGATGCCTTAATCGAACTGCTTCGTCCTTACGGGATTAAGGAAATTGCCAGAACCGGCCTGACCGCCCTCCAGCGGGGGCATCAGCCGCAAGTAAACGAACTGCAAACCTATACACTACTAAAATAACTAATAGATCTGAAAGGATGATTCATAATGGTAAAAGTACTTTATAACGGAGATATTCAAGAGGATGTTTTACAAGGAAAAATAATCGCGATCATCGGCTATGGCTCCCAAGGCCACGCTCATGCCCTTAACTTAAAGGAAAGCGGCTTTGATGTAGTAGTTGGATTGCGCGAAGGCAAGTCTTGGAATAAAGCAGTCGAAGATGGTGTCGATGTCCGCACCGTCGCTGAAGCAACTGCAGCCGCTGACATTGTCATGATCCTCCTTCCTGACGAACTGCAGCCAAAGGTTTATCAGGAAAGCATTAAACCAAATCTGGAAGCTGGCAATTCTTTAGTTTTTGCTCATGGCTTTAACATTCATTTCAGCCAAATCGTTCCTCCTGCTGATGTAGACGTATTCCTTGTTGCACCAAAGGGCCCGGGACATCTAGTCCGCCGTACGTTCACAGAAGGTGCAGGGGTTCCAGCTCTATATGCGGTTTACCAAGACTACACAGGCAATGCCCGTGACCTTGCGCTCGCCTACGCAAAAGGAATTGGTGCAGCACGCGCTGGGGTGCTGGAAACTACCTTCCAAGAGGAAACAGAAACCGACCTATTCGGTGAACAGGCAGTCCTTTGCGGCGGTACCACTGCCCTGATCAAAGCAGGTTTTGAAACATTGGTGGAAGCTGGCTATCAGCCTGAGGTCGCCTACTTCGAGTGTCTGCACGAATTGAAATTAATCGTAGACCTTCTATATGAAGGAGGATTAGAAAACATGCGCTATTCGATCTCTGACACAGCTCAGTGGGGAGATTTCGTTTCTGGACCACGTGTTGTAAACGAAGAAACAAAAGCCCGAATGAAAGATATTTTAACAGATATCCAGACTGGCGTTTTTGCAAAAGGCTGGATCTTAGAAAACCAAGCCAACCGTCCGCAATTTAATGCCATCAACCGCAGCGAAAATAATCATTTGATTGAGCAAGTCGGCCGCGAGCTTCGTGGATTAATGCCGTTTATTAAAAAACCAATTAATGAAAAGAAGGAAGTGGTGGTAAATGGTTCACGTTAACATCTTTGATACAACCTTACGCGATGGAGAACAGTCCCCTGGTGTGAATTTAAACCAGCTTGAAAAATTGGAGATTGCCAGACAGCTCGAACGGTTTGGCGTTGACATTATGGAGGCCGGCTTCCCGGCTTCCTCACAAGGAGACTTTGAAGCGGTAAGAGCCATTGCACGTACCATCAAGAACTCTTCCGTAACCGGTCTGGCACGGGCAACGAAATCGGACATTGACATTGCGTGGGATGCCTTAAAAGATGCAGCGGAGCCAAGATTGCATGTATTCCTTGCTACCTCCCCTATCCATATGCAGTATAAGCTGTTAAAAACACCGGAGGAAGTCATGCAGACAGCTGTCGACATGGTGGCCTATGCAAAGAAAAGATTTCCTCATATCGAATGGTCAGCAGAAGACGCTTCAAGATCTGACTTGGATTTTCTCGTTCAGATCATTACAAAAGTCATTGATGCAGGAGCAACGGTTATCAATCTTCCGGATACTGTCGGCTACACGACTCCTGAAGAATATGGCCGGATGTTCCGCTATATCAGGGAAAATGTCCCTAATATCCATAAGGCAGCCCTTTCCTGCCACTGCCACGATGACTTAGGAATGGCGGTCGCCAACTCGCTTGCCGCCATCGAAAATGGCGTGACACAAGTAGAAGGCACCATAAACGGAATCGGAGAACGTGCAGGAAATGCTGCATTAGAGGAAATAGCTGTTGCTTTAAATATTAGGAAAGATCGTTATCCATATACTACCAATCTAGTTTTAAAAGAAATCAAACGCACTAGTGACCTAGTGAGCCGGTTTACTGGCATGAAAGTGCCGGGAAATAAAGCGGTCGTTGGAAAAAATGCTTTTGCTCATGAGTCAGGTATCCATCAGGACGGCGTGCTTAAAAATGCGTTGACCTATGAAATTATCACACCAGAATTAGTTGGTCTTTCCTCCAATGATTTAGTTCTTGGAAAGCATTCAGGGAGACATGCCTTTAAAGATAAGGCCATTCAAATGGGCTTTGATTTATCTGCTGAAAAGCTGAACGAAGCGTTTCAATCGTTTAAACAATTAACCGATCGCAAGAAAGAAGTAACCGATGAGGATTTGTTTACGATTTTAACAGATATTCAAACGGCAGCGGTTGATGTGAAAAAATACGAGCTGGTGGCCTTCCAGGTCCAGTATGGTTCTGCCAACCTGCCAACCGCAACGGTTGCGCTGACTACTCCTGATGGTGAAAGAGTGGAAACGGCCCGCACTGGCGGAGGAAGCGTTGAAGCTTTGTTTAACACAATGGATGCCCTTATTAAAGAAGAGCTCCATTTGACCGACTTTAGCTTAAGCTCTGTGGGACGCGGACGCGATGCCCTGGCGGAAGCCCATGTAAAAATGACAGTGAACGGCACAAATGTCAGCGGCCGCGGCTCTGCACAGGATGTACTTGAAGCATCGGGAAGAGCATTTCTAAATGCCGTCAATCGCATGTTTCTCCATCAAAAAGCAGGTGTGAAAGAACCGGCAGTACTTTAAATGACTTAGGGGGACAGCCCGCTGATGGCCTCTCCCCTTCCCATATTAAATCAAAAAATAAGGAGGCTGCTTCTATTGAAAAAACAAATTGTATTACTTCCCGGTGATGGTATTGGCAAGGAAGTTATGAATGCGGCTCGTGACGTGTTAACAGCCATTGCGGAAGAATATAATCATACCTTTAGCTTTGAAACCCATGAAATCGGAGGAGCGGCCATTGATCAATTTGGCACCCCGCTTCCCGAAACTACAGTCGATGCCTGCAAACAGGCAGATGCCGTTCTGTTGGGAGCTGTCGGCGGCCCAAAATGGGATAACAATCCCTCCCATTTAAGACCTGAACGAGGACTGCTGGGAATCCGAAAAGCCCTTGATTTATATGCCAACCTGCGGCCTATCAAAGGATTCAAAAATCTGCTCCATGCCTCGCCATTAAAGGAAGAAGTAGTGGCAGGAAGCGACCTCCTTATTGTTCGTGAGCTTACGGGCGGCCTTTACTTTGGAACGCCTAGTGAACGCCGTGACAACGGCCAGAGCGTGGTCGATACTTTGTATTATACCCGCAAGGAAATCGAAAGAATTGTGGATAAAGCGTTCCAAGCAGCTCAGGGGAGAAGCGGCCGGCTTACTTCCGTTGATAAAGCGAATGTCCTTGAATCCAGCAAGCTGTGGCGCGAGATTGTGGAAGAGAAAAAATCACAGTATCCAGATGTGAAGGTGGAGCATGTTTTAGTGGATGCTGCAGCCATGAAGCTGGTTACCAACCCATCCCATTTCGATGTCATTGTGACAGAAAATATGTTTGGCGACATTTTAAGCGATGAAGCATCCGTCTTGACTGGATCGCTCGGGATGCTCCCTTCTGCCAGCTTAAATGAAACGGGCGTTGGCCTTTATGAACCAGTTCACGGCTCTGCACCGGATATTGCCGGCAAAGGAATTGCCAATCCGGTTGCGATGATTTTATCGGCTGCATTGATGCTGCGCTACTCTTTCGGGCTTGAAACAGAAGCGAAATTAATCGAGGATGCCGTTCAATCGATTTTGGATGCCGGGTTCTATACTGCCGATCTCCAAATAGCTGAAGGACGTAAGGTCAACACGGAGGAAATGACGAAGCTGATTGTGGATTATATCCGCACACTCAACACCTCTAAGTGTATTGCAAGTTGTTATTATTAAAAACTTCTAAGGGTAAACCGGATTCATGTTTTATATCGGTTTACCCTTTCAATTAAGAGATGCCGGGAATTCGCAAATAGAATCGGGAATTTCGCAAATAAACAGCCGAAATTCGCAAATAAATCCCTTAAATCCGTGAATAAACTCCATTTGCCGGCTGACTTAAGCAAAAATCAGCCAGGAATGAAGCACTCCAGCATCTATTTTGAGAATTTCTTTACTAGTTTTGAAGAGAAAATCTAGGAACGTGAGGAAGGAAGCTATGCAAACACCTAAAAATATTGTCCAAAAAATTTGGGAACAGCATGTAGTCCATCAAGAAGAAGGAAAGCCGGATTTACTTTATATTGACCTCCATCTTGTTCATGAAGTCACCTCGCCTCAGGCCTTTGAAGGGTTACGCATGAACGGCCGCAAAGTCCGCCGCCCGGATCTCACATTTGCGACGATGGACCATAATGTTCCTACCCGTCAGCGTCAGGTGATCCATGACCCTATTTCTAAAAATCAAATTGATACTCTAGAGCAAAACTGTCAGGAATTCGGCATCACTTTGGCGGACATTCATCATCCAGACAACGGGATCGTCCATGTCATTGGACCGGAGCTTGGCCTTACCCAGCCAGGAAAAACCATCGTCTGCGGCGACAGCCATACATCCACACATGGGGCATTTGGGGCTTTGGCATTTGGCATCGGCACTAGCGAAGTTGAACATGTATTAGCAACCCAGACCCTCTGGCAGGCACCTCCTAAAACATTGAACGTAAAAGTTAACAGCCTGCTTGGAACTGGTGTAACCGCAAAGGACTTAATTTTAGCCATCATTGGAAAATTCGGTGTTAAATTTGGGACTGGCTATGTGATCGAATACACAGGTGAAGCCATCCGCAGCATGTCCATGGAAGAGCGCATGACCGTATGCAATATGTCCATTGAAGGCGGTGCAAGAGCTGGACTTATTTCTCCAGACGAAACAACCATAAATTATTTAAAAGGCAGAAGACATGTCCCTCAAGGGGTGGCCTTTGAGAAGGCAGCAGCGGACTGGCTGTCATTAGCGACCGATGAGGGTGCAGCCTATGACGAGGTAGTGGAAATCAACGCTGCCGAAGTGGAGCCGCAAGTAACATGGGGCACGAACCCAGGTATGTGCATTCCGGTTACGGCCAACATTCCGGCTCCTGAACAAGCGGAGAAAGCTAGTGACCAGGATGAAATCAAGCGAGCACTTGAATATATGGGGCTAGAAGCCGGAAAGCCGATTTCCAGTGTCAAAATTGACCATGTTTTCATCGGTTCTTGTACAAATTCACGTTTAAGTGACCTGCGTAAAGCAGCAGCAGTGATCAAGGGCAAAAAAGTGAATCCATCGGTCAAAGCGATCGTCGTACCAGGCTCTTTCAGTGTGAAGCTTGCTGCAGAACAAGAAGGTTTAGACCATATTTTTAAAGAAGCCGGCTTCGAATGGCGTGACTCCGGATGCAGCATGTGTCTTGGCATGAATGATGACATTATTCCTTCTGGCGAACGCTGTGCCTCTACATCCAACCGTAATTTTGAAGGGCGCCAAGGCAAAGGGGCACGCACCCACCTAGTCAGTCCGGAAATGGCAGCTGCTGCGGCAATCGCCGGCCATTTTGTCGATGTCCGCGAATTTTCTGCACAGGAGGTAATCTAATTATGGAACCGTTACGCATTCATCAAGGCATTGTGTGTCCATTAAACAGGACAAACATTGATACAGACCAGATTATTCCTAAACAGTTTTTAAAACGGATTGAACGAAGCGGCTTCGGGCAATTCCTGTTTTATAACTGGCGTTTTGATGACGACGGGAATCCGCGTCCGGATTTCCCGCTAAACGAGCCAAAGTACAAGGGGGCTTCCATACTGGTTGCCGGAGAAAATTTTGGCTGCGGTTCCTCGCGTGAGCATGCACCGTGGGCGCTCCAGGATTTTGGTTTTAAAATCATTATCGCTCCGAGTTACGCAGACATTTTCAAAAACAACTGCGTCAAAAATGGAATCCTGGCCATTCAAGCGACTGAGGAACAGGTCCAAACCATTACGAAAAAGGCTGAAACAGAGGGATACTCCTTGACGGTCAACCTTGAAGAACAAATCGTATTCGACCGCGATGGTTTTGAGATTTCATTCGATATTGCCCCTTACCCGAAAGAAATGCTGCTTAACGGCTGGGACGAAATTGGTGTCACCTTAACCTATGAAGATAAAATAAAGCAATATGAGGCCGTACGTTTTTGAAGAATGAGCTTGGTTCGCCAAGCTCATTCTTTTCTTTAGAACTCAGGGAGTTCGTCTAAATTGTTCTCTTTCACCCCATCGGGCTCACTTCGAATGATGTCCCGCCCATATTTATGAAATACATCAATATGAGCAATTCTGCCAGACTTCGCTTCATCAAGAGCCGTCAGATAATCCAATTCCTGTCCCGTGTTGGTTTTAAACGCGATAAGATCCCCATCATCATTTTTCCTGACCGCCACGATTTCTTCCTTTCCATCTTTGTTCCCCTGTTCTGCTTCCACCTGTGTTTGCTGCTCACTTTCTTGCTTATATTGCTGATAAATTTCCTCAAAATTCTTCTGTTCCATTCCTTCACCTCCGAACATTTGTTAGTATTTTTTAAAATTAAAAAATTATCCTCTTTTCATTTATAGGAGTATAATTTATCTATCAGGAGGCGTTTTAAATGGAAACCTATGAACAACAAGTATGGTTTTATTTGAAAGATCAAGAACAACAAGGACCTGCAGGCTCATTTGAGTTAAAAAAATTATTTGAACAGGGAATTTTAACAGGGGATTCATTAATCTGGAACAAAGACATGAGCAGCTGGGAAATGGCAAGACTGGTAAAACCCTTTGACCGTCTCGTCTTTTCAACAATTTCAGATAGTCAAAACGAGCAAACATCATTGGAAAAACTTGTAGAAACTGTTCTCAAAGGAAGACCATTTGTCAGATGTCTCGCCCGGCTTTTCGATCTCTCGGTTTTTTCTTTAGTTTTTATCGCGTTAGTAACCATTTTCTCTCCGAAATTTATCTTCGAATTTTCTCCAATTTTCATTTTCTTTTCCAGCCTCGTTCTCTATATTTTTGCAGAAGCCTTTATCCTCTCCATATTTGGGAATACGATAGGAAAGACTCTTTTGCATACAAAGCTCAAAACCGTCGATGGCAGACCGATCAATTTTTTGACGGCCCTCAAAAGAAGCCTTTTTGTCAATACGGCCGGACTCGGACTTGGTGTGCCGATTCTCAATGTGGTTTGTTCCGCTTATTCTTATTTCGATTTAAAAAGCCATGGAGTTTCACAATGGGACAAGCAGTTCGGAACAGTGGTTTTATATGGGCATGTGAATGGGGCCCGTATCGTATTGGTAAGTCTCCTTCCGTTAGCCTTGCTGATTGCCGGCATTGTCATTTAATCCGTTCAAAATTGGCAAACTGCCACAAGATACAAGCCCCCATATTGTCCTATGGGGGCTTGTTTAATAATGTCAGCCTTATGATACGGCTATTTATTCAGCTGTACTTTATCCTTACTTCTGATGACAATTTCATATCGGTCATCCTTCACTTGCTGCCATATTTTCTCAGTATGAATGAACTCCTCCATCATAGTGACGAGGTCAGCAGCTTTTTCTTTCGCTTTCGGGTCGCTGCTTGGAAGTGTCATGGTGACAATAATGGACATGAGACCGTCTCTGCTTTTGTAGCCGACCCCTCTTACCTCATATTTTTTATAGGTCATAAATTCTTGAGCAATCGCTGAAACAGCCTCACTCCAGCGTGCATATTGCTCTTCCCTTTCTAGATTAAAGATTCTGTGTTTAATGGTAACGGAATCTTTTCCGGCAGCTGTCAGTGCCTCTTTTACAGCCTTCTCGATTTGATCTATTTTCTCTTTGCTTTCCGTGTTCGCAAACTCTAATTCGACCGTATCAACCCCTCCGCCAAATCCTCTTCTAAAGTCGTAGCCTTGGGCTCTCAGCACCGGCTCTACTATGGCAAAAATCTGATCTGTTTCTTTTTCGATTTCTTCTTGTTTCTGCTTATATTCCTCTGAAGGCTCTTTATACCGATAGACCTTTACAAAATAGTCTTCGGTTTTTGTTCCTTTGTAAGGATCACCATGAAGGATGCCAAAAGCAGCTTTTTCAACGCCTTTTTTCATTTCCTGGACCTTGTCATCAGATGCATCAAGAAAGACATGAACCCCTCCTATCCCGATCCCAACTACCTCTATCACCTCTTTAACCGGATAGCCCTCTTTTGCCAGTTTCTCTTTTATGATGTCTGAAACATTTTCTTCATGCTTTTCAAACCAGCTGCTTAACGGCGGGATTTTTCCAATAACCTTTGCCATGGCAGGTGAGACAAAGCCTGAACCAACAAACAATAGTAAACTGGCTGCCACAGCTGCCATACTAACCAATGCCTTTTTTCTCGGTGTCCATTTAGGCTTGCTATCCATTTGAAATTGTTCCCATCCCTGATTGACCTGCTCGATTCGATCCGCAGCAAATTCCCCATTGCGGTACCGCTGCGGCAGCGCTTCGGCAAATCCTGCCAAAGAATCGGGTACCTCTACCTGATCCATCATCATTTTCACTTTGTCATTTTTAAATTCCATACGATTTTACCTCCACTGGGCACTTGGGATTTTCTTCCAATAGGTTTCCAAGTTTTTTCCGTCCTCGGCTTAATCTCGTTTTAATCGTATTTGCTTTTTCATTAAGGATTAAACTGATTTCTTTAATCGATAACCCTTCATAATAGTACAAGAGGATTGGCACACTATGCTCTTTGTCCATAGACATGATCAAAGCGACCATTTCAGAATAGGTCTCCTTTTGGATGGCCTCGGTTTGGGCGGACACTGATTGCATCTTGTCCAGGGCTTCCGGGTTCTCATCGATCGCACTTAGGACCACCCTCGTGTTTTTACGATAAATATCAATCGACCGTGAATAAACTAACCGGTAAAACCACGCTTTAAAATTTCGAATCTCTTTATTTTTCATTATGCTGATAAAACTATCTTCTAAAGCCATTTGAACGGCGTCTTCTGCTAAATCTTTGGAACGAAGAATCAGATAGGCAGTTTTATAGGCAGAAGCCAATAAGCCTTGCACCAGGCTGCTAAACGCATCGTCATTTCCCGTGCGAATTTGCTCAATAAGAATTTGTTCATTGCTCAAAATGGGGTACCTCCATTTCATTCTGTCTACTAGTAAAGTCGTTTTTCGGGTATGGATTGGTTTCACTTTTTGTTATTTTTCTAAAAAAAGATTTTGTTCCAGCTGGTTATTACTTTAGCAGAGTTTTCCAAAACCAGGCTATAATAACGATATCAAGTTTTTTGGAGTGAAAAACGCATGCTTACTTTGGATAAAAGCCACGATCCGGAACGGAATGCTGAACTCCTGAACCAGATATCAGGAAAAACCTTAGATGTAAAAGCTGCCGTGGAGGAAACGATTGAACTTTTCAAGCGAAATCAGATCAGGATCGTGCCGCCTGAACCAGGAAAAACACAATGGAAGGAAGCGCTGCACCGTCTCGCCGCAGAACCAGCAGAAATCCAGGAACCCGTCCCGCTTTCGGTAGATGCTTATGGAAATGTCTATCCAGACTGGAAGGAAGCGCTGGATGAGGAATATCGAAGATTACAAAGCAACATAACAAGAGAAGTAAACATTTTAGATTACGGAGCAGTCGGAGATGGCAAAACGGATTGCACCGCTGCCTTTCAAAAAGCATTGGGGCCCGGAAAAGTGAAGGTGATCGTTCCTGAAGGGGTCTTTGTCACAAAAGGCATCCGCCTTCCCTCCTGGACATGGCTGATTGGAAAAGGACAAAACACGACAATTAAACTGCACGATCTAGCTGATAAAGGGAGAAGACTGATCACCAATGCCAGCCATTGGCGGGGCAATCACCATATTTGCGTTCAAGGCTTAAATTTGGATTGGAATGTGGAAAGGCTTGGGGCCGCGGAAAAGACAAGCACTTGGGGAAACCATTCCAGCTGTTTGACCTATGCGAATGTCACCTATGGCTGGGTTAAGCAGGTTAACGCCATCAATGCCGGCTTACATGGATTTGATATTACTTCCACACTTTACAACTATGCCGGCGATGGCTGGCGGGCGCGCAGAGGAAGCAAGTTTGTCTGGCTCGACGGATTAACGGGCTTTGGTTTTGGCGATGACGGAATTACGACCCACCACAGTGATTATATTTGGATTTCCAATTGCCATATGTGTGATCCGAGCGGCCGAGCCCATCAAAAGGGATTTTCCAATTCGAACGGGATAGAAGTCGATGACGGCTCGCGCCATGTCCTGTTAGTCAATAATTCAACGGCACGGTGCTTTGGCGGGGTAGAGATAAAAGCCCATCAAAACTCATCAGCCGCGTCAAATGTCCAAATTGTCGGCCACCTATCCGTCCACGATAACCGGTCCTTTAACTTTCGCCATATCGGCCATCATAAAATGACGGATTCTGAATCAAGAACGGCACGAAACATTCTGGCTGCCAATCTGGCTGCCATCGCTCCGATTCCAACAGAGCTTTATAAAGGCTCCACACCGCGCGGGTTAGTGGTATCTGCGTATCAAAATGTGGTAATTAACTATATTACTTTTATTGGTGATCCGGAATGGGATTTTCAAGGCCAGCCCATTGCCGCCATCCAATATCGGGCAAGAAATGTGCTCCTAAACCATGTTGCTTTTAAAAACTTTAAAAATGCGGGTGCTGGCATTAAAGTGTTTGGTGGAGATAATCGGGCTGATTCCGTTCATATACGAAATGTTTATCATGATTTTCCCGACCCTGAAGCCACAGTCCAGATTGGTTCAGGTGTCCAAACCATTAACATTGAGAATATCAGCCACATAGTGAATAACAAAAATTAAATTATAAGGAGAGCCCCTGCCGCTTCACTGCCTGTATGCAACAGGGGCTCTCCCAAAGATTTTATTTTGCAGCAGAAGAAACGTTCCTTTGCTTCAAAAGGCAGCCGCAATGGATGCATGGCTCCCTTTTTTTTCTGCTTTTTTTATGGATTTTCTGCCGATGGCTATATACTCCACCTGATATTGCTTGACTTGGTTCTCAGTGTAGCAGTTGCGGCCATCAAATAGGATGGGTTTTTCCATGAAGAGACTTGTCAGGATCAGGGCTTTTTTGACGATTTCTTCCCATTCTGTTACGAGAAAAACAATATCTGCTTTTTTTATCGCCTCTTCAATTTGTTGAACGTATGTAATGTCTTTTGGAAGAACTTTCTTCGCATTTTCGATCGCAATTGGATCATAGGCAATAATTTCTGCTCCTTCTTCGAGCAATTTTTTGGAAATGCTGATGGAGGCAGCTTCCCGCATATCATCCGTATTTGGTTTGAAAGCAAGTCCCAGGAGGGCCACGCGTTTTCCTTTCAATGATCCGAATCGTTCTTTTGCCTTCTTCACAAGAGCCGTCTTTTGTCTCTCATTAATTTCAATAACCGATTTAAGCAATTTAAAATCATGGGAGACCGATTCTGATATTTTCAGTAACGCTTTCGTGTCTTTAGGAAAGCAAGAACCGCCATAGCCGATGCCGGCATTAAGGAACCTTGAACCGATACGTCCATCCTTTCCCAATCCTTCCGACACCTCAACGATATCTGAACCTACTTTTTCTGAGAGATTGGCAATCTCATTGATAAAAGAAATTTTGGTGGCAAGGAATGCATTCGCCGCATACTTAATCATTTCCGCACTGCTAATGCTGGTTTTTAAGATTGGCAGCCCAAATGGCTGATTAATTTCTTCCAATATACGGGCTGCTTCGGGATCATCCGCCCCTATAACAATTCGGTCACCATGAAAAGAGTCATAGACAGCGGAACCTTCACGGAGAAATTCAGGATTAGAGACGATTTCTACCTCATGGCTTCCTTGGAGATTGGCCAAAACCAATTCTCTTATTTTATAATTGGTGCCTAAGGGAACGGTACTCTTTGTAACGATGATCACATTTCGAGCAATATTTTGGCCAATTTCCCGTGCAGCCTGGAATACATAGGAAAGATCAGCCGCACCATCTGCTCCTTGAGGAGTGCCTACAGCAATATAGATCACCTCTGCATCCTTTAAGCCAATGATCGTATTTGAAGTAAAATGCAGATTTCCCTTTTCGATGTTCTTTGCCATTAATTCTTCTAAGCCTGGCTCATAAATAGGGGAAATCCCTTTTTTTAGCTGCTCCACTTTTTCAGTATTAATGTCTATGCATGTAACGTCATGGCCAATTTCAGATAAGCAGACACCCGTTACCAAGCCGACATAACCTGTTCCGATAATTGACATATTCATCATGAAACCCTCCTTATAGCGTGACTAGGTTAATTATGATTGCGGAACGAGAAGATTATTTTCTTGAATGATTTCAAGTAAGTATTCCCCAACACTTCCGTTTAAATCCTGTCTTTCTAAAGCAAAATCAATGGTAGCTTTAATAAAGCCCATTTTATCCCCAACATCATAGCGCTTACCTGCAAAATTGTAGGCAAGCACCCTCTCTGCCTTGTTTAACAATTTAATAGCATCCGTCAATTGGATCTCATTGCCCGATCCTGGAGGCAAATCTTCTAAAATTTGAAAAATTTCCGGTGTAAGGATATAGCGTCCCATGATGGCATAATTTGATGGGGCTTGTTCAACAGCCGGTTTCTCAACAACTGTCTCTAGTGACAGCACACCATCCGGCAGCGTATGATTTTCCATCGGTGATATAATCCCGTATTTAGAAACATCGGAGCGGTTCACTTCCTGAACCCCTAAAACAGAGGATTGGTGCTGGTCAAACACATTGATTAATTGTTTCAGGCATGGGACCTCTGATTTAATAATGTCATCCCCCAGAAGCACGGCGAAGGGCTCGTTTCCAATAAAACTGCGGGCACATTTAATAGCATGCCCCAAGCCAAGCGGCTCCTTTTGGCGAATATAATGAATGTTGGCGAGATTTGAGATGGCTTGTATTTCTCCCAATTTTTCATATTTTTCTTTTTTGAGCAGTGTTTCTTCCAACTCGTAGGACTTATCAAAGTGGTCCTCGATTGCCCGTTTACTGCGGCCGCTAATGACGATGATATCTTCGATGCCTGACGCAATGGCCTCCTCTACAACATATTGGATGGTAGGCTTATCCACAATGGGCAGCATTTCCTTAGGAAGTGCCTTAGTGGCGGGCAGAAAACGTGTTCCTAAGCCTGCTGCTGGTATGATGGCTTTACGAACTTTCATATTGATTCCATATCCTCCAATCAAATAGCTTTACTAGTCTTCTATCTTCCATCAGCCGCGGGTTCCCCAAGAAGTGGAGCGTAGCGTAAGCAGCGCCCAGAAACGAAGCGGGCAAAGCAAGACTAGGAATAGGATGCCATAGATAGGGGCAAGCAAAAATGTCAGCGGCTTTTTATACGCATAAAAGACATTTCTGGCATAGGCTGAGATGGTGACATAGGCTAAATAATAAATCGCCATGATCCAGCCCATTGTGGTAGAGGTCAGATAAAATGCCATGACCAATGACACACCGAACGCAAGCCACAGGAACATTTCCAGCATGACCCAGACAAAGACATTTGGTTTTTTCAAACCTATTTTTAAAGCGATCAAGCTTTCTCTAAAAAATGATTTATTCCAGCGTGACTGTTGTTTTAATAATGTTTTTAGGGAAGTTGGCGCGTCAGTAATGCAGCGGGCTGTCGATTGGTACAATGTCTTTCCTTCCCGGATTGCATAGTTTGTCAGGCAGCGGTCATCTCCCAATTGCACTTGCTGCCCAAGAAAGGTTTGAGATCCGTAATGCTCAAGATTTTTCATGATTACTTCCCGGCGGTAGGCACTTAAAGGTCCACTGCAGACTAATACGTTTTTGGTGACGGAATGTGCAGCGCGCTCTACACGAAAGGCATTATCATAGCGCATATCTATCAATCTAGTCAGGACATTATCCGTCCGATTTCGAATGTTGACATGTCCTGTGGTTGCGGTAACCTCCGGGTCATTCATTGGTTTTAATAATTCACGAATGGCGTTAGAGAATACGGTACAATCCGAATCCACCGTCACAAAAATATCTCCTGTTGCCCGTTCAAAGGCCCAGATTTGCGCATGGCGCTTCCCTTTATTCTCCGGCAGACGATGGACAATTACGTCAGGGATCTTATTTGCCGGAAATAAAGCGGCGGTTTCTCCGTTGATATTCATGAGACTGTCTTTAAGTTTAAGAACCGCTTCATACGCAGATTTATCTTTGCTTCCGTCATCCACAATAAAGATTTCGTGAATCGGATAATCCTGTTTTAAGATGCTTTCTACTGTGCCCAGTACAGCATCGGGCGCTTCGTTATAAGATGGAATGACAACGGAAACCTTTAAATCAGGAGGATCCAACGTTACTTCATTGTACTTAAAAGATAGCAGCATTTTTCCTAATAGGTATGCAATCATTACAGAACCATAAATCCCAATTGTTAAGTTAAACTTATCTGATGCTGTCCAATTCACATAGAATAAAGCAGCAACAGTCAGCACAAATAAAGTAATGACAAAGATTTTCTCCTTATTCGTTAATCTCTTCTCCGTCGTAATGCCCTCATTCGGAATAGCATTAACCTGCACTTGATGCAGCTCTTGTTCTATTTTTGCCATTCTATCACTCCTCTCAAATTCTAATTTTGGAAATGACTCACATCCCCGAAAATCAGATTAATAAATTTTCGGCCCGTTTATCAATCTATCGTTTTACCTGTGTCAATAATCACTCTACTTATGGCAAGTTAGTTATTAATGCCGCAATATCAACGTTGGCATCGCTATCATTTCTATGTAACTTATCCGTAACTTTATTTACATTGCTGTTATTTTCCATTTTTTCCACAGGCAATACATACAACAACCCCTTTAGTCATTAGTGGTTTATGCTTTGTTAAGAATGTTAATAAATTTTCACATAGTTTTTATCAAAAAAAGGCTAATCCATGGTTATCGACAAATTTCAGCTGATTTCTTACCGATTATGAAAAAAATAAGAAGTGTTATCTAGAAAAATACATGATTTTCTACACAAATTGACTAAATTTGAGAATGTTATGAGGAAAATTGCATGCATAAGAGGGGAAACTAATGGTAAAAAAAGGCAATTGCAAACTATTCTCCTAATCAGAAATTCTCACATTTTCACCAGCAGAATCATGTCAGATCGCTTCCCTCATTTGAAGTTAACAAATGCATGGTATTAAATAGATTTAGCGCCGCTTGTAAGAGCCAGTTTTTTAAGAAGGAGTGAGAACCATGATTAGTCTAGTAAATGTGACCAAAATATTCCCTGGCGGTGAACAGCCATACTATGCGCTTGATAACGTTACAATCGAAATAGCCAAGCAAGAATTCATTGGGATTATTGGCAAGTCTGGAAGCGGCAAATCCACTCTCCTCAATATCATGAGCGGTATTGATTGTCCTTCCTTCGGCTCGGTGATCGTCAACGGAACAGACATTTCCCTGCTTTCCCAAGCAGAATTGACCAAGTGGAGATTAAACAATATTGGCATCATTTTTCAATCGTTTCATTTGATTCCCACTCTTACTTTGCTTGAAAATGTGATTCTTCCGATGGAATTTGCCTATCCTTTTAAAAGGAAGCAGAAAAAAAGGAGAGCTATGGAATTACTGGACTCTGTAGGGTTGGCGGATAAGTGGAATCTATTTCCTGACTTTGCCTCTGGCGGTGAAAAACAACGGACAGCCATTGCAAGAGCCCTTGCTAACGATCCTCCGCTGATCTTGGCAGATGAACCAACAGGCAATTTAGACAGCGAAAATGCCTTCCATATTTACTTATTATTCGAAAGGCTGGCTAGAAGCGGAAAAACGATCGTGATGGTGACCCATGATCCGGACTTGGCGAAAAGCCTGCCGAGAACATTGCAGTTAAAGGACGGGGAAATCATGGGCAGCAAACCGGTACCGAGGCATGAGGAAATGGAGATAAAGTGATGCCTATTTATCTTAAAAGGGCTTTAAGGGATTTAAGCAGGCAAAAAGGGAGAACTGGATTTATTCTTATGGCCATCACCGTTTGTGTGACTGTCCTTGGCGCTTTAATTAATACAAATGCTGCCTTTAATCAGGCACTGCGAGAGAATACCCAATCGGCAAACGCATCGGATTTTACGATGTATACATCCTCCTTTGATCGCAGCCCTTCTTTCCTGTCCAAAATAAACGGATTAAAAGAAGCAGAAGCAAAGCAGCAAATAAGAGCGAGAGTAAAAATCGGCAATGAGTTTCACAATTTTGACTTGATGGCATTTTCTAATCTTCCTATATATAAGATCAATAAGGTGGAAACAGAGCTTGGCCTGCACACCCCTATCACAGATGGGCTGCTGCTTGAAAAATCAACCATCGAGCATTTCAAACTGACGGCTGGGGATAAAGTGGACATTTTCATTCCTGGACAGCAGCCCCAAAGAATCACCATTAAAGGGGCGGTTGAAGATTTTTCCCGCATTCCAGCCAAATTTAGCGGCTTGGGCGTCGGTTACTTGCCAAAACAGGTGCTTACCGGTTTAGGGAAGTCATCTTTCAATCAGATTCAACTCACCTTGGATCCGCAGCTTCCAGAATCTAAAAAAAATAAAGTGCTGCAAGAGGCAAGGAAGAAATTGCAATCGAGTAACATTATCGTGTTCCGTACGGAATCTTCCCAAGAGACTTTACTCTTGCGCCACACCATTGTCAATACTGTACTTCTTTTACTAACAATGTTGGGCATTTTTGGATTTTTCCTCGCATTTTTACTGATTATCCACCTATTTTACCGATTGGTTTCAGAACAGATTTATGAGCTTACCATTCAAAAGGTTCTTGGAGCAGCATTCAGTTATTTGTGGAAACAATTAGCTGCAGCACTCCTCCTCATCTGCTCTGTTGTTTTTTTATTATCCGTATCACTCGGGGCATTGGCTTCCTATTGGATGACGAACTACATTCTTCAGGAACTGAACATGGGACATGCGAGGTTTACGCTTTCACCATACGTCCTGGCAGGGAGTTTTCTATTATCGTTCCTTGTTCCATTTCTAGCCGCTGCCTATCCCTTTCAAAAAGCGATTAAAGCGCCGATAATTCAAGGACTCCGTTTCATGATCCGTCCATATCACAAGCAAAAAAAGAGTCCTTTAAACAAGTATTTTCATTTACGTGTGCTGTCTATCCGAAATTTAATGGCCAAAAAAATGCAGCTGCTTACTAACATCCTGATGCTATCCTTCGGAGGGGCTGTCATCATTGCGTGTACAGGGCTTAACCACTCACTGTCACTGACACTGAAAGAGATGAATCAATTTTGGGATTACGACTCAGAATGGAGTATTTCCACCTCCCTTCCGAGTGAAAATCTGCTTCAAGCATTGAGGGACATCGACGGGATAAAAGACGTAGAAACGTGGACATCAAGAAATGCGGTGATATCCGATGATTCCGCTAAACGCAACGTCCTGTTACATTCAATACCCGAGCGAACCTCGTTTATCCATCCTAAAATACGAGAAGGGCACTGGCTGGATAGTGCTTCGCCTGACAGTATTGTCATCAGTTCGGATTTAAAACAGACCTTTCAGGACATAAAACCTGGTGATACTTTAATGGTCCAAATTGGCAGAGAGGAAAAACACTGGAAGGTGGCAGGCATTCTGGAGAAACAATTGGCTGGACCAGCTATTTATATGAATCAAGCAGATTATAATCAATGGCTGCAAAATCCTGCCATTAACCGCCTTCTGGTCAAAATGGAGGAGGGCCATTCAAACACTAAAGTCCGGGAAACAATAGAAAAATGGCTCCTCACACAAAATACTGACATCCTGGCGTCTGACCAGGCAAACGATATAAAATCACGTCCCGAAGAAATAATCGGACTGTTAATTCGTGCTCTTCTATTGATCGGCATTCTGTTTTTGGCAGTTGGAATATTTAATTTGATGACGGCAATGAGCATTAACGTACTTGAGAGAAAGAAAGAAATTGGCATCATTCGTTCAATTGGAGGGAGCAGCTTTAAAATTTATCAGCTGTTTATGGGAGAGGGAATCAGGATTGCCATGATTAGCTGGGTTACGGCCGTATTGCTTTCCTTCCCGCTTCAGACTTTATTAAGCCGCAAAATGGGAGAGGTGTTAGTAAAGTCCGCTCTCCATTCGGAAATGCCCCTTTATGGGAGCATGCTTTGGCTCGCTGCCAGCTTATTAATCGGGATTATTTCAAGCTATTTCCCTGTAAGAAAAGCCGCAGCTCAACCTGTTTCTAAGTTACTATAAACGTCCAAAATCGAAAAAAGCGGCACATGCCAGTGGAGGAAAAAAATGAAAAAGATAGTAATCTTGCCATTATTTACAATGGAATCCGGCCATCATCGAAGTTCCGATGCATTAATGGATTCCATAAAAAAACTGGATCCTGCTGTTCAATGTGAAAAAGTTGATTTCCTAAGTTATGTGAATCCCGCATTTGAAAAGTCGATTGCTCAACTTTACTTAAACTGGATTACCAAAGTGCCCCATTTATATCATACATTCTATCAAAACTATTTTTATCGTAAATCAACGATTCTTCATTCCGTTTATGAAACCTTGTTTTTAGAAAAAATGGAACAAATGCTTGAAAATAAGCAGCCCGATTTGATTATTTGCACCCATAGCTTTCCATCGTTTCTTGTCAGTAAGTTGAAAGAATATGGGGCATGCGACATCCCTGTCATCAATCTTTACACTGACTTTTTTATCAATCATTTGTGGGGAAGAAAACACATTGACCAACATTTTGTTCCATCAAGAGATGCAAAAGAACAATTGATCCATGACGGGGTCCCTGAGGAAAATATCCTTATTACCGGAATCGTAACAAACGATATTTTTTTAAAGAGGAAAAAGAAAAAATGGGAACAAACAAAACATCATGTACTGATAGCAGGAGGCAGTCTAGGGCTGGGAAACCAGCTTCTTTCTATTATTGAGTCCGCCGATAGCAGCCAAATGAAATATCGTGTTCTCTGCGGTTCCAATGTTCAACTTTATAAAAGAATTGCTTCCATGAACTCAAATTCCATTAAACCATTATCCTATATAACTAGTCCTGAACAAATGAACCAATTATATAACTGGGCTGATGCTCTTATTACGAAGCCGGGCGGGGTGACGGTCAGCGAAGCGCTTAAAAAGAAACTTCCGATTTTCATCCACTCCATACTCCCTGGGCAGGAGGAAATGAATATGAATTTTCTCGAACCAAGAGGGCTCGCACAAAGACTAAATCCTGATAGACCGCTGGAGGAGCAGCTATTGTCTGTTCTGAACAATCCTGTTGCTTTAGTCCAAATAAATATGGCGATGAATGACTATTTGAACGAGCTGCGGCTGAAAAAAAGCGGTGAGACGGCTGGGCATATTTATCACATGGTGTTAAATCAAGCACCTGACAGGCGCATCCAATATATTGATCAGCTGTTTTCCCAGCTATATCACAGCCTTTAAGATTTCTTATTGGATTTAAAAAGGCTGAAATAAATAAATCCACACCCAATTAATAAGACGCCGATATGCAGCCAAGTAAAGATCAACCGAAAGGCTTCAAAAAACTTAATCATTTTGTATCCTACTTTCTTTACAGCCATATGTTTAAAAATATAACCTATTAAACAGTTTTTAAACAGAACTATTTTAAAAAATGGCTCTGTTAGGATTCGCCAAGGTACGAGAATTAATAGGCGGAGAATTTCCGTCTATTGTAGATAGAAGTGCCTTAAGAAGCCGATATAAGCGGAGAAATTCCGCTTAACGGCACTAAATAAGCCTAAATTCATTGATTTTGATACAATAAGCGGAAAAAACTCTCTTATTTTTAAGGAAATACCCTTATTTCCCAATTTAAGCGGAATTCTTCCGTTTATTTTTCAAGTACAGAAAATCAACGTTCAGTTATAGCAGAGCATAAAAAATAGATAAACAGAAAAAAGCCAAGTTTTACAGCTTGGCTTTTTTCACCTGCAGCTTATATGATTAGTTTTTTCGGATAGGTTTGTTGAAGAGGTTTTGGCACCGGGATGACAAATTGGCTGAAAGGCAATAACTGAAGAATTCTAATAAAAATTACTGCGATCGAGATCACCGCTATAAACATAAGCGGAACATACTTCATGTTCCAGCTGCCTTGAGGCAAATGTCTGGCAAACAAATATAAAATCATCGGGTGAATCAGATAGATTCCCATTGAATACTGGCCGATTAATGTCAGAGGCTTGCGAAGGATTCCCCATTTTGCTAAAACCGGATACATACCAATGACCGCTATCGATAGTAATGGTATATTGGCCAAATTGGATAATCGCCTATTGGATACATACCCTTTTACCTGATACTCCACAACCGCCCCAGCCGAAACGGCAATGGCTAAAGCAAGCATCTTCCAAGGCCGTTTTGTGGCAAAGCTGACAATCTCGTCCCAAAAATACGCAAGAAAGCCCCCGAAAGCAAAATAAAACAGCCAAATCGGCATAAACGATTTTCCTGCAAGGAACTCTCCAGCCGCCCCTTGGACATCAGGATGAAATCCATAAAGGTTATAGCTAATCACTAAAGAAACAAATGTAAATGCAAGCATCATTGTCTGGGTGCGAAAAACCTTTTGAAGGAATGGAAACACAAAGTAAAACTGGATAACGATGACCATAAAATACAAGTGGTAAAACGATTCACCCATTAGTATTTTGGCTGCTTCTAATTGGTAGTCTCCAAGGGCCTGATAGTCATAGTAATAGAGAAGATAGCGATAGGCTATGCTCCATATCAGAAGCGGCCCCACTATTTTGCTCAAGCGCGACTTGAGGAAATCCCTTAAGCGGAACCCCCTTCTTTTAACCTGATGAAAAAGAAGAAATCCACTGATTACCGCAAAAATAGGGGTTCCAAACCGGCCATATTGATTAAGAAAATATGTAAACCAAGTCCATTTCTCCTCATTCATGCCATAGTTGGTTGCTGAGACATGGACACCAACGACGGCTAAACATGCAAATGCACGTAAAAAGTGAATCTCGTAAATATATTTTTTCTTTGCAGCACTAGAATCCTTAACCTCTCCATTCTGCATTTGATCTCCTCCTTTTGCCTGCTATCAGAAATCATTGTAATGGAATTCCGGTGGTGAAAGTTGGTATTTTCATAAAACTAGCAATTGGTCTTAAATGATAAAAAAGGCCATTTGATGCATAGCCTTTCTTGTAAATCCAATGACACTGCCGCCGCTTCCAATAAGATGACTTTTCTAACCAGCAGGAGGAACCAAAAATTTGATGGAATGGACATGGGCTTTTCTATGATTTTATTTATATTTCTCGATTAGAGTACTGGAATGAGGCTGTGTGCCCAGCGAAAACACGAGTGTTTCGATCCTGTCGTCCCGCTCAAAAGGAAGGTATCGTTCCATCTTCCTATTTTTAGATAATTTTAGGTAAAACGCTATAGACGCTATCGTTTATGTCCATAATGAATCGAAGCAGCAGGAAATTTTATAGTAAGAGGAGTTTTCATTTGCACGTGAAAAAAACTTGGTTTATTTTAGCTCTCATGGCCATTCTTACTTTGTGGATCATCCTTCTGGCCAATCAAGTCAGGGTCATTAACGTAAAGGATTATGGGGCAGCTGGCGATGGAGTTACCGATGACACAAAAGCGATTCAGCGGGCATTGCAGCATGCCCCTAACCATACCATCTATTTTCCGCCCGGAGTATATGCAATAACCGAGGAATTGCCTATACACTCCGGCACAGAGATTGAAGGGAATGACGCCATCATTCAAGCATCATCCGGCTTGTTAACCATTCTGCACATAAAGGGAGACAATGTTCGTGTAACAGGGTTAACAATTAATGGAAATCGCTCATCTCTAAGAGGAATTACGATTGCAGAAGGTTCCCATAATGTGGACATCTCCGACTGCATCATCAAAAATTTTACTCAGCCCAAAAATCAAGAATGGTCACGTATGACTGTCAGCGGAATCAGAATTGCCGGCGACACCAAAAACATATCCATCGATCATAGTGCTATTCAAAATGTGACAGCCCGAAACCCTGTTAAAGGCTGGGGGCATTTGATTGCCCGCGGCATTTTAATAAGCCCGCTCAATAAACAGCAGGCGGAGACAAACAACATTACCATCAGCGGCTCCAGCTTTACAAACATCGGGCCGAAAGATGATGGTGATGGAATCGTCGTACAGGGTTTTAAAAATCATGTTCAGCTAAAGATCATCAATAACACCTTCTCAGCGAACCATAAACGAGCGATAAAAATCCAATCGCCTGGTGTCCTGGTAAAAGGAAATACCATTACCAATAATTTTTATAAAAATAATTTTTATACTACCTACCAGGAAACCAAAACGTATGACATGTGGGCAGCGATCTCTGTCTATGCGGATGATACCATCATTGAACAAAATACGATTACCGGCGTGGGCAGATTCGCTAGAATTATTGACATAGCCAATGCCAGCAGCATCAAAGTCATCGATAATGTATTAAAAAATGGATATATCGGAACCGACAAGCTATCTCCCATCATTAGCATCACTTCCAGCCAAACAGGGCAAATCTTAAAAAACTTTACCATACTAGACAATACGTTCATTAATGGAAGATACGGCGTACTGGCTGCCAGCAAAATAACCAATTTAAAAGTTTGGAATAATAAACTGTTGAATAGTTAAAGCGCTGGGAAAACTTTTAGGGCAAAGCGCCAAAATTATTGCTTATGGCGCTTCCCATCCTTATCCACTACAATCCCATCCACCAGTTTTTCAGCCGCTTTTCGATAAAGATTGCTCATATGGGCAAGTGATGCAATCATCAGCACCTGTTCCAGATAAGCGGTATTTCCTGTTTGACCGTCTGAAATTTCTGCCGAGACTTCCTCCGCCCGCTTTTCCACATCAATTTTTAGTGCGGCTGCATTGCTGCTAGAGAGCTTTAAATAACTGTTATAAAAACTTTCTAAGTCGATGTCTTCTTTGATAATCCGCTTGTTGATTCCATCAAGGGTTGTTTTGATATCATTAATCGACAGGGCCCCTTTTAGCTGGTAAATCAGACTAATTAATATCAGGTGCTCTTTTGAATACTTTTTGTTTTGAATCGGAAAGATGAGCTTTCCTTTTGCGTAATTGTTAATCATGGTCTTCGTCAAAATCTTTTCATCGTCATTCCGTTTGGCTTCGGCAAATTTGCTTTCAAATAGCTGGATGACTTGATCCATATATAAATCAATGTTCGGTATTTCCTCTAAAGATAAGTTAGCGTTTATTCCCAGCTGCTCGATTAGCTGATTGATAGTTTCCATCCTAATAACCTCATTCATTCGATGATATATTTGTTATTATACCGAATTAAATATACGTTGACTAGATGATAAAATCAATGTATCATTGTATGTAGTTATCAAAACCATATGATGCATTGGAGGTATTTAGAATTGAACAGTTACATACGTGAACCCATTAATGGACTAACTCATTTAGCGGGTGCGATCTTAGCGTTTATTGGATTACTTGCCATGGTCATCAAAACTTCACTTACGACACCTACTCCGCTTGCGATTTCTGCCGTGATTATTTTTGGCATCAGCATGATTCTTCTTTATTCAGCCTCGGCCACTTACCATATGGTCATAGCCAAGGATAGAGTGATTGCCTTCCTAAGGCGGATTGACCATTCGATGATTTTCCTTTTAATCGCCGGAACCTATTCTCCATTTTGTTTTATCAGCTTAAATGGAACAACGGGGGCGGTTCTTTTTTCCATTATTGCGGCTGTTGCCATTTGCGGCATTGTGTTTAAAATGGTCTGGTTTCACTGCCCCCGCTGGATTTCAACCGCCTTGTATCTTGTCATGGGCTGGATGGTTGTGTTTGTTTTCCCTCCGCTTTCCGGCAGCCTGGCACCAGCTGGTTTAGTTTTATTAGTGCTCGGCGGAATCTTCTATACGATCGGCGGGGTCATTTACGGCGCCAAACCCAAGTTTTTAAAATTTAAGAATTGGGGTTTCCACGAAATCTTCCATGTGTTTATTTTATTGGGAAGTCTGGCCCATTTTCTAAGCGTTTATTTTTACGTCATTAAATAGAATCAATCCGAGAACGCCTCATTGGGGGCGTTTTTTTTTTGAGGTTTTCGCTTTCATTTCCGGATGTATTACAATTAAGCGACAAATTCCTGTTTTTCTATAATTTTATATTGACTCAAATGGATTTCAGCGTTTAAATATAAAAGTTGAATTCTTTGATAGAGGTGTATCTTTTTTGTTACGACTACCTATTCAAATTATTGTCATCGGCATCTGTGCAATGGTATATGGATTTGCCTATAATACATTCCTTATACCTCATAAACTAGCATCAGGCGGTGTAACAGGTATTGCCTTTTTTATTCATCAGTTTATACCAATTAACACGGGTTGGATTGTTTTGCTGCTAAATATTCCCTTATTTATTTTAGGGCTCAAATATTTAGGCAAAAGATTTATTCTGCTGACCATTTACGGTGTTACGGTTCTATCGTTAAGCATGAAATTTTTTCCTATCCATGCCGTTACCCCAGATATCCTGTTATCCTCCATTATTGGCGGTGCGCTATATGGAGCTTCGATTGGGATGCTGATCCGCTTTGGGGCTTCAACGGGAGGAACCGATATCGTTAGTTTAATCATGGCAAAGATGAAAAACTATCAGGTCGGCTTTTTAAATACGTGCATGAATTTTATGGTTGTTTGCCTATCAGGACTGGTTTTTGGATGGAATATTACGCTTTATACGGTGATTGCCATTTACGTAGCCGGACGTGCTGTCGATATGGTGTACACGACCCAAAATAAATTAACGTTAACCATCATTACCGAAAAGTACCACGACCTAAGTGAAGCGCTCATCCGCCTTCACTCGAGAGGGGTTACGATTTCGGATGCGGAAGGGGCATATACCCACCAGCCTAAGAAAGTGTTAACTACCGTTATAACAAGATTTGAACTGAATGAAACGAAACATACCATTAAGGAAGTCGATCCAAAAGCGTTCGTCAACATCACCCAAACCATGGAGGTCATGGGGCGCTTTCGGCGAGAATAGTTGAATACCTGCTAAAAAGAGCTTGGGATCCGTAATCCCAAGCTCTTTTTCGATTCACAAACCCTGCTGCTTCTTTCCTTTATTCAAAGGCTCCACCCTGCAGTCTTTGCAGCTCTTCGTATAGCACCACTGCATGATTATAAATGGGATCCTTTGCGCCATATACTAGCGTTACATTGGTTTTCGCTGCTTCATCGAGCAAATGTTCCATCAGTGCCTGCTTTTGTGCATCTGTACGAAGTTCCTGCAAATATCGGTTCTGAAACTCAGGAAATAGCTCAGGTTTATGGCAAAACCATTTTCTAAGTTCAGGACTTGGGGCCACATCCTTAAACCAATAATCCAGCCCTGCCGCTTCTTTTGAAATCCCGCGGGGCCACAGCCGGTCTATCAAAACCCGGCACCCATCATCCTCCGAAAAAGGCTCATAAACTCGTTTTAACAAAAAACGCATGTCCATCCCTCCTGCCGCATCCGTCCATAAATAGGTCATTAATCCTCGTCTTTCACGTCAATATCCTCTGGTACTGGCTCGTTAAGGTATTCTTCGACAAGCTGTTTGTATTTTTCCATTTGTTTAAGGTGCGTGTTGAATTGTTCCTTGTAGATTAAGTATTCACCGCCATCAAATAGGGCACGGATTTTTTTCTGCTGAATCAATTTCTTGATGGTATCTTCCGATAAAGAAAGGTATTCAGCTGTTTCCTTCATTGTTAAATACATTAAGATGACCTTCTTTCCAAAAATCAAGCTGATGGACAATCCGTCCGGCTCTGCCCATCGTCGTGACAGCCTGGGACAGGGAATTTAAAATGGCTTCTTCTGCTGCCTCCGCCGCAGCCGCAAAAAGCCGGTTCATTATCGGGTGATCCTCACGAATCTGGATCCTGCTTTCTAGCATTTCCTCTGAAAAATGAGGGATGTTATACGCCGTTGAAAAAGCGATGACAATATCACCACTGCCATGGCTAAAATGGCTGCCGGTTCGGCCGAGACCAATTCCGCAGCGTTTCGCCACTCGCAAAAGCTGCCGGTCGCTCAACGGAGCATCGGTTGCCAGCACGATGATAATAGATCCATCTGCCGTTTCCGACAACCCTTTCAGCTTATCATATTGAAAGCTCCGGAACTCTTCTTTTTTTCCAAAGTTGGTCAGCACAAGACAGCCGACCGTGTAGTCATCCGCCACACGGGAAGAAGATCCAATGCCTCCCTTATAGCCAAAGCAGACCATCCCTTTCCCTGCTCCAACGGCTCCTTCTGCTGCTGTTTCATTTGATGCGTTCTTTATCGCCTCTATCGCATGTTCAGGCTTAACCGGGAAAAGTCGAATCGAATTCAACTGGCTGTCATTGCATTCTCCTACGACCACATTGATGGTCCCGGTTGTCTCGCCAATCTCCGGGTTCTCCCCTAGCATATAGGCAAGAGTCCCCTGGGCGACAGCAGGCACGCCAAACGTATTGGTCAGCATTATCGGTGATTCAAGAACACCTAATTCATCCACTTGGACAAGCCCAGTCGTTTTTCCAAATCCGTTTATCACATAGCTGGCTGCCGTTACTTTATCTTTAAACAGATTCCCGTGATGGGGCAGGATCGCGGTTACCCCCGTACAGGCGTATTCCGTACCAGCATCGTCCAGCGGATAATCCAGTGTGACGTGCCCGACCATGACACTGGCCACATCGGTTATGCAGTTTTTTTCACCAATTGGCAGCTGGCCAATCACGATTCCCTGTTCCCTTGCCTTCATTGTTTCACCCCTGGACGATGGTCAAGAAAATTTTGTGAGGCAAAGCCCTTGACCTCATCCTCCGTATAATATTTTAATAGCTCATTGATAAGATTCTGGCATTTGGAGGCATCCCCCAAATTTTTCACTAAATGGCTCGTTCCATCAAAATCCGAACCCAAGCCAATCTGCTTTACACCGCCTAAGGAACAAAAATGATCAATATGCTTGATCAAGTCACTGATTTCTGCGGTTCCGCCTTCTTTCACAAAGGGAGAATGATAGACAACATGAATCATTCCACCTCGGTTAAACATCTCCTTCGCCTGCTCATCGGTCAGATTTCGTGGATGATTGCAAAGGGACCTGGCATTCGAATGACTGGCAATTGGATATTTAGCAATTTCGATGACATCCCAAAACGACCTTTCACTTAAATGGGAAACATCTGTTAAGATTTGATATTGGTTATTTTGTTGGACAATTTGCCGCCCGAAACTAGTCAGTCCTGCTCCCCTCGGTTCTTCGGCACCATCCGCCGCTAAATTGGCAAAATTCCAAGTCAGCCCTACGGAACGAACGCCGAGATGATAAAGGGCTGCCAGCTTGGTGATATCATTTCCGATGGGATCCACGCCTTCAAGCGTCAGCATCGCACCGATCTGCCCGATTTTTAACCGGTCAAAATCAGACCATTCCTTTATATGTACCATGTCCGGATTACCCGCCAGCACTTCCTTGTAAAAATAATCAATTTGGCCAAGTGCGGCATGAAATTTTTGATCAGAGGGAATGTCAGGCTCAATAAAAATGGCAAAACACTGCACCTTGATTTGCCCTTGCTGCAGCCTGGCCTTATTAGCCTGCAGCGCAGGAGCATCCGCATATCGAAGGGCGCCTTTCGCTTCCCAAAGCTTCAGTAAGACATCACAATGCAGATCGATGATATTCATAAAGGCAGACTCCTTTTTACATGCATTTTACCATAAATCATGAGGAATGAAGGGGTTTTCCATAGAAAAGAGCTGGCGTCTCCTTCCCCCAGCTCGTGAAATTTAATATTTTCTCAGAAAGACAGGTTCCTTTTGGAATAATTTTTTTCGAATGACTTCATGGCAGCCAAACAGGACGTTTTCAATGGCCTGAGTGGAATTCGCCAGCATTCTGAGGCTAAATCCTGGAACGGAAAGCAGCGAAACGCCGATTCGAACGTCAGGCAGAGGCTCCATCCATTGAACAAGCTCCTCGAGAAAATCGCGGTCAAGCTGTTCATGAATCACAGCCATTGTCCCGAAGTGGGAGTATCCCTCCATGAACCCCATGCTGTTAATCCCTCTATCCGGTTCCAATTTAACATGGTCAAAGAGCACCAGCCGACCATCCATATATACTTCCATTTTGGACTGAAGCCAATCATATGGAAAAAAGCGGCCGTCAGGAGCCCAGCCTGGAGTAAAAATGTCGGCAATGATCAAGGAAGCATCCGGCTCCATCCTTATCAGCGTACGCTGTTTAAACCTGGCATGCTGATAGGCAATGACCGGGTCCGGCAGATATTCAAATACACTCCCTGCTGCCAAATCAATCACCATTTCCTGAGACGCAGGGCATGCTCTTGTTTTATAGATTTTCGTGGAAGACTGGGTGGTGACGAAGACCTCAGCCCGCTCCTCGAGGATTAGTTCCAGCTGGTAGCTGTCGCCGTCCAGGTAGCCTCCACCTGGATTCATCACATAAAAGTATGCCTCTCCGCTTTCGGTAAGATAAACAGGTCTAGTGATTTTAAATGCGCCTTCCGCGTAAGAATCCTTTAAAATGGTTTTTCCCCTTTTTTGCATACTGACTAATTTTAGATAGCCCGTTTTCGTTTTCACTTACACCAGGCCTGCCAGCAGCGCCTGTTTCTTAATCCACTCAATCACCAAATCTAAGCCGGCATCCTTTTTCAGGTTGGTAAAAACATATGGTTTCTTCCCCCGTGCGACTTTTGTGTCAGCCTCCATTACTTCCAAACTCGCCCCCACATACGGAGCCAAATCGATTTTATTAATGATAAACAGGTCCGACTTGATCATGCCCTGCCCGCCTTTGCGGGGGATTTTTTCCCCTTGGGCCACATCAATGATATAAATGGAGAAGTCTACCAATTCCGGGCTGAAGGTCGCAGCCAGATTGTCACCGCCGCTCTCGACAAAAATAAGCGATAGATCAGGATGCTTGGCTTTTAATTCATCAATGGCCGCAAAATTCATCGAAGCGTCCTCCCGGATCGCGGTATGGGGGCATCCCCCTGTTTCCACGCCAATAATCCGGTCCTCCGGCAGGACACTATTGTTTATTAAAAACTGGGCATCCTCTTTTGTATAAATATCATTCGTCACTACAGCTATTTTGTATTCCTTGTTTAACTGCCTCGTTAATCGTTCAACCAGCAGGGTTTTCCCCGCTCCTACCGGTCCGCCAATTCCTATCCGTATCGGCTCCATTTACTCCCCTTCTTTCAGAGCATTTTTATGACATAAATAACCGGACACACAGCCTTTCATGCCGCATTTGAGCAATTTCTATTCCAGGAGCGGCCGCTCCAAAATCGTCCGGGGCCATCTCTTCAATTTGCTTGACTGTCTGGATTAAATGAGGGTGCAATTCTAAAAGAATCTGCTGCCCCGCGGTTTGGCCCAGCGGAATCCCGCGGACCCCATTTTGAACAAGGGTCCCAACCGTAGAATATAAGAACGTTAAGATCGTTTGATGCCGGTCAATTGATAAATAATCGCAGATACTGGCAAATACAATCGCAGGGTGGCCATATGCCTCCCCCTTGCGGATTTTCATCCTATAGGTTTCTAGAAAAGGGACAGGGAATATGTCCTTTCCCATTTGAATCAATCTATCGCCAATCCGGCGATTAGCCAGCCGGGTTTCTTCCGGCAGATTCATGGCATATAATTTTTGATCCAATTCCCATATACGTTCTAATTCAACTTTCAAAAAAAAATCAATCGCAAACCTGCAGGCAAGTCCATCCGTATAGGCCAGCTGTCTTTCTAAGTAGGTTCGCATCCATTCAAAAAAGGTTTCCTTATTGAATACAGCGCCATCCTGTATATAGGTTTCCAACCCATACGAGTGAGAAAAAGCACCTGACGGAAAATTGGAGTCGGTTAATTGCAAGAGTGCCAACAGCTGGCTATCCATGGTGATGGCCAATAGGACGGAAGGCCTTTTTTACCTTTCTTTGCTCCCTTAAATAAGGAACCTTCAGCTGTACCAGCAGCTCTTCCACTAAATAATCGTATTGGACCAGCATTTCTTCCCCTTCAAATTGGGCAGGCAAGTGGCGATTGCCCAATTGATGAGCGATTTCTCCCATTTGCTTCATGTTAATCGGACGAAGCACCAATAAATCATCATTTGTCACACTGACAATAATCATGTTGTGGGTATCCATAAATAAGATATCGCCATCTACCAGATCTTTTGGTTCTGCCATGCGAATGCCAAGTTCTTTTCCATGGTCCGTCGTCACCCTCTGGATTCGCTTCACCAGATCCTCACTAGATAAATAGACTTTTTCGATATGGCGTCCGGCTGTAGAGATTTCTTCGATATTTCCCACAATTTCTGTAATTACCATGAATCCTCCTCCTAGAATAAAAAGTACCGCTGTGCCATTGGCAGAACCTCGAGCGGTTCACAGGTAACAAGCTTCCCATCCACTAGTACTTCGTATGTTTGCGGATCAACCTCAATGTTCGGCATTTCTCCGTTCAGCTTCATATCTTTTTTGGTCAGCTCCCGAATTCCCTGAACCGGCCGGATCCATTTCTTTAGTCCCAACTTTTTATCGACCTCAAGCGCAATTGCCGCTTTTGACATGAACGTAATTGATGTTGCGTACTTGGCTTTTCCATACGAAGCAAACATCGGCCGGTACAAAACCGGCTGGGGTGTTGGGATCGATGCATTGGGATCTCCCATCAAGCTATGGGCAATCATTCCGCCTTTGATCACCAGCTCTGGCTTTACACCAAAGAATGCCGGATCCCAGACTACTAGGTCCGCTAGTTTCCCCGCTTCAATGGAACCCACTTCTTCCGCAATTCCGTGGGTAATGGCAGGATTGATCGTATATTTGGCTATGTACCGTTTCACACGGAAGTTATCTCCCATTCCAGATGAATCTTCTGGAAGCTTCCCTCTTTGTTTCCTCATCTTATCAGCTGTCTGCCACGTGCGGGTAATCACCTCACCCACTCGGCCCATGGCCTGTGAATCGGAACTGATCATGCTAAAGACACCCATATCATGGAGGATATCCTCAGCCGCAATTGTCTCCTTGCGAATCCTTGAATCAGCAAAGGCAATATCCTCAGGAACTTCCGGGTCTAAGTGATGACAAACCATCAGCATGTCTAAATGTTCAGCAAGGGTGTTGACCGTGTAGGGCCTGGTGGGATTGGTGGAGGACGGCAGAATATAAGGGAAGCTCGCCACTTTCATAATATCGGGCGCATGTCCCCCGCCAGCCCCTTCGGTATGATACGTATGAATAACCCGCCCGTTTATCGCGGCGAGAGTATCTTCGACAAATCCGCCTTCATTCAGCGTATCGGTGTGGATCGCCACTTGAACATCCAGCTTGTCAGCGACCCGAAGGCAATGGTCAATAGCTGACGCCGTTGTTCCCCAATCCTCATGAAGCTTCAGCCCAATAGCGCCGGCCTCGATTTGTTCGATTAACGGTGCTTCTGCAGAAGCATTGCCCTTTCCCAGAAATCCGAGATTCATAGGGAATTCTTCTGCCGCTTCGAGCATCCGATGAATATTCCATTCCCCCGGCGTACAGGTAGTGGCATTCGTGCCCGCGGCCGGACCCGTACCGCCGCCAATCATCGTCGTAATGCCCGAGGATAAGGCCGTTTCAATTTGCTGCGGACTAATAAAATGAATATGGGCATCAATTCCGCCCGCAGTCACAATCATTCCTTCTCCTGCTATGACTTCTGTGGAAGCGCCGATCGTCATATCCACCCCAGCCATCAATAAAGGATTCCCGCTCTTTCCAATCCCGGCAATTCTCCCGTCACGGATCCCAATATCTGCTTTATAAATGCCGCTGTAATCCACAATGATGGCATTGGTAATCACCACATCTAATGCCCCGTCTGCCCGGCTGGCCAGCGGGTGCTGCCCCATTCCGTCCCTGATCACCTTGCCGCCGCCGAATTTCACTTCGTCTCCATAAACGGTGTAATCGTCCTCAATCTCGATGAATAGATCGGTATCAGCCAGCCGGACGGCGTCCCCTTTTGTGGGGCCAAACATATCAGCGTACTGTTTCCTTGACATAGGGAAACTCATGTTACGTCTCCTCCCCGAGATCCAGTTTTCTGTTGGTTTTATTATTGAGTCCATGCACTTCCCGTTTCCCGGCAAACGGAACCAATTCTACCTGTTTCGCATCACCAGGCTCAAATCGGACGGAGGTGCCAGCCGGAATATTTAAATGTTTGCCGAATGCTTGATCCCGTTCAAATTTGAGAGCTGAATTGACTTCGAAAAAATGAAAATGGGATCCTATTTGTACCGGACGATCCCCTTGATTGATCACTTTAATTTTTTCAGCAGGCCGCCCTTGATTGCATATGACCGGATCCTGCTTCAAGCGATATTCTCCCGGAATCATGGTTTTCAACTCCTATGTAAGGCTGGTAGTTTAGACTATTTCTATATTTTTACAATTTTTGTAGAATTGTTAGTCAGTTTTGTAGAAAAACTCTTATTTTTGTAGAATAAGGCCCATGCTTTGTAGAATCACACCACTGATTTGTAGAATCCCACCACTGATTTGTAGATTCCCCCGCTAATTTACAGAATCAGAGCTTTTTCCTAAATTACCGGATCGGCTCATGGACCGTTACCAGCTTCGTTCCATCCGGAAACGTCGCCTCCACCTGGATATCACGAATCATTTCCGGAATCCCCTCCATGACGTCCTCGCTGGACAAGATTTTGGTCCCATCCCTCATCAATTCCGCAACCGTTTTCCCGTCTCTGGCTCCTTCGATAATTTCATAGGTAATGAAAGCGACCGCTTCAGGGTAATTTAATTTTAGTCCCCGTTCCTTACGGCGCCTGGCGAGATCCGCCGCCACTACGATCATTAATTTTTCCTGCTCACGCTGTGTCAATTTCACTTCTATTCACCTTCCAAAAAGTCAAAAATACGATTAGCCGGAAATCCTTTCTTTCCCTACTGTAAGACATCTTCCATATTTTTTACCTGAGATTCCTGATACATCATCATAGATGACTTTTCCACGAAGAATCGTCTTTTTGACCCTCAATTGAAAGACTTTATTTTCATATGGAGAATAGGCATTTCGAAATTTAAACGAGGCTTTGTCTGCTATGGTTGATTCATCCAGCCGCAACAGCACGAGGTCGGCATCTAAACCAGGCATGATCCGGCCTTTTTTATCGGAAATGCCGAATCGGTCTGCTGCAAAAGCGCTGCCTAATGGAAGAACCTTTTCGAGGGAAATGCCCCGTTTAAGGGCTTCATCCAACAGGGCAAGCCAGGTAAATTGCACTCCTTGAATTCCGCCCCATACGTCCCATATCGATGCGGCCGATTTCATTGAATACAAACAAGGTGAATGATCAGAGCCAATCGTATCAATCCAGCCCCTCGCGATGCAGTCCCATAAACCTTCCACCTCATTTTGCGGCCGAAGCGGCGGGGCACACTTAAACACGGCCCCATTTTTAATAAAATCCTGATCATTAAAAACTAAATAATGTGGACATGTTTCAACGGTTACATGGACACCGCTCTTTTTGGCCTCCTGGATCCGTTCCACATTGCGGGCGGAACTGATATGGACAAAATGAACACCTGTCCCATACTTTGCCGCGAGCTCCAGTGCATGATTGACCGCTTTTTCCTCTGCGGAAACCGGCCGGCTGGCCAGATATGCCATCCGCTCATTCATTCCGCGCTTATTCTTGTACAATCCGGCCAATTTTTGGACCTCTTCTTCCCATTCCGCATGGAGCGCAAGGATTTTATGATGCTCCTTTGCCAACATCATGGCTTGTTCCAAATCTTGGGGAGATAAATACCGAAAATCATCAATGCCGCTTTCTGACATAAAGGCTTTCCATCCAATAATAGCTTCAGCCATTTCTTCTAACTCTTTTTTATTGCCCAGGTTGTCAGCGGTCAATCCGCCCCAAAGCCCGTAATCCACGTAGCTTTTCCCTGTTAAATATTCCTGTTTGTTTCGCAATCTTTCAGAATTGATAATGGACGGTGCACAGTTCAGCGGCATATCAAAGATGGTGGTCGTCCCGCCAGCGGCTGCGGCAAGGCTCCCCGTTTCCATCCCTTCCCAATCGGTACGGCCCGGATCATTAAAATGGACATGTGCATCAATAAATCCAGGAACAATAAGGCATCCTTCTGCATCAATCGTATCAGCCTCCACACCGATGGCTGGATGATCATTAACATCAAATAAGCCATCAATCCGGCCTTCCTTCATCTTGAGAGCTGCCTTTTTAAAGCCTTCGTTTGTAAAAACAAGACCATTTTCCACCCACAGTTCTGTTGTCATGATTGCACCTCTTACTCTATTAAGTACTGGCCCTCATGGCCTTCCTGAAACTCAAGAACCTTTTGCTCGTTCATTTAACATGGCTGCTGCCTTTTCCACTGACCTAATGATGCCTCCGTATCCTGTGCATCGGCATAAATTGCCCGAAAGAGCTTCCGTAATTTGATCGGGCGAGGGATTTGGATTCGTCCGCAGCAATGCCCTTGCCGCGATAATCATCCCCGGTGTGCAATAACCGCATTGAAATCCGCCTTCTTCTAAAAAGGCCTGTTGAATGGGATCCAGCTCATCCTGTGCCACGCCTTCAATCGTATGGATTGATGCACCATTGGCTTGGTATGCCATCACCAGGCAGGAATTGACCAATTTTCCGTTCATTTCAACGGAACAGGCCCCGCAGCGCCCAATTTCACAAGAGATTTTTGTTCCTGTCAGCTTCAGCTTATCCCGTAAAATATGAATCAGTTTCGTTGCCGGGGCCGTTCGGACTTGATACGTAATGCCATTTACTTTCAGCGTTAAGTCTATTTCTGAGGCAATCGGCTGCATCATTGTTTTTGAAGTCATTTTGTTCGGATTCATGGGGACATCGCTCCAACATTCATTGTTTTTACCAAAGCTTCGGGTGTGATTGGCAGCTTGTTGATCCAGCAGCCAGCAGCATCATATATAGCCCTTGCAATTGCCGGCGCAACAGCGACGGTGCCGATTTCTCCTGCTCCCCTTGGACCAAAGGCATCGCCCGGGGCAAGCTTCTCAATCGCCTCAACTTGCATCGAATAGGGAACATCCTTAATAGTAGGAATTAAATAACTATCAAAGTTGTCAGTTTGATAGTTTCCATGATGCATCAAGGCTTCCTCCATTAAGGCATAACCCAGGGCCATCACTCCTCCTCCTTCTATTTGCCCAATAAACCCCTGGGGACTGACTACTGGACCTGAAGAGACCGACTGATCCAAGCCCAAAACTTTTACCCTGCCGGTAAGAAAATCGACCTCGACCCGGGCCAGCACAGCCGCAAATGAATATAAGTAATGGCTTCCAGGGATGACGGCATCCGGACACACAGGGAAATCAAAAGAGGTGTGCACGGTAATACTTGTTGCTGGCGGCATCCGTTCGGCCAATTGCAAGTAGGAAATGACCGGAATGGATGAATTGATTTCCTCCTTAAGCCAAATTCCTCCTGGCCCCATCGTCAGCCGCTCAGCTGGTTCACCCGTCATTTGTTCAGCCAGCTCGAGCATTTGCTCTCGGAAGGACGTCTTCATTCGCTGCAGGGAATGCCAGACCATGCTTGTCGCTCTGGATGCCGTGGATGATCCGCTGACAGGAACGTGTGCTGTATCGCCAATTACCATTTGAATATCTTCGGGAGTGCACTCAAATTCTTCTATCACTAATGCCTCAATAACAGATAAAAGGCCCTGCCCGCATTCCTCAAAGCCAAACGCAGCTTCAATTTTGCCTTCTTTTGTGAAGGAAAGGCGCCCGCCAGCTGGGTCGATACGGCCAGATCCGAGTCCGCCGCCATGCATGGTAAGTGCAACTCCAATCCCCTCCGCTTTCCAACCCCGGTTAGTCTGTTTTTCCGCGGACAAAGTTTTTTTGTTTTTGCCTATGCGCTTTTTCATCGCATTTAACACATCAAATGCTCCATTTGTTGGGGCAATTTTCTGCCCCATCGGCCCCGGATCGTCCTGTTTCCGCAAATTTTTCAAGCGAAACTCAATGGGGTCCATCTGCAATTTTTCAGCGAGGCGGTCCATCTGTCCCTCCAAAGCAAATGTCACTTGATTGCCGCCAAATCCTCTAAATTCACCGGCAACTCCATTATTCGTAAAGACAGACAAACCTTCGACCTCTAAATTAGGAATCATATAAGGGCCAGGAGCGTGCTCGACTGCGAAGTCCAGGACAGCTGGCCCTAATGTGGCATAGGCTCCGGTATCGGCGATTATTTTTGCCTGATGGACAAGAAGATTCCCTTCAGCATCAGCTCCGGTTTTCATGGTAATTTTCATAGGATGGCGTTTTAGTCCAGCTCGAACTGATTCCCGCCGGCTTTGATGAATTTTGACAGGGCAGTTTGTTGCCAAGGCAAGCAAAGCCCCATAAGGCTGAATATTTAATTCATCCTTTCCTCCAAATGAGCCGCCCATCGGACTTGAAACCACCCGAATATCGCTTTCTTGCATATTCAGAATTCTGGCCAGCTGAAAGCGGTCTTTGAAACCATGCTGTGTCCCAACGTAAACGGTCAGCTTCCCGTCTGGTTCAGGAACAATGACTCCTCCCTCTGTTTCCATATAAGCATGCATTTGCCGCGGCAGTTCATAGGTTTCTTCCACCACCACAGAACATTGCTCCAGGCCTTTTATGATATCCCCTGTTTTATATTCAGCTTGATGGAGGATATTACCATCTGAATGAAGGCGAGGGGCATCTGGCAGAAGAGCTTTCTCTGGACTGTCTACTACCGGAAGCGGACTATACTCAACCTCGATATACTTTAGAGCCTCTTTGGCAATCTCTTCGGTCTCTGCCGCTACAGCAGCCAAAGCATCTCCCACACAGCGGACCCGATCCTCACAAAGAACAGGCTGATCAGGGAATATAAGACCATAGCCGTTTAAACCCGGGATATCTTGATACGTAACGACAGCCCTTACGCCTGGCAGCTGTTTCGCCTTGTCTGTTGAAATGGAGACGATCTTGGCATGGGCCTCTTGGCTGCGTAATATTTTTCCGTATAACATTTTGGGAAAGGACAAATCCGTCAGGTACTTCAGTCTCCCTGTCACTTTGCCTGGGCCATCAGGACGGACCCTTCGATTTTGTTCAGATTGGTTTCTCATCGTACTCTCACCCCATTTGTCCCGCGAATCTGGCCATTTCATAAACGATTACATTCGCTGCGATTGTTTTTTTATAATCCGCTGTATAAAAATCATCTGAGCTGGCCGCGAACTCTTCCATAATGGATAGAAACAGTTTCTCCAATAACTCCTTGGATAGTATGTTTCCATGCAGAAGCTTCTCACAGGCTTCAAGCCGGCAGGGCTGGTTCGAGCCTCCCCCAACGGCCAGCCGAATCGCTTCCATTTCCTTGTTGGAATTGACTCTGCAGCTGCCTGCAATGGTCACGACACTCGGGGTAAACGCCTCCCGTCTTCCCACCTTTTTAAAAAACTTCTGGCCGCCGGTTTCGAATAGGTCGATTGAAACAAGTATCGAACCATCTTGAAGAATTCCTTCTTTCAGGCAATCCTCTAACGGCTTTTGCTGAATCTCTGTTCCGTTCACAAACGAAATGTGAGCATCCATTACTAAAAAAGCCGGGATGGTGTCACCCGTACCGCCGGCAATATTTCCTCCTATTGTTCCTCTGTTGCGGACAGCCGGTGCAGCAATACTTCTGGCCGCTTCCGCCAATAGAGGAAGATTGGATAAGAAAAAAGGATTCTGTATTATTTCGGCTAATGTGGTTAAAGCGCCAATCTGGATCATTGGCCCGCCTTCGGATGTTTCTTTTTTAAAACCTTGGAGTGCTGTTATTCGCTCTAAACTAATTAGATAAAGCGGGATCGGCTGGTCCTTTTCCCAGTTTGTTTGCAGGAGTGTACCCCCGGCAACGAACTCGGCATCAGCGCCAAATTGCTGCTTCAAATTTAGTGCAATTTCCAGTTCTTCCGGGATCCAAACAATAGAAGATTCCATTTTTGCTGTGCCCTGACTAACCATATCCCGCCACTGCTCCTCTCTTCTTTTACTATTAAATAAACACCCCTGCCATTTTTTTGCTCCTATGCCGCTGAATTAATTCCGCTACAATGCTAATGGCAATCTCAACGGGACCTTCCGCACCGATTTCCAATCCGGTTGGACTGTTTATCTGGGAAGCTATTTCGTTTCCATCAAGGAGGCGTTTCGTTCGATTCCTTGGTCCGAGAATCCCTAAATACTTTAATTCCTGATCTTTTAATAGATGCAATAATTCTCTATCCCTTTGAAAGTGATGGGTAAGAAGCAGCACCGAATCTTGTGCGGACAAATCAAGATATGGAATGGTTTCTTTTGGGAAACCAGCAATAATCTGCTGGGCATCGGGGAAATGGACTTGATTGCAAAATTCTTCGCGCCAGTCCGAGACAAAAACGGAAAACCCAGCTTCCGAGGCAAGCTTTACTAAAGGGATCACATCCGGTCCGGCTCCAAAAACAAACAAGCGTGGCTTCGGTTCAAATGATTGAATAAATAGATGGGCCGATATTTCCGGAAAGCAATGAATCCCTGGTTTAAAGGAGGTTATATGCTTCTGATGAATGATATTTTTTAGTTGGACGGAAATTCCGCCGTGCCATTTACCGAATAGCTGCCCATCGTCTGTCATGAACAAATAATCCGAAACAGAGCAGTCTTCCTTCAATTTTTTTATCATGGTTGCTCGGTCTCCATTTTCAAGATGAAACTGCAGCTGACTAAGATGCTCCCGCAACACGATATCCACTGGTTCCAGAAGCACATGGATGACACCGTTGCAGCCTGCGCCCTGTCCCCAAGCTAAGTCGTCCTCTGCCCGCATATCATAAACAATCGTTTTAGCCTCCCGGCTTTTCTTTACCTCCTGCGCTTGCCAGGCTAAATCGGTTTCGAGACAACCGGCACTGATCATGCCGATAGTCTCGTTCTCCCGAAACAGCATCATCGCGCCTTCTTTTCGGTAAGCTGAGCCTTCCACCCTGACAACCGTAGCCAGCACATCGTCATGGATGGAGGAACAAACAGCCTGTAAGATTTCATGAATTCCGTCCATTTCCCCTCCTCCTTTCATATGTATGAATAAATAACTAGACCCCCTAAAAAAATACAATCCTATGTTTCTATCTCTATAAGGCATGGGGGATTTTCTGCCAAACCATAAACAATCGCTTCAAATCCACCATCAATTTTCACTTATCATATACAACCGCCCCATAATCATCCACATTGATGTCACATAATCTTACATAGATTTTCACGATACCCTATTAAGCAATTCAGAAAAAACCTGTCAGAAAACCTTCCAATAAGTTAGAAAATTTAGAAAAAATATAGAATAATGTAAATTAACTTCACAGCAAAAATGGGGACAGTCCCCCGCCTTAGTAATACGTTAAAGCACTGGGGGACTGTCCCCTCAGAGGGGGATTTTTGTGTCTAATTCGGAATTTATGCATGAGGCGATTCATGTTGCGTATGATAATGTGACGGCTGGTCACGGTGGGCCTTTTGGGGCGGTTGTGATTAAGGATGGGAAAATCATTGGTGTGGGCAGAAATGAAGTGACTTCGTCTAATGATCCAACGGCCCATGCGGAGGTGCAGGCGATTCGGGCTGCCTGTCAGCATTTAAATGACTTTCAGCTTCACGACTGTGAAATCTATACAAGCTGCGAGCCTTGTCCGATGTGCATCGGCGCCATTTACTGGGCCCGGCCAAAAGCTGTTTATTATGCTTGCACAAAGGAGGACGCGGCCAAAATAGGGTTTGACGACCAATTTATCTATGAAGAACTGGCCCTGCCGATGGAACAAAGGAAAATCCCGATGAAACAGCTTTCACTCCCACAGAGTGATTTGCCTTTTCGAACATGGGACCAATCAAAAGTGAAGGTAGAATACTAATTTATGATCATAAAAGGAGGATTTCAATGTGGCGAAGCTCATTAACCAAAAGGATTGCTGCCGCTTCTGGCAGCCTGCCGGCAGAGACCGTCATTAAAAACGGAAAAATTATTGATGTCTTTAATGGAGAAATAATCGAAGGAGACATTGCCATTGAAGACGGTTATATTGTTGGCATTGGAAATTACGAAGGCACCAATGTGATCGATGCGGACGGCCAATACGTTTCACCTGCTTTTATCGATGGCCACGTTCATATTGAATCGTCCATGGTAACGCCAGAGGAATTTGCCAAAGTCTTGCTCATCCACGGGGTAACCAGTGTAATTGCTGATCCGCATGAAATCGCCAATGTTTTAGGTGCCGACGGAATCCAATATATGCTCGATTCGTCTGATAACCTTCCCTTTGACTTTTACTTTATGCTTCCCTCCTGTGTCCCTGCGACAGAGTTTGAGCATGCTGGCGCCAAATTGGCCAGCAAGGACCTGCAGCCCTTTTACCAGCATCCCAGAGTATTGGGACTAGCAGAAGTGATGAATTTTCCTGCCGTTAAAATGGCAGAAAAAGACATGATGAAAAAAATTAACCAGGCCCAGCAAGCAGGAAAAAAAATTGATGGCCATGGGGCAGGCTTATCTGCCATGGATATCAATGTCTATCTGGCAGCCGGAATCCGGACCGATCATGAAAGTACAACAGCAGATCAGGCAAAAGAACGGCTTAAAAGAGGAATGTACTTGATGATAAGGGAAGGTACCGTTGCCAAAGATTTAGAGCAATTAATCCCCATTGTGAATGAACGGAATGCCCGAAGATGTTTATTTGTCACGGATGACAAGCATTTAGATGACTTAATCCATGACGGAAGTATCGACCATAATATCAGGCTTGCAATTCATTCCGGCTTGTCTCCTATCACCGCTATACAAATGGCCTCCATAAATGCAGCAGAATGCTTCGGATTGGCAGACAAGGGAGCCATTGCACCAGGTTATAAAGCGGATTTTCTTTTATTAGATGACCTGGAAACCATCAAGATTTCACAAGTGTATAAGGATGGCAAATTGATGGCCGATGAAGGAGAAATCAGCCAGTTTCCACCCTTCCATCCGGTCACCCCAACGGCAAAATTGAGGAATTCTGTACGATTTAATGAATTGTCTTCAGATGACTTCTCTATTTATTTGCCATCAAATAAAGCAAATATTATTGAAATCATTCCTAATAGTCTGGAAACGCGGCACATCATTGACGAAGTAACGATATGTGAAAAAGGCTATTTCCAAGCCTCGACAAGTGAAGATTTACTGAAATTGGCTGTGATTGAACGCCATCATATGACAAACCAAATCGGCCTGGGCATTGTGAAAGGGCTGAAGCTGCAGTCAGGAGCTATTGCCACGACGATTGCGCACGATTCCCATAATCTGATCATTGCGGGAACCAACGATGTCGATATGGCGGCTGCCGCCAAAGCCTTGCAATCGATTCAAGGCGGTTTGGCAGTGGTCAACGGTGGGGAAATCATCGCAATGCTGGAACTCTCCATCGCGGGCTTAATATCCGAAAAACCGTACCAGGAAGTCCATTCCCAGCTGTTAACGATTCGCCATGCACTTGAAAGCATTGGAGCAAGCAGCCAGTTTAACCCATTTCTGACCTTATCCTTTTTGTCCCTGCCTGTTATTCCTGAATTAAAGCTGACAGACAAAGGGCTTTTCCAAGTCTCCAAATTTGAACATATCAACATCAGTGCCGGTTGAGAGCCCCAAATAGGCCGGCCGCTGCAATCCGCTGTTAAAAGCAATCATTCCTCTACCCATTTTCCCCTTGAATCACAAGGGGGACCCCTCAATTATTTGAGGACTCCTTACTCCCTTTTTTGATGCCTTGTGTCCTTGAAGGATCCCTTTAGGGACACGGCTCTCTTTTTTCCCCACACAGTAATGTAATAAGGGCAAGCCCCTGCGGCTTGCCCTCAACCCTCTCATTGCCATCCAGCTAGGCAGCAAAAAAATCATCTTGTCCAGATGATTTTTTGTGATGATACCATGCCAAGAAATGCCCGCTAAGCGAGGCCAAAGTTTGTTGAAAGAGCATGCCAATCACCACCGGAACTGCTACGGAAGCAGGAAAATATGTAACGCCTATTACGGCTCCAGCACTAATATTTCTCATGCCGGCTGAGAACGTGACGGTAACCAAGTTGTCCCAATCCTTGATCATAAAACGGCCAAATAGGAAGGAAAAAATGTAACCAGTCATGGCAATAAAAAACACAACGGACATGATTCCCATAAGCTTTAAGTTAAAATCCTTTATATAAGGTGAAATAATGGCGCCGTTAAGCATGACCACGACTCCTACACCCATTTTCGAAAACGGGGCAAGCCGCGGTCCCCATTGCTGATGGATATTCCCTTTGGTCAGCTGATTAAGCAGCATGGCCAGAATAGAAGGGATGACGACCATTAATAAAAGACCCTTCATTAAATCCAGATAATCCATTTCAATGGTTTGGCCGACAAAAAAGGAAATGGAAAAAGGCACAATAACAGGTGATAGCAAGGTATCGATCAATATAATGGATAAAACCATCGGAATGTTCCCCTTATAAATAGAAACCCAAATGAAACTAGTAATGCCTGTTGGAATGACCATGACTAAAATCAGACCTGTAATGGTATAAATATCTCCCGGGAACGCAACATGGCCGACTCCCCATGCCCAAATGGGCATAAAAACATGGAGGATGAGCATGGCCATAACAATCGGAAACGGGTGGGCAGCCACATCTTTCAAGGAGCGGAAGTTAGAACCTAAACTGCCCGCGAAGGTCATAAAGGCAAAAATCCAGGGAATTAGATAGGTAAAATCTTCAAGATAAGCACTGAGGAATACCCCCGTTATCACACTGATTGGAGTTAGTATCGGCATGATTTTCTCAAGGAACTTATTTAATTTTTGCAGCATTCTTGAGGAACTCCTTACTGTTAGGAATGGATTTACCAGAAAAATTAAACTTCAATAAATAAAGGATATCATATATTCGATACCAAAATACACCTCAAGTCTTAGAAGGGATAAATCTCGAGTACATGGGGAAACAGTCGAGGATATTGTATCCTATACATAGAAGGCAGATTCAAGGGAGGAATTCTGAATGAAGCGAATTTTTATTTTGCTGTTAATGATTACAGGTCTATATATTATTTTTCACACGGCTGTCCGTTTTGACCTATGGAATGCGAAAGAAGGAAACGGGCAGGCTCCCATATCAAATGATACACAAATCATTCAGGTAAATGTGGGAAGTGCCCAAACGGAAATTATTCCGGAAGATCGGTCCAATCTAAGAGCCGTCTATAATGGGGATCAAAAGCTTAAGGTGCATGATTCAGGTGATTCGGTTGAGGTTTCTTTGAAAGGGAGCTGGTTTGATTGGTTCAACTGGGGTTCATCAAAGCGTAAACTGATCATCTATATTCCAAAAGACTACGCTCGTGATATGGATATCCAATTAGGCTCGGGAAGCCTGCAATTCTCCGGCGCCAAACAAGCGCCCATGAAATTGGATCATTTAATGGCCGACATTGGTTCAGGAAAAATGGCGTTATCGAATATTGAAGTCAGCCAGCTCAAACAGGACGTCTCTTCGGGAGAGGTCAGCCTAGATTCAGTAACAGCGCAATCCGGAAGCTTTGATGTCAGCTCGGGCAAACTCGATATCAAGCACTATCAAGGGGCCGTTACAGCGGATGTATCGTCAGGATTATTTAATCTGCAATTGGATCAATTGATGGATTCTGTTACCATGGACGTGAGTTCCGGTTCAGTCCATTTGGATCTGCCTAAAAAGGCAGGCTTTACTCTCCAAGGCGATGTTAGCAGCGGGAATATTTCCTGTGACTTTCCGTTAACTGAAAAAGAGTCATCTGACAAACACCTCTCAGGGAAATATGGTTCAGGGACACATAAAATCACATTGGATGTATCCAGCGGGAATATCGATATTTATTAAGATCAGAAAACCAGGGACAGCATTCCTGGTTTTTTTGTAACCAAATTTCCCCAGCGGGCATACCGTATAGTGCCTTGCGCTCTATAGGGAAGGAGAATCACCATGTACTACAGCACTTCTAATTATCCGGCCATGCCCCAAGTTCAGCCCTATTGTCTTCCAGTATGGGGGCCGCCTCTATACCGTACGTATCCCCCCGTGGATATATCCATATTTCAAGGTTCCATCCATTCATTTCATCGATTGATGGAACAAGGAAGCATTTTGCTCACGCATTTAGCGGATCCTTCATTTTCCCGCAGAATCATGGCCGCTGCCCAGCAAGGGAAGCAGGCAGAAGTGGACACCCTCATGAAGTCAATTGGCTTAAAAGTGCCCATCTCAACTAGATATACCCCAAGCGGTGTTGAATTTACTCTCTCTGCCCAAACCGCGGCTGCCAGTCCGAATGACTGCTGCAGCCTGTCAATATCGTTAAAATGGGGACGCTGAAAGCACTTCCTCTTGGATACCTGCTGTGTTTTTTTAGCAGGTATTTTTATTTTTTACATACGCATCTTTTCTATTTCTCAAAATAAAAAAAAGGAGTAAAATGTAGTTTATTAACTTAATAGAAAAGAGGAGCCGCCCAGCTTGGAAGAACAGAAAAACACCTATCAGGAACAATCCCTTTTCAGTATTTCATGGCCGCTTTTTATTGAACTTGCCCTCCACATGGGAGTAGGCATCATTGCCACCTTTATGCTTGGACATTACTCAGATGCAGCCGCTGCAGGTGTTGGCGTGGCAAACCAGCTTTTGAACTTATTTATTTTGGTCTTTAACGTCACTTCCATTGGTGCCACCGTTTTAGTCAGTCAGCATCTGGGGGCAGGACAGTTTAAAAAGGCCAGAGATCTATCCCGCTCGGTTTTCGGTTTGAATTTTTGGTTTGGGATTATCGTCGCAATCATTCTGTTTGTATTCGGTGAACAGCTATTGCAGTTGTTTTCCATTGAAGGCAAAGTACTGGACTACGGGCTTATTTTTGTGAAAATTTGCGGGTTGTCTTTATTTTTCGAATCCCTGTCACTTGCTTTAAGCTCTGTCCTCCGGAGCTATGGGTATACGAAGGAATCGATGTTCGTTACATTGGCTATGGATCTCATTAGTGTCACTGGGAATGTCATTGCATTATCCGGTATCTTCGGCCTGCCCGTTACAGGAGTTGCAGGCGTTTCATGGAGCATTATGGCAGCGCGTGCTTTTGCAGTTATCGCCCTGCTCTACTATGTCCATAATCGGCTGGCCTTAAGCCTGACCTTAAAGGATATTTGGAAGGCTAAAAAAGCGGATATCAAAGGCTTGATGGAGATTGGCATTCCTTCTGCTGGAGAGAATTTATCCTATCAATTGTCCCAATTAATCATTACGAGTTTTGTCGTTTCTCTCGGCACTGCCTCCCTTGCCGCCCGTGTGTATGTATTGAATATTAATATGCTATGTTTTTTAATCACACTCGCTATTGCCCAAGGAACACAACTGCTGATTGCGCGGTATATCGGCGCTAAACAATTTGACCGTGCCTTTCGGCGGGGCTTACGAACATTGAAGATTGCCTTAGCTGCTTCGATGATCGCATCATTGATTATTGCCCTGGTTGGTTCCCCGCTCCTAGAAACATTTACGAGCGACCCAAGCATCATCGCAGTCGGTCTGCCGGTTTTATGGGCTATCATTTTTGTTGAGCCTGGAAGAGCCACTAATATTGTGCTGATGGGTTCGTTAAAATCGGCCGGGGATGTCCGCTTCCCTGTTATAATCGGCATCATTTCCATGTGGGGAGTAGCCGTTTCCTTGAGTTACTTGCTGGGCGTTCATTTAGGGCTTGGCCTTTTAGGAGTTTGGCTTGCGCAAGGAGCGGATGAGTGGCTAAGGGGCTGCTTTGCCTTACGTCGCTGGCTCATGAAGCCTTGGGAACGGCGGAGCAAGATTCAAGTTCCTGTCTGACACCAGAAACGGTATCCATTTAGGATGCCGTTTTTTATGTAATCAGGCTGACTCAAGGAAGAGTCAGCCTTTTGCTGTGAAGCTTAACGATTAGGATGGGTTTTTCCACCCGCATTATCGTTCGGTGAATCACCTGTCCCATTTTTGCTTTTGCTATTTGGAGTTCCCATGATTTGATTATCCTTTGTCACTTTGGCTCCCCTTGAAAAATTATCTTTTGTTTTCATTTTTTAAGCTCCTAATAAAAATATTTTTGCTTTTATATTATTTGTTATTATTTAATAAACATGCCAAAAAAAAAAGTGTACTCAACATTCATCGTGCTGAGTACACTTCCCATTCATCCTTTATTCCATCCAGTTTGTATGGAAGATGCCTTCTTTGTCCACCCGTTGGTACGTATGGGCGCCAAAATAATCACGCTGAGCTTGCAGCAAATTAGCCGGCAGCGTTTCAGTGCGGTAGCTGTCATAGTAGGAGATGGCGCTGGCAAAAGCCGGAACTGGAATGCCGCGCTCAACCGCAACAGAGACTACCTTCCGTAATGCGGACTGATAAGATTCCACAATTTCCTTAAAGTAAGGATCCAGCAAAAGATTGGCTAATTGGGCATCACGGTCATACGCATCTTTAATCTTTTGTAGGAATTGAGCACGAATGATGCAGCCGCCCCGGAAAATCATCGCAATATCACCGTAACGAAGATTCCAGTCATATTCTTCAGATGCCGCACGCATTTGGGCAAATCCCTGGGCATAGGAACAAATCTTGCTCATATACAAAGCCTTACGGACGGCTTCGATCAATTCTTTTTTGTCACCGTCAAACGCTGCTGTCTGCGGACCTGTCAGTAACTTGCTGGCACGTACGCGCTCTTCCTTCATCGCTGAGATAAACCGGGCATAAACAGATTCTGTGATCAGCGGCAGCGGCACGCCTAAATCCAATGAATTCTGGCTTGTCCATTTGCCGGTTCCTTTTTGGCCGGCTGTATCTAAGATTAGGTCCACTAATGGTTTGCCCGTTTCCTCATCGATTTTTGTAAAGATATCCGCAGTGATTTCAATCAAATAGCTGTCAAGTTCACCCTTATTCCACTCTGCAAACACGCTGTGAAGCTCTTCAGCATTAAGTCCTAAAACATTTTTTAAGATGAAATAGGCTTCGCAAATTAATTGCATATCGCCATATTCAATGCCATTGTGAACCATTTTGACATAGTGTCCGGCACCATTTGGGCCAATATAAGTACAGCATGGATCGCCGTTTACTTTGGCAGAAATCGCTTCTAAAATCGGCTGGACCAGATCATAAGCTTCTTTTTGGCCGCCAGGCATAATCGCAGGGCCCTTTAAGGCTCCTTCTTCGCCGCCTGATACTCCGGTTCCGATGAAATGGAAGCCCGCATTCGCTAATTCTTTGTTGCGTCGAATCGTATCCTGGAAGAAGGTATTTCCTCCGTCAATCAGAATATCGCCTTCTTCAAGGTATGGCTTTAGCTGTTCGATGGTGGCATCGGTTGCTGCTCCTGCTTTGACCATGATCAAGATTTTTCTTGGCTTTTCTAAGGAATTGGCAAATTCCTCGATCGTTTTGGCTCCGACAAAATTTTTGCCCTTTGCTTCGTTATTCAAGAAATCTTCGGTTTTATCATAAGAACGGTTGAATACTGCCACTGAATATCCGCGGCTTTCAATATTTAAGGCAAGGTTTTTCCCCATGACGGCCAAACCGACAACGCCAATTTGTTGCTTCGACATATGTATCCCTCTTTCCTGCTTTATCCTAATTAGATAACCATATTCTTTGCTAGATGACAATAGATGTGCCTTATAAATTCAAAAAATTTTTATAGGGCGGTTAAATATACCGTTAGTTTGTCCCATTCCTGCTCATCCTACTATTAATATGGAAAAAATGATTTCACTTTGACGTTTCGGCTGATTTTTTCAAAATAATGTCATTGACCCGCCGCTTTATTTATACTATTATACTAGATTGCAGGTGTTTTCTTTAAGAGTGGTTCGAGAACCTCCCACTATAAAAAACTAAGGAGAAGTGAAAATATGGAGAAAAATAACACATTGGGTGCACCTTATGCATCCAGTAAAACACACAGCAGGGTCCAGGAAATTGTTGTAAATGGAATTATAGCGGCATTGTATATTGCGGTATCTGCCCTTATACAGCCATTTGGGTTTACCCAGGTGCAGTTCCGGGTATCAGAGATGTTCAATCATCTGATTGTGTTCAATAAAAAATATCTTTATGGAATTATTTTGGGTGTCTTTTTGACCAATTTATTCTTTTCGCCAATGAAGGCCTATGACCTGATTTTCGGTGTCGGCCAATCGCTCATTGCATTATTGATTACCATTTTGTGTGCACGCTTTATTAAAGGCATGTGGGCTCGGATGATTGTGAATACGATTGTCTTTACCTTTACCATGTTCTTGATTGCTCTTGAACTTCACCTAGCTTTTGATTTGCCATTTTTATTTACCTGGCTGACAACGGCAGCTGGTGAATTGGTGGTCATGGCTGTTGGGATGCCCGTCATGTATGCAATCAATAAACGTGTGCACTTCGATAAACTCGTATAAGACCTGTCACAAAAAGGGGCTGGCTTTCATAAAGTCAGTCTCTTTTTTATGGAAATTTTTCCATTTTGCCAATAGAATAAAAGAGTAATGAAATGTGGGAAGGGTGAAATCCAATTGATCAAACGTCCAGAAGAAAAAGAATATCCACTGTACTATGTACCCTATGTCGAATTGGTGCCGGAGGGTGACCTGCTGCAAATTTTAAAGGAAAATCTCTTGCAGGTAACGGAACTGTTTGGCTGCCTTTCAGAAAAAGATGCTGATTTTCGGTACGCTCCAAATAAGTGGAGTATCAAAGAGGTGCTGGGGCATATGGCGGATACGGAAAGAATTATGGGATACCGGCTTCTTCGCATCGGCCGCGGCGACCAGACCCCATTGGCTGGTTTTGAAGAGAACGATTTTGTTTCCGGATCACAAGTGAGTCAATTGCCCATTGAGAAAATTCTTGAGGATTTTACAGCCGTAAGAAACGCCACCATGACATTGGTTCAAACTATGCCTGAAACTGCCTGGGCCAACAAAGGGGTTGCCAATAACCTGGAGGTTACAGCCCAAGCCATCGCCTATATTATCGCCGGCCATGAAATGCACCATCGAAATATCGTTACCGATCGGTATTTATCAATATTGCAAAAGTAATGGTATATTTTTCATTTCCGCACGGCACTCCAAAGACTTATTGACGGAAGAAAAAACAAAACAGCTCAAATCGAGGAGGAAAGGATTCCGTTAAATGGTGCACGGAGGCAGATTGACAAAGGAAATGGCATGCGAATGAATGCATGCCATTTTGTTATGTATCAATGGTTTTGAAGGTGTTTAAAGAAAAATTGTCACGATTATAAATAAGTAAAATAACAAGTGTCGATACTTATTGTGCAACGATAATTTGGTGTCAAATTAGGTGCCATTTCTATTTCCCAAAATAGGTGCCAATTAAGGAATATTCATTCAAAAATTGTCGGCGGGAAAACACTTCTGAAATAATGCAAAAGCGTCCTCCGTCATCATCGCTATTAAAGACAAATCCTCCTTTGAAATCGGCAAAACTGTCATCAAACACAGCTATTGAGGACAAAGCTCGCCTGGAACTCGGTAAAATTGTCCGCATTCACCTATCCCAAACCAAGCAAATTTTGAGAAAAAATTGCTTAGATAAAAAGAGTGCATTTTCTATTTAAAAAGGCACTCTTTTCTATGATTATTTGCTGCCAACTGCTCTGGCGTTTACTTACCAAAACGAGGTTATGCACCTCTAAAGTGAACCCCTTAATCGAGGATTAGAGCTGTTTTTGTTTTATCCCATTTTTGCCTGTGACACAGAGGGCCGATATTTTCTCATTGGACCATATTCTAAAACCTCTTGAAGATAAAGATTTCCATTTGGGCTTGTTTTCTTTAGCAATTCCATGAGATATGTAATATCGTCCATGGCCCTATGTGTTTGATAGCTCGTAATTTGGTGGGCTTGGAGCAGTGTAAGCAGCTTTCCATTTGGAAAGCCATATTGCTTCCAAGGCACATTTCTCATCGTGCAGTACCAATTTAATTCATTAACTTCCGGATACATCTGAAGTAAAAAGCTCCGGTCAAACGAAGCATTATGGGCAAACACAGCATCCGTCTGGTGGAAATAAGCCTTTATTTTTTCATCGATAAAGCTTTTCCCTTTTACGGCGTCAAACGGAATCCCATGGACATGAAAGGCTCTCTCATAGTTTCTCCGTGCCGTGCTCTTCATCGGCTCTCTTAAGAATGCCTCTTCTTTGAGCACGTCGATAATTTCACCCGTATCAGGCCAATAAGAAAATAGTTTTACTGCCAATTCGATTACTTCGTCTGTCGCGGGACCTAAACCGGTTGTCTCCACGTCTAATACCAATCCGATTCTTTCCTTATTCAGCACAATAATCATCCTTTAAGCGAAATTTATTCTATTATATCAAAATTGGGCCTATCCCTTACATCACTTTTTACCAAGACGGTCTGGCAGTAATGTAAAAGCGTCCCGATCTTTGTTAGGACCGAGACGCTCATTTCTTTTTATTAAAAACTGCTATCTTCTTCCAACTCGTGTCTGTTGGTATACCAGTTTGTGATTTGTGATAGGATGGCAAAAACGGCGAAGAAATTCATCGCCCAAACGTTTATGAAGGGAGCTATTCCGCCAAACTCAATGGTAACATACCCTTTAAGCTTCATCACAATCATCGATTCAATAAAAACTAGGATAAATCCGACAGTACCCGCAATTGCAGCTCTAATCACTTTCTTCTCCCCCCAATGTTGGTATCATAATAATCATCAAAACAAAATTAAATTTGACAAATTTGTGAACATCTTATTCTCATTATATAGCAGAGGGGGAGAAATCTACAACGAATTAGCTCATTAAATTTTTTTAATTTTACCACATTTTCATAAAAGCTAAAAAAAAAAACAGCCAATCAATTTGGCTGCCTTTTGCAAATTTTCTATTTCAACTATGAGAGACTTATTTCACAAATTTTAATGCGGCATTTACAAACATTTTTACCCCGATTTCTAAGGCATCCTCATCTATGGTAAAACGGGCATGGTGGTGCGGATAGGTGATTCCTTTTTCAGCATTGCCGGCGCCCACATAAAAGAACGCTCCTGGCGCCGCCTGCTGGAACGCAGAAAAATCTTCTCCGCCCATATTGGCCGGGATTAGCTCCAATGTTTCCTTGCCAAACACATCTAAAACCGTTTCTTCAAGAACACGGGTAACTTCCTCATGATTGATCACTGGGTGATAACCGAAATCATATTTAAAATCATAAGAGGCCCCATGTGCATCTGTTATGCCTTTGATAATCCGTTCCATTAATCCGGGAACTGATTCCCTGAGCTTTTTATCAAAGCTGCGGACAGTGCCCATGATTTCTACTGTTCCAGGGATCACATTGTGGGTGGTACCTCCAACAAATTTAGCGACAGTTACTACCAGCGGCTCTAACGGATCTGTGCAGCGTGAAACGATATGCTGCAGGTTAGTCACTACCTGTGCTGCAACGGCAATGGAATCCACCGTTTGATGCGGCAGGGCAGCGTGTCCGCCTTTTCCTTTAACCGTAATATAGAAGGTATCTGGGGAAGCCATCATCGCTCCGTATTTGATGCCAACTTTTCCTACCTCAAGCGGTGACCATAGATGAGCGCCAATCACGAAATCGACTCCCTCCATGACGCCGGCAGCCACCATTTCGGAACCTCCTCCAGGGAATAGCTCTTCACCATGCTGGAAAAAGAATCGGATTTCACCTTTAATCTTGCTTTTGAATTGGCTAAGGATTTTTGCTGTACCAAGAAGTATGGATGTATGGCCGTCATGACCACAGGCATGCATGACGCCTGGATTTTTTGACACAAATTCAAAGCTATTCTCCTCTTCAATTGGCAGTGCGTCCATGTCCGCACGGATTGCCAGCACTTTACCCGGTTCATTTCCGATTAATCGCGCCATCACACTAGTTTTGGTCGGACGGGAAAGCTCCAGATTGCCAAACGACTTTAACGTCTCATAAACAAATTGAGCTGTTTTTTCCTCTTGAAAGGAAAGCTCCGGATTTTGGTGCAAATATCGTCTCCAACGGATAATATCTTCTTTTACTTCATCCGTTAATTCAATTAAGCCCACTTCTGTATTTGCTGTCATCATTCTCTCCCCCTTAAGATAAAGCTTTTAGTATAAGGCTCTGTTATAACTGAACGTTGATTTTCTGTGCTTGAAAAATTAACGGAAAAATTCCGCTTATATTGGGAAATATGGGTATTTCCTTAAAAATAAGAGAGTTTTTTCCGTTTATTGTATCAAAATCAATGAATTTTGGCTTATTTAGAGCCGTTAAGCGGAATTTCTCCGCTTATATCGGCTTCTTAAGGTACCTCTATCTACAATAGACGGAAATTCTCCGCCTATTAATTCTCATACCTAGGCGAAAATCAACAATGAATCCTAACAGAGCCTAGTATAAAATAAGGCCGCAAATGGATACGGCAATCGAGCTGGAACCAATTAGAAACGCCAAAACCACCAGCTTGGCTGCCATTGCTTTCTTAAAAGATTGAAAGCGGTGATCCGCTTCAACCAGCTGGTCTGTCCGCTCCATCGCCCTTGGTTTTGGAGCAGCCATCGAACCGATAATTCGAAACCCTTTGAAAAACAAGGATAAAAAGCCCGATTGAAAAATCACCATGATCGCCCAGACTAATAAACTGATAATCCCCACCAAGAAAGACTGGTTGATCCAATCAACTAAAGAAAGTCCTGATGCTGCTTTCACTCCTATCCAAATCAGTATGAACAAAAGAAAAACCATCGCTTTTTTCATTTTTTCCATCCTTCCTGATGTACGATTATCTTTAAGTCTTATGACAAAAATGGATAAGCAGACAGGAATTTGACTGCATCCTGTCTGCTTGTAAAGGTTTGTTCTATAGTCTATCGGATGATAAGGTTCGAAAGCTCGTAAACTTGGAAAACGAACCGTTCTTACTCAGAAACCTTTTTCGCATATCTTACATCCGGATAACGGTTGTAAGGATAGATTACGCCTTCAAATTTTTGAGATGTTAAGTAAGTATTTGTGTAATGGTAGATTGGAACAAATGGAAGTTCATCCATTAATACTTTCTCCGCATCATGCATTAACTTGAAGTGTTCTTCTGGATCCTGAGCCGTTTTTCCTTGTGCCATTAAGCTGTCATATTGCTCATTTACCCAGCCAGTACGGTTGTTCGGGCTGTCTCCAAGATAGTAGTCTAGAATAACAGAAGGATCAAGCAATACGCCAATCCAGCCCATCCGAGCCATTTGGAAATTGCCTTGTGCAGTCGTATCCAAGTAAGTTTTCCACTCTTGATTTTCTAATTTAATATCGACGCCAAGGTTTTTCTTGTACATCTCTTGAACGGCTTCCGCAATTTTCTTGTGGTTTTCAGCCGTATTATAAAGCAGAGTTACTTCTGGAAGAGTTGTCCAGCCTTCTTCTTCCATACCCTCTTTTAATAGTTTTTTCGCTTCAGCAGCATTCTCTTTGAAGTAGTCGCCGCCTTCTTTACGGAAGTCACCGTCTGGAGTTTCAACACCGCTTGGCACGAATGAATATGCAGGAATCTCTCCAGCCTTTGTTACATTCTTTGTTAAAGTTTCGCGATCAAGTGCCAAGTTAAAGGCACGGCGGATTTTCTCATTTGTAAAAGGTGCCTTAGTTACATTAAACATGTACATATAAGTTCCGAAATATGGAGTATTCTTATATTCTTTGTTGTTTTTCTCTTGTTCGATTACATCAGTAGGCAAGGTTTGAATTAAATCAAGCTCACCTGTTTTGTACATTTGATAATAAGTAGTCGCATCTGGAACCATTTTCCAGGTAACTTTTGTTAAATTAACCTTTTTGCTATCATAGTAGTTTTCGTTTTTGGCCACTACGACATCGCTGTCATGCTTCCATTCAGACATTTTGAATGGACCGTTTGACACATAGCCTTCAGCTTCTGCTGCCCAGTTTTTATTGCTTTCAACAAGCTCCTTCTTCACTGGGTAGAACGTCCACATGGTCAATAATTCATTAAAGTAACCTAGTGGTGCAGCTAATTCAACGACTAGAGTTTTATCATCCTGTGCTTTTACACCGACATTTTCAGCAGGCCCTTTGCCTTTGTTGTAGTCCTCAGCACCCTTTAGATAATAAAGATAGAAGGCAAATTGGCTTCCTGTTTCAGGATTTAATACACGTTTCCACGCATATTCGAAGTCTTGAGCCGTTACAGGTGTTCCATCTGACCATTTTGCATCATCACGAAGAGTAAAGGTATAAGTTTTGCCGTCATCGGAAACTTTAACATCTTTAGCTGTTCCAAGAACCGCATTTCCCTTTTCATCCTTTTTGTACAATCCTTCAAAGATATGATCCAGCACCCATCCAGATGTTGTATCAGTTGCCATCGCCGGATCAATGGCAGGCGGTTCAGAGATGGCGTTTAGAGTAAGTTCCTGTTTCACATTTTCGGCACCTTCTTTTTTAGAGCCAGATGCATTATCGGCATCACTTCCGCCGCAGCCTGCCAGCGCAGTACTGATTAGAAGCGAAGCAGCAATAGCTGTTAACCACTTTTTCATGGTTGTTCCTCCCTTTTTTGTTTAGTTATATAGATGGCATGCTGTCCAATGATTGCTCCGGACTTCTTTCCAGACTGGAGCGGCCTCAGAACATATAGACATGGCATGCGGACATCTTGTACGGAATCGGCATCCGCTTGGCGGGTTAACGGGGCTTGGCGGGTCACCCGCCAGCACAATCCGTTCTCTCTTTTTGGCTCTTGGATCTGCCACCGGAATCGCCGACAATAAAGCCTGTGTGTAAGGATGAAGCGGCTCTGCAAATAAATCATCACTGCTGGCCAGTTCCATCATTTTTCCTAAATACATAACCCCGATCCGGTCACTGATGTGCTTCACCATACTCAGGTCATGGGCAATAAATAAATAGGTTAATCCTTCTGTTTCCTTCAGGTCCTCGAGCAAGTTCACTACCTGTGCCTGAATGGACACGTCCAAAGCCGCTATCGGTTCATCCGCCACAATAAATTTTGGCTGGACGGCCAACGCCCGGGCAATGCCGATCCGCTGCCTCTGCCCGCCGCTAAACTCATGTGAGTACCGTTTCGCATGCTCTGGCACTAACCCTACCCGGTCAAGGAGATCATAAATCCTCTCTTGCCGCTCTTTGCCTTTGGCCAGGCCATGGGCATCGATACCTTCTGCAATGATGTCGCCAACGCGCATCCGCGGGTTTAAGGAAGCATACGGATCTTGGAAAATAATTTGCATTTCTCGGTTGACGATGCTTTTTTCTTTCTTGTTTAGCGATGCTACATCGACGCCATTGTAAATGATTTTCCCTTCGGTCGGCGCTTGTAGGCCGACTACCGTTTTCCCGAGAGTGGACTTGCCGCTTCCGCTCTCCCCTACGAGGCCGAATGTTTCGCCTTTTTTGATAAATAGTGATATATCATCAACGGACTTAACCGATTGATCCTTGCTTATAGAAAAATACTTTTTTAAACCCTCCACTTGGAGCAGTGATTCACTCATTTTTGAACCCTCCCTGCTGCGATTTCGATTTCTGCCATTGACGCTCGAGGGTCATTTAACCAGCATTTAGCCGTATGGCCGCTTTCCACCTCAAATGCAGGCGGCATTTCTCCTAAACAGATTTCCATCGCATAAGGGCATCTTGGTGCAAATGGGCAGCCCTTCGGCGGAGAAAATAAATCTGGCGGTGAGCCTTCAATCGGTACAAGCCGCTCTTTTCCTTCTGCCTGAGGGTTTGGTCTTGACGCCATCAATCCCCATGTATAAGGATGTTTAGGGTTGGCAAATACTTCTTCCACTGTTCCGGTTTCCACCATCATGCCGGCGTACATCACGATGACGCGTTCAGCTGTCTCCGCCACCACTCCCAAGTCGTGGGTGATGAGGATAATCGCCGTGTTCATCTTATCCCGCAGGTCCTTCATCAAATCAAGAACCTGGGCTTGAATGGTCACGTCCAAGGCTGTTGTCGGTTCATCGGCAATCAGCAGCTCTGGATTGCAGGCAAGGGCAATCGCGATCATGACACGCTGCCGCATACCGCCGCTGAATTCATGCGGATATTGATTGTAACGTTCCTCGGGATTTGGAATCCCTACTAATTTAATCATCTCGATGGCACGCTTTTTGGCGTCCGCTTTACTAAGATGCTGGTGGACGATCAGTCCCTCTTCAATTTGCTTGCCGATTTTCATTGTTGGGTTCAAAGACGTCATCGGGTCTTGGAAGACCATACTAATCTTGGAACCTTTTACTTTTTGGAACTCCCGTTTTGATAGTTTAAGAAGATCCTTATTATCAAACAAAACTTGTCCATTTTTAATTTTGCCGGGCGGAGTCGGAATCAAGCCCATAATCGATTGGACCGTTACACTTTTTCCGCTGCCGCTTTCCCCTACGATTGCGACAATCTCTCCCTTGTCCACATGAAACGATACATTTCGGACAGCCTTTACTTCGCCGCCGTATGTTTTAAAATTCACTTCCAGGTTTTTAACATCAAGTAAATGAGACATCAAGCCACCTCCTTTATTTGCGATTTCGTGGATCTAATGCGTCCTGTAATCCATCCCCAAAGGCATTAAAGGCAAACATCGTAAGTGAAATCATGAATGCCGGGAAGAACAAGCGCCACCACTGGCCGCTCAAGATAACCCCTAACGAATCGTTGGCCATTGTTCCCCAGCTGGCGAATGGCGCTTGAACACCAAGGCCCAGGAAGCTTAGGAATGACTCTGAAAAGATTGCTTGCGGGATGGTAAATGTTAGATTAACAATAATAATGCCCAATGTATTTGGAATGAGATGGCGAAGAATAATTTTCGCATGAGATGTACCAAGCTTTTCAGCAGCAAGGACATAATCCTGGGACTTAAGCTGCAGGACTTGTCCCCGTGTAAGCCGGGCCATTCCTACCCATCCAGTTACCGAAAGGGCAATGACAATCGTCGTAATCCCTGGCTCCATAATCACCATTAACAAAATCACGACTAATAAATAGGGAATACCATAAAGAATCTCGACAATCCTCATAATGATCGTATCCACCCTGTCACCCAGCTTGCTTCGGCCAGCCATGTAACCGGCGATGCCTCCGACAGTAACCCCGATCACTAAGTCGATCATCGCGGCGATGATTCCAATGGCAAGGGATACGCGGGCGCCATACCAGGTTCTTGACCAAACATCGCGGCCTAAATCATCTGATCCAAACCAATGCTTTCCGTCAGGTGCCATATTTGCGTTTAATAGGTCTTGCTCCGTAGGGCTGAACTTGACCATCATTGGGCCAAATATCGCAAAAAAGATAATGATGATTAGCAGCGAAGCGCCCAGCACTGCCAGCTTATTTTTCAAAATGTTTAATACCGTTTCCTTCCAGACACTTAAGGAAGGACGCTGAATGGTTTCTGTTGCCTTTGCATCAGGAGAAACCGGTCTAAACAGATTATTTTCCATTGAATTTGTCTGCATTCTCAGTTCCCCCCACTTGTTAATTTGATTCTCGGGTCAATCAATCGGTACGAGATGTCGATTAGGAACAGAATCACGACTAACACCGTACTGTAAAAGATAGTTGTTCCCATGATCACCGGATAATCCCGGTTAAAGATGCCATCAACGAAATATTTTCCTAATCCCGGAATGGCGAATATTTTCTCGATGACAAATGTCCCTGTAATTAAGGTAACGGCCAGCGGGCCAATAAAGGTAATGACTGGAAGGATGGCGTTGCGGATTCCATGCTTTAAAACAATCTTAAAGGTGGATAACCCTTTCGCATCCGCTGTTTTGATGTAGTTCTGGTTCATGACGTCAATCATGCTGGAGCGCATAAACCTGGCAATAACCGCTAATGGCGATAAAGCAAGAGCGACAGATGGCAGGATGGTGTGATCCCATGTTCCCCAAGATGCTACCGGAAGCATCTGCCACTCAACCGCAAAGTACTTGATTAACAACGGTGCCAGAATAAAGCTTGGGACAGAAATCCCTAGAATAGCGATCATCATGGCCACAAAATCAATTGCTCGATTATGATAAAGCGCAGCGATAATGCCTAAAATCAATCCAAAAACAAGGGCGATCACCAGTGCTTGAATCCCAAGTGTTGAGGAGACTGGAATCCCATCAGAAATGATGTCATTAACGGATCTTGTTTCCGATTTAATCGATGGTCCTAAATCAAGCTTGGCAAGATCTTTCATATATAACGCATATTGAACAGGGAGAGGCTCATCCAAGTGGTACTTCGCTCTAATATTCGCCAGCACTTCTTCCGGCAATACATTTGCATCAGAAGCAAATGGATCTCCCGGAATACTTTTCATAATGACAAAGGTTAACGTGATAATGACCCAAATGGTTAACAGCATCATGAGTATTCTTTTGATGATATACATTCCATTCACCTCCTAAATTTGAACGAAATTATGCATTCACGGATCCTAAAACGCCATTGGTGGCTGTCATAGCAATAATGGCACAGCCCCACATATGCTTGTAGGCAGTTACGATATCCTCACAAGTAAACCGGATATTCTTTGGTCCTGTCAGCTCCACCGTTGGAAGCGTGGTAGTCATTTTCGCCTGCTGCGGCCCCTTCAGCTCGATGTCAAAGGTAACGGGTCCTTCAAATGTCATCGGTTTAAAAGTCCCTGTTTTTTTAACAGCCGCTTCTGCTTTGGTACGGATTTCTGCACGGGCCACTTCAGGATGAAGCAATTCTGCCGCAAACCGGTCAACAGCTCGTTTTGTAACCGCCGCTTCGACATCAGGCAAGGTTTCTTTGACTTCTCTCACATAGGCATCGTCGCCGCTGATGAAGATGGCCGGTACCCCGAATGCGCCAGCAACCAGCGTATTCATTTCCGTTTCTCCGACTACTTTTCCATTGATTTTCATTTCGTTGATACAAATGCCGGCAAGTGTATGGCTGATGACGGTTACATCCGAACCGCCTTCACGGCCATGATGGCCAACGAACATAATGCCATCGAATGTGTCATCAAGTCCTTCGAGCTGGCACATGACACGGTTGCTGCCGGAGACTAGGCGGGCACGGGGATCCAGCTCCTCTATTAAAATATTGGACATGTTGCCATGGCCGTCTGCCACGACTACTTCTGTCGCTCCCCCATTGAACGCTCCCTCTATGGCGGCATTCACATCTGCAGTCATTAATTTACGGAACCGCTGGTACTCGGAATTTGTTTTTAGCTGCTGATTGGTGGCTACCCCTGAAATGCCCTCCATATCGGCTGAAATAAATATTTTCATATTAAAAACTCCCATCAATTAAATTTAAATATTATGAAACTAACATTTACAGTTTTTCATTTCACTATCAATCTTTTAAAAAGGAAAAGTCTGGCCCTCGTGAAGATTTAAGATAAAGGCTTTGACTAAATCTTTGGTTGCTTCCAGGTCCCCTGCATCCACAACCTCTACTGGAGAGTGGGCATAACGGGATGGAATCGATAAAACGCCTGTCGGAATGCCTTTATTCGCATAATTAACGGCGCCCCCGTCGGTTCCAATACCAGGGAATACCTCGAGCTGATAAGGGATCCTTTTCTCTTTGGCCAGTCTGACGAACAAATCCTTCATTGTCTTATGTACAATCAAGCTAAAGTCCATCACCTTGATGCCTGTTCCTGCCCCCAAGGCCAAGCTTTGGTCCATTGTTTCTTCCGGGGTATCACTAACAGCAGTGGTATCCACCGCGATAGCTGCATCTGCTTCCAAATGTTCTGACGCCGTCTTGGCTCCTCTTAATCCCACTTCTTCTTGGACAGTAAAAAGGAAGATCAGTTCCCCCGCAAAAGATTCAGTTTGCAATTCGCTTAAGGTTTGCAGAAGGACCGCGCAGCCTGCCCGGTCATCTAGTGATTTGGAACGGTATCTTGGCGCTGACTTAGGTCCGATGACCTGGAATTCAGTTCCCCATGTTACCGGAGTCCCGATCTCTACGCCCATTTCCAGCACTTCTTCTTTAGAAGCGGCACCAATATCGATATACATCTGGCTATGTTTTCTTACCTTCGAAGAATCGTCAAATTTCGCAAAATGGGCAGAGATGGTTCCAATTACTCCTGGAATCTCACCGTTTGCTCCCATGACTGTTACCGGCTGGGCCAGGAGGATTCTGTCATCATTTCCCCCAAGCTTTTCAAACCTCAACAACCCATTTGCCTCTATCTTTTTGACTATAAATCCAACCTCGTCCATATGGGCGGTCAATAACACGGCAGGTCCAGGCCTGTCCCCTTTTTTTCTGGCTATCACGTTGCCAATCGGGTCAATCGTTACTTGATCCACTTTCCCCTGTAAATATTCCTGTAAAAAATTGGAAACCGAATGTTCGTAGCCGCATGGTCCTGATAAACTTGTCAATGTTTTTAGAATCTCTAACATTTCTGCCCCTCCCTTTAAAAATAATCAAATGTGTTTTTAAATACATCCATCTGTATGATGGTATTCATTTCAGTAATAAAAGGAATTTCATTTAATTTATATAGCAGCTCCGTAATATCTTCCTGATTCGGAACAGCTACTTGGACCAGCAGGGAATAGGGACCGGATGTCATCGTTATGTACCTGATTTCCTTAAACTTTTTCAATTCCTCAATGACTTCCATCATCCGCTGGGATGCTGTCTTAATCTGAATGATGGCACCGGATTTAATGCCGATCGCTGCAGGATTCACGACTCCAACCACTTCAATGATGCCGTTGTCCAATAGGTTTTTATATCGCAGGCGAATCGTTTTCTCCGAAACAGTTAATTTTGAGGCAATTTCCGTAAAAGAGACTCTCCCATCCTTTGAAAGATGGTGAATGATCCCTCTGTCCAGTTCATCCAATTCGTACTTCACGACGTTTCCTCATTTCGGCCTGTATTTCCTAAAATATTCCTTAACACAGTAGTAAAACGAATGGTACAGGGCTAATTTCATTATTCTGATTTTATTTTATTGTCTGAATTAGGAATTTAAGAGTAATTATAGTTAAATAGTTTTTAGAATGCAACCATTTTTACCACTTTTCTGAAAAATTTTTTAAATAGAAATATTATGTATTCGCTTTCTTTTTTGTGGTTACTGTATTCCATAAAAAAAATCCTGCCTGAAATCGGCTTACCTAAAAGCCAATTTCTCAAGCAGGATGTTCGGATGAATTTATTTGTTGGCATCCACCTTGTCTATGAATTCGCCAATCGATAAAACAGTACCGGCAAAGCCAAGCTTGTCTGCAAGCTGGGTAATATAGGGCGCCTCGACATTTGCCTGCAGCAATGCTTGCTTTTGGGAGAAGACCTCCCGTGTCGGCCCATCAGCCAAGACCTTCCCTTCGTTAAAAACAATGGTCCGTTCGAAGTTCTCAGCAACAAAATCCATATCGTGAATGATAGTCATGACAAGCTTGCCTTTGTCTTTTAGCGTTTGGATAATCTGCTTAATTTTTTCCTTTCCCTGGTTATCCTGGGCAATCGTAGGCTCGTCAAATATGATAATATCGGTCTCCATTGCCATAACAGATGCCATACAAAGCAGCTTTTTTTCTGATAAGCTTAAATCATGAGGATTCGTGTCCAAATGATGATCAAGTCCGGCCATTTTGAGGGCCTCAATGGCTTTTTCTTTTGCTGCCGATTTTTCCATTTGAATATTTAAAGGACCAAACATGACTTCATCCAGGACGGTTCGTTTAAAGATTTGATCATTTGGATTTTGAAAAATCAGTCCAATCGTCCGAGCCAGCTCCGCTGCTGTTTTTCCCTTGATATCCTGACCCTTAATGGTGATCTGTCCTATATCAGGTTTCAACAGTCCCTTTAACAGCTTGACGAATGTGGTTTTCCCAGCGCCATTTTGGCCAATAATGGCTGTCGAACGCTGGTCAAACTCTAAATGTATGTCTGACAGCACTCGCGCGCCCTCCGTTTTTTTATAGGAAAAGGAGAGGTTCTTCACGTTAATCATCTTCTGATCTCCTTTAAGACCGCTTCTGCTTCCTCTAGGGTAACAGGATAAGTGTTTGTTCCTTGCTTTTTGGCACCCAGCGCTTTGCAAACTTTGGTGTAAACAGGTGCCGCAACTCCATAAGATTCCAGGTCATCCCTTGAAAAAATCTTTTCGGGAGTATCATAATCAACTGCTTTCCCGTTATCAAGAAGCAGAATCCGATCACAATACTGGGCTAGCTTTTCCATCTTATGTTCTGCCATAATGATGGTAATTCCCTGTTTTTTTAAACTCTGGACTGCCTGGAAGACCTCCTCTGAACCGCCCGGGTCAAGCTGTGAGGTTGGTTCATCGAGAACGATGATCTCAGGCCTCATGGCGATGATACTGGCAATGGCCATCCGCTGCATTTGTCCCCCTGACAAATCAAATGGATTATGGTCCTTTACATGTTCAATTTTAAACATTTTTAGGACTTCATCGATTCGCTGCACCATCTCAGACCGCGGCACACCGATATTTTCCAGTCCGAAGGCAATTTCCTCATAGACGGACATTTTTGACCCTGTTACTTGTGTAAATGGATTTTGGAAAACCATGCCGACCTTAAGAGCAATATCTGCAATGGAATGGGTTTTTACCTCGAGCCCGTCCACCAGAACCTTTCCTCCATAAGCCCCTTTGTAAAAATGGGGGACCAGTCCGACCAGCGCCTGGCACAGAGTAGACTTGCCAGCTGAATTACGCCCAATGATTCCAATAAACTCGCCTTCATTTACTGTAAATGAGATATTGTCCAGTGCCAGTGATTCTGATTGGGGATATTTATACTTTAGGCCTTCCACTGCAAGCTTCTTCATGAGACGATCCTCCACACGATGGCACCGGCAATCCCAAGCAGTAACAGGGATTGGATCAGTTTACTATGGGCATACGTTTTTTCTTCATACAAATACGTTTTTGGAACACGGGAATTGAAGCCTCTCACTTCAAGGGCCATCGCCCTCTCTTTCGTGTTAATTAATGAACCTAACACGACTGGACCGATTAATGGCAGGAACGCCTTGACACGCACGAAAAAGTTTCCTTCCGTCTCCATTCCCCGGGCCCTTTGGGCATCTGTAATCGTACTCACTGCCGCCATCATCTCCGGAATAATTTGAAAAACGGAAACAATCATATAACCGATTCTTGGCGACAGGCCTTTGCGTACCAGCGATTCGACAAGCTCGGATGGCTTCGTTGTCAAAACCAAAATCATAAAAGCGCTGACGATATTGATGACTCTGAGTGTAATCGTTAAAGCAAATAACAGTCCCTCTTGATACATGGTGATGGGACCGATTTGAAACAATATGGTTTCATTTTCCGGTTTAAACAGCCCCTGAATGATGATCACTGTGATGAGAATAAGGAAAACAAAACTAAATACAGGGACTGTTTTTCGAAGCACTTTGGCAAATGCAAGCAGGACCAAACTAATCCCAACACAAATGAATGAAATTGTAAAAGATGGCAGGATAATCGGTATCAAGATGGCAAATACAATATAGATTAGTTTGGTAATTGGGTCGATATCATGCACGAATGAATTTCTTTCGACATATAAGCTGATTGAATTCAAAAGGTTTCACCGTCTTTCTTTTTCGAAAAGAGGCTTAATCAAGGGTTTCGATTTTGTCATTATGGCTATACAATTGGACAATATTTTTTGGCAGTCCCTTGAAAATCCCATAGCTGATTAAGACAACTAATAATTTGTCCGGCACATCCACCACTACTTCATCCAGCAAGGAGGCAATCCATGTTGAATCCGTGTTGGCCAATACAGCAGCAAACAAGGCATCGCCCCAAATGTTTCCAGTCTGGCCGCCCCAGAAGCCGATGTTAAGCGGCGTGGAGACGACTGTGGCCACAAGCCCAATAATGATTCCGGCAGCCAAAGCTTTTCCCCAGCTGGAAATATAGCCTTTGTAAAATAAAATCCCTGTGACTAAACCGATGGCTACACTTGTAATGGCATAAACGAATGAGATTGGGTCGGCTGTGAGCCCGTAAATAATATTGTTGATGGCACCTGCAAGCGCTCCGACGATCGGACCTCCCAGCATGGCTGCCAGCACGGTTCCGATGGAGTCGAGCCATAATGGCAGTTTTAATAAACCTGCAATCAATTTTCCGATGTAGTTAACTCCTACTGCCACTGGAATAAGTACCAATGATGCTGTTGATAAACGTAACGACCACATACTTTGTTTGTTCATCCTAAAAACCCCCTTTTAATCTTTTAATCTAGAATGATAAGAGAAAATGGTCTCTAATGCCGTAAGAATCTCGAGTTCTTCCCCGCGTTTGCTCTTTGCTTCCTTTTCGACGTAATCATTGATTCCTCCTTCCAAATCTCCTTCTTTTTCCACAACAACATTTAAAATAGAAGCGGTTTTTATCCCGCGCAAACCGCCGATGACGAATAAGGCAGCCGTTTCCATATCGGAAGCCAGCACTCCTTTTTCCGACCAATACTGATCAATTTCGAGCTCTTTATCAGTATAAAAGCTGTCATGACATCTGACAATACCTGTGTAAAATTTTGCGTTTACTCTCTTTGCTGCCTCTACAGCGTGAAACAGCAATTGGGTGTCGGGCACTGCAGGGTAAGCGTGTTCAATATAAGCGGCAGTAGCGCCATCATTTCTGACTGCACCCGAAGCGATGACCAAATCACCAAGTTTAAGCTGCGGCTGCAGGGCGCCGCTTGAACCGATCCGGATCATGACGTTTATGCCGATCTTGTTTAGTTCTTCCACCGCAATGCCAGCAGAGGCTCCGCCAATACCGGTTGATGTCACTAAAAGGGGTACCCCTTTATAGGTTCCTTTGACGGTTCGGTACTCCCTGTTGCAGGCGATTTCTTTTGCATCATCCAAGAATTTGGCTGCTTCCAGAACACGGCCTGGGTCTCCGGGCAATAGGGCATAGTTTATTTTTGTTGCTTTTCCTAGTCTGATATGGGGCTGCAGGTTTGTTTCCATGCTTTTGTTCTCCTTTTATCTTTGTTATGTCCAAATAGTTATGTGTGTTTAAGTTAATATTACCAAATGTTGCATAATTCTGTTATTCTAAAATGGAAAATCTTAAAAGAAAAAGTAATTTTATTGTTTTAATGAAAATAAGTTTTTTTATCCCAGACTTTGTAATGAATCTTATACGGTCCATTGTGCGGCGGTCCTTATTCATCCAAAACTACTCCATATCCCCGGTTCGGGCTTTTGGGGCGCTCCCTATTTACCCTAACTTCCACCTTCCATTCGTGTCGGGCCTTTGGCGCCCCCTATTGACCAAATCCACTACTTACACCCGTTAAGTCGTTTTTAGATAGGAGGGGCTTCCACAAAACTAGAGATTTACCCAAAGACAGCCTGACACCAATCAGGCGGCAGGCTGTTTGACTATTTTATCCTTATCCTTTCATGTCCCTCAATCCAGGAAGGAAATGACGATAATTCTAAAGATACGGGATTAACCTGATTTGTAAGATTAGGGATATGAACACCCATCTCCGTCATTTGAGATTCATCCCAGCCGTTCATAAAACTTTGATCAGATTCTATCGTCTGGCCATTTCCATCTGTAATCTTACTGAAAAGGAAAGAATTAAATGCCTTTTCGGTTTTAAAGCTAAATAGCAGGTTTTCCCCGTTCACATACATAGATCGGAAGATATCCCCCTTTGGCTGCTTGATGATTTGCTGCTTCTCCGCATCGACCACAACCTGAGCTTCAGCTTTATTCACAGCTTGAATTTTATCAAGCACCAAATACAATTCCTTCGGCTCACGGAAATAATTACTTTGCAAATAGAGAATCATTTCGTCCGGTGTAATAAAACTGGCTGTAATGCCATTATTAATCTTATTCCAGATCTCTCCCTGCTCATCAACCAGCCTAATATCATCAAAATAGAGCAGCCGCATCGTATTATTGGGGTCCATCTTGACTGTCACCGCAGCTCTCAGCGGATAGATAACTGCCTTCGTAAACGTCATTCTTTGTCCCTCAACCGTTATCGATTTATTCAACACATACTCCTTCTTGGGTTGAATATTTTTCCTAATTTGAAAGTCCAGGCTGAAGTCTTCCTGTTTAGGTCCGCCTTTCACACGAACATTTAAAATAAATTCCTTTGTCTTTATGGGTGTTTGAAGATAAAACTCCATCATTTTCACTTGCTGCGCCTGCCCTGCTTCTGAAGAAAAAGTGCTGTCGAAAGAGGAGCTGCCCATGTTTAAATTTTCACCATTCGCACTCTCCAATTTAACGTTCTCGATTTGGATTTCTTTATGTTTTTCCCTTGATGTTAATGTATAAAAAATAACCAGCCCATTTTCATCGGCAATTGCCCCTTCAATGGTAAACGTCAGTCCATTTTTCTCTTGGGATATATTGATTTTTTCATAGTAATCATTTTCAAATGCTGACATTTTCCCTTTATCGGTTCGGATGAGGTCCACCAACTTTTCCATCCCGGGGATCGTTGATAGACTATTTGCAAAGGCAGGAGACATACGGATAGAGGCAAAAAAACCAATAAAGATCAAAACAGCTGCAGTCAAACTAAATACTACTTTCTTTCCCATTACTCTTTTCTTCTTCTCTAACTTTGCTCTTTGAAACCCAGTTAATATAGCATCATCAATTGCTTTTATCGGGATATCGAGATTCTCAAAGGTGTTTCTATATTGGGACAGCTGCTCTTCTTCTTTTTCAAACATGAAAACCGCCTCCCTTCTCCTCCAATTTTTCCCTTAGTAACTTTAACGCCTTGTTGAGCCAAGTTTTTACCGTCCCCTCAGGACACTGCCACGCAAAAGCAATTTCGTTAATCTGCATTTCATTGAAATACTTTAAGGTCAATATTTCTCGCGACCGCTCATCAAGCCTCATAATGGCATCTTTTAGTTCTACGCCATTATAGTTTTCAGAGATGCCTTGCAGGTTTAAAATTTCCTCGTTAAAAACAAACCGCTTTTGCTTTTTTATTTGATCATTGCAATAGTTTATCATGATGCGAATCAGCCAGGTTTTACAATAGGCGGCATCCCTGACAGAGTGTATTTTTTTATAGGCACGGTACATCACTTCCTGGATCGCTTCAAGCGCCTCTTCTTCATTACGCAAAAAAGCAAGAGATGTTTTATATAAATCAAGTTTATATATCTGCATTAGCTGCAAAAAGGCCTGATCATCCCCGCCTATGGCCCTTTTGATACATGATTCATGTGAACTCATCCTTCAGACCTCCTGGCCTTCTTTAATCTACATATTAGACTATAAAACAGGAGAAAAGTTTTATTTTTTTAAATAGATAAAAAAATGCCAGGATCACCAGCCCAATGAAAGCTCAACCGGAAATCTTCACAACTTCCACACAACTTGCCTATAATTTCTCCACAAGTTTTTCTTACTATATAAGTAACTTAATTAGGAAATAGGTTCACTGAACTGATTTCTTAAAACTTCCCATAATTTTGGTTGGTGCCATGCACCAATCTTTTTTTTGCCTGCTTAATAAAAAAATTTGTCCTCCGTAACAAAGACAAATTCTTAAATCCCCTCATTATTTTCAAAAAATGTACTTTCATCACACCGATGTTTCCATGCTTGTCCATAACGCTTGTCTAATCCATTTCATATATTGTATTACCTTTCGATGAAAGGTGGTGAAGCAGAATGTCTGGTTATGGATCAAACAACAGCTTTGTATTAATCGTAGTCCTATTCATCCTCTTAATCATTGTAGGCTCTTTCTACTATGGCGGATAATCAAGCCCCATAGTCAAGCCAAATCGCCAAGAACTGGCAAATCCAAAGCCAAAGGTTGCCTCTTGCCTTTTTTAAAGCGCGATTTTTCGCGCTTTTTTTCGTTCAACTCCTTTTCGGGCTTATCAGTTTATTAATCAGGCTGTTTCCCAGCAAAAAAGCAGCAATACAAATGGGGATCACCAAAAAACCAAGCCCCGCTGAAAATACATTGCCTAATAGAATAACCAGAACCAGCCAGCCAAATTTAAAAAGCCAAAAAATGAAATTCATCCCCTTCGCCCTCCCCCTAAACGATTTAATTCTATATTTACCCAAATGGTCCTGCCTTTCAATGATTCTGCCTTCCCTATTCAAAAAAATAAATCCCCCTTGCCGCTGCAGGGGGGATGAACATGATTATGCCACTTTTATCGCTTTTCCAAAAGGGATCTTCGGCATGAAAGTACCCGATACAAGCCAAAACAACTCAAAATCGACACTTTCCATATCTTCAGGCAAAAATCCGGTTACGTCTGTGATATAAAATAATGTATCAATCTTCTCTTCCTTTGCCCACTCAAGCACTAAGGTATAGGAAGATTTCCCGTGAGTATGATACGTTATCGTATCACTTTTTACAGGAGCGGTACTTCTAATTTTAAAATCAGCTTGAACGAGAATGGTGTCAGGCTTTACTGTTTCAAACAGCTTAACGATATTATTAATTAATTCGGTTGGTGCTTCCTTGGTCGAAGTGTCTACTGCCAATGCGACCTTTTTATCTTGGCGATCCTGAATCATTGAAAGGATTCGTTTATGCCATTTCATCTACGTTTCCCCCTTGTTTTGAATGAGCAAGCGATATTATTTTAAGTCATTCCCGATTGGAATATGAATGGATATATATCACATTAAACTTCTGAATTATTTTTGAATAAATGAGAATATTACCATATGTAGTGCATTCATGAAAAAAGGTACCTGATACCAAAATGATATCAAGCACCTATTAATCCAACCGTAATTATGCAGCTATTTTCTCTGAACTGTCTTTAAGCTTGTGGCCTTCCCATTTCGAAATAACAATCGCTGCCAATGAGTTCCCTACAATGTTAACACAAGTTCGGGCCATATCTAGAATTCGGTCAATACCGGCAATAAAGGCCAAGCCCTCTGCAGGAATACCGACGCTTCCTAAGGTTGCCAAGAGTACCACAAGGGAAACTCCAGGGACTCCGGCAATCCCCTTGGAAGTGACCATCAACACAAGAACCAGCGTGATTTGATGGGTAATGCTCATATGAATGCCGTACATTTGTGCAATAAATAATGCAGCAATCGCTTGATAAAGAGTAGAACCGTCAAGGTTAAAGGAATATCCAGTTGGAATAACAAAGGAAGTAATCGCTTTTGGACAGCCGATTTTCTCCATTTTTTCCATTATTCTCGGAAGAACGGCTTCCGAGCTAGCAGTGGAATAACCCAATAATAATTCATCTTTTAAATACTTTAATAACTTGAAGATATTATAGCCAGCAATCTTGGCCGTGATGCCAAGTACAACGATAATAAAGAAAATCATGGCTCCGTATACGACCAGCACCAATTTCCCTAATGGGATCAATGATGATAAACCAAACTTAGAAACGGTAACGCCAATTAACGCAAAGACGCCGATCGGTGCCACTTTCATAATTTGGTTGGTGACATAGAACATCGCATCAGCGGTTCCCCTAAAGAATTGAAGCAAAGGCTGCCCTTTTTCCCCAATCGCTGCCACACCAAGTCCAAACATAGCTGAGAAGAAAATGATAGCCAGCATGTCGCCACTTGCCAATGCCTGAATGATATTCGTTGGGACAATATTGACAAAGGTATCAATCTTCGAATGGGATTGTGTGGTTTCTGCTGTCTCCACATACGTATTAATATCTGTTTTCGTTAATTGTGACATGTCCACTCCTGTACCAGGATGGAACAGATTAGCCATCAGAAGGCCGACTATGATGGCGATCGTCGTAATGATTTCAAAGTAAATCAGCGTTTTTCCGCCAAGCTTTCCTAACGTCTTCATATCGCCTGTGCCGGCAACCCCAACAATAATACTTGAGATCACAATCGGTACGACAATCATTTTAATTAATCGGATAAAAATATTCCCAATTGGCTGCAATATTTCGGCTACATGAGGATTCCCATAGAAAATACCGCCAATAATAATACCAAGAACTAAACCGATAAAAATTTGCCAAGCTAGGCTAATTTTTTTCATTTGCACCTCTCCTTTTCTCTAAAAATCAAAACAATGTAATTCCTTATTTTATACTATATTAAAATAATAGTAAATACACTTTTATTCCTAATTTAATCGTGACACTAGTATAATTTTAATGATGTTCTATCGGATAATCAATCTGAAATAGCTTCCAATTTCCTATTACAGCATAAAAAAAACTCTAATAAATTAGAGTTCAACAATGCACTTACTGGAGATTTTTTCTATACTAAATGGAGGACCATATGTTCATCATCGTAGTACACACCATCGATCTTTAAGGCCTTTTCCTCGTATCCAAAAACTTTGAAACCCAATTTCGCATATAGTTTTTTTGCGCTTTGATTACTGGCTGTAACGGTTAAATTAAGTTTCTCCATCGTTCCGATCGCTTTCGCAAAACGGATCGCCTCGGTCAAAATAGCCGTTCCTGCACCTTGCCCTTGTTTTGCCGGCGTCACGTACATGGCAAAAATATTTCCCCTGTGACGGATTTTTTCTGCCTTTTCTTGCGTGAGCGTCACCACTCCCACCAGTTCCTTTGCTTCAAATGCTCCAAATGTCCAGAAGCCTTCTTGGACAAAATTTCGGGCCGTTTGCTCAATTGGATTTTCTCTGGCCGCTGCTTCCTCATAACTGGTTAAAAATGCCTCCGGATTGTGCTTTAACGCTTCTAATCTAAGATTCCAATAATCCTCTGCATCAGCAGCCTGTAATCGCCTGATTTCCAAATTGGATTCCCCCTTTATGTATGCTGACCAATCGAAGTCTCGTATTCATTACAAGTTCATTTTAACAAAATATCCAGGAGAAAAGGGAACAGGCTCCGCCAGTTCCCCCTCCAACTAATACGCTATACCTCTTTACTCTTTTCTATTACGGGTGCCCCTCCTTTAAATAGCGGGACTAGGAACATGACACCGACAATAAATAAGATGGCTGATGTCTCATAAATGGCCACTAGCGAAAATGTCTGCTTTAACCAGCCGCTTATGGTCATGGTGACAACCATCGTCCCCATAAAAACGGGATTTAGAATTCCGTTCACACGGCCAATGAATTCCGCTTCCGTGTTCTTTAAGATCATCGTATTTATGCCGATATGAATGCATGGCATAAAGATGCCGCAAATAAATTGGACAGTCATTGTCAGCCAGAACGATTCAGAAAATCCCATTACCATAAAACTTAAGGCATTTACGGTCATTCCCATGGCGAGCAGGATTTGCGGCAGTATTTTTTTCGCCAATCCGACGGTCATTCCTCCACCCAAAATCATTCCGGCCCCAAAGGCCATCATCAGCCATTGCAATTGTTCCTTCGGCAGTCCCAGCTGCTCCGTGACGAGAAAAACAGTCAGCGGCTGCGTAAGCCCCAATGCTAATCCGGAGCCTGCAAAGCACCACCCCAGCAAGGTCAATGCCCGGCTGTTCCAAACATAGCGAAATCCATCCTTCATTTCCTGTAAAACCGTGGTTGTTTCTGGCTTTTCCTCCTGCTCCATGTCAGGCGGAAGCAGGAATAAGATCCCGGCTGACAGTAAAAAGGCGATGCCCATAATCGCGATGGCAACATCAATTCCGTATTGCTGGTAAACAAATGTCCCAATAACAGGGCCAAGGATCACAAATAATGCAAACGTCGTTTGATAAATGGACATTCCCATTTGAATCAATTCTTCCTTTACATGCAGCTTGAACAGCTTCATTCCCGAAGGCTGGGAGAATTGCGAAAGAATCGAAGAAACCAGTGTGGCAAAGAAAACGGCCTTCCAGCTGCCAAACACAAGCGCCAGCAGCACAACAAAAATAGAAATAGCGCTGAGAAAATCACACCATATCATCGTTCGTTTCGGCTTCCAGCGGTCTGCAAAGGTCCCTCCAATAAATGAAAATAAAAAGATCGGAGCAAATTCAGCCACCGAAATCAGCGATACGGCCACTGGATTTTCATTCGTTTGTTCCACCACAAATAATAAAATCGAGTAATTTCTTACCCAAATACCAATTTGCAGAAAAAAAGTGGAAAGCAAAATCGTTTGAATGACCCGATTCCGGAATAATGCGCCGATAGAAATATCCGCTTGCGTTTTTTCCATAAAAAAATCCTCCTTATCCATAAATCTGGATAGGAGGAAATTGGGCACAGAAAGGAAGCGTATTTCACACACTGGAATCCTTCTATCTCAAAAAGCCCATACCAATCCTATCCAGAAAAAATTTCGTGTTATACGAATTGCTTCTTAAATAGGATTAGTAGATCATTGGCCTTTTTGTCACCCTTCCGATATAAAATGTAGTTCTATATTACTTTATATAATTAGAAGATTCAAGAAGTATTTACATTTTTTGTTTATTTTGTCATTTCGGACTATTTGTCTGCCATTTTACCTATAGTTTCTTTTTCGTTAAATACCCTAAAAGAAAATAACCCATGCACATGCAAAGAATCAAAAACTCTATGGGTCTGCTAAGTGCACCAAGGGAAAGAATGAAAAGAAAAAGAAATCCGATCCCGACTAGCAGTGTGAATCCAAGGTAAAAGTTCCTCCATGCTGTCCGTTTTAAGCCTCTTGCACCCAATCCAGTCAACACGGCCATTCCAAGTAAACCAGCTATGGCAAAAAGTATCAGGGGGTCAACCGTGGATGTCCCCGCCTCACCCGAAAGCGCCTTTCCTAAGGATGAGCCCAGCCAGAAAAGAAGCCCGACGCCCATTACAGAGATTATAGTCAAAATGCACAGGACAATCGCCATTATTTTTGTATATTTGAATTCTCGCATTGATACAGCTCCCGGCCCTTTATTTTAAGGATAATTATACCATTATTGAGATATTCATAGACGGTTAAACTATGGGTGGCCACAAATACGCTGCTTAGGGGGATTGGGATGGCAGAATTTTATGATCTGACTGATTATCAAACAGGAACAGCGATCCGTACATTTACGATTGTTGATACCAGTGTGAGCGAAGAAGGCTATGATGTTTTGTTGGATATTGATCTTGATAGCGGATATGATTTACAGGGGGTTAGGTTACATATCTCATTCGAAGATTTAACGGCCTATGAAACGCAGGACATTCAACAAGCAGTCAGGTATGCTCTAGGTTTTTTTGATCACCAACCATAAGATGGCAGAAAGAAGGGAAAATGACCCCATAAAGCTGGACCCATTTTCCCTGTCTCAATGGCGCGGTGCCCAAAGAATAACAGAGGCACCAATTAAGCAAATGGCGGCTCCCAGCCAGTCATAAAGATCGGGTGCCTTCTTATCCACCAGCCAGCCCCATAGTACGGACAAAATAATAAACACGCCCCCATATGCCGCATATACCCTGCCAAACGAAGGGAAGGCTTGAAAGGTGGCAATAACACCATATAAAGCCAGCGTGATGCCGCCGATTATCCCTAAATAAACGGGTTTTCCTTCCCGTAAAGACAGCCAAATTAGATAGCCGCCGCCAATTTCAGCTAATCCAGCCAAGACAAATATTAAAAAGGCTTTCAACAATGACACTCCTTGTTTTTTCCTCATTATATCAAAGTCCCATTGCTAAGCTAAAAGATTTCCGGATAAAACTCAATTTTGCGGATATATTCAATTTTGTACGGATATCTATGTACTTTTTATGGATATAACACATTGTTTGGTTAAAACCGCTATTTTAAGTGCGCAATGCCGTTTTTTTTATGCCCCATTAGGTCCAAACACGCGCTTTTGAATGTTGGGTGCTTCCTGCTTTTCAACTCGGACGGTTAATTTGTCCCTTAGAATTGGGGCCAAAAGCTCACAAAGAGCCAGCTCTTTCATTTCCGCAAAATTTGGCGCCTGCGCATGGATGATTTGATTGCAACTTTCAATGGTCCATTGCGGATAGGGACGGTGGAGGAGCTTAAAGACCTGGCCTTCTTCAACCATGCCCTCTTTTACGACCCGAAAATACCAGCCGGTCCTGCCTGTATTTTGAATGGACAAAGCCAAATTTTTGATTTTAAAACGCCGGGCAGGCTTCCAGCAGGGCTGCCTTGGCTGAGATACTTGAACCATAGCTTCGCCAATTTGGTAGGTATCGCCAATACAAATCTGGTCTTCCGCTATATTCGCCAAAGCAAAATTTTCTCCCATCGCGCCGGATGTAAGGCCAGAATTGCCTAATTCGTTCTGCCAATCGGTATAGTTGTCCACCGAATAGCCGAACACGGCTTTCTCCGGACCGCCATGGTTTTTCTGGTCTGCTTGCCCATCCCTAGAAAGACCAGACTCTCCCACCCATACAGGCCCATGGACTGGTTCTTTAAAAATCGCACTCGTCCACTCCCGATCCATTGGATTTTCGGCGTCTTTTTCACCAACGGTCTTCGGAAAACCGGCAAAAATTTTTGTTAGTAAGATAGCCAATTGCTTTCTCCCCCCTAAGCTAATTCGAATGCTGAAAATGAATGACCTCAACCTATTCGACTTTTTTCAACTAGATTCCTTCCTAAGATCCCAAAAAAAAGAACACTTTCCAGACTATGTCTTAGAAAGTGTTCTCTCATTACAGCACTAATTATTTTGCTGCAGCGTATAGTTTGTTCACTTCATCCCAGTTGATGACATTGAAGAATGCTCCAATGTAATCTGGGCGTTTGTTTTGATATTTTAGATAGTAAGCGTGCTCCCAAACATCAAGGCCAAGAACTGGCTTTTTGCCTTCCATTAATGGGCTGTCTTGGTTAGGTGTGCTGGTAACAGCCAATTTGCCGCCATCTACAACAAGCCATGCCCAGCCAGAACCGAAGCGGCCTGTAGCAGCTTTTGTAAATTCATCTTTAAACTGCTCAAAGCTTCCGAAAGCTTCGTTGATAGCATCAGCAATAGCGCCAGTTGGTGCGCCGCCGCCGTTAGCAGAAAGCAGGTTCCAGAATAGGCTGTGGTTAGCATGTCCGCCGCCATTGTTGCGTACAGCTGTGCGGATATTTTCAGGAACAGCATCAAGGTTAGAGATTAATTCTTCAACAGATTTGCTTGAAAGATCATCATGACCTTCAAGAGCTGCATTTAAGTTGTTTACATATGTAGCATGGTGACGATCATGGTGAATATTCATAGTTTGCTCATCGATATGAGGCTCAAGTGCATTTGCAGCATATGGTAATGCTGGAAGTTCGTATTTTGCCATTTTCCATTCCTCCAAATAAATAGTGGTTTATTACTTTTTTATTATAGAATAGGATAATTAACTTTTTCAACTAATTAGTTTAGAAATAAGATATATTCTTCAGGTATAAAAAATGAGCCGTAAAAGACGGCCCATTCCATTCCAATCTATCTATACGGTTTTCAGCAGCCAATCCTCTTGATCAGCTTTGCTTAACTGGATATTCTTCGTCAATGGCATGCAGTCTCTCGGCTACCTGTTCCTCGGTCAATCCATGTTCTTTTACATAAAGGTTTCGCGGATCCACCCGGCACTCATGGGTGCAGCCCCGCAGATATTTATGTTCATTTTCCTCAGAACAGAGAATTTGCTTATTACATTCAGGGTTTGCACAGTTTACATACCGTTCACATGGTTCACCCGTGAAATAATCCTTCCCGACAATGACATGTTCCTTTTGATTGACAGGAACGCTAATCCGTCCGTCAAATACATAGCATTGGCCGTCCCATAGCTGTCCTTGCACCTCAGGGTCTTTACCATAGGTGACAATCCCGCCGTGCAGCTGTCCTACGTCCTCGAAGCCCTCTTTTACAAGCCAGCCAGAAAACTTCTCACAGCGAATGCCTCCGGTACAATAGGTCAGAACTTTTTTCCCTTCGAATTGGTCTTTGTTTTCCCGAATCCATTGTGGAAGCTCACGAAATGCCTTGATATCCGGGCGGACTGCTCCTCTGAAATGACCTAAATCGTACTCATAATCATTTCTGGCATCAATGACAACTGCATTTGGATCCTGCATCGCTTCATAGAACTCTTTAGGGCTCAAGTGTTTACCCGTCAGTTCGTTTGGATTAATATCGTCTTCCAAGCGGAGAGTGACAAGCTCCGAACGAGGGCGGACATGCATCTTTTTAAAGGCATGGCTGTCCGCTTCATCCACTTTAAATACCATGTTAGCAAAGCGAGGATCTGCATGCATGGTTTTCATATACTCATCCGTTTGTTCGACGGTTCCGGATACCGTTCCGTTAATCCCTTCGGCAGCCACAAGAATCCGGCCTTTTAATTCAAGCTCTTTACAAAATTTAAGATGCTCTGCTGCGAATTCTTCTGGATTTTCAATCGGAGTATACATGTAATACAGTAATACTCGATATGGTTTTGTTTCTGTCATCTTGTTTTCCACCTATCTGTTATATTTGCAAGATATACCAATTAGGCTTGGTTTTCTTAACCACTTTTCTCTTACAAATGATATTTTTATTTTTTACAAGTAAAACTGTTCCGGGATTTTTCCGAATTTCCGGCGGTGATATAAAAGCGGGTCCGTATTGGCACTTTGAATATCCGTTACCTCACCAATTAAGATCATATGGTCACCGGCTTCGATTGTTTTAAATGTCTTGCATTGGAAAACTCCGGCAGCCCCAGAAATGATCGGCAGATTGTTTTCCGACAGCTTCCATTCGCACTTGCTGAATCGGTCTGCCCCTTTTGTTGCAAACAGGGAACATACATCGCTTTGATCTCCTGCCAAAATATTCACTGCAAATTTTTCAGTCTTACAAAACGTCTCATACGTTCCAACCCGTTTATCGATAGACCATAAAATCAGCAGTGGATCAATTGAAACGGATGCAAAAGAATTTACGGTAAGGCCAAGCGGCTGATTATTCTCATCCACCGTTGTGACAACTGTAACACCGGTTGGATAGTTGCCCATTACTTCTTTAAAAAGGGTTACCTTGTTTTCCACGCTTTTACACACCTTTCCCTTTGTTCTCGATATTCATACACGTTTTTTTCTATTTATTAAACATTTAAGTATAAAAACCAAAGTTAATTATATCATCAATGAGAAAAACTATCTTGTTAAATGCTTTGGATATCGAACCTCTTTTTTCCATCAAGCATGAGTTAATAGATCTTTCCTTGTCTGATCCATTTTGTTGCCACCCATTTTTCACCTTGGGAAACCGGAATACTCGTGTGCAGGGACATCCGGTCCACTTGGCCCTTACTGTTTCCATAATGAAAATAGACCGCGGTTCCTTTTTTCGGAACAATGGTGACACCTGCTTTTGGAAAAACGGTTTCGCCGCCTGCTGGTACATCATTTAAATAGATTAACAGCGTTCCAACACGCTGGCCACCTTGTTCTGGCTTCACTCTGTTTGGAGGGAAATAATCAAAATGCGGCTTATACTCTTCTCCAATTTTGTAGTTCAACACCTGAAGGCCTTCCCCATTTTCTATTGGATAATTGGTTAATTCCGCTATTCTTCTTTCAATAGTAGTAACGAGCCAATTTTCACCTAAAGTAAAATACATTCCTTTGCTTGTTCTGCCTGGAGCAGCCTTTTTTTCACCGGTTTCTGAATCGATGATTTGAGAGGGCTCCAGTCTGTCCTTGGAAAGATGAATGAGTTCATCGCTTTCTTCATAGCTTAATAGATTGTCTAAATGAAGAATAAACGGCTGGTCCACTCGGGAGAGCACATGAATGTCTCTGTCGCTGGTCGTAATCACATTCCCCTTTTGGCCGATTTCAGGGACTTCATAAACAAAAGGAGATGGGCTGCGGTCAGCCGTCTTTACCGATTGGTTTCCGACAATACGCAAAAGTGTCTGATAAGCAAACGTTTCATCAAATCCCTTTTTGATCATAGCTGCAGCAATGGCTTCAGGGGCTGCGCCGCTTTTTAAGGTTTTCATAATCCAATCCTTGAATTCAACTGAGATATGCTTGATTTTCTCCATTTACTCCCTCTCCCTCTAGGACGAATCGCCACTCTAATCTTTTGGAATTAAGCCTTGATATAATTATACTCTAGTTCATCTTCTTGTTCATGATAATTCACATGCAAATTATGCCCATCAAAGAACCATAGGTCCGCTTCTTCAATAAAGAATAAGATTCCCTCTGCCTCTGTGCTTACCGCAATATCGAGGGGATCCTCTTTAGTAAAGGCAAGTGTATACCCATCCTGCACAGGACTGGAACCATAAATTTTCACATAAAACCTAATTTTATCTCCACTCTGTAAACCCACTTCTTCTTTAAACCATTTTATCGCCTGTTCACTAATCACAATCTCCATGCAAATACGCCTCCATTAAATACCCAAAATGACAAAACATAACAGTTTGTTCATTAGATTTAGTCACACCAATCCGTTGTATACATCCTAAAAACATCTTCTCGGTCAATTTATATTTAAATACCACTTTTGTCAAACAATCGAATTGACAGATATGATAAAATAAAAGTGTTTTTATACCTTTTGGTTTCGAAATGGGGACAGTCCCCCATTGCAGTGAAGCGTTAATTCGGCGGGGGCCAGTCCCCCATCGCAGTACAGCATTAATCCAGCGGGGGACTGGCCCCCAGTTAGGCAGGTGAATGATATTGGCTGCAAGGTTTTCTACGAAGGATAGGATTCTGGAGTTGTTAAAGAAAGAGACGAGCTTAACGGTAGGTGAGCTGGCCAGGTTGTTGGGGATTACTGAAATGGCGGTCAGGAAGCATTTAAATATATTGGAGCGGGATTCTTTTCTTATGATTACGGAGATGAGACAGCCGATGGGACGGCCTATACAGGTTTATTCCTTGTCGCCAAAGGCGGACGATTTGTTTCCGAAGAATTATGAAACGATGACGCTTGAGTTTATGCGCGATTTAAAAGATCTTCATGGCGATAACGTGATTGAGTATCTTTTAGAAAAAAGAAGTGAGCGGCAAAAAAACGAGTACTTGCCCAAAATGCAGAATAAGAGTTTGGAAGAAAAAGTGGAACAGCTGAAAAATATCCAGGTCCATAAAGGCTATATGGCCGAACTGAAAAAACTTGGAAATAATCAGTTCGAATTAATAGAATACAATTGTCCTATCTTTACAGTTGCATCAGAATTTAAACATGCCTGCAGCTGTGAAACCAATATGTTCAAACAGGTATTAGGCACCGAAAAGGTCAAACGGGTCTCCTGCAAAACCGATAATGAAGACCATTGCCGTTTTTTAGTAGAAGCCTAAAATAAACCAGGCTGGCCCATTTACAGGGTCAGCCTGGTTTATTTTTTCTTAGGCTTTGGATACACGGCGATCATTTTATACAGAATATACAAAACAAAAAGCATTAACACGATCGATATCACTAGATTAATGGAATAAAGATTCCTGACGAGCGCGTAGAGAATCAACGGGGTCGTCGAAGCATGGAGAGACATCTTCCAAAGCAGCGCATATTTTATTCTTCTTTGCATCCATTTATTCATCAATAAGCCGGCAGCCGCTGCCACTGTTATTCCTAATATGCCGATAAAAATACTTTGAAACGGATAAAAAACAACAATCTGAAATATAAACACACTGCGCGGCAAATCACTAAATTGAGTATCATAAGACAGGATCAGCCTGATTAAATCCGGCAGGGTAATCAATAAAATCAGCAAAGCAAAATAGAACACAGACGTGCTGACCTTCAATTTATTAATCTTTAAAACCGCCTTTTTGCTTGGCAGCATCAAGCTGTTCACAAAGGAGGAAACAATCCCCATTCTTTTATCCTCCGCCTATCAAATAGATTTTTATCATGAACGATAAATCGATAATTCCTCTTCAATTTTTTCTCTTATGAGGGTTAAGCATTCTTCCTGAGTTTTGGCAAAGATCCGTTTGCCATTCACAATGGCGTACGGCCGCTTGGCACACATCCCGCAAAACGACATACATTCATTGCGAAGGACAGCGACTTCCGGATACTCCGCCTCCAAAATCGCTTCTAAATCCAACAGGCTCATCAAGTTGGAATCACAAATTTCCACTACTACAATCCCTATGGCCGTACACCTCCTCAAATAAAGCTAATTGATTAATTACTATCATTGCCTTTAAAAAAAGAAATGAATCATTTTAAACCAGCACTAACCTATTTTTATACAAAATGGTTTTGAAAGTAAAGGAAAAACGATTATTGACAGTGGCTAAATTCATGAAAAAACGCTGAAGCCTATCTGAGCTTCAGCGTTTTCATCATTATCTCTTTTATTATTTGCCAATGAATTCCTGAGTCCAGTAATTTCCTTCCGCTACATAGCCCACGCCAATATAGGTAAAGTCCGGGCTCAGAATGTTCTTGCGGTGGCCTTCACTATTCATCCAGGCAGTTACCACTTCTTCCGGTGTTTTTTGCCCCATGGCAATATTCTCGCCAGCATAGCTGTAAGAAATGCCATATTGTTTCATCATATCAAACGGTGATCCATAGGTTGGGCTCGTATGGCTGAAATAGTTGTTGGCAGACATATCTCGTGATTTCTCATGTGCCATTTTGCTGAGTGCAGGATCGGCCTTCAGCGCTGGAAGTCCATTTTTGGCCCGCTCTTGATTGGTAAGGTCAACAACTTTTTGCTCATAAGCACTTAAAGCAGCGGACGTTTCTGTTCCAGATAGCTGCTGCTCAGCAACTGGCTGCTGCTGTTGAGCTTGGCTTGGCTGCTGGACTGTTTGCGACGGCTGCTGTGTTTGGGTTTGCTGCGCTGGTGCTGGTGCTGCAGGCTCTGGCTGGCTTGCCGTTTGCTTTGTCGCATTGATCCCAAACTTCGCATAAAAGCCGGCTAGCATTTTATTAATCTCGGAAAAATTAGAAGCCTTATAAACAGATACGTGCTGCTGTGCCGTGTGTGTATCTGTTGTTGCGGCAAAGGCTGGTGCTGCCAACGGATTCGCCAAGATGACAGCTGCCGCTGCCGCTACTGTTAAAATTGCTTTTTTCTTCATCATAACTTACATCCTCCCTGATCCATTCATTCGGTTGCTTTGCCCGTTCATCATAACACGCGATTTTTGTCATATTTCAGGAAGGATTTAACAAAATGATACCACTCAACATGTAAATGTCATTCAAATTCTCTGTTTGCTCGTCCTTTGCAGCATTTTCTTGCTATTCTGTCTTTTTAATAGCATTTGGAAATACTTCCATATTTTATAGTAGAAAAAGAGGTTGACAGTCTTTTATTTTTCCCGCTTTTTTAACAATCATTTCAGAAGCATGACGAGACTTACAATCAGGTTAAACGCTAAACAGGAGCATTATTGGCTCTTATATCGTTTCCAAAGAAAATAGCTGGCAAGTCCTGAAATGGTTAATACCCCAACAGAAGCCCATGCCATATATACGGGATTCTCATTTATTTCCTGAGGCAAAAAACGTTCAGCAAGCGGACCGATTGCCAAAAAAATCGGGATCACGATGGAAATCCATGATTTGCTATAGACTGCCGAACCAATAAAAATGAGGATACAGACAGCCACAATCAAGTTATTCTCCAATGGACTGGCCACAAATACAGCCTCTGCCTCTTGGCCTTTAGACCAAAGCAATAGAACAACACCCAATCCCGTTACGAGGAAACTAGTCATAATGGTGATAACGTAACCCCATTTAGAATGAAAAAATTTAGGGATGACCTTGAACAACAGGATCCCGTAAGCGATCATTCCGATGACTCCGCCTCCAATCGCTATCCATAGAATGATCGAGGACAAGAGAAAGTTCCCTTCAATTGCCGGTCCAAAGCTGAAATAGGCGGCCAATAAGAGAATCGTCATCGGGATGAGACCAGCCATTTGGCGAAAATCCGTCTTCATCGAATCACCAATACTCTTCATATAGTCTTTCGGACTTTTGCCAATAATATGGCTTGTATCCTTTCCCGCTGCTTCTGCCTGCAGCAAATGATCCTCCAGCTCCTCCGTAATCTCATTAATCTCCTGGTCATTTTTTCCTCTGGACATCAAATACATCCGAAGCTCAATCAAAAATTGCTCGGATTTTTTGGATAGCGTCATTTTCTATTTCCCCCTTGATTTAATACGTTATTGACCGATGCACTTAATTGCTCCCACCGCTGAATGAACTCGTCCAGCTCCTGCTGTCCTTTTTCAGTTAGGGTATAATATTTTCGTTTTGGCCCTGCTGTGGATTTTCGCAATGTTGCAGTGACTAAATTTTCTCTTTGCATTCTTAGCAGCAGAGGATAAATCGTCCCCTCACTAAACGCTTGAAACCCATATGACTCTAGCTTAGCCGCTAACTCATACCCGTAAATTTCCCCTTCATGAATAATCGCTAACAGACAGCCATCTAATATCCCTTTTAACATTTGTGTTGTATCAGCCATGAAACAGGCTCCTTTCAATACCTTGTATTGCAAGATATATCTCCATGATAAACTTTACTATCTTGCATTGCAAGATAGTATTGGAAAAATAAACAAAAAAAACGATATCTGGTCCCTTGGATTTTTTTGCTATACTATCTGAGTAAGTATGATAAATAGTGTGGTGGTCCGTTTGCTAAAATTATTATTGATCGAAGACGACGCAACCCTGTTCCAAGAAATAAAAGAACGGCTGATGAGCTGGTCCTATGAAATATATGGCATTGCCGATTTCAGCCAAGTGATGCAGGAATTCACCAGGGTGAAGCCTGATTTAGTCATCATTGACATCCAGCTTCCCAAATTCGACGGCTTTCATTGGTGCCGGATGATCCGCACCCATTCCAATGTTCCCATCTTATTTTTGTCCTCGCGTGACCATCCTTCCGATATGGTCATGTCGTTGCAGCTTGGAGCCGATGATTTTGTCCAAAAGCCGTTTCATTTTGACGTCTTGATTGCCAAAATTCAGGCGATTCTCCGCCGGGCCTACAACTACAGCACCGAGCAAATCGAGCTGAAAACCTGGAACGGGGCAACAATTGATTATCAGAAAAACACCGTATCAAATGAGGCTGGTTCAATCGATTTGACAAAAAATGAAATGTTCATCTTACGCCAGCTAATTGAGAAAAAAAATAAAATCGTTACCAGAGAAGCCTTAATGAAACGTTTATGGGATGACGAACGGTTTGTCAGTGATAACACCTTAACGGTCAATGTCAATCGGCTGCGAAAAAAGCTCGATGAGATCGGCCTGGGACACCTGATTGAGACGAAAGTCGGGCAGGGCTATATAGCAGTTGAAGAGGTTCCTTTCATATGATGAAGGAATTTTTGAAAGAACGGCTAAGCTGGATTCTGCTGGTGGCAGGCTTAGAGCTGCTAATGGTCCTCCTTTCCTTTTTAGATGCCGCCATCCCGCTTTGGCCCATTCTCTATATTGTTTTTTTATCGGTGATTATTTTCATCCTCTTTTTCCTTTTTCGTTACCAAAAAGAAACTAGGTATTACAGGAGTTTAAAAGACTGGGATAAAGACTTAGATCTCACCACTCTTGCACCGGCTGAGTCGCCATTTGAAAAAATAGCGGAAGATACCCTTGTGACACAAACCGAATATTTAAAACAGGAAGCGGCGAAGCATTTTTCCTCGTTAGAACACGAAAAAGATGAGCTCCTGTCTTGGATCCATGAAGTAAAAACACCGTTAACGGCCATGAGTTTGATCATCGACCGCTTGGAGGACGAACAAGTAAAATCCCGTTTGCTCTATGAGTGGCTGCGGATTCACCTGCTGTTGGACCAGCAGCTGCATCAAAAACGGATTCCTTTTATGGAAAACGATTTATACATAGAACAAACACCGTTAAAGCCGCTTATTTTTCAAGAAATCAAAACGCTGCAATCCTGGTGCATGCAAAAGGGAATCGGTTTTGAAACAGACTTACATGTGGAAGAAGTACTGACAGATGCCAAATGGTTCGGCTTCATCATCAGACAGCTGTTAACGAATGCCGTCAAGTATAGCGAGGAAGCGGACATCGTAATCAAAAGCTATCAGAAGGACGGCCATACTTGCTTGGATGTGACAGACTGCGGCCGCGGCATTGCCCCAAAGGATCTTCCCCGCATTTTTGACAAGGGCTTCACTTCGACATCCCATCATCAAGACAGCGCCGCGACCGGGATGGGGTTATTTCTGGCTCAAAAAGCAGCGGAACCATTACGAATCCAAATCGCAGTATCCTCGCAATGGCAAGAAGGAACGACCTTTACTTTAACCTTCCCTAAAAGAAATGAGTTCGTCCATATCACAGGCGTGTGACAAAAATGTCACATGCTTTTCTTGTTTTGTTCGCCCAATCGAAGGAAGGAATCCCGATCGCTTTTTATAATAAAACTATCGAGTAAAGGAGTGTGTGTAACGATGCAAATCTTACAAGCGAATCAAATATATAAAAGCTATGGGAGCAAGCTCAACAAGCAGGAAGTATTAAATGGGCTGGACCTCTCGATTGAACAAGGGGAATTTGTCAGCATTATGGGGCCTTCCGGTTCAGGAAAAACGACCTTATTAAATGTCCTATCCTCCATTGATCAAGTCAGCAGCGGAACCATTCAAATTGAAGGAAAAGAAATTACCCGGATGAAAGAAAAGCAGCTGGCCGATTTTCGCAAGCACCATCTAGGGTTTATTTTCCAAGAATATAACTTACTGGATACTTTGACCGTTAAAGAGAATATCCTCCTCCCTTTATCGATCAAGAAAGTATCGAAAAAAGAGGCTGATGACCGGTTCCAAGAGGTAGCGGCGGAGCTCGGCATTGCCGAAATCGCCGGCAAATATCCAAATGAAATCTCGGGCGGGCAAAAACAGCGGACTTCAGCAGCACGAGCGTTTATTCACCAGCCGGGCATTATTTTTGCCGATGAGCCAACCGGGGCACTCGATTCCAAATCCGCCTCCGATCTATTAAACAAGCTTAGCCAATTAAATCAAAAACGGCAGGCTACCATCGTCATGGTCACACATGACCCAGCCGCCGCCAGTTACAGCAGCAGGGTCATTTTTATCAAGGACGGGCAAATATACACCCAATTAAATAAAGGCGAACAATCACGCCAGGCCTTTTTTAAGGACATTATGAAAACCCAAGGGGTATTAGGCGGGGTGCAAAATGAGCATTAGTCAGCTGATCCTCCGCAGTTTCAAAAAGAACTTAAAGAATTATTATCTGTATGTGTTTGCGCTCATTTTTAGTGTCGCCCTGTATTTCGCCTTTGTCACCCTGCAGTATGATCCATCGATAAAGGAAGTGAAAGGTTCGATAAAAGGGGCGGCTGCCATTAAGGCGGCCTCGGTTGTCCTGGTCGGCATTGTCTCGATTTTCCTGCTGTATGCCAATAATATTTTCATTAAACGCCGGAGTAAGGAAATTGGCTTATTCCAGTTAATCGGGATGACCAAAAGCCGGATTTTCCGAATTTTAAGCGCCGAGAATTTTATGCTTTACTTTGGTTCATTATTGATCGGCATTTTCTTGGGGTTTTCTGTTTCACGATTTATTATCATGATTTTATTTAAAATCATAAAAGTGGATGCGATGGCCAGGCTGCATTTTTCCTATCAGGCGCTGATCCAAACCCTGATCGTATTTGGCGCTATTTACTTGCTGATCATGCTGGTCAATTATATTTTCATCAAAAAACAAACGATTTTAGGATTGTTTAGAGTCGTTTCCTCAGCGGAAGAAAAAATTAAAAAGCTGTCTATCTGGGAAATCATCATCGGTCTGGCCGGCATCCTGTTGGTCGGCTTAGGCTATTATTTATCTTCCAAGCTGTTTAGCGGCGACTTTGTGACAATGCAGGAATTATTTTTGGCGATGATTGCGATCTTAGGATCGGTCATTATTGGCACCTATCTTTTTTATAAAGGGTCTGTCAGTTTTATTTTCCATCTGATCCGCAAGAAAAAGGACGGCTATTTAACAATTAACGAGGTATTATCCCTGTCATCGATTATGTTTCGGATGAAGTCCAACGCGCTGCTGCTCACGATTATCACAACCGTCTCTGCGCTTGCCATTGGCCTATTATCCTTGAGCTATATTTCCTATTACTCTGCTGAAAAGCAGGCAGCCAATTATGTGGCGGCCGATTTCTCCTTCGCCCAGCCGAAGGATGCAGATAAATTCAAGCAGCAATTGGATGCCCATCATCTGAACTATGAAGAGAGAAAAATCGATGTGATTCAAGTAGAGGCCAATCTCACAGATATAATGGACACAGAGGCAGAAGGGTTCACCACAAACCCAAGCAGTATGCCGCTCCCTGTCGTGAGTGAACAGGATGTACCAGGAGTCGATGTCTCTCCAGAGGAGACCGTCTTTACCGGCTATAACGATTTGCTGCAGAAATATATGGCGCTAAAGGACTCCGGCCGGATCGAATTCAACGAGAAAACGGAAGACATTCCCCAAACATTTTTGGGTCTAAAAAAAGAATTCATTGTTTCAGGGTATTTTACCGATGGCGGCATTCCGGCTGCCATTGTGGATGACAGCGTCTTTGAACGTTTAAAAACCGGCCTGGATCCCTCGATTCAACGAGAATCCTCCATTTTTACTGGAATTCAGCTGAAAGAAGACGCTGATTTGGAAAAGGCAGATCAGCTATTTCAAGAGATGGATTTGGATAAAACAGGCATGAGCGATTCCCGCCTGCAAATGAGCAATGAGCAGAAAGGAAATATGGGCTTGATTATGTTTATTGTCGGCTTTTTAGGACTGACCTTCCTGATCACTTCCGGCTGTATTCTTTACTTCAAGCAAATGGGTGAGAGCGAAGAAGAAAAATCAAGCTACACCATTTTACGGAAGCTTGGGTTTACGCAGAGTGACTTAATAAGAGGCATTCGCGGCAAACAGCTGTTTAGTTTCGGGATCCCTTTGGTAATTGGTTTATCCCATAGTTATTTTGCCGTCCAATCGGGCTGGTTCCTGTTTGGCACTGAACTCTGGACACCGATGATGGTTGTCATGGTCATCTATGCTGCCCTCTACTCTATCTTTGGGATTCTTTCGATTCAATATTATAAAAAAGTCATCAAAGAAGCTCTGTAAAAAAACGAAAAGGAGACTAATCATTGGCAGTTAGGATGCCTTCCATTAGTCTCCTTTTATTGATGGTTAACCAGCTGCCTGATTGCTTTTTAATTGCGCAAACACTTTTTGATAGGCCGCTGCCTCTTTGGCCATTCCTTTATATTGATACATTTTGCTGATTTTTTGGACAGGAGAAGGGTTTTTCGGATCCAGTTCCATCTCCCAAAAGAAACAGTCGATCGCCTTGTCGAATTGCCGGAATTCAGCAAAGCAATCCCCCAGCTCCATCATTCGGTCCGGATCCTCTAACAACCCCTGCATCATGTTCATTTTTCTCAATACCTTGGAATCGGGATAGATTTTTCTGAATACGGAAAGCTTATCGCAAACTGTATCGAGTTCATATTGATTAAGCAATGTGACGGCAAGCTGGAAGGCCTTTTGTTCAAATTCTTGAAATGTCTCACTTTGTGGAAGAAGGCTTAATAGCCCGATAAAGCGGTCGAGGTGCGAGATGATAAAATTCGTTTCAGCTTTTTCCCAAATCGTCTGGAGGATCGGCATGTAGGTATCCGGCAGTTCTTCCATATGGTCAAATAAATACAAGGCTGCCCATTCGGCATTCCCCTTTTGAACCATTTTTTCTATGATTGCTTTGGAATCTGCCAATACCCGAAAAGGATTGATACCAGCCATGGATAAAATGAGCAGCCATTCTTCTTTTGTTACTAACTGCAAAGCGATTTCGGTATATTTCTCCATCGCAGCGGAATCCGGAAGTTGTTCTGATTTTTCCAGCCACAGCCATAAAACCGTCCAGCCATCATGTTCGGCTGCAAGGTTGGCTAGAAATGTCCAGCTGTCTGGCTGGGTGCGATTTTTAAAGGCAGATAGTTCTGCAAATAGAGGATCTTTGCTCATGATAGCCGGCAGATTGGAGGATTGATAAAAGTGATGGTAAGGGATAAATTCCTGGGAATTGATCAGGTGCTTCATGGATTTTATTTCAGGGGCAAACGTATTGAGCAGCTGTACGATTTGAAACGATTTGAAAAATTTCCCGCTTCTTCTATAGTGATAAAAGATTTTGTCAATAAAGGCAGCTAGCTGATCTTTTTCAAAAAATGCATCAAGGGTTGCAGCGATATAAGCGGATTCCTGTAACGTGAAATCGGTTTGGATCTGGGAGAATACTTTATTTTTATTCGGTATGGCAACAGATAAATGAGGAATTCCGGCCGATAAGAGCGGATGGGGAGAGACGATGGAAATGCCTTCTTGAAAAGCTTTGCTGATAAACGTTCCGGATGGAGCCTGCTCCAGCTGGGCGCCGTATACCATGTGGTTTTTATAATAGACCAGATAATAACACGCTTTTTCTCCTGTAAGAACCTCCACGACTTTACTTCTTGCGTAAACCGCCAGGCGTGTGATAGTCCCTTTTACTACTTTCTTTTTATCCTTAATCGTGAGTTCTGCTGGTTTGATTAATTCTTGATTCATATGGATTGGCCCCTTTCCGAATAAGAAAATCTCTGTGACTTAATTATATTATATCATGCATGCATACAATATGGTTCTTTGATTGGCTTCTTTATGAAACGAAATCAACATTCTTTTGCCCGGATGGGAGCCTCCTGTTTTTTCCAATAGTTTACCACTATCAACCTTCTTTATGTATAACTAGTCAGTGATTCTTCCGAACAGATTCTCATTTACTACAAAATTCTCCTTCTATATAGGAATGTTTTCAATCATATAATCAATAATTTTAGAATGATAATGAAAAAACTTTACTATTTTCAGAGGAAATAGCTTTAGATAAATCCCAATATACAATCGATGTAACCGATTTTATAAAGATAAATCCATTTAAGTATTTTTTACTAAATTATAATAATTATAAAAAAGTATTGATTTTTGAGTGATAAATGTTATCATTTACTTAAATAAATATAAATTTTTCAAGAGGTGATTTTTTCATGAGTAATTCTAAGAATCTAACAACCAGCTGGGGTGCACCTGTCGGTGATAACCAAAACTCAATGACTGCCGGACATCGCGGCCCAACATTAATCCAAGACGTCCACTTGCTTGAAAAATTGGCCCATTTCAACCGGGAACGTGTTCCTGAACGTGTTGTTCACGCGAAAGGCGCCGGAGCACATGGCTATTTTGAAGTAACAAACGATATGTCTAAATATACAAAAGCTAAGGTTTTCAACGGTGTTGGCAAACGGACTCCTATGTTTATCCGTTTCTCAACCGTTGCCGGCGAACTTGGTTCAGCAGATACCGTCCGTGACCCGCGCGGATTTGCCGTAAAGTTTTACACAGAAGAAGGCAACTATGATTTGGTCGGAAACAACACACCGATTTTCTTCATCCGTGATGCGATCAAATTCCCTGATTTCATTCATACGCAAAAAAGAGATCCTCGGACTCACTTGAAAAATCCAACAGCGGTATGGGATTTCTGGTCCTTATCCCCTGAATCCCTGCACCAGGTTACCTATTTGATGGGCGACCGCGGGATTCCAGCGACCCTTCGCCATATGAACGGTTATGGCAGCCATACCTTCAAATGGGTAAACGCTGAAGGGGAAGCGGTATGGGTGAAATATCACTTTATTTCCGAGCAAGGCGTGAAGAACATGACGGCGGATGTCGCCGAAAAGCTGGCCGGTGAAAATCCTGATTATCATACCGAGGATTTGTTTAATGCCATCGAAAAAGGCGATTTCCCTGCATGGACACTTTATGTGCAAATCATGCCATTGGAAGAAGCAGATACGTACCGTTTTGATCCATTCGATGTGACTAAAGTTTGGTCCCACAAAGATTATCCATTAGTGGAAGTAGGCCGAATGGTCTTAGACCGCAATCCGGAAAACTATTTTGCTGAAGTGGAACAAGCTACCTTCTCTCCTGGCAATTTTGTGCCTGGAATTGAAGCTTCACCGGATAAAATGCTTCAAGGACGCTTATTTGCATATGCCGATGCACACCGTTATCGCGTTGGCGTCAACCATAATCAATTGCCAATCAACCGTCCAAGAGCAGACGTACAAAACTATCAGCGCGACGGCCAAATGCGTTTTGACGGCAATGGCGGCGGTTCGGTTTACTATGAGCCAAACAGCTTTGGCGGCCCTAAGGAAGCGGCAGAGCACAAGCAAACCGCATTTGCCGTGACGGGACAAGCTGCGCAAGTGGCCTATGATTCGGATGACCACTACACTCAAGCTGGAGACTTATACCGCTTAATGTCTGAAGAGGAGCGCACTCGTTTAGTCAATACGATCGTTGCTGCGATGAAGCCTGTTGCAAAAGACGAAATCAAGCTCCGCCAAATCCAGCATTTCTACAAAGCAGACCCAGAATACGGCACTCGAGTGGCTGAAGGCCTTGGTTTATCGGTTCCACAAGAAGTTTAGTAGTCTTGCAAATAAGATTCTATTCTCATCTATGAATTTTCAGGAGGATGACTTGGTCGTCCTCCCCTATTCTTTAATCTCCAAGGTAAGGGGATGTTAACCATTAACAAGGCATTAGAACTGATCCCTTTTTTAAAAGAGCAGGGGCTGCGGATTACTCCGCAGCGGATACAAATTTTACAAAACATATTGGATGCCGGCCATCCGACAGTAGAAGATTTATCGAAGATGATGCCTGGTATCAGTATCGGTACGCTTTATAATAATGTGAAGCTTTTTGTCAAATTAGGCATTTTAAATGAACTGCCCTATGGCAATGGGATCAGCCGGTATGAATTCTATCAATCTAATCATTACCATGTCATCTGTCAGTCATGCGGGGATATTGTGGATTTTGCCTTTCCAAATTTAAAAGAAGTAGAGCAAATTGCAGCGAACCTGACTAAATTCCAAATCAGCTCCCATATAATGGAAGTTTATGGTTTATGTAAGACTTGTCAAAACGATTCATCGAGGTGAAAACACGTGGACTCGCTGTTTATTGAAACACTTGCTAACCTCGTGTTAAAAACCTATAAACAAGAAACAGCCATCCACCAAGTTACCCAATAAGGAGACCAAACCATGACCACCACCAAAAAAATCTGCCCAAAATGCGGCACCCAAATCAAAACACTCAAACACAGCACCAAATGCCAATGCTCAAACAAACTCACCACCATCAAAGCCATCATCTAAGGACTGGGGACAGTCCCCCGCTTTATTAACGCTTTACTGCGTCGGGGGCCTGTCCCCCACTTTATTAACGCTTTACCTCGCCAGGGGACAGGCCCCCTAACTGGCAGCAGAATGAAACCTTTTTTGGGATTGTACGTATATAGGGTAGATGCTTGTTTAGTATGATAAATTTGGAATGTGAGGAGATTGAATTTGGGATATAGCATTTTACTGGTTGGTCAGTTTATTTTGGATGCTTATTATTGGCTTATTATTATATCGATTTTGGGTTCTTGGTTCCCTTCTTTTCATTCGACCAAGATTGGGATGTGGATTTCTAAACTCGTGGAACCTTATTTAGGCATCTTTAGGCGGTTTATTCCTCCTCTCGGCCCAATCGACTTTTCTCCACTTATTGCCCTATTCGCCTATCGGTTTTTGAGTGGGTTTGCTTTAGAGGGTCTCCGCCAATCGGTCAATTTTCTAGGCGTTTAACATTCTATGATGCTTCATCCATTCAAAAGAGCGCACCTGCTCTTTTTTTATTTTCCCATGGTCACTCCCTTCGTACATAGGCATACGATTTTCAGTAAAAAATAGACTATGGAATCTCCAGCTGTCTTTTCCATTTTATGTGTAAAGATTTTATTTCGAATGCTTCAAGGGAGAAAAGGGAATGTCAGGATATCAAGAAATTATTTATCGAACGATTACAGCTTTTGTGTTGTTATGGGGATTTTTTCATTTACTTGGAAAACAAACACTTGCCCATAAATCCTATCACCTATTTATTGCAACCATGACTATGGGAACCATCGCTGGAAATCTAGCTTTCAATACCCGAATCAAATTCCAGTACTTTATTCTTTCCTATATGATAATGGGTTTGATTATTTATATCCTGAATTATGCGGCGTTCAAAAGTCATCGGTTAAGAAAATGGATTACAGGTAAACCTGTCATTCTCATTGAAAAAGGAAAAATTTTGGAAGCGTCCATGCGAAAAATAGGCTATTCTTTAGAGGAATTGCAGCAGGCTTTAAGAGGGAAAGATATTTTTTACATAGATGAAGTGGAATTAGCTATCTTAGAAACAAATGAAACTTTGTCCGTTTTGAAAAAACCGGATTATCAGTCCCTCACTAAAAAGGATTTGTCCATCAACGCCGAACAATTCAGATATCCGGCAGAATTAATCCTAGATGGAAAAATCCAGTTTGAGAGTTTAACCAAGCATGGATTGAACGAGGAATGGCTCAACCGTGAGCTGCAAAATCGCAGCCTCCGCGTTTCAGATGTCGCTTATGCTGTATTAGGGTCAAAAGGCAACTTGTATATTGATTTATATCAGGATCAAATAAGAGATAAAAGCAGTCGCTAAGGTTTGAAAGGTTTCCGTTAAGGGATGCACGGAGGCAGATTGACACACAAAATGGCATGCGAATGGAGGCATGCCATTTTTGTTATGTATTAGTGGCTTTTAGAGGGGTAAAGAAAAACTGACACGATTATAAATAAGTAAAATAACAAGTGACAATACTTATTGCCCAACGACAATTTGGTGTCAAATTAAATACCCATTTCTATTTCCAAAATAGGTGCCAATTAAGGAATATTCATTCAAAAAATTGTAGGCAGGAAAGCACATCTGAAATCAGTAAAAGTGTCTTCCATCATCATCGCTTTTGAAGACAAATCCTCCTTTGAAATCGGCAACACGGTTCTTAATCGCTGCTGTTGACTGCTTCATGACGACAAAACTCGCTTGGAAATCCGTAAAATTGTCCTCAATCACTTATCCCAAACCAAGCAAATTTTGAGAAAAAACAGCTTAGATAAAAAAGAGTGCATTTTCTATTTAAAAAGGCACTCTTTTCTATGATTTTTTGCTGCATAACGCTCTGGCATTTACTTTACCAAAACAAGGTTATGCACCTCTAAAGTGATCCATTTATTAAGGTTTAACGGCTGCTTTTGCCTATCCTATTGTTTAAGGTTTCCCCTCATTTGCTCGGCTATTTGAGTTTGATGGCAGTCCGAAGAATTTTCAAGCTTATCGATAATCAATTGCTGCCGTTTGATAGGCTGATTTTGGCTTAGTTTTGCTTTTGCTTCGATTTGATCGATTTTTATTTTAAAACCAACAATCCCTCTGCTCATCCCTTCGAAATATTCAGCATCAAGGCTGGCGAGCTGATAGGAGCTATCTGGCTTTTCATATTTATTTACCATATCTGCCAAGGAATGATATAGATTTTGTCTTCATCCTCGACTTTAAAATGCTTGGGAATATACATATTCTCACCCACCACTCTTTTGTGAATTGGTTTTTTCATTGCTGTTCATTTGGATTTATGATGAGCAGCCGCTGCCGCAGCTCGAACAGCTTGAGCAGCTGGAGCAGCTTGAACCTCCTCCGTCATGGCCACCTCCGCCCCACCCTCCGGAATCCCCTGAGTGGTCAGTATCCGCTGATGCGTAACCGCAAAAAACGGCGGTCGAGCACCCGCTCGTGTATCTAGCAGCATTGGCAAAGGCATAGGCTTTTGCATGGGTCCAGTAATCATCAAAATAAAAATAGGAATAAAAAAGCATTACTGCTGACAAGGAAGCCGCATCACCAAAATTTCTCGGTCTTGTAAAGCTCCCTTTTTTATCTACAGCATACATTTTCTCTGCTTCACCTAATTGATATTTCATTTGAAACAATAAATATTCAATTACATCCTTGTTATCTGGGGTCACATGAAAATATTTTTCTAGTAAATTTTCTTCATTGCCTTCTTTAAATTCCTGTAAAAGCTTGATATCCACGGGGTTTTTATAAAAACTGCCCCATGTTTTCCAAGTAAATTGGGTTATTTGAAACAGCTGGGAAAATACCCAGTCAAAAAAGGCGCGTTCCTGAGGTTCCGGCATTGGATTGGTGTTAGGGGTATGGTGCAGCATTTTTCCTAAGAACCGCTCCGAGAAGGTTTGATATTTCTGAGTAAACAGCAGCATGCTATGCCAAACTTCATCTACTTCATCGCTAAACATAGGAGCTTTCTTTAGCAAATGGGCCAGCAAAAAATACCGTTTTAACTCAAACAGCCGCCATTCAAAGTCATCCTCACTCTGTCTGGGATTTTCCTTCAGATACCTTTGTTTGACTTGTAGAATGTAATCCTCATCCAGCGCAGCATCTAATTGATCGAGCAAAGGCTGGACTGGCACATCCTCAAGCACACCCAGCCTGTCAGGGATATTTTCCTTTGATAATTTAGACCGATTCCTTCTAACAAACGCACGAATCCCGGCCCCAAGCCCCATCAGCACAATGCCGGCTGCAATCACTCCACCCATCATGTCAAACCACTCCCCCATACACAATTCCAACATTTCAAATAATTTACTATTACAAATATGATAAACTACTCTGCCAAATAAGCAAATAGGAAAACAAAAACTTAACATAGGGGGCCAGTCCCCCTCTCCACTGCTGCGTTGACGCACTAACAGAGCGGGGGACTGGCCCCCGCCCTGCTAAAGCGGTGAAATGTTGACGGTGCAGACTTTGAATTCGGGCATTTTGAAGTTCGGGTCCAAAGCGGGATTGGTTACGCGGTTGATGCTTTGAAGGTCCCCCCAGTGGAAGGAGGTGAACAGGGTGTCCTCCCGGATGGAGGGGGTAACCGATGTTCTCATCACAGCACTGCCCTTTTCGATTGGACCTTTACCAAGTCCCCATCTGCCAGTTGATATTTTGAGCCGTTTTTGGGTGAATGGAAATGAACGGCTCTGAAGCGAGGCTAGTTAGTTTGGGGCTTTTTCTTGTCTGTACCCCGGACAAATAATGATACATAATCCGGCCTGTAGTCAGAACTCATGACTTACCGGCTCCTTCGGCTCCTGTTTTGCCACAGCAGAAATCACCGCTTTTCCATCTGCATGAGCAAATATACGTTCAAATTTCATGAAGGTAAGAATAATGGGGATATTGTGCTACATAATTTGACAACTTTTTTAAGAAAAAAATAAAAAGGCTGCGAGAAGCTGCAGCCCTTGCACTGTAATGCTACTTTTTAGAAGTAATGTGGTTACACATCAAAAAAATCGTCCCGCTCCACTTTGCAGATTCTTAAGGAAAAATTTCGATACCATTCTGTTTTTCCTCTTTCCTTTGCCGCCTGATGTGCTGCATGCTCCTTCCAGCCTTTTATGGCCTCTAACGATTCCCAATAGGAAACGGTTATCCCTAGGTGATTGTCACGGGCACTTTCCTCACCTAAAAATCCCGGCTGCCTGGAGGCCAGCTCTGACATCTTTTCAGCCATTTTCTGATACCCTCTGTCGCCTTCCGTTCGTACGGAAGCAAAAATGACAGCATAATACGGCGCCTGCGGCGTTTTAGCAATTCCCGTCAAATGAATTCCCCCAACCGTTTTTTAGTTTGTGTGCTAAAGAGCCTCATATCTACTTATAGTGGAACGATTTTCCAATTATTATTCCATTTTGTCAATTCATTCCAAAATTTTAACGACGGCGGCGAATTTATGCTCCCTTATTCACCGATTCATTTCAAAACAATTGCTGTTCCGGCAAGACTATGTTTATAATGACATCACGCAGCAAAATAAACGAAAGAGGGATACCTTTGAATATATTATGGGACTTTGATGGGACACTGTTTGACACTTATCCGGCTCTTGTCCAAGGATTTATCGAGCTAAGCGGGAGAGACCTGGACCGTGCTGAAGTATTGAGCTGGTTGAAAAAAGATTCGAAAACAGCATTTAAGCATTATGGAATCAGTGAAAGCCAAAGAGAAAAATATCAACAATTGTATAACCATTATTCGCGATTGACCAGCAGGCCGTTTGACTACCTGAAGGATGCTCTAGCTTCTGCTGACCAAAATATTATTGTCACACACCGTGACAAGGAATCTACACTCTACTTGCTTGAAAAATATCAGTTAACAAAATACTTTCAAGAAATTGTATCTGTAGAAGAGCAAGGCTTCACCAGAAAGCCCCACAGCGCTTCCTACGAATACGTTCTAAAAAAATACCCCATCGATTTAGTTGTTGGTGACCGCGAACTCGATTTAATTCCCGGCAGAAAACTAAACATAAAAACCGCAGCCTTCCAAAACCAAAACATCGAAGCGGACTTCCACATCGACAACTACACAGAATTTGCACCAGTGGTCCTTCACTCTCTAAGAAACCAATAGGGGCCAGTCCCCCGCCTCATTAACACTGCATCACTTTATCATAGCGGGGGACTGGCCCCCGCTTCATTAACGCTGCAGTACTTTAGCACAGTGGGGGACTGGCCCCGCTAACGGAGTTTGACGGAGTAGTGTCTCATGGATTTGGGGATTCCTTTTAGCTGAAGGGCTCCGTTATAGACCATGGTTCTGATTCTGTATTCTAGGAATGAGTCGCTGATGATTTCGTCCATTTGGCTTAATGTTTCACCGATTATTCTTGCTGTTAAGATAAATTCCTGGTTTTGCTGTAATTTTTCCAGCATGCTGAGGATTAATTCATCATAATAGGTTTCGGGCACGTTTACGATTCGCTCCTGTTTCCAGATCCGCAAAACCTGTTGTGGTGAGGACCTAGACAGCTCTTGCCATTCTTTCTCATAGCGAAGCCTCTCCTCCTCTGACAATGGGGTTAACGCCGCCATCTCCAAAAACAGCCGTAACTTCTCCGGCTCAATTTGACTAGTATGTGTCATCAGCTGGAAACCGTCCTGCCCCTTCATAAATGATTCATAGAGGCTGGTTGAATTCATTAAGAACACCTTATTGGCTTTTCCGCTTAACAGCTTGAACATGAACCGGATACCAGTCTGTTCGCTGGCATTATTGGCCGTCCAAAGATAAATAGGAAGCTGCTCCGGGATATCCTCTATCTCCATAAGCGTATTTTTAAATAAAGTCTCACGCTCATAGTCTTCCATCTCTGTATTAATATGCTCATAAAGCCATTCAAAGCGAAAATCCTGCCCGGCTGTTTCATGCAGCTGCCAGACGGGGCCAATGGCAAAAAAATCGGGGAACCCAATCACCGTCTTTGGCCGCTCGAGCCCAAAACGCAAACAACCGGCTGCGGATTCAGAGACCACCATGTGAACCGGGCCGTCCATAGGAAACTGCCGATGCTGTTGAATTTGCTGATTTATGTGTTCAAGCATCTTCATACGATCGTCCTGTCTCACAGCATACCCTCTGCCGATGAGCGGCTCACTTTCCGCATGATGAAACGTTTCAAATTCCTCAGAATCGCTGAGTTCATAGGTTTGCCATTCGCCCCTATGATGTAACTCACTTAGCGTCAAGTACCGGCTCGATTCAATCTGATAAACAAAGACAATATTCGGTTCCATAAAAAAATAAATATAGGGATAAAGGGCTTTTGTTCGCATGTTATTTCCTCCTTAATCCAATTGAAAACCAATTTCCAGACCTGTTGGCTCGTCCTTGAACGGGTCCTGATACTCTTTAAAGGTCAGCTTCAGTCCTGAATAATCATCGGGTATCCTTGGTGTGACAATAAAGGTATGAGTGTATTGACCGGTTGTCCCGCTGCCCCGATCCATCCGGCATTCATACGGCTCTCCCATCTCCAATGTCAAAAAGGCAGGCCGTTCGTGCTGTAGATGCCTTAGCTCGTGCTCCCCTTCGGTCTCATGCCAATCGCAATTCAACTGAACCACGCTGGCGTTCTCAAACTGGCGGATAAACGTAATCGTGTACAAACGGCCAGCTTTTTCAACAGACTTTAGAATCGAGAGATATTTTTCAAAATGAATCGGTTCCACCCGTGGTTTAAATTGATCTTCCAGTCTTAAAGAACCAAATAAAGAGTTCAAGAAATCCTCGTAATGGCCATACTTTGAAGCCCACCCAGCAATCAAATCAGCTGGCGGAAATCCCGGGTTCTGATTCGAAAGTTCCCGCCGTTCTTTCAGAAGGGCACAAATCTGTTCATCGATGGAAAAAAGCCTGTCATCATAGTACTCCGTTGGTCGCTCAAACGGCAAACGCCTCATCTTATCTTCCTCCTCGTAAACTGTCCATTACCTTTAGACTACCAAAAATTGGTGTTTAGTTAAACTATGACTCCCAAATATATTTTTTTAAATAGGTATGGCTCCAACTAAAGCATAATGGTAAAATCATGAAAAAACCGGGAGGAAAAGCCATGATAACGTATCCCTATTTAAAAAAAGGAGCCACAGCCGGGGTAACCGCACCATCTTCCGGTGTGCCGGCTGACTTACATCCTCTAGTAAAACAGGCTTGCCAACGGCTGGAAAAAGAAGGATTCACCACGATCTGCGGCGAGACGGTTTGGACGCAGGATAAGGCGAAATCGGCTCCAGCCAAAAAACGGGCAGCTGAATGGAACGAAATGATGCAAAATCCCGCCATCGACATCATCCTTCCTCCATGGGGCGGAGAACTGATGGTGGAAATTCTCGAACATCTGGACTTTGAAAATATCGAAACCAAATGGGTTTTAGGTTACTCTGACATGAGCGGCTTGCTGCTGGCGATTACGTTAAAAACAGGAATGGCTACCGCTCATGGCACAAATCTAATCGACTTGCGGGGAGAATATTCCGACGATACGACAGCCATGTGGCAAACCGTATTATCGACCAAACCGGGAGAATCCGTCGTCCAGCATTCCTCTTCCCTCTTTCAAAAAAAATGGCGCCACGACGAGCCAACGGCTTGTGTGTTTCACTTAACGGAAAAGACGGTTTGGAAAACCATTCCCGCCCGAACAGTAAAGATCGAAGGACGGCTTTTGGGAGGCTGCATCGACATTATCAGACATCTAGCGGGAACTCCGTACGGCAATGTGCAGAATTTTAGAGATCAGCATCTTCAAGGAGATCCGGTGATTTGGTATTTAGAAAACTGCGAATTGAATACGGCTGATTTGCGCAGGTCTTTAGTCCAAATGAAGCTGGCGGGCTGGTTTCATAACTGTTCCGGGCTGATGTTTGGCCGCAGCCCAGCCAATAGGGCTGTGGAAAACTATACCGTGGAAGATGTTTATCAGGAGCTGGCTGATGAGTTGAAGGTTCCGATTATTTTTGATATCGATTGCGGCCATGTTCCGCCGCAAATGACCTTTATTAACGGGGCTTACGCAGAGGTAGAAGCTGCAGACGGAAAAGGCACAGTCATACAATCTTTTCGGCCGTAACTTTCTTTAGGATGGAAGGTGTAATCATGAATCAGCCATGGGAACCAGAAATCACCGTTCAGATCGGTCAAGCCGCCAGGATGATCACAGCACAGTTTCCACAGCTGCAGCCTGTTCATATAACCAATTTCGGTGAAGGCTTTGATAATTCGGTTTTTCTTGTGAATAACCAATACGTTTTTCGGTTTCCACGGAAAGAAATGGCGGTCAGCTTACTGGCGGCAGAATGCCGGATTCTTCCCTTGCTCGCCCCAAACCTGCCCATTCCCATTCCCCATCCGCATTTTTTGGGGAGGCCCGAAGCAGGTTATCCTTGGCCATTTGCCAGTTATGAACTGCTGCCCGGAAAGACTCCGTTCAGGTTGACAGAGGAACAGCGAATCATGTCTGCGAAGCCATTCGCGCTTTTTTTAAAAAAGCTGCACGATTTTCCAAAAGGGAAAGCGGAACAACTGCAAATTCCCTATGATCAGCTTGACCGAATGAATTTAGTAAAAAGAAAACCAATGCTGGAAACGAGTATCGAAAGCGCCAAGAGAAACGGGTTATTGGACTCTGGGACGGAGGAAAAACTTCATGATTTCCTTTCAACGATCCACGCGTCCTTTAAGGATGAAACTCGAACATTGGTTCATGGTGACTTACATATGAAAAATTTTCTTGTGGATGATAAGGGGAAGATTTCAGCTGTTATCGATTGGGGTGACACACATATTGGCCACCCGGTAATCGATTTATCAATCGTTTATAGTTTTTTACCCCCTGCAGGCAGAAATGAGTTTTTCCAGTGGTACGGAGATGTTTTGCCTGAGTGGAAAATAGCGGCAAGGTTTAAAGCGATTTATTCGCTTATTATGCTTCTCTCGTATGCGAATGACCAGGAGGATCTTAAGTTAGTAAACGAGTGTTGTGCTTCCTTACGAATAGCATTAAATTAGCTGGATCACACATAAAAACAGTCCTGAAAAGATTCATCTTTTAGACCTCTTCAGGACTGCCCTGCAAATGCTAAATCATCAAGATTTCTCGAATATCTTCCTCGGTAAGTGCGGCCATGGCCCTATCTTCGTCCGAATCAATGATCTCTTCCACCAGATGACGCTTTTTTTCTTGAAGTTCATTCATTTTTTCTTCAATCGTTCCCCGGGCAATAAGCTTAATGACTTGAACCGTGTTCTTTTGCCCCATCCGATGGGCCCGGTCCGCCGCTTGTTCTTCGACAGCCGGATTCCACCAGGTGTCATACAAAATAACCGTATCTGCCCCCATCAAATTAAGGCCCGTGCCCCCTGCTTTTAAGGAAATCAGAAAGAAATCCCGCTCCCCAAGATTAAATCGCTCACAGATTTGCACCCGTTCCTCTGCAGGAGTCTGCCCATCCAGGTAAAAGAACGGCAGGCCTTTCATTGTGAGTTCCCGGCCTATCATCTCTAACATTTTAGTAAACTGGGAAAAGATGAGCACCCTTCTTCCCGATTGCTTCGATTCATCGATCAATCGCATCAGCTGTTCAAATTTGGCGGAACTGCCTTGATACCCGTCGACAAATAAGCCTGGATGGCAGCAAATCTGCCGCAGCCGGGTCAAACCGGCCAAGATTCTAATCCGATTTTTTCGAATCGTATCCCTGTCTAAATGCTTGAGGGTGTCATGCCGGAGTTTCGCCAAGTAAGCGGCATACAATTTCTTTTGATCTCCAAGCAATTCCACTGATTCCTGCGACTCCCTTTTTTCAGGCAGCTCTGAAAGAACATCCTCCTTCATCCGGCGCAGGAGGAAGGGGCGGATTCTTCGGGCAATCTTTTCCTTGGGAAGCTTGCTAAATTCCTTTAACCCAAGGAATAGCTCAGGAAATACCACATGATAAATCGACCACAACTCTTCCAATGAATTCTCAACGGGTGTACCTGTCAGGGCAAACCGATACCGTGATGGCAGCCGTTTTACTGCCCGTGCCGTCTGAGTCAGCGGGTTTTTAAAGGCCTGCGCCTCATCAAAAAACACAGTATGGAAAAATTGCTTCTCCAAAAAGCCAATTTCCCGCCGGACTAGCGGATAGGAAATGATCAGTGCATCAGCTGCCGAACCTTCCTTTAACAGCTTTGTCCGTTCAGACTTTGTTCCATCGATGACAACCGCCTGCAATTCGGGGGCAAACTTTTTCAATTCACTAAGCCAGTTATACGTCAACGATGCTGGACAAACTATGAGAACCGGCTGCTTTGCATTGCGGATCTCCGACAGCTCGGATACCATAAAAGCGATGCTTTGAATCGTTTTTCCCAGCCCCATATCATCCGCCAAGATCCCCCCGAAGCCATAGTAAGCCAATGTTTTCATCCATTTGAACCCGTGCTTTTGATACTCCTTCAGAATCGGCTCCAAGCTGGCTGGCACCTTGAACTCTAAGCGGCCGGGATTGCGCAGGTCCTCAAGAAGCTCGCGGAAGGATTCTTCCAGCTTAAACGCATCACTGATCTCCACCGTGTCAAGCAGCTCCAAGCATTTTTCCATGGGCAAAGCTAATCCATTGGCCAAATCCTGATTCTGGGCAAGCGGCGAAAGCAAAAACCGCTGAATTTCAGCAAACTCCTTGGTTTGCAGAGAAAGCAAGGAGCCGTTTGGCAGGCGGTAATATTTTCGTTTTTCTTCTAACGCCGCTAACACTTCCCGAATTTCACCATCCGAAATGCCATCCATTTCAAACTTGAATTCCAGCCAATTGGTCCGCTCCTTTTTGACCTTGACCCGCACTTGAGGGATCGACGTTCCGCGGACAATTCGATTTCGAACAGCTGTAGTGGCATATATTTGCACCAGCTTTTGAAGTTTGGGTACTACATGAACCAAAAACTCATATTCCAGCTCCTCATTTTGCAAAAAATACCCGCCGTCCGTTTTCGCAAAGGAACTGTCATCCATTATTTTTAAAATGAGCTCTTCCTTCTCCATATCCCGAATCAACAGGCTGCCGGCCGGCAGGTCTTTCCTTTCCAATGGATTGATCATCCAGTTTTCATAATGGAATTCGAGACCGGCGAGGAGCAAATTGTTGACACGATCCAAATAGAGCTTCGCCTTTAAAGGTGTGCTCCGCCATTTTTTCGCAACGGCCTCTGATACATGAACTTGGCCCAGCCTTTTCAACCCCTGTGCAGCTTTTTCAAGAAAAAAATGAATTTGTTCAGCCGAAATCGGAATTTGGTTGGTACCGGATGCTTCAAGCATTTGTTTCATGTCTAACAGCCGTTGGCCATCCTCGCTTTCCAGCTGCTTTATTTTTCCATCATACAGAACGGAATGATAGGAGGGCAGGACGAGCAGTTGCTCCATGCCTTTTATCCTCAATTGATAATGGTCTTCCTCTGTGTAGGAAAAATCGAATTGCAATGGCAGTGGTCCTGTTAGTATTTGCAGCCCTTCATACATATGGCCATCGTATTCGACAGACACATGGGGGGCAGCGATCAGCAGCGGCAAAAGGCGCTCCCAGGCGGATGGAGGGAGGAGCATCAAATGCTCCTCCTCCATAGCCGACAGCTTTCCATATACCCGTTCATCCTGCATTACGTGAATGAGCTCTTGAAGAACGGCATCTGTTTCTTTCTCAAAGCAAAAATGTTCAGGGTTAAATAGGAATGTCTCAGCAACTTGCCAGGATTGGCCTTTTCTCGCCTGCTCCAAAAATTCTCTCAGCTGATTCACTTTGAACGAATCAATCGACATTTCAATGCCCAATAAATACTGGCTGTTCCCCATCTCGACCGGCTTACAGCTAAAGGCGGCAGCAAGCACTTTTCTTTGCTCAAAATGAGGCAAATGTCCGGTTGGCTTAACGGACGAAGAGTTGAAAAGTGTGAGAAAATCCTCGGTAAGTTCTCCACTGGCACCCGTTAGCGGTATTTTTTGGCGCTGGTTTTCAGAAATGGCGATCAAAACAGCAGCTATATGCTGACAATCCTTATGAAAAGAAGCTAATTTAGGACAAGTGCATTCGGTGTACATTTCCCCGATTTCATCTATTTGAATTTCAACATGAAATTCTTCCTCTACTGTTACGGTTGCACGATAACGATTGGGAAGATATTGCTGAAAGGCAACTTTATTCGTTCGATAAAAATACTCCCCCCGTTTGAAGGAGACATCGCCGCACAGTTCCTTGATGTTTTTTTGGGTGAATGGCATGTTCATGCGCCCCGCTCCCTCCTTTTCTGGTATAAAAAAACGCTTGGATTACCATAGTTAATAAACTCCATTTTAACACATAAAAGGACTAGGCAAGGTTAAAATAAGGCAAAATGAGGCTGTGCCGATCAGGGTAAAGGAAGGATTCAAATGAAGGATAACAACCAATCCGAACGTTTAACATCTCCAGAAATTTCTAATTTATGGACTCATTATTTCCGTGAGACCTTATCTGTATGTGTGACAAAATATATGTTAAGAATTGCCCATGACCCAGAGATACATAATCTGCTTCAAACGGCACTTGATTTGTCCAATCAACATATCCGTACATTAAAGGATTTATTTCATAAAGAAAATTTTCCTGTTCCTAATGGCTTTACCGATAAAGATGCAAATTATGATGCACCCCCATTGTTCTCTGAACTTTTTTGTTTATATTATCTGCATACCATGACCCAGCATGGTGCCCAATCTTACAGTCTTGCCTTTAGTGTGTCGATCCGAAAAGATATTCGGGATTTTTATTATCAATGTAATTTAGATACGATGAATCTTTATAATCAGTCTCTCGAATTGCTGATGACCATGAAGTGCTACGTGAAGCCGCCATTTTATGAATTACCGAAAAAAATTCAATACGTCCAAAATCTTCAATACATAACCGATGTATTCGGAGACAGCCGGGCCTTGAACTCCATGGAGGTTGGAAATATTTTCTTTAATTTAGAAAAAAGCCGGTTAACTAAGGCACTGTTAGTGGCATTCAAACAGGTGTGCAAAGATCAAGCGGTAAATAAATTTTTGGATAAGTGCATCCAAGTAAAAAACAAACATATTAGCATCTTCTCCACTATGTTGTTAAAAGAAAATTTTCACACCGCGGTTACTTTAGATACGGAAATTACTACTTCCACCGTATCCCCTTTTTCTGATCGGCTCATCACCTTTCATTCCGGTTTCCTCATTGCAGCTGCCATCAGCTACTACGGAACCGCCAGTACCGCAAGCGCAAGAGTCGACATCACCACCAGCTGCGAAAAATCCATAATCGGCAACTTCCTCGTCCTCGGATCATTCAGCAAATTAGTCATAAAAAAAGGCTGGATGGAACAACCCCCCTTTGCCGACGACCGCCTAAAACTACCTGAATAGGGGCCAGTCCCCCGGCAGAGTAATACGTTAATGCAGCGGGGGACTGGCCCCCGGCTCTTTAAAGCGTTACTGTCATTAAAAGTTAATATGTTTCTTACAAATAGTTAATAGTTTGGTAATATTGGTGGTTTATAGTAAGAGGCAGTGGGGATAGCGAGTGTGGCTATCATGGTACTCGGCGAAGGAGGAGCCGATGCTGAATCATTTTTTAGTTCTCTCGAGTATGGCTGAATCCAGTTTAAGATTGGGATCCAGTCCTAAAAATGTGTCTGTCTCATGGTGAGGAACATTCCCTCACATCAACCAAAACAATAGCTGCTATTTAGTGAAAGTATCATCCCCACATCTAATGATGGGGAATGATACTTTTTCCAATTTATTGGCCTCCATTTCACCAACCAATCAGAAAACTCCGAAAAAATAAGTTGAGAAAATGCCTGTTTTGTGATTGGATTAAACATTAGGAGGGATACCATATGAGGGGAAAAATGAGACTAATCGTGACCATGCTCATTTTTGGAAGCATCGGTCTCTTTGTAAAAAAAATTGATTTAACTTCTAGTGAAATTGCCTTTTTAAGAGGGATCATAGGAAGCCTGTTCCTGCTTATAGCCAGTTTGCTGGTCAAGCACAAGCCATCGGTAAAAGCATTAAAAGAAAATGCCGTTCTGCTTCTAGTATCTGGGGCTGCTATTGGGCTGAACTGGATTTTTCTCTTTGAATCCTATCGGTTCACGACCATTTCCAATGCCACCATCAGTTATTATTTTGCCCCCGTGTTCGTCATGATTTTAGCTCCATGGGTTCTGAAGGAAAAATTGACGGCCGGCAAAATCGTCTGCATTCTCATGGCTATGATCGGTTTATTTTTAATCGTCAATCCTGGTTCAGGAGGCACGGACGGTTCAGCAAGTCATACACTCGGCATCTTCTACGGCCTCTTGGCGGCAGCATTATATGCCAGTGTCATTTTAATGAATAAATTCATGAAAAATCTGTCTGGTTTTGAAATCACATTAGTGCAATTGATGGCCGCGTCTTTAGTCCTGCTGCCATATATCAGCTGGAAGGGACAGCTCAGCTTTGCTGGGTTAAATGCAACATCGATTATATTTATTTTGATACTCGGGATCATTCACACCGGGTTAGCTTATTTTTTATACTTTACATCGATCCGAAAGCTAAAGGGGCAGACCATTGCGGTTCTCAGTTACATCGACCCGATTTCAGCCGTCATTTTTGCAGCCATTTTCCTAAACGAAAGCATGACCTGGATGCAAATGATAGGTGGAATCCTAGTCCTAGGCTCCACTTTCGCCAGCGAAAAACTAGAAATGAAAATCGAAAAAAACCAGGCAACCACCACATAGACGCTTTACCGCGGCGGGGGACAGGCCCCGCGGCGGTAATACTACAGTTTAACTTCCTTCAGGCATTTTCCCAGTTTGTCTCAAATTTGTTATCTTGTTCAAAAGTTCGCCATAACATTTCGAACAAAATTTGAACTTATCCCTATTGCCATGTTTTTTACCTTTAAATTTTATATATTAATGGTGTAAAGGAAAACAAAAGAATTTAAGGGGTGGAAAACTTATGTTTAACAAATTTTTAAGAGAAAACAAATACGCTGCTATCATCCTTGCGGTTTTACGTGTATATCTTGGTTATTCTTGGTTCACAGCCGGGCTTGGCAAATTAACGGGTGGATTTGATGCTTCTGGATTCTTAAAAGGCGCGATTGCCAATCCGGTAAAAGGTCCTGAAGGCGACATGGTATTTGGCTGGTACGTCCATTTCTTGAAAGGCTTTGCTCTGCCAAACGTCGATATCTTTAACTTTGTCGTTCCCTGGGGAGAAACATTAATCGGTTTAGGCTTATTGCTTGGATGTTTAACGACTGCTGCCATGTTCTTCGGATTATTCATGAACTTTATGTTCTTCTTAGCAGGAACGGTTTCTCACAACCCTAGAGACATTTTCATCGGCTTCATCATCTTAACAGCAGGCTACAACGCTGGCCGGATCGGTTTAGACCGCTGGGTCATTCCTTACATCAGAAAGTTTACAAACAAAAATGCCTCTGCTGAAAAACCAAAGGCTGCTGCGTAGCGATACACAAGGCGATTCAGGTTTCCTGAATCGCCTTTTTTTGCGCACATTATTGGATTCCTCCCTCTATTGGAAATCAAAAACAGCATCCTTTCTTTGCATTAGTGTTATAATAGTTATGTTTTTTTCACAACAGGAGGAATTCCTATGGATCAATTATTGCAATTAAATACAATCTTTATCAGTATAGTGATTGAAGCCATCCCGTTTATTATTATCGGAGCTTTCGTCTCAGCCCTTATCGAAGTATTCGTTTCTGAAAATATGATTGTGCGGATTATGCCAAAAAATAGAATTCTTTCAGTTATTACAGCCAGTTTAGTAGGTGCCTTGTTTCCAGGATGTGAATGTGGAATCATTCCCATAACTAGAAGATTAGTAGAAAAAGGGGTCGGACTTCCGGCAGCCATTTCATTTATGCTGACAGGACCAATCATCAACCCAATCGTTCTGTTTTCTACTTACATTGCATTTGGAAATAGCTGGACGATGGTCTGGTACCGGTCTGGGTTCGCCATCGCTGTTTCCATTTTAGTAGGGATTGTCCTTTCTTTCGTTATTAAAACCAATCAATTAAAAATTAACCCGGATGAGCACGTTCACGAACATGACCATTCGAAGCAAAATACAAAGCAAAAAATATGGAGTGTCATTACCCATACGATTGATGAGTTTTTTAACGTAGGAAAATTCTTGGTGATGGGGTCATTGATCGCCTCAGCGATGCAAACCTATATCCCTACCGCCACGCTCGCCACGCTTGGACATTCAAAAGTGGCGGCCATCCTTGTGATGATGGCTTTAGCTTTCATCTTATCGATTTGTTCTGAAGCGGATGCTTTTGTTGCTTCCTCCTTCAGAAACACATTCTCTCAAAGCTCAATTGTGACATTTTTAGTATTTGGTGCTATGGTAGACATTAAAAACCTGCTAATGATGTTTGGAACCTTTAAACCGAAATTCGTTATTCTTCTTGTATCCTTAATCTCCGGATTCGTGTTTATCGGCTCATTGTTACTGTAAAGGGGTGAATGAAAATGTTCCGTGTGATTATACTATTAGCGTTTACCTATTTGTTCTTTTATTTGCATCTTTCAGGAAATATTTCAAAATATATTAACATGAAGTATTCCTTTCTATCCTACAGCATGATTTATGCCCTATTTTTTCTGACGATCATCGAAGTTATCCGATGGTATCGGGCTGACAAAAAATCAGAAAAACAAGCAGATTGTCAGGAATGCCATCATGACCATGCACACGGCCATACCCATAAAGCCGAAAAGCCTTCAGTAGGCAAACGGGTAAAAAGAGTCATTTCGTATACCATGGTGATTATTCCAGCACTCACAGGTGTCCTGCTGCCGGTTGCAACCCTGGACTCCCAATTAGTCAATGCGAAGGGGTTTAGTTTTCCTACGCTGGAGGACGGGGCAGATAAATATGGAATGCATCAAATTTTAAATCCTGATATGAGCCAATTTCTGGGGAAAGACGGATTTTTAGAATTGGTAAGCAAAGAATTCAAGTCCTATAAAGGTCAAGATGACATCACCTTGACCGATGAGGATTATTTAAAAGGCTTAGAGGTCATTTACAATTATTCGGGGGAATTTGTTGGCAAATCCATTACCATGAAGGGTTTTTCCTATAACGGTCCGGGTTTGAACAGCAATCAAATATTCTTGTTCCGATTTGGGATGATCCACTGTATCGCGGACTCTGGCGTGTTCGGCATGCTCATTGAATTTCCTGAGGATGTCCACATTCCAAATGACCAGTGGTACCAGGTGACAGGAACCGTTGACACGATGTATTATCAGCCGTTTAAAATGAAAATTCCTATCTTAAAGGTAACGGATTATAAAATTATCGACCAGCCAAAAGATGCTTATGTATACCGAAACAGTTTTTAAACACTAAAAGGGGCTGCCAGAACACTTACTGTTAATGGCCAGCCCCTGAATTCATTTTTTCTTCTGTTTTTTGGTAACCTAGTTTTTTCTTTCTCTGGCCTGGTTTCAGGCACGTGTAGAAGCTTGCCAGAAAAAACTTTTTCCTGTTTGGCTTGTACATCATGATGAGACGTGCTGAACAGGGTTCCAAACGCAACGGTTGACAGGACCGCAACCGGTATAATTTTTCCCTTCATTTTGTTAAACAAACGAATTCCCCCTCCATTTTTTTTAAACACAAGTAAACTTTAATGATAAATTGTTAATCTACTATTACTGCATTGTAAAAATAGAATTTAGATTTTTAGTATATTGGCAGCAGTCCAAAAGATGGACAGCCTCATTCTTGTGTTTTTCCCTTTTAATGTTAATAATGATAGATGAAATACTTACGAAGGTGGGATGAAAGATGAAATATGTTCAGTTACAAAATGACCAAATCCCCTCCATTGCACTTGGCACATGGTCGTGGGGAACTGGCACAAATGGCGGCGATAAAGTTTTTGGAAACCAGCTTACCGCTGAAGACTTAAAACCGGTTTATGATGCTGCCATGGCCGCTGGATTCAATTTATGGGATACCGCAGCTGTTTATGGAATGGGGGCTTCGGAAACCATCCTGGGCCAATTTATTGACGGAAAACAGGATATCGTGATTTCAACGAAATTCACTCCGATCGGTGATCAGCCAGACCTAGCGATGGAGGAAATGCTCAACCATAGTTTATCCCGCCTTGGAGTGGACCATACCGATATCTATTGGATTCACAATCCAAAGGATGTTGAAAGATGGACAGCCAAACTCATTCCCCTGATGAAAAGCGGGAAGGTAAGGCACGCTGGTGTTTCCAATCATAATTTGGCAGAGATTAAATTAGCAGCTTCCATTCTTGAAAAGGAAGGCTTTAAGCTCTCTGCCGTGCAAAACCATTACAGTCTGCTTTATCGATCTTCCGAGGAAGCTGGCATTATTGATTATTGCAGCCAGCATGATATAGTCTTTTTTTCCTATATGGTACTCGAACAAGGGGCTTTAACCGGAGCCTACAGCTCTAAAAATCCGTTTCAACCGGGGACAAGACGAGGTGATGCCTTTAATGCGGATATCCTGGCCAAGCTGGACCAATTACTGAATGTCATGGATTCGATTGGCCAAAATCACGGGGCAGATCCGGCTGCCATTGCTATTGCTTGGTCGATCGCAAAAGGGACCGTTCCGATTATTGGCGTGACCAAGCCAAAGCATATTGAAGGGGCCATTCAGGCTGCCAATATTGAATTAACCGAAGCAGAAATAAATGATCTAGAAGCGGCAGCAAGGGAAACAGGCGTTGAAATCAGAGGCGCCTGGGAAAAGAGCATGGTGTAATACACTGCTATAAAAAAAGAAATCCCCGCCTTTAGCAAAACAGATTGCCGGCGTCACGGTCCTTACTGCTGTGACGCCATTTTAATAGGGATCCACTCCTCATTTGCTGGCAAACACCACTGTTCAAAAGTTCGCCATAACATTTCGAACAAAATTTGAACTTGTCACTATTGCCATGTTTTTTACCATGAAATTTTATATATTAATGGTGTAAAGGAAAATAAAAGAATTTAAGGGGTGGAAAACTTATGTTTAACAAATTTTTAAGAGAAAACAAATACGCTGCTATCATTCTTACGGTTTTACGTGTATATCTTGGTTATTCTTGGTTCACAGCCGGTCTTGGCAAATTAACAGGAGGATTCGATGCTTCTGGATTCTTAAAAGGGGCCATCGCTAAACCTGTTACAGGTCCTGAAGGCGACATGGTATTTGGCTGGTACGTCCATTTCTTGAAAGGCTTTGCTCTGCCAAACGTTGATATCTTTAACTTCGTCGTTCCTTGGGGAGAAACATTAATCGGTTTAGGCTTATTGCTGGGATGTTTAACAACTGCTGCTATGTTCTTCGGATTATTCATGAACTTTATGTTCTTCTTAGCAGGAACGGTTTCTCACAACCCTAGAGACATTTTCATCGGCTTCATCATCTTAACAGCAGGCTACAATGCGGGCCGCATCGGTTTAGACCGCTGGGTGATTCCTTTCATCAGAAAATTTGCAGGCAGGAACGCCAGCGATGAAAAACAAAAAGCAACAGCGTAATGACAGCATAACAAAGACGGTTCGATTTCCGAACCGTCTTTATTTGACTATATCCCTTTTGAATAATAACACCTCAACATTCCATATTAGTAATAAAGAGGTGATATTATGGGACTTTTCCATCGAAGCACAACGAAAGCTAACGCGAAAAATAAATGCCCAGTCTGCCGGGGTAAAGGCTATCATTCCTTTGCAGGAAGTGATTTCTTTACTGCAGAGCATCATCGATGTTCCCATTGCCAATCTAGTAACAGCAGCAGTTTATTTACAAAGTGGGAGTAGATCGGGGCTGGCAAAGCCGCCAGTTATTCTTTTTTCACAAAAAAACCGCTGAATTTTATCAGCGGTTTTCTTTTTGCGGCTATATGATGGACGTTCTTTAAATAGCCCAGTCTCCGTTGCGGAAGATCGGTACAACCGTGCCGTCTTGTTTAATGCCGTCAATATTCATTTGATTAGAGCCAATCATAAAGTCCACGTGGACAGTGGAAGTATTCATGCCATTCTTCAATAGTTCTTCTTCACTCATTTTGGTGCCGCCTTGAATCGTTGTTGGGTAAGCAGCCCCAATCGCTAAGTGGTTGGAGGCATTTTCATCAAATAGTGTGTTAAAGAACGTGATGCCGGATTGGGAAATTGGTGATGGGTCCGGTACTAAGGCTACTTCCCCTAATCCTGTGCCGCCTTCATTGTCAAATACCAGCTTCTTGATGGTTTCGTCCCCTTTTTCAGCAGAGATGTCGACGATTTTTCCATCTTTAAAGTGAACTTCGATTCCTTCAATAAGGGTGCCTGCGTAGCTGAGCGGCTTGGTGCTGCGAACGACACCATCCATTCGGTGTGTATCAGGAGCGGTATACACTTCCTCTGTCGGCATGTTGGCAATAAATTCTTCGCCCTTTGGATTTTGGCTTTCTGCACTTAACCAAATATGATTCTTTGGCAGTCCTAAAGTTAAATCTGTGCCAGGTGCCGTGTAGTGCAGGGCATCAAATTGGATTTCATTGAGCACAGCTGCTTTTTCATTCAACGTTTTCTTGTGTTCATCCCAGGCAGCCACTGGATCGTCTTCATACACGCGGCAGGTCTTAAAGATTTGGTCCCATAAGGCATCCACTTGTTCTTCAGATGTTGCCAAATCTGGGAATACGGTTGCTGCCCATCCGGCTCCAGCTGCAGCCGCAACGGTCCATTTCAAGTCATCATTTTGTGTAGCAACGCGCTGGGCTTTGAACGCTTTTCCAGCCACATTTTGGTAAGCCGCAATTTTGGCCGCGTCTACTTCATTAAGCAGGCCAGGATCGCTCGATAGAATCGATAGACGGCTTACCCGGTGATTCAAGACATGGTCTTCTGATTCTTGAATTTCGTAATCAGGAATGTTTGTCAGTACTTCAACAGGCTGATGTATGTAATTTAGTTTGGTAATTTCGTCGTCGGACCATTTAATGATTATTTTTTCCGCGCCTAATGCATAGGCTTCTTTCGTAATCAAGCGGGCCAGCGGAGCTTGGTCAACCGTAATCGTCATTTTCACCCAATCACCGGGTTGAACATTAATTCCTTTCGCCACTAACAGACGAGCGTATTTTTGTAAATTCTCATTAAAATTAGGGAGCACCATACTTTACCTCCAATATTTATTATACCCTTTATACTAGCATAGTTAATCGAAAATTTCTGCTTTTGGCAACTATTCAATATTACTCATTCTTACCTGATTCAGGGACAGGCATGCAATGATTGACAGATGATTAGTAAAGTCGTTTCGTATAGCTCTCTTCCAATGCTTTCTCGATTGCATCAACACTGCTGCCCGGCAATTTCGCGTGATCAAATAGGACTTTTGAAGGAGATGGAAGTGTCCCTTTATCAGGCCAAGTGTGGGGTTCCCATAGTCCTGAACGCTTAAAGGCTTTCGCGCAATGCATAAAACATTCTTCTACTTCCACGGCAATTCCTAGAAGAGGTTTCTTCCCGTTTATGGCCATTTTATCCAATACTTCTTTCTCTTTTACAATGACAGCCTTCCCGTTGACTCTCAATGTCTCCCCCATCCCTGGAATGAAAAATAGCAGGCCAACCTGCGGGTTTGACAATATATTTCTCATCGTGTCCATTCTCTTGTTACCTGGCCGGTCCGGGATGATTAACTGCTTTTCATTTAAAACCTCGACAAATCCTGGCATATCCCCTCTTGGAGAAACATCACAATTTCCATAATGATCGGAAGTGGAGATAACCATAAAGGGAGATCTGGAAATAAAGTCCGAACAATGGTGATCCAAAAAGCCGATCACCTTGTTCTTTACCAACTCACTCGAAAATCCAACAATTGACCGTAATTCCTCTTCCGAACTAACCGTATCCTTAAAAACCTTGCCCTCTGCCATTCACATAACTCCTTATTCAATTATAATCAGGCTTTCTAAAACTACCCTATCCCTATAAATATTCAATAATAACAGCCCATTTCCTTCCGGAGAAAAGCGGACCTTCCCAACTGAATTGGCTGGGGGCCTGTCCCCCAGCCAATTAATGCGTTACTACACCGGGGGACAGGCCCCCTTTAGTGTTCAATAGTTTGCCATAAGATTTCGAACAAAATTTGAACTTATCCCTATTGCCATGTTTTTTACTGTGAAATTTTATATATTAAGGGTGTAGAGGAAAACAAAAGTAATTAAGGGGTGTAAAACTTATGTTTAACAAATTTTTAAGAGAAAACAAATACGCTGCTATCATCCTTGCGGTTTTACGTGTATATCTTGGTTATTCTTGGTTCACAGCTGGTCTTGGCAAACTAACAGGTGGATTTGATGCTTCTGGATTCCTAAAAGGGGCCATCGCTAAACCTGTTACAGGTCCTGAAGGCGACATGGTATTTGGCTGGTACGTCCATTTCTTGAAAGGTTTTGCCTTGCCAAACGTCGATATCTTTAACTTCGTCGTTCCTTGGGGAGAAACATTAATCGGTTTAGGCTTATTGCTGGGATGTTTAACAACTGCTGCTATGTTCTTCGGATTATTCATGAACTTTATGTTCTTCTTAGCAGGAACCGTTTCTCACAACCCTAGAGACATTTTCATCGGCTTCATCATCTTAACAGCAGGCTACAATGCGGGCCGCATCGGTTTAGACCGCTGGGTGATTCCTTTCATCAGAAAGTTCACAAACAAGAACGCCGGTATCGAAAAACAGAAGGTCACAGCATAATTAAATATAATCGAGTAGGAAGGGGCGATTAATCCCCGACCTCTCACACCACCACCCTACGAACCGTCCGGTTTACGGCGGATCAATTAAGTTTGACGTAGAAATTCATATCTCTGATATAGACTTTTCAGCCCTCGATTGCTCCAATAAGCGTAATCGAGGGTTTTGTGTAGAATCGGACTACCAGTTATTCTCCAGTATTGCTTTCTAGCGTTTCCCATTCGTATGCCTTGTATGGTGGAACTCCCAGACTTTTGAGTTTTCTCACTCTTGTTTTGGGTATTTCCTTAGCTTCCATTCACTCATCAAATTGTTTGAACTTACTTGCTGTATCCGTTAAAGCAAAATATCCACATCAGCCCGTTAAATATTGATTTAGTTTCACAATTCTTATTTCCATCGGGAGGGGTCTTGAACGTGAAGTTTGCTCACGTATTTTTGATTTTAATCTTTGAGACTTTCACTGGAAAAACGGACCTTCGGTTTCTTATAAACTGTAAAACTCCGATTGAAGAAAATTATCTCTCGGATTCTCACTATATTGTCTTTAATAAGCGGGATTGAAGACAGTTCCCTTCATGAAAGCCAACAGTCTGTCTTTAATGGTTTTCTGTCAAGAAAGCGGACACTAAAATTTGGTGGACTTGCCCCCTAAAGATTGCACCCATGCTGAACGCACCAGCACAAAGACGATTCGGGGAATCCGAATCATCTTTTCAATTGTTCTTATAGGAAAGACAAACCAAAAAATCGCTATTGATCCGTTAAAGACTTAATTTTTCTAATCGACGGGAACAAAATCATCCACAGTCCTGCAATCAATACGGTACCGATTCCCCCGATGAACGCGGCCGGCACAGGCCCAAGCAAACCTGCCACCGTACCAGACTCAAACTCCCCAAGCTGATTGGAGGTTCCAATAAACAACGAGTTCACCGCATTCACCCGCCCCCGCATCTCATCTGGTGTTTGCAGCTGCACCAGAGATGAGCGAATGACCACACTGATCACGTCCGAGCCGCCAATCAGCAGCAGCGCAATGATCGATACAATGATATTGGTGGATACGGCAAAGAGCATCGTAGCCAGCCCAAAAACGGCAAGAGCCCCAAACAATTTAAGTCCCGCGGCTTTCTGAAGCGGAAAATAAGCCAAAAAGATCGAAACGATTAATGCTCCCACTGCCGGTGCCGTCCGCAGCAGCCCCAAGCCCCACGGCCCAACATGTAAAATATCCTGAGCAAAAATCGGCAGCAGGGCTGTCGCTCCTCCTAATAAGACAGCAAATAAATCCAGCGAAATCGTACCTAAAATAACAGGATGTTTATAAACAAATTCCAGGCCCATCAGCATCGACCTTAATGTAACCGGCTCCGCCTTCCGGACAGGAGCCTGCTCAATCCGGATCAAGAAGGTAAGGATTGAGGCCAATAACAAAGCAGCGGCTGCCGTACTATAAACGAAGTTCGGCCCTAACGAGAACAAGACCCCGCCAAGGGTCGGACCAAGAATTTGAGCAGTTTGCCCAGCCATCGTAGTCAAAGAGATCGCTTGCGCTAAAATCGACTTTGACACAAGCTGCGGCAGCAAAGCCGAGGATGTCGGTCCCTCGAACGCCCGGCAGGCGCCAATAATCGCGGCCGCAAGCAAAATCATTTCACGGTCGATCCAGCCAGCCAAATTGCCGTATAACAAAAGGGCCGCTACCACGCCTTCAATAAATTGGCAAACCAACAAAATTCTCTGGCGGTCAAACCGGTCTGCCGCCTGTCCGACCACCAATGTCAGCATCACCATCGGGATAAACTGGGCGAGACCCACTAACCCAAGACTAAAGGCGTCATGCGTCAAATCATACATCTGCCAGCCGATTGCGACAGAAAGCATTTGAAAAGAAGTAGAAGATAAAATCCGGCCAGTCCAATATTTAGAAAAAGAAGGCTGCTTAAATAATGAATTACCTGTTTGAACCAAGATGCAACACACGTCCTTTAATCATGAATAAAAATGGAAGCACCGATGCCTGCCGCATCAGCAAAACCAGCCAAAGGTATTTCTAAAAATTCAGGCAAATCAAAGTGTCCTGTATCCCTATCTTTGAGCCAAAAAAGACAGAACGGCCTCGTTCACTTTCTCATACTGTTCAATCGTCAACCCATGGCCTGCCTTCGGAATCATTTGAGCAGTCACATTCGGCATCAAACGTATGGCTCTTTCCAGCATTTTGACGGGGTTATAGATCACTTCGTCTGCACCAATCAGAAGCAATGTCTCAACAGAAAGATTTTGAAGCTCCATATCGCTAAAAACAATAGGATTAACCCGCTGACAGGGCACACAATTCAGGCCGGAAACAATAAATTGGCGGAACAAGATCTCTGACTTTTCATCCGGCTGAAAGCTTGGACTTACGAACCACTCAATTTCTTTCTGGATCCGCGATTCTGAAGGAAACGCAAGAGCAGGATACACCTTGAGAAGAAACTTCGGTGTCACCTTGCCTATTCCCGCTGCGGGAGCAAATAAAACTAGTTTGTTCACCTTTTCTGGGGCCAGAATGGCATAATTCAATGACAGCCAGCCGCCCATTGAGTGTCCCGCAAAGACAGCTGAGGAGATATTCAGCCCTGATAGGACATCGTCAAGCCAGTCCTCTGCGTCCTGACGAGTTTTCATCATTCTTGTCACATTCCCTTTCCCTAAATCCCCGATCGTATCCAAGGCATAAACACGATAAAAGCGGGAAAGCGGTTCAATATTCGGGTACCACATCGTCGCGCTAAACGTCATTCCATGAATGAGAATGAGCGGCTCCCCATCCACCGGCCCTGCTGCAATGATATGTGTATCCCCGAAACGGGTCGGAATCAAAAGCTCTTCGTACGGAACCGGCCAAAGCTTCAGCGTTTCATCATAGGCTTCAATAAAAGATTGTTTATTTCCTTTTTTTCTTATGATTGTGAGACTATTAGACATATAGCACCGCCCTAAGATAAATAGACAAACTTTTCCAAACCCCATTATATCATAGGCAAAAAGCAGCAGAGCCTCTTGGAAATAAAAATTTTTTAATGATGGAAATAGTCATAAGCATTTTTCGCCAACAACAAAAACGTGACCAAAATAAATAACGCACGGACATAGCTGCTTCCCCGTTTAATGGCAAATCGGGAACCGCAAATGGCACCGGCTAATTGGGCAATTCCCATAGGAATCCCATACGCGTAATTGACCTGGCCCAAAACCATGAACATGATCAGTGCGGCAATATTACTTCCAAAATTTAAAAACTTCGCATTTCCTGCCGCCTTTAAAAAATCAAACCCCATCATTAAATAAGCAAAGATTAAAAAAGAGCCTGTTCCTGGGCCGATAAATCCATCATAAAACCCAATCGCAAAGATTAACACGACAAAAATAATAGAATGACGGATCGATAATTCTTTTTTAACTGAAATAGTGCCCAAATTTTTCTTAAAAATCGTATAGATGGCGACAGCGGCCAGCATCACAAGCATGAGCGGCTTCAGTACTTCTGGATTCATCAGGTGAACGGTCCATGCCCCGATCATTGAGCCAATAAAGGTGAGCGGAAATAATTTATAAATGGATTTGAGCTCAACCTTCCCTGACCGGTAAAACATAATCGTGCTCGTTAAGGAGCCGACTGTTCCTGCTAATTTATTGGTTGCCACCGCTGCTGCTGGGGGCAGGCCCGTAAACAATAATGCCGGCAGGGCAATTAGACCGCCTCCGCCTACAACGGAATCAATAAATGCCGCTAAAAAGCCAAAAACAAGCAAAATCAGTAATAACGAGGGATCCAAATCAAAAAACATCTTATCAGCCTTTCTTATGTACATATAATCCAAATTATACCTTACTAGTTGAGAGAACTGAAATGCAAAACCTTCTGCCAAATGATACAATAAGAACGATTTTCTAGTTTAATTGCCACAATCGGCCCTCTAGCTTTTTCCAACAATTACATCCGCTAAATACGAAACTATTAGCCTATGTTTTTCGTCTTAGAGGATAAGAATTTTTGCAATAAAGGATTTGAAACGATGAAACGAAGAAAAGTAAAGAAATCCGTTAAGAGATTTACTATTCTATTGATTACTCTCCTCGTCTTGATTCTCATTATCCATTGGAAGGACCAAGAACCTCTCAAAAAAACAGAAGCAAGGGAGCCAGTTTCTATGCCCACTGAACTGAATCCGATTGTGAAGGAACGCAGCCAGCAGCTCCTTCAGCAAGCAGCGGACAAGGGAATTGTCGTCGTGATCACAGATGGATTCCGTAGTGCAAAAGAACAGGACAGGCTTTATAAGCAAGGCCGCACCACAGATGGGAATATTGTCACCCATGCCAAAGGCGGCGAATCCTACCATAATTACGGACTTGCCATTGATTTCGCCCTCCAGACCCCGTCAGGAGACGTGATTTGGGATATGGAGTACGATGGAAATCAAAATGGCAAAGCCGACTGGAAAGAAGTCGTCACGATGGCCAAAGCATTAGGGTTTAAATGGGGCGGTGATTGGGCGAAATTTAAAGACTATCCACACCTGGAAATGGATTTTGGTTTAACGATTGCCGATTTGCAGAATGGACAGAGACCGCCTTCCTCCTCCTTAACAGCGGAGACCGAAGGAGACTAGCCGCTTATCTAAGAAAAATGGGGACAGATATCTGCTTGGCGAAGCAGGAAATCCGTCCCCGTTTTGCATTAAATCGCCGGCAAAGTCCGTTGCAGGAATTCTCTCGTGCGTTCCTCTTTTGGAGCGTTGAAGATTTGCTCCGGTGTCCCCTCTTCAGCAATAACCCCTTTGTCCATGAAAACGACGCGGTCGGATACTTCTTTAGCAAAGCCCATCTCATGTGTGACAACCAGCATCGTCAAGCCTGATTCAGCCAGTTCCTTCATGACTTTTAGAACCTCGCCGACCATCTCAGGGTCAAGGGCTGATGTCGGTTCATCGAACAGCAGCACATCCGGCTCCATTGACAAGGCTCTGGCAATGGCGACCCGCTGCTTTTGCCCGCCTGAAAGCTGCTTTGGTTTGGCATGTATATATTTGTCCATCCCCACCACTTTCAAATATTTCATGGCGACCTTTTCCGCCTCTTCCCTAGACCGCTTCAACACTTTGATTTGGCCGACCACACAATTGTTTAACACATTGTGGTTATTGAACAAATTAAATTGCTGAAACACCATTCCCAGCTTGGTCCGATAGGCAGCGATGTCATGTTTTTTATCTAAAATATTCTCGTTATGATAAATAATTTGTCCGCCTGTTGGTTTTTCTAATAAATTGATGCAGCGAAGGAGTGTGGATTTCCCTGATCCCGATGAACCAATAATACAGACCACTTCGCCTTTATGAACGGAAAAATCAATGTCCTTTAACACCTGATGTGAACCAAAGGATTTACTTAAATGTTGAATATCTATGACTGTTTCCATTTGGCTGTCCCCTTTCTCTACCTATTTTTCTCCTTTATAACCGGCGTTTCCACCTGCATCTGATTGCCCATCATAATCATGTCATAATTGTCAGGACCGTCCAGTTTCCGCTCAATATACCGAAGGATTCTAGTAACTGCAAAGGTCATGATTAAGTAAAGAATACTTGCCACAAAGAACGACTCAAAATAGCGGAAATTATTTCCTGCAATCGATTTGGTTTGGAAAAATAACTCTGAAACAGAGATTACGTTCAATACCGATGTATCTTTAATATTAATGACAAATTCATTTCCGGTTGCCGGTAAAATGTTGCGGATTGCCTGTGGCAGCACCACATTGATCATTGTTTGAAAGTGATTCATCCCGATGGCATGGGCTGCTTCAAACTGTCCCTTATCAATCGAAAGAATGCCGCCGCGGACAATTTCTGACATATACGCCCCTGTATTAATCGAAACGATAAAAATTGCAGCAGCCACTCGGTCCATGTCAAAACCAAACGCCAGTGCCGAGCCATAATAAATGACCATTGCCTGGACAATCATCGGTGTACCGCGGAAAAACTCGATATAAATCGATAAAATTGCATTGACCACTTTTAACAGGCCTTTTTTGGCCCCTGATTCCGGTACTGGGATCGTACGGATCACGCCAATCAGCAATCCGATAATGGAACCGATGATCGTGCCGATTAACGATATTAACAGCGTCATCCCTGCACCGCGAAGGAACATCGGCCAATTCTGCTGGATGATGGTCATTAACCAATCAAAACTCATAAGGTTCTCCTCCTGTTTTTGCTTTTCCGTTCACTTAAAATTAAAAACCGGCTGCACTAAGAGGCAGCCGGTTGATCACATCATTGCCTATTTTTCTGCGGCTGGCTGATTTTTAATGGCTTCATCCATGATGCTGGTGCGCTCATCCTCAGAAATGCCAGCTAAGATCTCGTTGATTTTCTTCGTCAGCTCGCTTCCTTTTTGCAGTCCGACCGCAATCGCCGTATCATCATCAGAAGTGTTAAAGCCGTCTTTGAACTCAACCATGGCATAGTGATCATTGGCAGCCGATGCACTGACCGCTTCCGGACGTTCAGACACATAGCCGTCTATTACACCTGACTCCAGCGCCACCCTCATCGCCGGGAAGTTATCCATTGCCGGCTGCTTGCTGACACCCTTAATCTGATCAATCACGGAATAGTGGAACGTATTTAATTGAGCCGTGATTTTAGCACCCTTGAAATCTTGAATGGAAGCGGCGTTCTCATACTTGCCGCCTTTTTTAACGACCATCACTAAATCTGATTTATAGTAGTTATCGGAGAAATCAATCGTCTTTTTACGTTCAGCTGTTGGCGACATCCCTGCGATGATCGCATCAATTTTCCCTGAAGTTAACGCAGGCACAAGACCGTCCCATTCTGTTTTGACAATCACTAATTTCTTCCCTAGGCCATCGGCAATTTTCTTAGCGATTTCCACATCATAGCCGCCGGCATATTCGGCTGCACCGTCTATTTTCACGCCGCCATTGGCATCGTCTTTTTGTGTCCAGTTAAATGGAGCATAGCCTGCTTCAAGTCCCACTCTAAAGGTATTTTCATCTTTTGCTGATGCCGTTTTTGTATCAGAAGCGCTGCTTGTTCCGCACGCTGCTAACATACCTGCTGAAAGCAGCATGACAATCATCATTAAAAATCCTTTTTTCATTTTTTTCCTCTCCCCCAAATGATTTTTTTGTGGCTATCTATGATGCAATGAGAAGGTCATTAAGATTTTTGGCAAAATAAAAACGGCCTGAGATGAACTCAGGCCGCCGCATGTAATCATAGCCGTCCTTAAATTCCCCTCTTTTTCTCAAACGAGATAGCGCTCCTCAATAAACCGGGAAGTTTATTGAGACAGTCCTGCAGTTATTCACTGCAGACCCAGCAAGTAATAGTCGAGTCCTATTACAAGCTTCGGCGACATTTCCTTCTCCATAGCTTCATTGCTTCTCGAGCTCCGCTAAAGACTGTTAAATATCGCGCCTCTACCCCACTGTAAAAAGCGAGGTCTTATTAAATTATAGTATATTTATATAATAATATTTCGCTTGTGTCAACCGATAGTCACAATTATTTCTGTTTTTTAAGTTTACATTCAATCACAAAAACTCTATGGGAATAATTTCCGATTTTAAATAAATGAATGAGGGACTAATCTTTTGTGATTAGTCCCTCCTATAACGATTAAGAGTTCAGCAGTTCGTGAAGGGTTGTTCTTACTGCACCTGGACCTTGGATTAGCTGTTTAAAGAGCGCTTCTACTTTTGTGCCCATGCCAATTTGGTAGAGGTCAACACCAAAGATTCGTTGGTTTGAAAGGATTGGCTTTAATTGTTCGCCAACAGAATCAGGGTTTCCAAATTCAATCGTTTTGATCGATTGCTGAACTTCTTCCAAAAGCGGATCCGGGCTGAGATTCATTTCCTTGCCTGCATCATTAAGGCCCAGCAAGTATCGGCACCATCCGGCTAACACTAATGGAATAAAGGTTAAATCATTGACATCCAAGTCGGTTCTTTCGACATATGCCTTAATGGTCTCCCCAAAGCGGATCGCCAGCTTCTGTGAAGTATCTGTTGCAATCCTTTGCGGCGTATCCGGGTTGTTTGGATTTGGAAAACGCACGTCAATTACTTCTTTAATAAAGTCCATTGGGGCAATGATGCCAGGATCGGTTACGGTCTTCATGCCTTCCACATACCCAATTTTTTCAACAAGGGCTTTTAAATCCTCATCATTCATTTCATCGGCAATCGACGTATAGTCCAGCAAGCAGCCAAAAATCGCCAATGCGGTATGCAGCGGATTTAAACAAGTGCAAACCTTCATTCTTTCGACCTGGTCAACTACGCTTCTTTCTGTAAAATAGACGCCAACCTTTTCTAATGCAGGACGTCCATTTGGAAAACGGTCCTCGATGACTAAGTACTCCGATTCCTCTGTATTCACAAATGGGGCAATCGCCGGCCCATTCGGTCTTGTATAAATCAATTCGGCACTGCCATAGCCAAGATTGGTCAACTTATCTGCGACAATTTTAGATGGCTGCGGGGTAATTTTGTCAATCATACTCCATGGGAACGTGATTTTGGTTTCATCATTCAAATAGTCAATGAATCCTTCATCAACAAAACCGAGTACCTTCCAGGCAGTAGCGACCGTTACGATTGCATCCTTCAGCTTGTCTCCATTATGCGAAAAATTATCGGTGCTGACTAAGGCTAACGGTGCTTGGCCATTTTGATATCTTTCGTATAAAAGAGCGGCCACCATCAGCATCGTATGGCTTGGCTGAGCGGGTCCCTGCTCCATTTCTTTTTTAACATTTTCACGGATTTCCCCGCTCAAGTCCCGCAGGTCATAGCCTTTTTCCGTGATCGAAAAAGTGGTGAATTGAAGGGATGGATTGCGGAAAATTTCCTTCAACCGTTCCCACGGTTCTGGATCACCATAGGCGGCAATACTTTCAGCCACACTGGCGATCACTTCCATATCCAATGTCCCATCTGCCTTCATGACGACATTCAGACTTAAATTATCATGCGGATGATAGACTTTGTCGATCACGCCATCACTAAAAGTGGAAACTGCAATAATTCCCTTGTCAGACTCGCCTTTTTCAATTAAGTGCTGCTGCAGTACGGAATGGAAGGCCCTAAATAAATTTCCTCCTCCGAAATGCAGCCAAATAGGGGATTTTTTCGTTGCGTCCCAGACTTTCTCAAAATCATAATTGGGTGTTTTCATTCCAAGTGCTGAAAAACGATCTTTTTTTGTTTTGAGTTCTTCTTTTCCTAAATGTAGCATGTCGATTACCCCTTTTCGTTATGCGTCCTTGATGGGCACCAAGGACGCTATATGTTTACTTCAGCTGAAAATTAAAATAGTTTTTGGCGTTGGTATAGGAAATATCCTGCACGATTTCCCCTAACCATTCTAAATCATAAGGATACTCTCCGTTTTCAACCCAAGTCCCGAGAATATTGCATAAAATCCTTCGGAAATATTCATGCCGGCTGTAGGATAAAAAGCTCCGGGAATCCGTCAGCATCCCTACAAATCTGGCCAATACGCCTAAATTGCCGAGGATTTTCATTTGCGCGATCATGCCATCAATATGATCATTGAACCACCAGGCCGAGCCAAACTGAATCTTAGACGGTGTGCCGCCTTCCTGGAAATTCCCCGCCATCGCTGCCAGCATTTCATTATCATTTTGATTCAGGCTATATAAAATCGTTTTTGGCAGCTGCTGATCCCTGTCCAGTTCATCCAGCAATTGGGATAGCGGCACAGCAAAGGAAGCATCCCTCATCGAGTCCACGCCAACATTTATGCCAATCTTGCGAGTCAGTCGTGAATTGACACTTCTCAATGCGCCAATATGGTATTGCATGACCCAGTCCCGCTTGCTGTAGGCTTTCCCAAGGCTGACAAGTAATTGAGTAAGAAATTGATTGTTTTCCTGCAGTGAAATGGTTTCCTTATTTAGCGCTCTTTGGACAATCCGATCTAGCTCATCTAATGTGGCAGGTTCATACACGACAACCTCTATGCTATGGTCAGATAATCGGCAGCCAGCCTCATGGAAATAATCCATTCTTGCTTCCAGCGCTTCTATTAAGCTTGTATATTGATCCACTTGAATCCCGGTGATTTCCCCCAGCTTGCCGACATAATCGGCCCATGCTGGATTTTGAATCGCCATCACTTGATCTGGACGGAAGGACGGCAATACCGTTGTTGAAAAATCTTGATCGGCCTTCAGCTGCATATGGCAGGACAAATCGTCAATCGGATCATCGGTCGTGCCGATAAGCGCTACATTGGAACGCCGGATCAAACCTCTTGCTGAAAAATCAGGACTCTGCAGCTTCTGATTGCAGGTTTCCCAAATTTCCTTTGCTGTTGCTTTTTTTAAGACCGTTTGAACATCAAAGTATCGGCGCAGTTCAAGATGTGTCCAATGATAAAGTGGATTGCCAATTAATTTTTCTACCGTTTCAGCCCACTTTTCAAATTTTTCATAGTCATCCGCTTCACCGGTAATATAGTACTCTTCAACACCATTGGCCCGCATTGCCCGCCATTTATAATGGTCGCCCTCTAACCACAATTCTGTCATGTTTTTATAGGTTCTATTTTCATAGATTTCCTGCGGGCTTAAGTGGCAATGATAATCAAAGATCGGCATGCTGGCAGCAAATTCATGATAAAGTGTTTTGGCTGTTTCCGTTTCTAGTAAAAAGTCTTCGTCCAAAAACGTTTTCATTTGTTACATCCCTTTCAATTAAATGACTTTTGAAACATGTTGTTCCGTTGTACCAGATCCACCCCATAGTTTTTCATATTTATAACCAGTAAGCGCCTCCACTACTACTTTCGTTTCTGGATCGACATCTTCCTTGCGGCCGTTGTTTTTCAAACGGTTGATTTCATCCACAAGGATGCCATGTGTTTGTTTATTCAATTTAAAGGTAAAGGCAGCAATCAGCGCCACAAGAAGCAGGCCGACAACCCCAATCAGCATGATGCCAACAATGGTGTGCACAGCACTATCCGGCTGTACAGATGCCTTTTGCACAAAGCCTCCCGCTTCAAGAACGGCACCCACTAAGAAGGTGGCCAGTGCTACAGAAGATTTTCTAAAGAAAGTCATAACCGATGCAAAGATTCCTTCGCGTCGTTTTTGCGTAATCATTTCATCGACATCCGGGATGAACGGGAAGATGTTCCAAGGCACAAATTCCAGCATACTTCTTCCGATTTGGTAGACGACAGAAATCAAGATCAGTGTAGTCATTAAGTTGCTTGGATGAAGGAAATAGACGGCTCCATATCCCAATAAGCAAACGATCATCGTAGAGTAAGAGATTTTTGCTAAATTAGCCGGGCCGATTTTAATCATTAAATAACCATAAACCATCGCACCTGGAAGTCCAATGATACTAAAGGACAATAGGTTAGCTGCAACCTCTGATGTACTGTTTAGGGCATAGACACAGTAATAAACAAATACTGCGTTGAACGCATCTTTTGCGGTCATTGAGCTAATATAAATCAATAAATGTTTACGGAAGCTTTTTACTTTAAATGTAGAAGCAAAGTCAACCAATGTTTGTGTGACCACTTTCATACTTTCAGCAAAGCTTTTTCTTTCTCTCTTTTCATTGATGATTTTCTCCATATCTTCAGGAGAAACTTCTCTTTCCCATGTTGAGCGATAAGAAATAAACACACAGACCGCAAACACGACGGCGAAAAAAGCACCATTCGCGAAGAAAGCCATTGAATTGTCTTGTCCTAAAGCACTGAATAAGCGTCCTGGAATAAAGGTGGCCAAAAATGTACCCGTTGCCGAGATAAACATTCTAGCTGTTGATAAGAGTGTTCTTTTATTAAAATCCGTTGTCATTTCTGACGGAAGTGTTTCCCAAGGAATTAATACTAATGCTGCAATAATTTCAAAGGCTAAATATGCGAAAAGATAATAGAAATAGTTCATTCCTGTTATCCATAGCAAGACGTAAATCAGCATTAATGGCGAGCCGATTAATAAGAAAAATCTGCGCCGTCCAAATTTTCTTCCCAGTTTAAATCGAAAGAAGTTATCAGAAAAGCTGCCCATGAACAAACTAACAACTGCATCCACAATCCGGGCAATAGCAATGATCGAAGCACCTTGAACAGGTGTTAATCCAGCAAAGGTGGTAAAGAAGAACAGCAGCCAGGCACCGATGATCGTAAAGGCGCCTCCGCCCATCATATCCGTTAAGCCAAAACCAACACCTGTTTTCAGCGAAACTTGCTTATTTTTTTTAGACATTAAGAATGCCTCCTTTAAAATATGTTAACAACATGGATGTAGGTTAAACGCTTTCAACCCAAGTTTTAAAAAATAGGAACAAAAATTTTTGTTCCTATTCACATTTCGATCAAACATTTTGAAGCGTTTTTCCAGCCTGTTCTTTCAATAAAACCTGGGTATCCCAAGCACCTAACAAATACATGACACCTAAAGCACGGTCATATAAGCCGTAGCCTGGGCGGCATACTTCATCCCAAATATGGCGGCCGTGGTCTGGGCGGATATAGCCATCGAAACCGTTCTCATACAGGGCCTGGATAATGCCCGTAATCGGAACAGAACCATCTTCCACGCGGTGGGAGGTTTCGATAAAGCTTCCATCGCCAAAATGCTTGACATTCCGAATATGAGCGAATGGAATTCGGCTCGTAAACGTTTTCGCGATATCGACCAAATCATTGTTAAGATTTCCGCCTAATGAACCCGAACAAAAGGTTAACCCATTTGATGGACTATCAACAGCATTTAATAGATTCTGAATGTCCTGCTTGTTTTTCACAATCCGTGGCAATCCGAAAATGGAAAATGGCGGATCATCTGGGTGAATGGCCATCTTTATGCCGTTTTCTTCAGCGACAGGGCAAATTTCCTTTAAGAAATAGGTGAGATTTTCTAAAAGTTCTGCTTCAGACACATTCTTATAAAGATCGAATAAACGCTTTAAGTCTTTTAATCTTTCAGGCTCCCAGCCTGGCAGTGTGAAGTCCTTTGAGTTTTCTTCCATGTTCTTGACCACTTCTTCTGGTGTAAGGGAAAGAACTTTTTTCGCATCGAAATATAAGGCGGTACTGCCGTCTTCCATCTCTTTAAATAAATCAGTGCGGAACCAGTCAAATACAGGCATAAAGTTGTAGCATACGACCTTCACGCCAAATTTGCCTAAATTTCTCAACGTTTCTTTATAGGCTTCAATGTATTGGTCTCTTGAAGGCAATCCCAATTTAATATCTTCGTGAATATTAACGCTTTCAACCACTTCCGTATTTAATCCATAGGCTTTGGCTTGATTGACCACTTCCTCAATTCGTTCAACCGTCCAAACCTCGCCAACCGGCACATCATGCAGGGCCCAAACAACTCCTTTGACTCCTGGAATTTGGCGAATTTGCTTTAAAGTAATGGAATCATTGCCTTCTCCGTACCATCTAAATGTCATTTGCATATTAGTTACCTCCTCATAGTGTTAACGCTTACTTTTTCTATAAAAATAATGGTTCACTTGAATTATCCGAAATACTCTGGGTATTGTTGAAGAAGAATATCCTTTTCAGAAATCATCAGCCTCATATGGCCAGACATAATCTCTTCCGCTTTCTTTTTATCCTTTTGCCGGATGGCTTTAAAAATTTCTTTATGATGATCCATCAAAACATCCCAATCCAAAACCTCGGTATCCATTAATCGCAATAAACGGAATCGATTCAAATGTCCCGCCATGTCATCGATCATCTTCCAGGTGCGTTCCTTCCCACAGCATTTAAACAGCTCTTTATGGAAGGATTCATCCAAGTCAAGGAATTTTTCTACTTCCCGATTTCCAATCTCGTTATGGACGAGCATTTCTTGCATCTTTAAGTTGACTTCCAGATTAAAGATCATTTCATCCGTAAGGTTTTCACAGCATAGCTTCACAATTTGCGGTTCCACGATTTCCCGAACGAACCGTGCTTCTTCAGCAAGATCTAAATTGATGCGTGAAACTGTTGTTCCGCTCTGCGGGATAATGGTTAATAATTCTTCCTGGGCTAATTTCAGAAAGGCTTCTCTGATCGGGGTACGACTAACTTGCAATTGGTCGGACATTAATTTTTCTGAAATTTTTGTACCAGGAATAAGTTTTAATTTTAAAATTTGCGACTTCAGCTGCTCATACGCAAAGTCTTTGGCATTAATATTTACATTTGGCATGGATTTTCCTCTTCTCTTCCGACTCTTATCTACCTCCTATTTTATCAGGTAAACGTTTTAATTACCATACTATCATACTACTATATTACAACATTAATATACTAATATGGTAGTTATATTTCCATAATAAACCCCTTTCATAAATTTTGCAATATTCATTTGTGACAAAATTTATAACATCTATGAATGAAAACTCAAATAAAACAGTAAAAAAATGAATTCATTCTTTCTGGTTTTTTTTACTATTTTTCCAGGTATGATTAGGTAGGAAGGATAGGTGATTGAATGTGATGATTGATAATGGGTTGATCATGATTGAATTGGAGGCTGAAGCTTACGGGCAGAGGTCCATCCTTCATCCCGTTTTAATATGGGACGATACGGCCGCCGTGTTAATCGATACCGGGATGCCAAAAAGCAGATCGAACAAATCATCAGGGAAAGAGGGCCCAGTGATTTCATTCATTTAGAAAACAATCAGAATTTCTTTTAAAAGTTTCTTATTTCTTTCATCTTGTGTTACACTAGGTATACCATTTGAATTACTGTTTTCATGTTCCCTATTCATTCGTGAATGGGGTTTTTTTATGCCAAAAAGCCTGGCTTGGTCATTTTTTTCAAAAAAAAAAAAAAAACAGACCCCAAATTGGAGTCCGTTTCTGATGGTTAATTAAGCTTTACGAACGTTTGCAGCTTGAGGTCCACGGTTACCTTGCTCAACGTCAAAAGTAACTGATTGACCTTCTTCAAGAGTTTTGAAACCTTCGCCTTGGATAGCTGAGAAATGAACGAATACGTCTTCTCCACCTTCGCGCTCGATGAATCCGAAGCCTTTTTCGCTGTTAAACCATTTTACTTTACCGTTTTCCATGTTTGTTGCCTCCTAGTGTGCAGACCACACAATGTAATACTATCCTTGCTCTCAGTGATCATCAAGACGAAAAGTTTAAAACTTATACCAATCCTTTACACCGGACAAAAATAATTCTTTCTAAGAATAACATTTTTTTGAAGTAATAGCAAGTCACCGTGAAACATAATTAAAAAAATACCCGATTAAGTGGTTAATCATGCGGTTTGTTAAATATTTCCTAAGCAAAATCCACCCTTTATTAGCTCCAAAAAAACCATTAATAGTGCTTTTTTCGTCAAAAGATTTCTTTTATAAAAATAAAATTCTTCACAAGTTCTGCTTCACTGATCGAAATTCTATTCGCTAAATCTTTCGTTCTAAATACAAACTCTTTAACCCCTATAAATTCTGACTCACTTATCAAGTAAAACTGCGTTCCTTTTTTATAGCCATTAAACTGCCTGTTTAGTCGATATACTTTCATGTAATAACCTCTACTGCTTGATTTGGAAATGAAGCTTACTCTTCTTTACTTGGTTGAAGCGGCTCGTTTTTTAAAATACTTTCTACTTCTTCATACCCTTCTAGAAAAGCAAAGTTATATCTTGCTGGAAGCGCAAAAACATATTCTTTATTTTGCCCCAGCATCTTTGGTCCAATTGGTGCTGCTCCAATATGAAATTCTTCGTTTTGAAGGGAGGACCATTGTTCCATAGTGAAAACCATAATTGGAATATCTTGTCTCGGGTTATCTTCTGTCCAATCAGGATGCCTAATTAAGAGGATCGGTCCATTTTCCATCGGCTGTTGGTCAGCACTAACCCCTTCCCATGAATCCGAAACAATTTGGTACCCCTCCCAGCTTTTTGGCAATGAGAAAGTAAATCCATATTCTGTATTTTCATATACCATATTTTCATCCGGTTTGTTCTGATCATGATCCTCTGTATCAGGGTTCTTACTATTTTTATCTGATGAAATCGGTTCTTCACTTTTCTTTCTTGCTTCAGTTGAACCAGATTGGGATGGGCTGTCGTCATGAATCGGAAAAGTAATAATTGCAAACAGCAGGAGAGCCGCGATACTTGCTAAGCCGACTGAAATCTTTTTCATTATACCAGCTCTTTTTTTCTTTTGATCGTATGAACGTGCAAATTGGAGAATGGTTTCATGGATGGCATCTTGAACTTCCTTCGTATACTTCTGATCATAATCAGGTTCAGGCAAGGATCGAATTTTTCTCTCTAAATCATAAAATCTCTGATTGTCATTCATAGAAAAATCCCCCCATACTTTTTTGTAGTTTTTTTAAAGCACGATGATAGGTGATTCGAACCTTATTCTCATTCCAGTTTAAAATGGAGGCTGTTTCAGAGACGGAGAATTCTTTAATCCCTCTCAGAAAAATGGTAGATATCTTTGTTATATAAGTAAAACCACTCAGAAATTTTGCTGCTAATCATCCGCTGATCAACTCCATTTCCCCTCCAATTTTTTTCTACTTAGTAAGTTAGTCGATTCAGAACATGATTTATTTCAATTTATATAAAATTAGGTTAACACGAATCGTAACCATGCAAAAAAGGGAGACAGAATCCTAAAAAGAATACTGTCTCCAGATGATCCCTAGTCCCTTTGGCCATGATCGGATCGTGAAACTATTTGTTCACTTTTATTTTCTCGGGTATGGCCTTCCAGTATGCAGGGTTTTCTAAGCCGAGACGCCAAATCCCGATTCCCAGCAGGTCATATTTTTCTACAAGGTTCAGCTTGAACTTCAGACTATAGCTATTTTCAAACCAAGCCTGGTGGCTATGCTGCTTAAACTGGTGTAGTATGAGTCGACGGTCGGCTGGGAGCCTGGAAACGTTCCTTCTTGTTCGGTATAGAAGCCTAAAACTTCACGAGAGGTTTCCTTCCTTTTGCTTTCCTCTTTTCCTTCTGAAGGACTACAAGATGACATGAGCCATAATCCGATGCTTAAAGAAATAATGGTGAATAACCGGCAGCCCTTTTTCACCATAACACACCTTCTTCTATTTTTTGTATAGGTCTTTAAGTTGATGAGAAAAGTGGGAACTTATTCACGATTTGAATTTTCCCTTTTCCTCTCTCGTCCGGGAGGTTAAGGCAGCAGCATTGTGTTATAATATCCACGAGTTATTTTGATTTTTTCAAGGAGGCAATAGGTATGGACAAGCAAGGTCAAGAAATGTTTTTAAATTTTATTATAGAAAGAGTTCAGGAGGGCAAGGAGGAGGAAGCAAGAGCGATTCTTGCTGAGAACTTCAAAAAGCTAGAGGCAGGTACGTTTACACAGGCTGATATTGCAGCGTTTGTCCCTAAGATGATCAGCATTATTAAGCCAGAAAAATTAGCGGAGCTTCAAGCAGTGGCGATGCAATTTGCCGGGAGCTTCGGTATTAAATAAGAGCCAACATAATGTAGGATCAGCCCGCCGCTCTTAAAGGATTGGCAGAAGAAGAGAATGATTCGTTACGAGAGAACCGCGAATGGTTCTCTTATTTTTGTATTTTGCCCATCCTCTTCAAGTTGAACTAATCTTAAGATTTGCCGTCTTTCTTGTTAGTTCTCAGAACGGTATTTGGCAACTCTAATTACCAAATTGTTTAACTTATTAAATTATATTTTTTTGGAAGAATTCTGTAATTTCCTCAAATGGTATAATATCCGTCTTGTCATACAAATCTGTATGACGAGCATTTGAAATCACCATCAGTTTTTTTCACCTGTAAATTTTTTAAATGCGTCTTGACTAAAGTATAAAGAATGAGCTTTTTCACTATGTACCATGAGAACCGCATTGCGAATTTCATTACTATATTGTAAAAGTGGCATATTCATATATGACAAGCCATCGTTTGAGCATATAATCAAAGAACCGAAAGAGTTGTTGATTGTTCCTGAAGTAGACCATGTGGACTTATACGATAATAAGGGAAGTTAACGTGTTAATCCACAAGAGGGATAACCCACCAGTGGTTCAATAAGGCGTAACTACTATATAGGCTGCCGACCCGGATTCTCAAAGAAAATTCGGATAATCAACATCGTGTGTTGATGCCATTGGAGGTTCTTGATACCAATCACCCTCATCCCCAGTGTTCACCATTTTGCGTATCAATTATTAAACTATCCTGCCCCGGTTGTTCTATAAAAATGGTGATCCTTCGTTATTGGTTAAAGCAGTTGTTCAATTTATTTATTTCTGGATAGTGTAACAATAATTTCTCGTTTGCTAACTCTATCTGCATACAATACTCCGAATAAGAAACACTTAATTTTTTCATTGCAGGAATGAATACATCATAATAACCACTTGTATTATTAAACACTTTAAGAATTGTTTGGATCTTATAAATGGGTGAATTTTTGTATTCTTCGGACTGCCTGTACGCCAAGTATCGGTCGATAACTTCCTTGTTTTCTGACAAGAATTTATCAGGATTTTCAATAGATTGCTTTGTATTCTCTATCAAGTCACGAATATTTTCTGTGTTAACATGTTTTGTGTTTTCCATTAAGAATAATTGTAAGTCTTCAGTTAACGGCAATGAAGGTGCATTATCCAGAAATGCTATTATTTCTTCATATGCGGATTGCGTATACTGCTCCTATTTTGTAGCTTTGTGCATTTTATGAATTCATTTTAAAACATTAATAAGTCTTTGAAAATCTAATCATTTGTCCAATTCTTTCCTTTTTTAACTATTCTGCTTCGTTAGCTCCATAACAAAAATAGACCGCCGCAGCGATTCCATCTAAGGCTCTTGCAACCGTAGTTAAAGAAGCCGTATCAATATGAGGCATTATTATTAATAAGGATTTGGTTGTTTATAGGATATTCTACGTAAAAAATCTCTATTATAAACAACACTCTTACACTTAAGTAAGAGTAATCACAAATTCATTATTTCAAAGCCACAGCTTTAAGTTATTTTGTCCAGACAATCCCCACAACTTCATCATAATAACTTTCTAATGCCCTGCCTTTCTCTGGAGACATATTAGACACAAAGAATGAGTAATCATTTAAAAGTGCGTTCACGAAGTCGTATTCTTCTGCAACTTTATCAAACTGTGATTCTGTTGTATTCAAAAAAATCCCCACTTCCTACTTATCGACATTGTGTTAAAATGCATTCCTTCACAATCAAGGTATTTTGGTTGTTGTTATCTGTTTTAGGCTTTCCATAAATTAATCATACGTACCTTCAAAGATAAAGTATTTGGTAGCAGCCTTAAATACCCAGAAACTAAAATTTACATTTGTAGTGGCAGGTCAACTAAGACTCAAGACCGATAAAAAAAAACAAACATTAAGGTTACTATTATAACGAGAGTCTGGAAAATAAAGGAGAACAGGATGAGAATTATAACGAAAAAAGCATTTTTTCTATTATTGTTTTTAGTTATCAGTGTTTCAGCAACAGGATGCAGCCTGTTTAACCAAAAGCCTGAATTAGAGAAGTCTGTTAAACAAAAAGTGGTGAACCACTTAGTATCTGAAGGATATAAGGAAAATGAATTTAGCGTAGATGTGGAATATCACGCAGCTGGGGCTAGTAAAATGGGAGGACCTTACGCCATTCAGGTAAAATTTAATGATGAAAAAAATGTGATCTATTATTACAAGTATGATTATAACTCAAAGAGTAAGGAAATTACACAATACGGCGTAGCCCCATTGCAAAGTAAAGAAGACAAAAACTTTAAACATGCAGAGTAAAAAAATATAAGCATAATTACGAGAAATACATTTGTTTCTAAATAATATTGTTGAAATTCTATTGAAGGTCTTGATTGACTTGTAACCATTTTGCTAACTCAAACAAAAAGGACCGCAGAAAGACGATCCATCTTTGAGAATGCCCCATATTATAGTTTTGATAAGATGTCAGGTCTGCGTAAAATCTTGTGTAAGTAAAATCTGACAATCTTCGCAAGGCAAGAAATAATAGGTATAAAAAAACATCATCTGTCAAAACTAATATTGGCTTTTACCATAAAACAGGATAGGGCAATGCAGAAGTGCAACCCGAGCGGTTCTATGGTTTTTACCCTAAAACGGACGTATTTATACTGTCCGTTTTTTGTGTCTGTTTTAGGGAAAATAAAAGCGATAAACTTCAGGGGTTTGGGGACAGAGTCCCCAATTATGATGTTTGGTTCAAAATCTCTAGCTGGCTCAAGATCATGTCCCAACAATTCGTTTAACCTTCATTCTTACCACCTCCCAATTGCTATTACTTTCAGAACTGCTCTACACGTCAAAGCTTTTTTTCCCTTGTTTTTTAACACGATACATCGCAGCATCAGCATGTTTTATCAGCGACTCTACCGTGTCCCCCTCTTCGGGAGCATACGAGACTCCTATACTGGCAGAAATAAAAAGTGTTTTGCCTGCAATGCTTATTGGTTCAGAGAGTACATCCTGGATCCGCTCCATCAAGAAATCCACATCAGACCTATCTTGGATATTCGTTTGAAAAATCGTGAACTCATCTCCACCCCAACGGGCCACAAACCGCTTATCTCCAGCGGCAGCGGTTAACCTTTTGGCCACCTCAATAAGAAGCATATCGCCCATGTCATGTCCATATGTATCGTTGACGTATTTAAACCCATCCAAATCCAGTACCATCAGACTGTGAATTTCTTTTTTAGATTCCGTTAAAACCTGACTCACGTGCTGCTTAAACAAACGCCTATTTGGCAGATCCGTTACGCTGTCATGGTAAGCAAGATAAGCAATGGTCTCCTGTGCTGCTTTACTGTCTGTTATATCACGTCCGACGCAAATGGTTTGGATAATTTTTCCTGATTGATCGCGGATATACTCAGCTGTCGTCTCATACCAGCGATACTCGCCATTTTTATGCCGGACACGGCCGGTAAATCGCACCGTGTCTTGATCAATAAACAACGAGTGGCGATGTGTTAGAAAATCTTTATTGGTTTCCGGGTGGTTAAAGGATGCTGCTGGTTTCCCGATTACCTCTTCTGGATGATAGCCAAGTAATGCGTGCACAGTTGGGGAAATATACGTGAATACGCCATCAGCTGAAATGGAGGAAAGGATGTTTTGGGATTTCTCTGAAATAAACGAGAACATTTCCAGCGCATCCGTGAACTCCTTGCTTTGTTCCACTGGCTGCGGAATAGGTTCAAACCTGATGAGACTTCCAATCTCTTGCCCGTCACTTTTAAGCGGAATACTCGTCAATTCAACATAGACTGGACAACCGCTTTTATGCTGTATTGCCAGTTGAGAACAGCTTTTGATTGGTTGGCCTGAAGAATTCAATAGTTGATCCAGTGACATTTGTGAAAGCTCTTTTGGTGCATAGCCTAGCATTGTGACTATAGAGTTATTGACATATATAAAATGGCCTTCCCTATCTACTATACTTATCCCGTCAGGATGATTTTCGAATAAACAGTGAAATGGACTAAGTTGTTCGAATAAATTTTTTTGCAGCATTCTTCCTGTTTCCACCTTTAATGACATTGATTCTATTCTTTGCCCCGAATAGATTTTCTTCTTATTATATAATTTCTTAAAATGCAAAGACAATTAAATCTAGGTGTTTCTCAGGACGCCAGTTTGGGCCGGGGAAATCATCGTTCAAAAAGTTCGGCTCAGAGGCAGGAGTCTCTGAGCGCTATTTTTACATTGTGATTTATTTTTATAAGAAGTGATCCACTTAAAACCTTCTGGGTGATGGCGGGCAGCCAACCGATGTTTTGAGCTTCATGAACTGGTACATCAGGTGCGCCTGTCTGCCTTTTTGAGTGCGGGGATTGATTTTGGACCGCAGGCAATGCATAAACTGCCGATCACAATAGCATGGCGAGTTTCCCTGACTAAGGCAGCGGTCGTGATAGTAGCAGCAGCCGTCTACTTCATTAATAGGACGCCCTGGACCGCTGCAGCCTGGGCCGCACCATCTGTAGCCGGGAAAAATACAAAAGGAAAACGGGCTTTTCCTTCTTCGTGTCAATGTCTCCACCTCCTGGAATTCCTCCTCTTATATGGATATGCCCTAAGAGAAAAATGGTTTGGACATGCACGATGAAGGTGTGGCCTGTTTGGCTGTCTGAAAGGGTCACCGTTAGTAATCTTTAAGGTCGTTTACCCGCTATTTCACTTTCACAGGAACGGCTAATTCCACAACCGCATCCATTGGCCATCAAACCCTGACAGCTGTCTGTCATATATTTGGAGATATGTATGAAAATCGAACGATTAATAGTATCATTATGATTTTATTAAAGAGGGAATTGGTCTCGGCAACAGAACTGGCAAAGACGTTTGAGGTTACGACACGGACGATTTATCGTGATGTCGAAACGCTGCTCTGTAAAGCCAAAAGGGATCCCCATGATTCTGAAGCCAACTATTTTGGGAAAATTTCCGCCGTTTCGGAGTCGATTATTCAAAAAGGGATGCTGCCTCAGCAAATCTAAGTTTGAAAAAAAGAGGTTGTCCGAAATTCGGACAACCTCTTTTGATTGAAGTCGGGTTATTTTGAAGCCTGGCCCTTCCAGACCTTGATTAATTGATTAGCATCCGCGATTAATTTTGTCTTTAGATCCTCATTCACATTCACTTCTCTGCTGAGATGCTTCACAAAATCATCCATGTGCTTGGCTGCCTGGGAAGGTTTTCCACTCTCTAACTTATGCTGTGCCTGATCGAGATTATTTCTTAATACGGAGTATACTGGACTATCCAGCTCAAGACCTACGGTATGTTTCATGGCTTGAAGATTAGCTGTATAATCAACGCCTGGTGCCGGTAATTTTCCATTAAGGACCGTATCCTTGATATCTTCCCCAAGGTAGAATCCCAGATGCGGCGGCTGATTGTAGGCGCTGTTCTGGAAGCCGATCCCGTTTCGATAAAGTGGATCCTGCATGAGTGTAAACAGTCTGTATGGTGTAGAAATCGTCGTACTAAAGATTCTCAGCTCTGTATCGTCTGTCGTCGGCAAGAGCACCTCTTCGCGCCAGTCTCCAAGAATATCTGCCTGCAGCGTCGGCGTCGCCTTTGTGCCATTATTGCTATGAACCCCGGCAAATTGATTGAGAAGATCCACATTCCCGGTTGATTCATTATATTTGGTGATGGAGGTATCATCCAATAATTCATTCAACAGGTCGCCGTCCCAATATAGGGCAAAGTTAGTCGAAAGCCCAGCTGGCTTCTTCGATAATTCTACATTCCCTTGAACATTATACACTCCGCCGCCGGTATCAACCGTAGAACCAGCCGCTCCCCAAAACTCATAGCCTGGGCTGGAGGTAATGTTGGCCGCTAATCCACGGCCTGCATCCGTATAAGCATAAAAGGACATTAAGGTTTCCCCTGTTGCCGCATCATGCAATTCTTCTGAAGCAACGGCCGGAATTTCATGCACTTCCATGGCGCTAAGACCTTCACGATCCGGATCAAACGCCCCTAAATGCTGAGCATCACCATGGGAGCCCTGTTCACGTCCCATTTCTCCATCCATGGCATAGAGAATGCTTCCATCTTGATCGAGTGTCAACGAGCCCGCCACAATTTCATCGCAGCCATCATTATCGACATCTCCAACGGACAAGTTATGGAAGCCTAATCCTGCTCCTTTGCCTGCTTGATCAGAATCAAACGTCCATTGTTCCTTGAGCTTGCCATTTTCCAGCGTATAGGCAGCAAAGGTTGTCCGTTCATAATAGCCTCTTCCAAAGATGGCGCTTGGTTTTTTGCCATCCAAGTAGGCCAATCCAGACAGGAACCGGTCGGAACGGTTATACCAAGTGTCGCCCCACGAAGCACCGCCATCTTCCTCGCCAACTGGGAACGCATAATCGATGGTGTCAATCACCTTCCCGGTTTCCCCATTGAAAACGGACATATATTCAGGGCCGCCCACGACATGGCCGTGGGTACCGACATATTTTCCGTCATCGGCAGGATGGCCGATTTCACTGATGACCTTACTTCCGTCAACCTTTCCATCTGTCGCACCGTAGGTTTTGGTTCCATCCGCTGTTTTAATCATAAATTCATCTTTGCCATCGCCGTCAAAATCGGAAATCACAAATTGATTGTAGTGGGCACCGGATGTCAGATTATGCCCCATATCCATCCGCCATAGAAGCGTTCCATCCAATTTATAGGCATCAAAAATGGTTGGGCCCGTATAACCGGTAAAGGAACTGTCAATCGCGTTGGATGGATACCATTTGACGATGACCTCATATTGGCCGTCACCATCCAGGTCGCCTACACCGGAATCATTCACGGAGTAGGTATAGGATTGCCCATCAGGAGTAACCCCGCCCTCAGGCTTTTGCATTGGAATCGACAAATAATCCTGGTCAGCAGCTTGGACCTCGTTTTTCTCTGTCGATTTGCCATTCACCAGTGTTTCCACGGTATACGTATCACCTGAAGCACCTGCTGCATCACTGTAGTTTGTCACCTCTAATGGTTCCTTATTTAATTTGTCTCCATTGCGATAAATATTAAATTTCACATCTTTCTCATACTCATCGGCAAGCAAACGCCAGCTGACAAAGTTTCCTTGATCGGATTTAAGGGCAATGGCACCCCTATCAAGAAACTCTGTTTGTCTGTCTGTTTCTTGCGGAGACAGGCGGTTATAGACATAGATTTTCGCCGTTTTGTTAAAGCTGTTCACGATCCCGTCTGTTGCAGCAAGGGTGCCTTTAAACTCATAGACTCCCGGTTTGCTAGGATCCCAGGCGTTGTCTCCAACGTTTTCCCACTTGCTGACCGACACTTCTTTTTTACTATTATCCGCAAGTGTCACGCCAACTGTTTTTGGCAGTCCAATGGAGGAGATGTCCGTAGTTGTTTGGTCGACATACACGCGGTGGTAGGCTAGTTTATCTACCAGATAGAGGACATTATCTGCAACTGGCACATTGGAAACCTCAAAATTATCAAGGTATGTATCCCATGTCTCATTATTTCCGGATGTTCGGATCCCGACCAATTTTAGCGAGGCAAGCGAACCATCAAAGCCCGAGCCATCTAATGAAAAGGTATGTTCACTTAAACTGGCCCCATTGTCGTCTTTCATATTTAAGGTGACAGTATTGTTTCGGTTATCAAATTGAATGTCAAAATGATACCATGCTTCCATATTGCTAATGCTTGTTTTGACTGTTTCTTGTCCTTTAGCAAAATAGTTCAAGACCTCATTACGGGTATTGTTGATGGTAAAAACAATATTGCCGGCGCTGTCGATCAATCGAAATTCTCCGCCGTTTTCGTAAGGGTTGCCGCCTTTATCATTGATCTTGCCCGGATACCAGTCGAAGCTGACACGGACCTCGCTGCCTTTTACCGCCGTATCAAAATTTTTGGTGGCTACACGGCCCCCTTTTTGATCGACAATTTTGTATTCAAGCTTGGCTGAACTATTGCCCGCTACATTGTCTTTGTTAATCGAAACCGTTGCACCGGATGTTGAAAATCCCCATAGGTCACCATTTTCAAAATCAGTATGGGCCAGCACATTGTACGGGACCGTCGTGTCAGCCGCCGCATAGGGCAGACTGGAAAAGATGAGGCCTACCGTTGTGACAACGGAGGCGATTCTGGTTTTGTTTTTGTTTTTCCCCACTGTACGTTTCACTCCTCGAATTTTTTGACAAGGGTTGAAGCAGATCCTGATGAAGGTCTCCCCCTTAGAAAAGGTTTTGGTTTCTCAACTTCCTTCTTGAAAGGACAAGCGTCTATTTCATTCCGTTCTGTCCTTTCCCTTCTTAACCTCATGTCAAATGGCAGAAATCGTATCTCCTCCTTTTTGAACGGCAGAATCCATGATTCTGATTATTTTTTCGGACAAAGGTTTCCTTAGATTCTGCAAGCGGTTACAAAATATCAGAAAATTTTTTTGAAGTCCTTACTTGCCGTTTTCATCCACTTGGCTTTCAAAACCATGAACCATTGTCGTAACTTATCGTATTGCCTTTAAAATATTCCTTCAACTATACTTTTTTGCAAATAAAAAAACCTTGCAGGACAAGGTTTATCAGCTTTATTGGACTTTTTTTCAGAATTATCATTTTTTTGCCGCGACGACAATCTCCACTGTTAAAGCAATGGAGTTCTAGGAACTAAATTCATTTCGCTTGCATTTTATAGGTATATTGTACCATTTGGAATGCTTCGTGTACAGAATATCCTTCGAACTTTTGCCTGTAAATTCTTTTGTTACGATACTTATAGGTAAGAAGCGGAAAAGACAGCAATCATTCTCCCAGACAAGTTATCTGTTACTCAGTCAATCTTAAGTACCCTAAATAATAAAAACCTTGCCCATCCAATGACAATGAGGTTTGATTTTAATAAAATGTCCACTATGGTCGTTCATTAAGTGGACAATCGAAAGTTTTTCGCTTAAAAAGGTGAGATTCATAATAGAATAGAAAAAAACTTCCAATTATAATGATGATTAGGATGCAAGTTATGCGGCAAGAGAGAAGGACTATTATATGCGATTTTATGTTATTGCATTCCTCGTTATTGTGATGGACCAGCTGTCTAAATATCTCATTCGTTCCTACATTGCGATCAATGGAACATTTACATTGTGGGGAATCCCACTCACGCATATCGAAAATAGCGGGATGGCAGGAGGGTTATTTCAAGGTCATGCACGGTTCTTCGGAGTTGTGGCTGTGTTTTTCGTGGCAGCTGTTTATTGTCATTTGACTGCAAGGTTTTTTTAAGAGGAGGTAAAACATGGATTACATTTCACCGAAAGAAGCGGTATTACAGGCAAAACGTCGGCCTCAAGAGACCATAGCAGCAGGCCGTCGTCATGCAGTAGGACTTAAATCAGATGGTACGGTAATGGCTGTGGGTGATAATGAATATGGCCAATGCGAGGTAAGCAGCTGGCGCGGCATCCAACTGTCCAGTAATTAGTTTTTACATAGAAAAAGGAATAGTGACATAGTCATGAAAATAAAGGAGAAAGATAAGAATGGTAGAATTAATGGATTGGAAAAATAGTGTTCACGGGCATAGATTTATAGCTTCTTTTAGCGGCGGAAAGGATAGTACTTTAGCTCTATTTAAGGCAATGAAGGTTGGAGAAGCGGTTGGACTAATCGTCATGATGGAGGAAGAAGGCAAACGTTCTAGATCCCATGGAATGCCTCCGGAACTCATACGTGCCCAAGCTAGTTCTATAGGTTTGCCTATTTATTCTGCTGCTGCAAGTTGGACAGATTATGAAAAAGTATTTATACGTCTTTTGGAAGAGGCTAAAAATCAAGGAGCAGAAGTGTTAGTTACTGGAGACTTGGATATGCCTGGTCATGGCAGTTGGAATGAAAAGGTGACTAACTATGTTGGATTAAAGCTTGGGATGCCCTTATGGGAAATGAACCATCGTGCAGCTGTCGAAGAGTTCATAGATCTAGGATTTGTAACGGTTATTGTAACTGTTAATTTATCACTTGGAATGCTAGAGGACGATTTAGGGCGAACGTTAACGCATGAATACGTGAAAGAGCTTGAAGCCCGTGGTATTGACCCCTGCGGAGAAGGTGGAGAGTTCCATACCACAGTAATTGACGGGCCCATTTTTAAACATCCTATTCCAGTTCGTCATGGTGAGATTGTCAGGGACGGAGATTATGCTTTTTTGCCTTTGGAGCTAGATCAATAACTTAAAGAACCTTAATAAAAGTGCAAAAAGCGTGTTTTGAAAAATGATTAAAACACGCTTATTCTATTTTCAATTGAAACATCCTTTTAATAAACCCCATCTCCAATAAATGCAGAGTGGTCGAAGGAACTCCTACAAAGAGTGAACACACCAAACTAGTTTGGTCAATTAGGAAGGAAATACTAATAATGTGTGGAATTCATACAATAATAGGCTTTTTAAAGAGGTGGATTGTGTGCTTTTTCATTATCACTTTTGGACTCCATTTGTAGAAGAAACCGAAAAATTTTACGTAGATCACGGCTTTCGTATCTCCCAACGGATAGGAAAATACCAAGGCGACTTCCAGACGTTTAATCCTCCCTTAAAGTGGGATGATTTTCGCGAGAAAAAGATTCTTTTTCGAATTATTGAGGCAAGGAAAGGGGCGATCAATATTACGTTTGGATACGGAAAGAGAATTTCCTTTGACCATATTGGTTTTTTAGTTTCAAAAACAGAGCAAAGCGAGATCTGTGAAAATGCTGCTAAAATGAATTGGGTTGTCGATCAAGGAGAACGAAGGACCTTTATTGCAACGCCTTACCATTTTCGGATTGAGCTTCAAACCAACAAAGATGCAGTTGACTCTTTGACGGCACCGATTAACATTCAAGAATTACTGCTGACAACAAAAAGCACAGGGCTAGAAAAGGATCTTTCCCTTTTGTTTGGTCATCCGGTTCACACTATTAAATCAGTAGTTGGGGATGTGGTGACAATCAAAGAAGCTGTTTTTAATGACAGCTTCGCTGAAGATCTAGTGGATCCTAATGGGGTTAGAATTTTAATCTAACTGCAGGGATTGATTCTATATTTTTAACGTTCGACTGTTTGTTTGAGAAGAAAGATGAAGCGGATTGAACTATTTTCTATGTAATGTCATTATTAAAGTAAATCAATAAAGGAGATGATGGTTAATGGGAAAAGTGACACCATTCTTAATGTTTCAAGATGGTAAAGCAGAAGAAGCGATGAATCATTACATATCAATCATTGACGATTCAGAAATTACAAGTATTGTTCGTTACGGTGCAAATGAAACAGGAGACGAAGGAACGGTAATGCAGGCTACCTTTTCCATAAAAGGGCAAGAGTTTATGTGCATTGACAGTAATTTAAAGCATCAGTTTACCTTCACTCCTTCATTCTCCATTTTTGTAAATTGTGATACGGAACAAGAACTTAATAACCTTTATCAGAAACTAATCGAGGGCGGACAAGCACTTATGCCAATAGGTAACTATGGTTTCAGTCAGCGGTTTGGCTGGATAAATGATCGGTTTGGCGTATCGTGGCAGTTGAATCTTCCTTTGTGAAAGGTTTTATGTACTAGTTTAAAACAGGTAACAAGAAGTGCTAACCAGCTACAGAGCCCTGCAGCTTTTTCTTTTTTATACTATCCCCCAAAAAAATGATATCATTATGAATATGAAAAATTTAAGGGAGGATCACCTTTGAAAAAGCTAGTAAAAGTGGTAGCAGCCATTATCGAAAACGAACAACAAGAAATTCTCTGTGCTCTTAGGTCACCCGAGATGTCAATTCCTAATCGATGGGAATTCCCAGGTGGGAAAGTGGAAGCAAATGAGGATATTTATTCTGCCTTAGAAAGAGAAATATTAGAAGAATTAGGTTGCAAAATTGAGACGTTTAATGAAGTATTTCATGACAATACCCATGAGTACGAAACGTTTATCATAAACCTCATTTCCATTAAATGCAGAGTGGTCGAGGGAACTCCTACAAAGAGTGAACACTCCAAACTAGTTTGGTTAAAAAGAGATAATTTAGATTCGCTAAAATGGGCTCCGGCTGACATTCCTGCGGTGGAACAATTAATCCAAGAAAAATAGTCTTCTCGTTATGAGAAGACTATACTTTTAGTGATTCGTACCATTAATGATGTAGTTGTAAAGTTTATTTTCAATTGGATTTTCCATTACCAAGTTCATATGAACAACTGGCAGTTTCTTCCCCTTACCGTCTTCCATCATTGCCTGTTCGATATTATTTTTGTCAGGGGCAGCTTTTCCTAGATAATAAAAATCAGTTCCTTCATCATCATCTTTCTTTACAAAAATATGAAGGTCGATCCCTCTTTCTTCGGATTCAATAATTGTTTTCACTTCTTGGGATTCTAACGTTCTGTTACTTCTTGTTGACCACTTAAGGACCTCAGGACTTAGGAATTCTTCGGCATAGTCTATACTAGATTCAACATCTTCATCTTTGTGATAGGTCACAAAAATTGGACAAGTGCCGTGTTTTGTTTTATAGCCATAAACGGTAGAACTCTCATCGTTAGTCCAATTCAAGAACTTACATGCATCTTTTCTTGAATACTTCTGATAAAGCGTTAGTGGTTCTTCAGAATCGTATAACTTAGATTTTTCCTTGGCACTTTTTATGACATCTGTTACTAAAAAGTTAAAAAATGGATTATCCAGTAAACTCTCTCGAACCAGACTATTAAATGCAAAGGTACCATCATCTTTTAAAATAATAATTGGCTGATCCCCATACTTTTCTTTATAACTTTGCGTGAAAAATTCCAAGCTAAAGACGCGCAAAACTGAAGAAAGGGTCTCTTCATCAACAGGACAATTTAAATGAATTAAATTCTCTATAAAATCATCATATTTTACTGTTTCTTGTTTAAAAAGAAGGTCTAATAGAATAATCTCATGTTTCCTTTTGCCATTTAAGATTTCCGTAGAAAGCATAGTCAAAACACTGTTTTGATACTTCGTCAATAACGGTATTTCTTCCTTTAGCTTTAATAAAAATTGATAATAGTTAGTGTACTTATCGACTATTACTTCAGGGTCAATGGAATGGTTCGTTACAAAATCATATAAATAAGGAGTTCTGCCAATTCGATTTTTCAACTCAACAAATGCTTCTTTTAAAACCTTTAACGCTGTTAAATTACTGTTGTTGATCGCTTTAAAAATCTGCTTTTTGGCAATTTCCTCAAAATTAATCGTAGAAACACCTTTAATATAGCTGGTATCCTTTATATAGCGACGGATATTATCCTTGTTCTGTGATTTATCCCCAGATAATGCAATAGGTATTAAATAGTTATTTTTATAATTCCCGATAAAATCAATGATTGTTACAAAGTCCTTTGTTGAATGTTTACGAAGCCCACGACCTAGTTGCTGAATAAAAATGATACTGGATTGGGTTTGTCTTAGCATGACTACCTGATTGACACTAGGAATGTCGATCCCTTCATTAAAAATATCCACCGTAATGATATAATCTAACAAGCCCTCTTCTAGCTGCTTTACACGACGTTCCCGTTCATCCTGATTGTGTTCCCCTACTAAGGCAACTGTTCGCAGTCCTTTCTCATTGAAAGCATTAGCTAGTTTTATTGCCTCCTCTTTCCTACTACAGAACATTAACCCTTTCACTTTTTCTCCTGAAAAGCCATAGTAATCGATTTTTTCAAGAATATGATTTACGCGTTCTTCAGTAACAAGCTTTGCTAATACAGCTGTTTCATCAATCATCTCACCATTATATTCAAGGTCTGTAACTCCAAAATAATGAAAAGGACATAACATATCTTCTTCCAGAGCCTCTTGCAAACGGATTTCATAAGCGATGTTATAATCAAAAAGCTCAAAGATATTAAAATCATCCGTCCGTTCTGGTGTAGCAGTCATTCCCATTAAAAAGTCTGGATTAAAATAATCAATAACCTTCTGATAGGATTGAGCACCAGCTTTATGTACTTCATCAATTAAAATATAATCAAATTCTTTCGAATCATATTGAGCCAAAGTTTCTTCCTTCGAAATGGATTGAATTGTGGCAAATAAATATTTCGCATTTGTCTGTTTACTAGTACCCGACAGTATGCCAAAATCCTCATCTATTCCACCAAGTATCTTTTTAAAATCTTCTTTAGCCTTTTGCAGTATTTGCTCTCTATGCACAACAAATAGCATCCGTTTTGGGCTGAACCTTCTCACATCAAATGCAGACAAATATGTTTTTCCAGTTCCAGTTGCCGATATTATTAATCCCCTTTTTGCTCCAGCATCACGAATCGCCTGGATTCCTTGCAATGCAGCCTCTTGCATTTTATTGGGCTTAATCTTCAATGTCTCTTCGATCGAATTAATATTATATTGGGACGGTAATTCAACAACCTGATCTAAAGCTTTCCGGTTAACAAGAGGTGTATACCTCTTCTCGTACACTTCAATCCATTCTTCATTTAAAGGAAGAGCATCGTTCCAAACGTCTTCAAATTGAGCCTTAAAATGATTAACAATTTCCCCGTTTTCATGTGATGTCAATTTAACGTTCCATTCATAATTCACTTTTAATGCATGGGCTGTTAAATTGGAACTCCCAACAATTAAAGAATAATGGTTATTTTGGTTAAAAATATATCCTTTTGAATGGAATCCTTCTAAATTCGTCGTCCTAACTTCAACATTTTCAATTTTCATTAATTCCTTAAAAACTTTTGGTTGATTAAAATTTAAAAAGGTTGAGGTTAAAATACGACCTTTTACCCCTTTTCGTTTAAGGTCAAGAAAATGGGATTTAAGAGTTGCCAGGCCGCTTTCCGTAATAAAGGCTACTGAAAAAATAAATGAGTTACAGTTATCTAATTCATCAAGTAAGGTATTTAATACATTCTCGCCTTTTTTGGTATTATTCACTAATAACTTCGGCTTATAATTCCCATGCTTATTATACTGTTGGTCAATAAACCCTTTATGTAAGGAAAATTTTAGATTCTCGATAAAATTGCTCATTTGATCACCATTCATTACCATTTTGATAAATCAATTGTAATGCTCCCTAAAATGTAGTGCAACCTTATAATAACTGGAATACTCTAATACTGTTTTAAACTGTGTTTAGCAAAATTGAATTCAGCATACTAGAACACCCTCAAAGTATATAGAAAAAAGGCCGCCAAATTAGTTGACGCCCAGTTAATGATTTTTCATAATTAATCTATTTATAATGATCCCTTATAAGATGTATCTCCCATAGTTTTAAGTTGGAAATAAAGTTTACACACTCCACATGTATTGGCTACAATATCCCTATGATATTTCTTTCTAAATCATTGATGGGTTAACTCTACTATTCAATAATTAAACTGGATTTTGATAAAATCCCATAGGACTGATTCTACCAATAACTATTATATAAAAATTTCATTCCATTTTTTGCCGATAACCACTTACAATAACATTTAGAATATGTCTTCACGGACACTACTCTTACATTCGAAATGAATTCACGCTGTTATTCTTTCATTTTTACGGCTTTTTCTTTTTACACTGTCTTTTGTAAATAAAGCGGATACAAAAGAAATTAAACCGACAATCAATAGGTACAACGAAACTAACCAAGGTTTTCCGTCTAGTGGAACAAGCAGTGATGTCGCAATCAGAGGTGTTAAGCCCCCTAAAATGGAAGAAAACTGATAGGCAATTGATAATCCAGTATAACGAACTTTCGTTTCAAACTGTTCTGCGAATAGCACTGATTGAACACTAAACATCATGGTAGGACCGAAAGTATAGGCTACAATAATCGCCAGAGCAATAATACCAGGTACCTTTGTATTGATTAGCGCGAAGAAGGGGAACGAAAAGGCCATAACAAAAAATGCACTAATCATGTAAATGATTCTTCGTCCTACTTTGTCTGAAATCGCTCCGAAGATCGGGCAGGCAAATATACCAATCGCCGAAGCTATCATAATTCCTGTTGTAGATACGGTTGTATTAAATTTCAATTGAGTGGAAATATAGGCAATCGTGAATACGTTGAAAATATTCGAAGAAATCCCTTCACCAAAACGTGCTCCTAATGTAATGAGTACACTTTTTAGATCAGTACGTAAAAGTTCTACGACTGGCATTTTTGCTTCATCATTTTTATCTAATACATTTTTTTTGAAATCAGGTGATTCCTCAACATTAGTACGAATAAACACACCGATGAAAAGTAATAAAATGCTTATTAAAAATGGAATTCTCCATCCCCAGGATAGAAATTGAGCATCTGGCAGCTTAGAAACCAATGTGAAAATACCCGTCGATAATAAAATTCCTGCTGAGGAAGAAGATTGCGGCAAGCCTGCCCAAAACCCTTTTTTGGATTCTGGTGAGTGCTCAATGGTCATGAGTGCCGCACCGCCATACTCTCCACCAATTCCAATTCCTTGCAAGACTCTCAATGTACATAATAGAATCGGTGCCCAAATTCCAATAGATTGAGCGGATGGCAATAAACCAATTAAAAAGGTTGATAAGCCCATTATATAAATCGTAAGGATTAAAACCTTTTTGCGCCCAATTTTGTCACCAAAATGGCCAAAAATAATACCGCCGAGTGGTCGAGAAATAAATCCAATAGCAAATGTTGTAAGTGATAATAAGGTTCCAACTAAAGGATCGGTATTATCAAAGAATATCTTATTGAAAACCAGAGCAGCCGCTGTTCCATAAAGAAAGAAATCATACCATTCGATTAAGCCACCAATAAAACTCCCCATTACAACTTTTTTCAAAGACCTGTTGTCTGTCATCTTACATCCCCCATTCGTCCGTTTTTTTATTCTTGCATCCTACTAATTGCTTTTTCATCCCATTCCAAACAAAGCCCTTTACCTTCTGGCATTAATACAGTCGCATTTTCACAAACAAGCGGTTCTTTAAACAATGGTGTTGACCAACTAACCCATTCTAATTTTCTCTTTTTTTCAATTAACGGAAACAAGTGGACAGAGATTTCCGGAAACAGATGAAGTGAAGAAAACTTATTATGGAAATCAAATAATACATTTAATCTTTTCCACCCAGTTATCCCGCCGATTCTTTGTAAATCTGGAGTAAGCGTTTTCACATTATCCATTTTTAAAAATTCGAGAAATGAATTGATATGATATAGGTTTTCACCAAATGTGAGTGGTGTTTTCATCGATTTTGATAAATTTTTATAGCCTATTACATTTTCAGCATCGATCGGTTCTTCAATCCACTGGACTCCATAAAGTTGTAGATATTTATCCATTTCACTTGATATTTCTGTATCCCATCCTTGATTCACATCACATAGTAACTCTGTGTCGTCACTTACGATATTGCGTATTTCCTTCAACACCTTAATGTCATCATTTATATCCCTTCTTCCTAAGCGAATTTTTATGGTTTTGAATCCTTGACTAACGAATTCCTCGGCTTGTTTTTGGACTGCCTCTGGAGATTCCAGCCACAATCCATCACTTTGATACGCCTCAAGATTTTGCTGTTTTCCACCTAAATATGTGTACAAAGGTAATGCTGCCACTTTTGAGGAAATATCCCACAAAGCAATATCTACTAATGAAACAGCAAAAACAGCTAAACCTTGATGACCTAATAGTTTTGTAGCATCCCACATTTTTTTCCATAATGCATATACATTCCTTGGATCTTCTCCGATGAGAAAGGGTTCTAAATAATTGATACATGATGTAATTGCCTTTGCCCCATGGTTATGAAATGCTTGAACATAAGAAATTCCTGTTATTCCTTCGTCAGTATAAATATCTAAAATGACAAACATAACTTTTTTTGATTTCCTAACACATGAAACAACTGGATATTTAACGGGTACTCCAACAACACGGTGTTTAAGTCCAGTTATTTTCATCAGCATTTCCTCCTTCCCAGCATTGCCAAAGGAAATATTCCCTTTGACCATGCCTTTTTTCAAAGATTAGATTAAATCCCGATTGACGCATACTTCATTTCTAAAAATGATTCCATCCCATAATAGCCGCCTTCCCGCCCAATACCACTTTCCTTCCAACCTCCAAACGGAGCTTGAACAACTCCTGGTATCGGATCATTTACACCAACAATTCCATATTCGAGTTCCTCTAATACCCGATAAGTTCTACTTAAATCTCTTGTGAATATATAGGCTGCAAGTCCATAAAAACTATCATTTGCCTTTTGAATCACTTCGTCTTCAGATGCAAACGTAATAAGCGGTGCAACCGGACCAAACGTTTCTTCGTAATAAATTTTCATTGTTTCATTAACTTGTCCAATGATTGTCGGTTCATAAAAATATCCTTTATCTCCATTTACATAACAACGATTACCGCCCGTTAAAATGACTCCACCTTTTTTGACAGCGTCGTCAACATGTGATTGAACTTTCTCATAGGATTGACGGTTGATTAAAGGTCCGATATCAGTATTTTCATCAAACCCATTCCCAATCTTCATTTCGGCTATCTTTTGAATCAGCTTCGTTGTAAACTTTTTTTGAATGGACTCTTGAACAAATAATCGATTTGTGCAAATACAAGTCTGCCCCGCATTTCTAAACTTACTTACAATAAAGGAATCAACTGCAAAATCAATATCCGCATCTTCAAAAACAATAAACGGAGCATGACCGCCTAATTCAAGGGAAATATGTTTAACTTGCTTCGAAGCCTTCTGATATAAATACTTTCCTACTTGTGTTGATCCCGTAAATGCAATCTTTCTAACCTTTCGATTCTCTAAAAACTCCTCACCAATTACCGGACCATTTCCAGTAATCAAATTAATAACTCCCTTTGGAAATCCGGCATTATGAAAAGCTTTAAACATTTCCACTGCAGTGAATGGTGTGGATTCGGCAGGTTTGATCACAACGGTACATCCCGCCGCTAAAGCTGGAGCAATTTTTCTAGTAATCATAGAGGCCGGAAAATTCCATGGTGTAATGGCACCAACTATACCAATTGGCTGCCGAATTACCATTAAACGCTTATTTTTTGCAGAAGACGGAATGGTGTCTCCATATACCCGTTTCGCCTCTTCCGCATACCATTTAAGGTAATCTGCCGCCATGACAATTTCATTTCTTGCTTCAGCAAGTGGCTTTCCCTGCTCCAAGGTCATGATTCTTGCAATATCTTCCTTCATTACTAAGAGTTGCTCATAAGCGCTATACATAATATTGCTTCTCTCAATAGCTGTCATTTTCGACCAGATTCGAAAAGCTTCATTAGCAGCTTCAATTGCAATGGATGCATCCACTCGATTAGCAGATGGAATATACCCAATCAATTCATCATTAGCAGGATTAGTCACTTCATCCCAAGTTTGTGTAAATGATTCAATCCATTCCCCATTCACATACATTTTCTCTTGTATCAACATGATCCCCCCTTTTACGCTTTTCCTAGACTGCCAAACAATTCGATTTTCGTTCGAACAATATCACAAATTGTATTTCGTATCCCCATGTTTAATGCAAAGAAATTGTTTTGATCTTCATTACTTAATTCGCTTCTTAAGTAATCAATAGTTGCACGTCTCCATTCAGTAGCAATGTTTACTTTGCTGACTCCTAATTGGATTGCTTTTTTTATATCATCATGTAAGACACCTGTTCCACCGTGTAAAACAATTGGAATTCCTACCCGGTCATTGATTATTTTTAAGTGTTCTAAATTGATACTTAAATCTTCACCATATGCGGCGTGGATATTTCCAAGAGCAACTGCTAAACTATCTACGTTCGTTTCTTTCGCAAAGTATTCTGCTTCATCGGGATCTGTTAGCAGTTGAATTTCATCCGAACCCCTCGTTCCTAATTTCCCAAGTTCTGCTTCTAGCGGGAGACCTAGAGTTTCTGATGCAATTTTAATTTGTCGTGTAATCGAAATATTCTCTTCTATATCTAAGCGCGACCCATCAAACATTAATGAAGTATAGCCGCATCGGATGGCTTGAATTGCTTGCTCAAATCCCGTTCCATGATCAAGGTGTAACGCTACTGGAATTTTTGCATCTGAAGCAACCTCTTTAACTAGTGCTGCTAAATAATTCATTTTTGTTTGCTTAAAAGTCCCTTGTCCCGTTTGAACCATCACAGGCGATTCCATCTCTTCAGCTGTTTCAATTACCGCAACAATACTGTTAAGATGATCTACACTAAACGCCCCTATTGCATATCCATTTGTATGAGCATCCTCTAACAATTTCTTTCCTGATACTAAAGGCATAACTACCTTCCTTTCTTTTATTAAGCTTTATTGATCAATAACTGCAATCTTTTGTAAATAGTGATTTTGATAATAATCTTCTAACCTATTAATCTTTGATTGATCTGGTTCAATAGTTAATGAAGTTGGTACCGGAATTTCCTCAATTTCTCCGCTGCTTTTCGCTGCTAATATCGCAGCCCCTCTTGCAACGGCTTCTGAGTCTCTAACAATTTGTATTCTTTTATTTAAAATGTTTGCTTTCATCTTCATCCAATAATGGTTTTGAGTGGATCCCCCAATAACCATTAATCGTTCAATCGGGAAGTTTAAGCTTTCCAAGAGCTCAATTCGATTTCGGAATAAATTACTTAAACCATGAATTAGGGCATGGGATAGCTGGCTTACATTGGAATTGGTTACAGCGCCGCCAAACCATCCGTTTTGAACTTGATTACCTGATTGAAATGGGAGTGGGAGAAAATCAATATTACGATTTTCACCCCCTTCCTTGGATAACACATCAAGAAACTTTTCATAATTCCAGCCTGTAATGGAAAGAAACCACTCAACAATCCCCCCAGTTCTTCCAACAGGTAATAAAGCGTAATATCGATTTGGAATGACATGACATCCAATTGTAAACGGAGGAATACCTGAGAATTGATTTAAATCGATTTCTGGCATTGTAATCACAAGGGTTTCTGCTGTACCACATGAATTTGTAACATCTCCATCAAAAATAGCACCAATGCCGAATGAGCCTACCAGATGATCATGTCCTGCGACCGTGACTGGAATTCCTTTTGAAATCTTAAGGATTTGTGCTGCCTCTTCTGTAAGTTTTCCAATCATCTTCCCAGAATGGACCGGCACCTTAAACAAGTCCTCTTTTATACCGAATTCTTTTATCAAGTCTTGATCCCATTTTCGATTTTTTATGTTAAATAGCATCGTTCGACTCGCTAAAGATACTTCGGACTTCATCTTTCCAGTAAATTTATAAGCGATATAATCTGCGATATTTAACCATGTTCTTGCAGACTTCCATATATCGGGCATATTTTGTTTTATCCAAAGCATTTTTAAAAGCGAATATTTTGAATCAGGAGTTAGACCTGTTCTGGTAAAGAACTCCCTCTCTGAGACTCTTTCTTTTATTTCACTTAAAAATTTACTTGGCCTTTGATCATACCAAGCTAATACATAGTCATTTGGATTCCCATCATGGTCAAGAAAGACTCCCGATTCCGCCACGCTTGCAATCCCGATGCCCTTTATTTTTATATCCTTCATTCCATTAATACACTCAAGTAAACACTTGACTGTTTTTTCCCAAAGTTCAGAGGCTAAATGATAGATGCCTCCATCGTTTGAAACATGAACAGGAGTTGATAAACGGGAAATAGCTTTTAATTCTCCAGCTGTTGTATATACCGCTGCTTTAATATGAGTTGAACCAATGTCCAATCCAATATAAACGGAATCTTTTATTTTCATTTCTTCTCCTCTTTTGCTAAATATGCTTATGTTCAATTCATCTTTACAAACGGTTTAATGGTTTTCCCATCGCAAAACTCTTCAAATGTTTCTTTAAATTGTTCAAATGGTGCTACTTTACTAATTAAGCGCTGAAATGAAGCCTGATTCTCTCTGTATAAATTGATATTTTCCTCCACCTCATTTAACTGAAAATAGAAAGACCGAATGAGGTAAAAATCCTTTCTTCGTAACGGAGGTGTAGGCTCGACGACAAATGGATTTGAGCTTTCTCCCATCACTACATATGCTCCTCCCGGCTCAACAGCATAAATACCTGTTTTTCTACCTGGAGCACTTCCGCTTGCCTCTATAACAATTGAAAATTCTGCTTCACTGGAACCATCATTACTTTCATATGGGATCGCTCCAAATTCTTTTGCTAAATTGATGCGCTCTGGAGATGGGTCACATGCAAATACGTTTTTAAATCCAAATGCCTGAAGCGTTAAAATTGCACCTAATCCAAGAGGACCACAGCCAATAACTAAAGTCTTGTCACTTGCTGTTTCAGATGGGTTTCTTCTTAGTGCTAATCGAATCCCATGTGCTGCTGTTCCAATTGTGTCTAATAATAAGACACCGTCCGTATCGGAAATATCCTCCGGTATCGGGATAACATTACTTTCTGGCACACGAACATATTCTGCATAACCACCGTCTTTCTGCCATCCAATTAGACCCGAGATGTTTTGACAGCGATTGTTCTCACCTTTTAAACAGAATTTACATTCCCCACAAAAAAGCGGGATATAGATAATGACTCTCGTTCCTTTTTCAATATTGGTTTTTGCACCAACAGAATCGATTACGCCGGAAATTTCGTGCCCTGGAATATATTCCGTACCATTTAGGTAAAGTCGTTTATCTGAACCACATAAGCCACAACAAGATACTTTTACCAAGACCTCTTTTTCACCAAGATCGGTGGGAATTTCTTTTTCTACGTATTCAACTTCTCCATTTCCCAAAAAACGAATTGCCTTCATAACTGACATTCCCTTTCATCTTTTGAATTTTTAAAATTGTTGAAATAATTATCTGATAACGTTATCATATTGTAAAATATATAATTCTTATTTTTTTATAAGTTTTACTTATAAGGAGAATAATATGAACCTTCATCAATTATTTATCTTCTGTTCAGTTGCCAAAAATAAAAGTTTTATTAATGCATCACAGGAACTCAATATTAGTCAACCCGCTATTTCTCAGCACATAAGAAGTTTAGAAGAAGGACTTGGGAAAAAATTAATTGAACGGCGTGGAAAGCTATTTCGTTTAACTCATCACGGAGAAACCCTTTATGAATACGGGGTTCGTATATTTAGTATGGTGGACGAGGCTAAGAATGCTTTAGAACATCTGGGGATTTCTCAAAAAAATATCTTGATCGGAACTTCTGAAATACCTGGTACATACTACGTACCAAAAGTTCTTCAGCGGTTTATGGAGCAAAATCCATACATTCATTTTGATGTCGGTTTTGAGGAAAATAATACAAAACTTATAGATAAACTTATAACAAATCAAATTGATATAATTTTAACTTATGAAAGCGTTATTTTAAGAGATGACATTGAAGTAAAAAAAATCTATCAAGATGATCTTGTGCTTGCCATTCCACCCAGGCATCCATGGGCAAATGGACAATTAATAACATTTGAGGAAGTTTTGACTTTGCCATTTATTTTTTACTCATCAAAGTTTTTTGTACAACAGATATTAGAAAATATTTTAAGTGGGCACAAAGTTAATGTGATTTTACAATTAAATCACTTTGAAGCGGTAAAATCTTGTATCATGCATGGAATGGGAGTATCACTATTACCTTATTCAGCAATTGAAATGGAACTAAAACATGGAATAATAGCTACGGCAAACTGTCGAACATTTCAAGTGCCTAGAAACCTAGTTGCTATATACAAAAAATCAGAAGTATTCCCCAAAATATTAAAACAATTTATTGATGCCCTTCGGTAAATCCACTCGAATCATATAAAAAAACTGGGATAAGGTGGGAGGGACTTTCTACTTCATACTTTTTTGGGATACCCTCGCACTCACGAAGAGTGCGACGTTTATGTCAATTGATGTCAATGCTTATGTCGATATTTCAATCCTCGCACTCACGAGGAGTGCGACAAGAATAAACCGAACAAAGCCCAAAGCAACTGGAAATTTCAATCCTCGCACTCACGAGGAGTGCGACAAGAATAAACCGAACAAGCCCAAAGCAACTGGAAATTTCAATCCTCGCACTCACGAGGAGTGCGACCTGCTGTGTAAGCCCGAAATATAAAAAAGAAGCGTACCTTCCGGTACGCAACACAAATAGCCGGATATCCTGATTTTTTAATCAAATATACGGCTTTATTCATTTATTTACTGCATTCAACCTGGATCATTTTGGACCAGGGCAAGTATTGATCCAAAATTTCTGGGTTTTGATGGATGTCGAGATTCGGCAGATCCGTCAAGAGCTTTTTTACGTATTCGTAGAAATCAACACCATTATTTTTGGCAGTTTCTGCGATACTCAAACAGATGGCATTAGCTTTTGCCCCGGCTTCACTTACCGAGAATAGCCAGTTTTTGCGACCCAAAACGTTGGGGCGAATGGCATTTTCCGCTGGGTTATTATCAATTTCAATACGCCCATCATTCAGAAATGCTCTTAAACCGTCTTCCCTGTTCAATGAGTATTCGGCTGCCTTGGCAAGTGCACTTTTTCCATAGAATGGTGACGTTTCAACCCATTCAAAGAATTTATCTACAATTGGCTTCGAGTATTTTTGGCGTTTTTTTCTTCGTTTACTCGGAGACAAATGTTTAAATTGCCTTTCGAGTCGATATAATTCGTCGCAATAACTCACTCCGATTCGGCCATTTTTGCCTTCTGCTTTCAGCCAATAACGTCGATTATGCGCCCAACAATTTGCGAAGGTAACGCCTTCCAACTTACCATAGGCAGAATAACCATCGCAAATGATCGTTCCAGAAAAGCCTTTGATGAAACCTTCAAGGACATAACGGGCCCGTGATAGTGCACTATGAAAAAGAGTTATTTGTGGTCCTTGGCATGGAACACTTCGGGACACCCAATTATATGCATTCGTTTGACCGGACTTCCCATCGGATCGATTGAGAATTTGTCCATATGTTTCATCAATATGTAAGAGCGATTTATTCATCATCAAGTCTTTCATTCTTTCGTAAATAGGCAATAACCAATCGTGTGATGCACGAATGACCCAATTCGAAAGATTCTTATCATTGGTATTTAAGCCATACCGTTCCCATTCTTTTACCTGCCGGTAAAGGGGTAAGTATTGTGCGAATTTATCGTAAATGACTTTGGCAAGCACGCTTGGGCTTGCGATGCTGCGTTGAATAGCAGGCTGCGGTGCCTTACCACGCTTAATTTGCGCTTTTTTAAATGAATCACCTTTGCAATCTTTACATTCTAAAGCGTGTTCAATGTGTTGAACTTTCTTTGTTATCGCTGGAATAAATACTGCTTCTTCACGTACGATTGTGCTGCCAATTTCAATCATTTGTCCTTGGCAACAGTCACATAGCGCATTTTCCGGATAATAATGAATTTCTTCTACTTCGATATCGTTACGTAATGAATCATTTCGTTTTTTCTTTTTAATAGTTCGAACAACAGTATAAGAAAGGGTCTGTTGGCTTTGTTCCTCTGTGTGCTCAGAATCGTTAAAAGACGGGTCATCATCGAATAATGACGCTTGTCCCTCTAGAGAGTTATATCTCGATTTTTCTGTTTTAGAGCCATATAAAAGCTTTGTTAAGTGCCGAAGTTGCTGCGATAACGCTTCGTTCTGTTTCAATGAATGATCCAATTTTTTTGATAGTTCCTGGTTTTGTTGATTGGAATGAGCCAACTGCTCTTCGAGCAATCGAATTACTCTTTCAAATTGATTTTCATTATTAGAAGAAGTATTCGCCACATCATTCACCACTTTTCGTTCGGATTCACTCCTATTATTATAACGGGTTAGAACGGTGGAATAAAGAAAAATTGAATGGGCTTAACGAATTTAGAATACACCTTTTGATGACGGCTGAATCGCCTTTGGCTGCTGGATAGATAATCCCTCGAGGAGCCATCTGAGCTCTTTTTGGGAAAGATTGCGTACTTCATTTTCATCCTTCGGCCATTGGAGTTTGCCGTTATCCAAACGTTTGTAAAGCATGGCGAAGCCATCACCGTCGAAATATAAGCATTTATAGCGATCTTTGCTCCATCCTGAAAATAAGAAAATGGAATCACCGTAAGGATCCAATTCAAAAGAATCTTGAATTAGTGTGGCTAATCCGTCAATGCCTTTTCTCATGTCCGTTTTACCGCAAATGATATATATGTTTTTTACACTTGTATAATCGTACTTCACGGATTTTTCAACTCCCTCATGACTGACTGGATAATGCGCTCATCAATGCCGTTGTAGAAGGAAATTTCAACGTTGCCGGTTTTGATCGTGCAGGTAGGATTTGGGGAGACCACAACTGGATCTGCAATGGAAGTATTTTCGTTATCGATATGTAATTTGACGGGGACGATGGTTAGTTTTTGTTGCGGCATATAAAAGCACCTCCCTCTATAAATGTTGATATATCAACGGTTTGACCCGTTGGTGAAGTGACAAAAAATATTTTTCGACATGTTTCCTAACAAAATTTTTATATTATGTGAAACTATTCCAACATACGGGTACGCTACG
>NZ_CALPDF010000008.1 GCF_943193175.1 Neobacillus muris
GCTCCCAAAGATCCGCTCGACTTGCATGTATTAGGCACGCCGCCAGCGTTCGTCCTGAGCCAGGATCAAACTCTCCACAAAAGATGAATTTGATATAGCTCATAAAAATAACGTTGGCTTCGTTTCAAAAAGAAACGAATGTTTATTGTTGACGTATTTGTTTGTTTAGTTTTCAAAGAACAATTTCTCTCTGTCAAGAACGACTTACCTATCATAACACTAAAGATTATATAATACAATAGTATTTTTTTCGTACCTTCCTTTCATCCCAAGACCATTACCCCGCCATTCCACTTTCCGTATGATTAAAGGTTAAACGGGGATATTATCAATGTATCTTCAACTGCCGTCCGAAATGGTGTTTCTTCAGTTAAAACACGCTTCGGCAAATTATGATTATTTCGAGGTGAAATCAATGGATGAAAAAACAAAGAGCTTTCCTAATGTAAGTTTAGGCGGAGAAAGGGCTAAAGACAAAGGTGAGATTGATTCTGGCCAATTACGTTATGGTGAGGATCACAAAGGCAAAGGAAGAACAAAATAAGGCCAAAATAATGCTGGACTTCGATCCAACATTAAAAATACTTGGAATGAAAACAAGAGCGGCCCTTGGTGGACTGCTCTTATTTCTTATATTCCCTTCTCTCTATTTCATAATAGCACAAATGTAATTAACATAAATTTTTATTATGAGCTGATAGCGAGTAATGTCCCTTAGTATATTTCGGTGCTTTGGCATTTCCACATGAAATGCAAGAATCAGCAGCTTGATGGCTGTTTTTACTTTTCCATTGATCATATGTTAATAAACCTGAACTGTCATCATTTAAATATTTGATGAAATCATGTCCATAAATATATATCAAAGGAATCACCTCCATTCATCCATTAATAATGTATGCGCTTTCAATTATAAAGAACACCCTTTTCAGAAAAATGTGCGGATTGAAAGTTTGTGAGTTTCTTTCTTGGACCAATAAAAATGAAAATTGGGAATAGTCCTGTGACTACTCCCAACTTGTATTTATTGGTACAGTTTTTCATCGACGCAGACGTATCATTCATTTCATTCTATTTTTTTAGTCACTTGAATAGGAGATAATTTTGTCTTTAGCCGCTGCAGGAAAATTTTATCGTCCATAAAATCTGAAAGAAAAATGCGCAATTCATTTCGCAGTTTTAATATATCCTTTGAATTTAACCCAAGGTCTGAGAAAAGCTTAAAAGTCGGAATGATTTCCCTAAATAAATGGAATCTGGATGGCTTATAAACTACTTCCCCATCTGATTTCTCCGCAACCCGCTTCATTGCAGGAATACTTAGGGTTGTAGTGCGAATTTCTTCTTGAGCTGATTCACCCGACATAAAATCCACAAATTTTTTTGCTGCTTCTTTCTTTTTCGTGTGCTTATTGATTGCCAGACCAATTATTAATAACAAGGAACCTGGGTCTTTTATGTAAGGTAAAGGCGCAATATCATATTCAACTGGATGCTTTCTAATCTCATTTAAACTGAAATAGGAGGTAACAATCATCGAAGCCTGGTCCTCAACAAATAGCTTTTCAGCGTCCCGGTCATTATCTGATAAAAAAGAATGGGAAATCCCTTGTTCATCAAAAATCTTTCGGATGAAACTGGCACTTTCTAGCATTCTATCGGCTGGGAAGCTAATATTCCCTAATGAATCTCGTTTAAACCATACACGATTTTGCAGCATAAAAATCGGCCATCTATTTATGGAAAGAGGATGAAAGTAAAGTCCGCAGGCTTTGCCGTGATCCTTCATGAAAGATCTGGCTGTTTTTAATGCCTCGTCCCAGCTCCAGCCGCTATCAGGGTACGAAAGCTGGCTTTCATCGAAATGCCCCTTGTTATAGCACAAAATAATAGGTGAAAAGACAAACGGACGAACATGCACTTTATTTTTATTGGAGAATGACTCAAAGGGCCGCTGCAAAAATGGGTATATCCCGTTATCTCGCTCTTGCTCCTCAAACACATTGCTAGGCTCAGCAAAATCTAAAAAATCCTGATGATTAATAGTGACAACATCAATTAGTTCATTTTGAAAAAAATCATGAACAGTCTGTTGATAATGATCATATGGCAAAGTAATCGTCTGAACCTTGATCGAAGGAAGTTTTTGTTCAAACTTATGGATTAATTCAAGATATTGAGCTTCATTGACTAAAGAAGAATAATAACCTACCCGAAGAATGGTTTGATCGAAGGTATGATTTGAAATAACCTGGTTTCCAATTCGAGATTTCTTGACAATTAGCCCTTGTTCAACAAGCTCCTCAAGCCCTTTTCGTACAGAGTTTTTACTCAGTCCATACTGTTCAGCCAATACCAGCTCTGAAGGCAGATATTCCCCTATACCGATCTCCCCGCTTAAAATTCGTTGTCTTAAAGTTAAGACTAGGTTGTTTAGTTGTTCTTTAAAGACATCGCGACTTTTCTTTCCGCTCATGATGATCCTAATCCTTTCAAAATAGATTATCTATTTCACTGCAGCAACAAACGACTCCTATATAAGACTGGTGTATAACTGGTTTATTAAAATCGTACAGGAAAAGCGGTGAAGTTTCAAGTTTACTATTCGAAAATTCAGTTTAATGTTTATGAGAGCTGCCTTTAGTAATCTATCCTTCTCAGCCGTATCGGTCATTAAAATATCCCCAGCCAATGAAAAGCCAGGGATATTTTAATGACCTAACTGATTACTTCCCCGGTTGATCTGCTAGGATCCCCTCTTCAGAAAAAACGTACCATTGATTATGAATGAGCACCTTGCCAGTTTGCATGACACCATGATCGTCAAAGTAATACCACTGATGGTCCTTTTGCAGCCAGCTTGTTTTTGCTTGGCCATTTTGATTTAGAAAATAGGTGTATCCGTCCTCATGGAACCAGCCTGTTACCGGTTCACCAGATTCTGATGGTTTTACATACCATTTTGCTCCTTTTTTAACCCATTGATATGTGACAGGTTTCTCTGGATCCATTGGATCTTCTGGGTCACCTGGCTGGACTTCTCTTTCATAAGATAAGGTTAAGTGATCATAATAAACTCCATTGGTCGTCCAAGCATTCGAAACACCTGCAAATAACCTTACTGTTACAGCCCCTTCTGGTGCAACCGCATTTGCTGAGACCGTTTGCCATTGTTTATAGCCGCTTGTCACATGAACCAAGCTGGATGCGGTATCACCGCCGACCTGATTGCCGCTTGCGTCAAAGAAGCGCATGAAGAAGCTTGCTCTGCCATCCTCTAAATAAACATCAGAAGCAGCTGTATACTTTGTCCCAGGGATGACTGATTGCGGATCGCTTTGCAAATAGATGGATCCGGATGCAGCAGTATCCGCTACTTTTAAGCTAAATCTGCCTTTACTAGCTTGCGATTGGCTGATCTCATAGTTTGTCCCGGATGCTAAGTCACTATTCAGGAGTGACCAGCCGGGAATAGCTCCAGCCGTTAAAGCAGCTTCAAATCCAGCATTTTTGAGATCAACTGGCACAGTTATCCTTTCAGGCTCTGGTTCCACGATTCTCTCAAATGTCAGTTTAAAGTCATCATAATATGCTCCACTGGTCGTAAAATAATTGGATGTCCCAGCGAATAACCTAGCAAACTTTGCCCTTTCTGGTGCCACGACTTTAGCTGTTACTGTCTGCCACTCATTATGGCCGCTGCGTACATGAATGATATTTACGCCATCCGTATCCTTGTTGACCTGATTACCTGCTTCATCGTAATACCGGAGGAAGAAACTTGCGCTGCCATCCTCCAAAAATAGGTTGACGCTTCCCGTGTATTCAACGCCCTCCTCGATAGGGATTAAATTAGTTTGTGCAAAAACAGTTTCATTTTGTGCTTGATCCACCACCTTCAAACTGTTTTTTCCCGTTTTACTTCTCGTTTCGCTCACCTCAAAGGAAACATTAGGAGTGAAATTTCCAAACAAGGAAGACCATCCAGGGACATCCCCTTCCGGTCCTGTTTCCTCAAAACTGGCATTGTTGATGGGAACAGAAACGACTTCCGTTACCGGACCTGGAGGCGGCTGAACGACGGTTCCCCCATCAATGACCGGCACCATCTTTAGGACGGTTGTCCCATTTTCTAAGAAGTAGATATTTTCATTTCCGTTTGCATCTTCTGCCAGGGCCAAGAAGTCAACCTCAGGAGCTGCGGTAATGAGTGTGACGTGTTTTAAGTCAGTAGATTGAGGATCTACCACCGTTAATTTTCCAGCAAGATCGGTATACAATAGTCCGTCTTTTCCAAACAAGATATGAACCGGACGCCACATTCCACGGTTTTTCACTTCAGGATAAAAGTTTTTATATTTGACAATCTCATAGGTTTTGGGATTCATAGCAAAAAGAATGCCATCGACTGCGCCCCATAGGAGACCATCCTGATCAAATGTCAGTCCGCTGATCATTGGCGGTTGATCCAATTCAGGGATATTCAATTCAAATTCCGTTACTTTTTTCTTTGCAGCAACGTCCCAAACAAACATTTTTGCTTTCGATGCGGCTGGCTGAATATCCAAACCGCCGCGGATCGTGGTGGAACCATACAGTAACCCATCTTTATAGGCAAGTCCTACAATACTCTGATCCTGCACAATATTGCGATGGGTCTCACGATTTCCAGAGACAGGATCATAGATCGTTAAAGCCCCTCCTAATTTTTGATAATCGGGTATCGTGCCAATGAACAGCCTATTTTCGATAAATTTCATTATATAAGGACGATCCTGCTCATAAGTGTCTTTGATATTAAACAATGTTTCTTGTTCTAATGTTTCTGTATTCATTTTTTGAATGGACGCACCTGGATAAATGCCAAAATACATATCCGTCCCGTTTCCAGCTGCCATGCCTTCCGCCTGCCCTTGCGAATAAGACACAAAAGAATTCGTTTTCGGGTTATATTGTGCTCCTTTCGGTCCGCCCGGATAGGTCGTCATATACAGATTGCCATCAGGTCCTTTCCCTAGGTTATGTAACAATAATGGTTTCGCTTCCATAACGGTTGGGAGTTCCGTCAAAAGATTCTTCTCAAAGTTGGCTGCCAGCACTTGGCCGGTTCGCTTTAATGTTACCAGCGACAATCCAGGAAGATCTGTTCTGCCAAGGTCGACAATGGCACCGCCGCGCCACCCTGCTGGATAATTGAATCCGGTATTTCTTAACTCTAGGGTATTTAGATCAACTTCAGTGATGTAGCGATTGTAAATGACATACGCTTTATCTTCATGAATAGGAAGCTGTGTAAACCCAAAGGCTCCGAAATCATCTGCTGAACCATCATTTAATTTCGTCAGCTTTTTGTCCATCCATCTTTGTTCTGCCAAATTATAAAACAATAAAGTATTGGTTTGTCCATCATCAAATCGGACAAATAAATAATTCCCTGCAACAGCCATATCATAGGCAAATTTCACTTGTTCAATCGGTTTTCCGATTAACTCCGGGACATTTTTGGTAATGTCCTCTTTTTCCTTTGTTTGAACATTGATTCGGTATACCTTCCCCGTAACACCCAAACCTGCATAAAGGTATCCATCGTGGTATGCCATTGACCGAACATAACTGCCATCCCCGTCATCCACTTTCCCAAAATCCACAAATTCACCAGTAGAAGGCTTATATTGAATGATTCTGCCATCTGTTTCTTTATAGGTCCCCACATACACATTGCCTTCTTCGTCAACAGCACTGCTCCAAAGCTGATGTCCTGCGGCCGGGGTTCCTATTTTCTTCACGGTTCGAGTACTAGGAGTATAACTCCATAACTCCCCTTCGTTTCCGGCTGCTAAAGCAGCCATATACACTGTTCCATCTGGTGCAAGGGAATGTGACCAAACTTGAGTCACTTCTCCTAGTTGTTCTGAAAACAAAAGCTTATTGGTCTGTAACTCTACTACATTAAATTTGCCTCCATTTGCTGTCGCATAGGCCACATCCCTGCCATTTTCTTTTCCAAATACAGCACTGGTAAGAGCCACATCTGATGCCCCTGCGCCCACCTCAACTGCTTCTTTAAAACCACGGTTGTTCAACTGGGCTACAACTGGTTCTTCTGCATTAACCTTCATCTGTATTGGCAAGAAGGAAAGCATTAGAAAAAGGATCACTAAATTTAGACGGAATTTCTTTCTCATTCAAAATCTCCTTTCGTTTCACTGCTTAGAATATACCATATAAAATCCACAATTGTATATATTTTACAGAATATTAAAACAATATATTTTGACAGTTTTTTTATATACCAGATATGAACTAATACAAAAAATCTTTTTGATATTGCCTAACCTATTCTTAATGACTTTTATTTCCTCGAAAAATGTCGTAAAATTATTTCTAACTGTATTTGTAAGTACTCGAAAATGAACCTGTAATCAGAAATTGACTAAAATGTAATGTGATATTAAATAAAATGAAAACCAATTATGGGATAATTATTATTTCAAGGGGTCTTTTAAGTTAAACTTCATAATTTAATAGGTTTCATACTTCAAATAGATTGATTTAGTTTTAGGTGGTGCAAAAATTGGCAAGATCAAGAAAAAATAGAGTAAGAGTAAGATGGAGGAGGGTCTTCGGTGCCCTGCTTCTCCTAGGTATTTTTATAACAGGTCTTATTCAAATCGTTCAGTACATAGAAGGGACCTTCCATTCCGGCAGCGAGGAGCTTGCAAAAGTGGAGGGAAAACAGAAACCAGAAGCCATCAATGTCCTTTTATTAGGAAGTGATTCACGGGGAGAAAAACAAGCCCGTACCGATACAATCATGGTTGCCCATTATGACCCTCAAACACATAAGATAAAACTTATCTCATTGATGCGGGATATGATGGTCCCGGTACCCAATCATGGGCAGCAAAAACTAAATGCGGCCTTTTCGTTTGGAGGCACGGAATTACTGAGGAAAACCATTAAGAACAATTTTGGGCTCGATATTCCTTATTATGCGGTAGTAGACTTTAAAGGATTTGAAAAAGCGGTCGACCTCCTCGCTCCTAATGGTATTGAAGTCGAAATTCCCTATGATATGTCCTATGGAATAGATACGAAGTTAGAAAAAGGCAAGCAAACACTTCATGGCAAAGAGCTTCTTGGATACGTCCGGTTTCGCCACGATCGTTTAAGTGACTTTGGCCGGATTCAAAGGCAGCAAGAAGTCCTGTCAAAATTAACAGATGAAGCTGTTAGCCTGCAAAGTGTGGTAAAACTCCCTAAGCTATTAACACTAATGAATAAATATATCGATACAAATATGGATAGTTCGTCCATATTAACGATTGGAAAAGACATTGTAACAAAGAAAAGCAGTGGTATAGAAACTATACGCATTCCTGAGGACGGCAGTTTTGAGAATAAAAGGGAGCAAGGGCTTGGCGACGTGCTGGTAGTAGACTTCGATCAAAATATACAGGCACTTAATGTGTTTTTGAATGGAAAAAGTGTCGCTCAAAATGTTGAGCAAACAAAGGAATAAAAGATAAAAAAGCGTGGCCTGTTACCGTGGCAGGTCACGCTTTTTGTGTTTATCAATCATGAAACGGCTATAGATTGTATTGAAAAACAATGTAAACTCTAGCGTTTATTGTCATTTCTCCAGGTTCAATAGGAGCGGCTGGCCCTTTTGCCGCAAATGCGAATGTTTCAACGCCGGCGGGTGTGAATAATTGAGGGTTTTCAGTGATTCTTAGTGGAATGCGGATCAAACTTACCCCAATTGTAAGGGCGATTTGCTGTGCTTTAGCGAATGCATCATGAACCGCCATGGTTAATGCCTGAAGATAATGTAAGTCGGCATGTGAGTTTTGAAACTGGATTGTTCCTGTTCGGTTTGCTCCTCCTTGTATAGCTATATCATATATCATTCCAACTTTCGTTAAATCTTTCGCTGTAATTTGAAGCTGATGTTCTACTTCATAACCACGGAAGATGGAGTTTCCCTCCACAAAGTCATATCTCGGATTCACGGAATAAACAGTCGTTTTTATGTCATCCTCTCCCACTCCTGCCTGTCTAATGGCACCAATGATTCGATTAATAATCGACGTATTTTCTTGTTGAGCGGTTTGCAGATTTAAATCATTTGTGACCGCACCAATAGATAGCAGAGCCTGGTCGGGTGCTGCTGTTACCATCCCTCTCCCCTCTACCGTCATTGTGTAATCATCTCGATTTGTATAAGGCTGCTGATGGCTGGGCAACTGATTATATTCGGAATTCCCCCCCTTAAAATGGTGCAACCCGTTCACCCACTTCCTTGCTTTATGATAAAACTAATATATGTTGCAACCAAAAAATGGGTCAGAATTCCTCACAATTTTTATGACAAAAAATGGCTTTCCCTTTAAAATTCCAAGTAATCATTGATTTATTAGAAATCTGACTTCTAAGGTAAGGAGTGGTTTTTATGGATTTGAAAAGAGCGCGAGTTGGGGATAATATCGTCTCAACGAATGGAATAAAGGGCAAGGTGGAAAAAGTCGGTGAGAACTCTGTTATCGTAGAAATCCTTGAAAATTACTCTGGTCGAAGTTATGAGAACAATAAGACTGTGGTTTCCCACCAAAAATATGTTGTCCTTTTAAGTTGAAAATTTTTTTCCTGCTATAAGTATTTTAACATTATCCTCTGAAATCAAGTTTGAATGATCTCCATTTAGGTACATTACTGTCCGAGTTTATCGGACCTGACCAATTTTTTCAAAAATCCTCTCAATTATAGTTTGAGTCCTCACAAAAAAATCCAAGCATTGACGGGGATCAGCCTATTTTTCCTGGGTTTACATAACTCCCCACAGAGAATTCCCACTAATTCTAGAGATTGTAGCCGTACAGTGCAATAGTTTGCTGTACGGTATTTTATTTGATGGAACTCAAATATTTTTTTCAGCCATACTATCGGAGAAGTTTTCAGGTTCCTTTACAACAAAGTAATAGGAAGCTGTCATATTTCGCAGCTTCCTATTACAATTTAAAAGATTCATAATAGTCTTGGACTGGTACACCCGACTAAAAATAATCAGGCATTTTTTTAAGTTAAATTTGCCTCCTTTAAGTTCTTTGAAGGCATATCTTTTTTATTATCTGGAGCCGCCAAACTTACCACCACTCCAGCTAATAGGGCAAGAACTAAGGTTGCTCCACGAGACGTAACGATTCCCTCAAGAGGCGTATTAATCCAGATAATCGTACTGATAAAACCCGTTAACAGCGCAGCCAGCACCCCTGCACCAGACATTCGTTTCCAGAAGAAAGTTAGAAGTATAGCGGCCGCAAAGCTATTCCCAACTCCTGCCCAGGCCCAGCCAATTACAACATAAATTAAAGATTTTGACATGAGACCAATGACTAGACCAAGTATTCCAACTACCGAAACAATGAGACGGGAAATCAGTAAAAGTTGTTTCTCCGAAAACTTCATTCCTATGATTTTCACCAATATATCCTCGCTGATAGAACTTGCCACAACCAATAATTGTGAAGAGGCAGTCGACATAATTGCTGCAAGAATACCTGCTAGTAGAATCCCAACAAGCCAACCTGGAAGTAAATCTGTAAGCATCATTGGTAAGATCATTTCAACGTTATCTACGTTGCCTGAACCGTACAAGGTCAAACCAGTTATACCGATTAAAAAAGAACCGCCATATGCTAATATCCCCCAAATAATAGCGGTGTTTCTACCGATTTTCGCGTCCCTGTCATTTTTCAATGCCATAAATCTGGCACTTATATGCGGCTGCCCACCTAAATAACCCAACGCCCAGGAAAGATTGGTATAGATCAAAAGCCCTATTGCAAAACCTGAAACACCGCCTGTCCAAGAATCCGCTCCATTACCTGCTTGAATAAGCGCATCGCTAATCGATAAATCAGATGCCGCAATTTTAATTAACGCTACTATAGGCAGTACGGCAAGTGTAAGGACCATTAATATCGCTTGAACTGTATCTGTCCAAACAACGGATAAGAAACCTCCTAAACATGAATATACTATAACAACAACGGCTACAATAAGAATCCCCCACACCGGATCAATCCCCATTGTCTGTTCTAATGTATTTCCCGTTCCGCCGAACTGGGTCCCAACATAGAGGGTAAAGAAAGGAACAATGATAATGGCACCAATTGCTCGAATCCATTTTGCATATTTAGGAAATCTGGCAGATAAATAATCTGGGAGAGTGAGAGCGTTATACTTGATTCTCTCTTCCATAAATTTTTTAGCCAAAAATAACCATGAAACAATAATTCCTATTAACATCCCCACAAACAGCCATATGCTGGAAAGACCTGTTGAGAAAGCAAATCCAGTTGCCCCCAGCAGCAGCCAGGCAGAGGCTTCAGTTGATCTTTCTGAAAAGGCCAAAGCCCAGCCCGGAATTTTGTTCCCACCAAGGTGATAGTCGTCATACCCTAGTTCTTTTCGGCTATAAAAAACACCGATTCCTATCATGACCACAAAGTAAAAAATAAGTTCGACCAAAACAACCATATCCATACCATTTTCACTTCCCTTTTATAATTTTTTTCATAGAAAATGACTATAAATCTTCAACATTCATCATTAGATTCGTTAAATCACATTTAACGATGATATGTTATTCTAATTTCTTTGTCTGTTCACTTACCAAGTAAATATTAGGAAATTTAATGAGCATGTTGTCAATGCTAGGGAAGGATATAATGAAAAATCCATTGGTGTTTGTTAAAAAGTTTAAAATTAGATTTCTTAACATTTGAAATGAACAATCTTAGGAGTTTTTCGGGGCATTATTTAAGAATAAAGCATCTATTCTTTTGGAGGAGTATAGATGCTTTATCAAGAAAGTTATTTGTTTACCAATTCATTGGATATAAGGAAAATTGAAAGGTACCCGCAGAGACAGCTTTATAGACGAATGGTGTTCCTTTCTATATAAAAAATGAATCTCTTATCATTTTACCAACCGCCATAAGCGGTCCAACCGCCGTCAACATTATAAATCGAACCAGTAACATAACTTGATTCGTCTGATGCCAAAAATAAAACAACATCAGCCACTTCCTTTGTTGATCCAAAGCGTTTCAGTGGTGTACGTCTAATGACATCTTCATCTCCATAGCCTCCAGCTTCCTGATCTGTTTCATCCAATGGAGTTTTAATATAGGCTGGTGCCACTGCATTCACCCGTATATTATTCTCAGCCCATTCCACAGCGAGAACTTTTGTCAATCCATTTAGGGCAAATTTTGTTGAACTATAAGCAGCCCTCATTGGGACGCAAACCTGCCCGTAAACAGATGTGATATTGATAATGGATCCTCCATTACCTTGCATATACTTTGCTGCCTCTTGCGCTCCAAAAAAGGTTCCAGTGAGATTCGTATCTAGAACAGTCCGCCAGTCATCTTCACTTAATTCCATGGAAGGTCCAATTCGGTTTACCCCCGCATTATTGACCAAAACATCAATCTTACCGTAATTTTCTACTGTCTTTTCCATCAATTCTATTACAGATTGCTTATTAGACATATCGGCACCAATCCCACTTACATCGTATCCCTTATTCCTCAAAACAGCTGCCACCTTATCAGCTCGTTCTTGACTTCTTGAATTGACTACGACTTTCGCACCCTCCTGTACAAATCTTTCCGCTATTGCTTCACCAATTCCCATACTTGACCCTGTCACAATACACACCTTATCTTTTAAACGCAATTTGGCCACCCCCAAGAAATTAAGAATTAAAGATAGATACTTGTTTTCTTAACTGTTTCGCCTTTCCAACACTTTCAATTCTTCTTTCTGCAAGCAGATCTGCTGCTTTATAGGTCGGGATATGTTCCGTTTTGGAAATTTCAATTATATTCGTCATCGTTTCATAGATACGTTTAACTGCATTTGCTCCTCTTTGTTCATTGAAGCCGCCTGGCTTAATTCGATCGGTATCAAATATGGTTCCTCCTGCATTGGCAATATAATCAGGAGCATATAAAATCCCCAATTCATCCAGGAAATCGCCATGTTTTTCCTCTGCCAGCTGATTATTAGCACATCCTGCCACAATCGAACATTTCAATTCTTCAATAGAGTGGTCGTTAATCACTTTCCCGAGAGCACAAGGAGAGAATATATCCACTTCTAATGCATGAATTCTTTCTACTGAATCTATATTTGTACCAAATTCTTCTGCTACTTGTTTTACTTTCTTCTCATCTATATCTGCGACTGTTATTACGGCTCCCTCTTCAGCAAGATATTTAACAAGATGATAGCCCACGCTCCCTACACCCTGAACGGCAATGCGCACCCCATCCAGCTTATCTGTTCCCAGCTTTTCCTTCGCACATGCCCTAATAGACTGGTATACCCCCAAGGCTGTATAAGGTGCGATTTCTCCTGCTCCCCCAAACTCTCTCGGGAGTGTTACGACATATGGTGTTTCCAAGCGGATGGTTTCCATATCTCGTAATGTGGTACCAACATCCTGCCCTGTTATATAGAGTCCATTTAAGCGGTTAATAAAGCGCCCAAATGCCCGGAACAATGCTTCACTTTTTTGTTTTTTGGGATCACCGATTATAACCGCCTTTCCGCCGCCTAAGTCAACTCCGGCAGCGGCATATTTATAAGTCATGCCACGGCCCAGCCTAAGGGCATCCTCGATAGCATCCCACTCATTTTGGTAGGTCCACATTCTTAGACCGCCTGTCGCCGGCCCGAGAGTGGTGTCATGTATGCAGACGACACCCTTTAAGCCTGTTTCATTATCATTAAAAAAGAATAGATTTTCATAATTGTATTTTTCTAGATACTCATAGATTCTGCCTTCCATTTCTCTCACTCCATTTATTAGATTTATACAATTCTAGTCTTTAAATAGGTTAGCAAATCAGGCTCTTCCGATTTCTGTTTATGGTATCTGGTATTGTCTTTTTGTCTCTGCCAAAGAACACCAGCACTAAATGGATTTTCAGCAATTAAAGATACTAAGTCTTGAGGAGATGAAGCAGGACGCTCGTGATACGTTATAATATTTTTATAAAAGTCGTAACCTTGCGCCTTATTAAAAACAACACAGGGACTAAAAACATTGATTAAAGAAAATCCATCATGCTGGATACCCTTGATGATGAGATCCTCCAAATGCTTTATATCTCCTGAAAATCCCTGACCAATGAATGTAGCCCCGGAAGACCACGCCAGCAAAAGAGGATTAATCGGCTGGTCCAGATTTCCTTCTGGTGAAGTCGATGATTCATATCCTAAAGGACTGGTTGGAGAAGTTTGGCCCTTTGTATTTCCATAAACAGAATTATCCATGACAATATAGGTGACAGGCAGATTCCTCCTTGCAGCATGGACAAGATGACCTACCCCAATTCCATATCCATCCCCATCACCACCCGCCGCAATTACCGTCAACTCCGGTCTGGACGATTTGATTCCTAATGCCGTTGGCAAGGTCCGCCCATGTGTTGTATGGATGGAATATCCTCCAAAATAGTGTGATATTTTACCGCTGCATCCAATTCCTGAAACAAGGACCGAATCTTCGGGTTGAATATTTAATTTTGCAAGAGCACTTTGAATCCCCCTTAATACCCCATAGTCTCCGCAGCCCGGACACCAGGTAGGAGCATTTCCGTTAGAAAAATCTTTTGCCGTTAATGTTTCAACCATTTTATCCCCCCTATTTTGTTAGATCGCTAGTAAGTCCATCTAAAATCGTTAAGATTTCTTCCTGAAATTCTTGATCGGTAAAGTGTTCACCATCAAACCTCAAAAGAGAATAGATATGCTTGTCTTTTATGGCTTCTTTTAAAATGGTCCGTATTTGAGCTTTAGCATTATACTCTGCAATGATTACTTTTCTGGAATCCTTCAGAGCTTCTGCCAATTCCTCTTTTGCAAGTGGAGCAAGCTGGCGAATTAATAAACCTTGGTACAAACCAGGATGATTCTTCACAAAGTTTTCGATTAATTCGCCCATTGCACCTGTGCCAATAAGGGTAATTGGACTGTCATGGTTTCCAAATCTGGTAAAAGGTCTATTATAGTGAATCGAGTTTGCTTTGTTTAACCTACGGATATGTAAGGACCCTCTTACCTTTCTAAAATCTGGTTCCATAAAACCACTTTCATCATGCTCGTCACCACTAGCCACGTATGCCCCGCCTTTTACTCCAGGTACGGTTCTTAACGGAGGAGCAGTTCCAGCTGATTCAAATCTTTTATATTTTTCATCAATTGGTGAATCCATTATGGTTCGTCCTCTGTCAATTTCAACTGATTTGATAACGTCTTCTATTTCCTTCCATGGAATGGATATTTTTCTAAGGGCTAAGTCTAAATCTAGTGCAATAATGACGGGGCATTGATAAAATTCTGAGAGGTTAAGTGCTTCTTGAATCACGGTGATACAATCCAAAACACTTGTTGGGGTAAGAAGGATACGGGCAAATTCCCCATGTCCTGCATTCATAAGATGAAGTAAGTCACTTTGTTCGGTTTTTGTGGGCATCCCTGTTGATGGACCGCCACGCTGATTATCGACTAAAACCAGTGGAATTTCTGTTGCGGCTGCATATCCCAAACCCTCTGTCATTAGGGACAGACCAGGTCCGCTGGTGGCAACGAATGTCCGTTGTCCTGCATAGCTGCAGCCTATGGCCGCATGAATGGCAGCCATTTCATCCTCTACTTGAAATGCTCCACCTCCGATTGGCGGCAGCCATTTGAAGAAATTTTCCAATATCTCAGAAGCGGGAGTAATAGGGTAACCATAATAATATCTGACACCCCCAGCGATGGCACCAAGACACAACGCATCATTTCCCGAAATCGTCGCGTTTTCTATCGATAAGTCATTAAGAGGTTCCTCTATTTGAACAGTTAAACCCAATTGATAGCCGGCTTCAAATAAATCAGTATTTTTCCCCTTCCTAAATCGCATTTCTACTTCATTGTTTACTTTTTCAAAGGGAATTCCTAAAAAGCCGCTTATGATGCCTAAAGCCCAAACGTTAAAACCAAGTTTTGGTATATTTCCCTGGTGGGGTGTAGGAATTCCTTTAATATTTTCTGGTCCAAATATCTTGGACGAATCTTTTAATCGCGGTATATAACGTTCGACCCCTTCATCAGTCCAAACGACAGCTAAGTCAATAGATTGTAATCGGGGAGGTGGCTGGGAATCAAACTTGTCTGCAATATACATCTCAAAGGATGTGTGTCCGCCTCGGATAATAGTTGAAAAATCACGCCAATTTCGATGTGAATAACCAAGTGATTGAATTACATGGGATAGGATTTCACCTGCCGTTTCAATCCCTTGCCCTGTTAATCCGAATAGTGCAATACTCTTCAAAAAATTCCCTCCTTTATAACATTTGTCACTGGTCTTGATATATAATATCTGATATATTAGATAATAATACTAATTTTCTTAATTGTCAATAATTTCCGAAAATATATAAGCCGTTAATGGAGGTAGACACTGTGGTTAATGTTGCATTTGACAATCGCAATTTAAATGAAAAAATTTATTACTATCTTAGAGATAAAATCGTCAGTACAGAATTAAGGCCAGGTACAAGGATAGATTACAATGAAATTGCCAAAGAGTTAGGTGTCAGTAAAACTCCTGTAAGGGATGCATTACAATTGCTCCAGCAAGATGGTCTTGTTGAGGTAAAAAGCAGGTCCGGCACCTATGTTAGTCAGCCTAAAGTGAAGGATATTGAAGAAATTTATGAAGTTAGAAAGGCTTTAGAGAGGCAGGCTATAAAATTGGCTATGTCTAACCTTCCCAAGCAGACTTTGGAAGAGCTTTACCAAAACACATTAGATGTTGATAAGGACATTGATCGCGGAAACTTTCAGTCTTTTTTTCATTCAGATCGAAATCTGCACAAAACTTTAATCACCTGTTCAGAAAACAGCCGGTTAATCAAAATGATGGAATCAATCGAGGCGCAAATCAACTGGATTGGTGTCATTATTGCCCGTTCCCAGGAAAGGCCACGGCAGGCTAATAATGAGCATAAAGGTATTTTGCAAGCATTAATAAATTCAAATGTTAGTGTGGCGCAAAATTTAATGGAAGAGCACATAGAAGGAATTAAGCAAATGACCTTAAAAGATTTTAAGTAATGAATATGCTCTCTTGATTATCCAATGGGGACGATCCTTTTGCAGGCAAATGGCTCGTCCTCATAGCACTCTATACCCTAATGACTAAATAATCTCCTGATGTCATCTGGACCACATCCGCCTTCAGTGCTTTGGCAATATCGGCAGTCATGACTTTCTGTTCCGCCTCATCTTTTGCTAACAAAGTCAATTGCTTGCCGCCTAATATTCGATTTTTATCCAGCGTTACGAGAGCGAGAATATCATATTTTGGTTCTGAATTCGCTTCACGCCCCATTTTATTCCCTCCCTACCATATTCGTTTTCATAACGGATTCGCTTTTTTTGGTGCTTTCTAGAAGCGGTGTTTTCTTCACAGCTTCAATTAGTTTTTCGATGTCATTTATGATCGGAACTAAAGCAATTACGACACGGCCATTCTCAAAATCCCTCCGGGTAAAATGGTACCGTTTCACCCCCAAGGTCCTTGTTGCCTCGAACAAAGCTGCCTGTCTTTGCCCAAAATTCTCCAATGTAACACGAAGATAATCCTTCTTGGGACTAATGACCACAGCCCTACCCTCCTCTTGAAACAATTGCGCTGCATTCTCTGTCCCAAGAAGGTTTGAAACGTACATGCCGTCTACATACAATTCATGGTTTTTCACTTCAATTTTTGCTTCATTTACTTCTGCTACATCTCCGATTGTTTTTCCTTTTGAAAAACGTTTTAGTATGTAAAGGAAAAGGAACCCAACAATTGCACCTGAAATGATTTTAACTAAGCTTGATTTGCTGTCCACCAGCTGAATGGTAATGCCAGTAGCTAACGCTACGATAAGTGCAAAATAATTTCTGGATTCAAAGGTTTTGGCAATCCCATCAATGTAAGCATCCCCTCGATAGGCGTACTCCGTGTTTTCTAAGTCCTTTAGGCTCTCCCTTTCTGACTTTCGGACATCCCTAAATTGCTGGATAGCTAATGTTAAAAAAGTGACGGCCACAAAGTTTTTTGTCATAAGTGCGGGAATAGCAACAGCTCCCAGCGCTGCAGCCACAAAGCCTGTTACCAAATGGATCAGATACCCGTTTGGATAGCTCGGATACTGTCTAAAGTCCTCTTTAATGGTGATAATTCGGGCTAAAGTGCCGACAATAATCGAAGTAACAATTAAAATGATATGTTCCTTTGAAAGCACACCATCCACTCTATATTCCCCCTAGTGTTTTTTTACTAGTATTTGGTATTCGGATGAGGAATATTTTAAAACCGGCTAGAAAAATTATCCATTTATCAAAAGGGAAAATATTGGAATCGGAATGAGGGGAGCAGGCAAAACTAAGATTATTCTGCCTGCTTATTTTATCCAAATGGTTACGTGTTTTTAACCGATGGTGTCTTTTATGTTCAACAAATGCCTCTTTATTGGTTCGTTCGTATTCATATGGGTTAGTCTACTGATCGTTTCTGCCAGCAAAGCAGTTCGAACAGGTAACGAGGAGATTTCCAAGTATTCATCATCTCGATGGCCATTCCCGCCGATTGGACCCATCCCATCTACCGTTGCAATGCCCATGCAACTGGTAAATGACCCGTCGGAACAACCTCCTCTAAATTCCTCCTTGATCTTAATCCCCAGCTCTTTGCCAATTTCCTGCACTATACGGATCAGTTGGTTAGATTTTTCAGTTTTCACCATCGGTGGACGATTAAGCTGACCCGCCACTTCAATTTTTGTCCCTTTTATAGTTGGATCGGAACAAATTTCTTGAATCTTCTGTTCAACTGCTTTTATTTGCTCAAGTTTAGTGATCCTTACATCCACTTCCGCTTCAGCAATCGGGGCAATCGTATTGGCGGAGGTTCCGCCTTTTATCAAACCGACATTTACCGTGATTCCTTTATCATAGTCAGTAATTTTATGCAATTTAATTGTTTTATGTGCGATTTCTTCGATGGCACTGCGGCCCTTCTCATGATCTGACCCTGAATGGGCAGGCACACCTTTTACTTTTATTTTGTACCTCGCCCCTCCCTTACGCTGCGTGACAATCGAGCCATTTTTCCCTGCAGCTTCTACGATCAATGCAAACTCTTTCCCTTTGCCTACTTCTTCAATTAAAGTTCTTGAATGCCTCGATCCGATTTCTTCGTCACTATTCAGGACGATTTCAACGTTCTTGTAAGCTTCATCCTGTGATTCCATCAATGTCTTCATAGCAAATAGAACAGATACCAAGCTTGCTTTCATATCCACGACGCCAGGACCATAGGCATAGTTGCCATCTACCCTGAAGGGCCGCTGTTTTGCCGTTCCTATTGGAAATACGGTATCCATATGGGCAGCAATCATCACCTTAGGAGCAACGGCATCTGGATGCCTAATCACCAGATTGTTTCCTCTGTTTTCTTGTGGATGGACATGGACATCGAAGCCCAGTGATTTATATTCACTTGACAAGATAGCTCCAACTTGGTCAATGCCTTGCTTGAAATAACTTCCACTATCGATATTTACCAGATTTTCCAAGAGTTCTAACATTTCTTCCATCTTTTCATTTACTCTTTCACTCAAACTTTTCACTTCCTAAAAATGGATTTAAAACTCATGGATGACCAATGCCGCAAATTTGATCCCTTCGATAAAGTCATCCATATAAATGTTCTCATTTGGTGCATGATTTTGAGACCCCGCATGACCTACACCAAAGCCTACTGCTGGAATTCCGAATTTTTGACAGAGTGTATACATGGGTCCCGTGCCTGCCTGTGATCTCATCACCTGCGGCTTTTTATCAAAAAATTTCTCTGCACTGCTGACCACTTTTCTTACTAGAGGGTCTTCCAGATCTGTCACGGCAGCATGCTGACCCTTCAATGGGATGACTTCAATATCACTGAACCCGTGTTTGTCCAGATGCTTTCTCAGCAGCGTCAATATTTCTTCAGGGTCTTGTTCGGAAACTAATCGAAAATCAATTTTTGCTTTTGCAACAGATGGTAATACGGTTTTCGAACCTTCGTCCGTATACCCTGATTCTAATCCGCAAATGGTACATGCAGGCTGGAAAATTAGCTTCTCTTTAAGCTTAAAGCCTGTTAAATTATTTAAATAGTGCTTCAGTCCGAGCTGTTCCAACTCTTCCTCCTCTTTGTAATCAATCGACTCTGTTAATTCCTTTTCCGCTGGTGTCAGTTCTTGTATCCGGTCGTAAAAACCGTCTATTAAAATTTCTTCCTGTTCATTTTTTAACGTGCTTAAAGCCCAAACCAGCCTCCAAGCTGGGTTCGTGATAATGGCTGCTTTAGCTGAATGCAAATCAACATTGGCTCCTTTTGCTTGCAATTCCACATAAAGCATTCCCTTGCAGCCAAGTGTGATTTGCAGCCTGCCATCCGTACTTTTAAAGCCATTTTCCCAAATGCACCCGTCTGTTGATAATTTATCGGGGTATTTTTCTGTGAATTCATGAAGATGGGGACTGCCAATTTCTTCTTCCCCCTCGATAATGAATTTTAGATTGATCGGCAGCTCTTTATATATCTGCTGATAAGCATGAATCGCGCAAATCCTCGAAAGCAGAGTACCCTTATTATCAGCGGTTCCTCTTGCAAATAATTTCCCGTCTCGAATCTCTGGGGAAAAAGGCGGACTTTCCCAGAAATCAATGGGATCTTCTGGTTGTACATCATAATGATTATAAAAGGTAAGTGTTTTTTCTTTCCCGGAATCAAGCTCCCCATAAACGATAGGGTTTCCGGATGTTGGAAGGGTTTCAACTGCAAAAGAAACTTTATGTAAATATTTTTCTACTAATTGGACTGTTTCATTGATACCACGGTTTTGTGCTGCCACACTTGGCTGTCTGCAAATTTCCACTAACCAATTCAAGTACATTTCCTTATGATCTTCAATATATTGATAGACTTTTTCTAACAAATGAACCAACCTCCTTACTTCGTTATCGTCAATGAACTAAATGCTTGATAAAAAATTCAATCGTATTTTGATGCATGACAATATGATTAGCCCGTTTCTCAGTCTGATGTCCTTCATTGTCAAAGACAGTAAAATTCACCTCTTGACCGCGTGTTTTCATCTCCTTGACAAGCTGTTCAGATTCACTGATCGGTACACGGGTATCATTCCGGCCATGAAATACCAACAGCGGTGCCTTGATTTTATAAGAATGATGCAAAGGTGCAATATCATCAAAGAAATCACTGTCTTGATCCAAAAACCCGTACTCACACTCTCTTAGCCTTCTCCTCCATGGTCCAGTATTGGTCAATAATGTTTTCAAATTGGAAATCCCGACAATATCGACTCCCGCTGCCCATATATCTGGATAATGAGTCATCGCAGCCAATACCATAAAGCCCCCATAACTGCGTCCCACAATGCCTATTTTATGAGGGTTGATTTGATGTGTTTCGATTAAGACCTTTACGAGCGAGATAATGTCCTTAACTGAATCCATTCTTTTACGGGCATCATCCATTTGTATATAGCTGCGTCCATAGCCGCTGCTGCCCCTGACATTTGGTGCGGCTACTGCAAACCCTTGACTAGCTAAATACTGGATAACGGGATTATACTCTGCTTTAGTCTGTCCTTCAGGTCCGCCATGAACATAAATCACTGCCGGTTTATCGGTCCCTTGACCCTGATTATAGAAGAAGTACGGTACGTCCAGTTGATCAAAAGATGTAAATCTGCATAAATCAGGCTCTTGGCCATATCGGGCAATCGTTTCTGAATCACTGACAAACGTTAGTCTTGTCACTTCCCCGGGAATCAAGGAATATTGCCAAATATCACCTGGGATGACTGGAGTTTTTACTGTGAAAATCAATTCATCATTATTTCTCCATGAAATGGAATCAAAAACACCCGTAGGAATTCCAGTAATTTCTTTCTTACTAGTTGTTTCGACATGGTAAAGCCATAATCGGGAATAACCTTGATCGTTTACACTTAAAGCCAGCCATTCTTCATTCGGGGACTTTTTCACTTCTTCGATATCGCATCCTTGCCAATGAAGCAGCTTTACCAGCTGATCAGGCTCCTCAAAGGAAAAGCTGCTCAAATAGTAGGTTTCTTCCCCTTTATCTGTGAGCAAATAGCCTCCTGTTTTGTTTTTTCTTATTAGGACATTTTTATAGCCTGCTGTCACCTGCGAGTTTCCTATTCTCATTTTTTCGTTGGTTTCAAGGTTTAAACAATAGATAGTGTTGTCCAAATTCGATTCCGTAATACTAATCAATAAATGCTCCTGGTCAATCCAACTCAGTACATCACAATTACCATCAAATTGAAAAACCGTTTTCGATTCTTTTGATTCGATATCAACTATAAAAACGTCGAAGAAACCGGGATGACGACGGTTGCTAGTATAGGAAAAATATCGGCTATCTGGTGACCACCCGCCCCCATAATGAAAGTGCTCACGTGAAAGGACTAAAGTCTCCAGTCTCGAATGATCCTGATGATATAAATACAATTGTTGTTTTTCGTCACCATCACAATCCATGCCAATTATGGATTTCTCTCCGTTTGGAGAATGAAATACTCCTAATGTACGGTCCTCCATCCTGGTAAAAAGGATAGGATTTTTCTGGTCATCCAAGGTCCATATTTAGGGAATCCCCGTCTGATTGGAAATAAAAGTGAAAGAACCTTTGCCAGTAATGGTTTGTGATTTATACGCTGAGGGTACTTGTAAAAAGTCTTGAAGCAGCTGTTGATTCATCATCTTCATCTTACCTCCTTAGCATGAATGCTTTTATTAATTAGGCTCTGTAGGGTTCATTGTTGAATTTCGTGTAGGTATGAGAATGAATAGGCGGAGAATCTCCTTCTATTGTAGATAGAGGGGCCTTAAGAAGCCGATATAAGCGGAGAAATTCCGCTTAACGGCTCTAGATAAGCCAAAATTCAATGATTTTGATAAAATAAACGGAAAAAGCTCTCTTATTTTTAAGGAAATACCCATATTTCCCAATTTAAACGGAATTTCTCCGTTTATTTTTCAAGCACAGAGAATCCACGTTCAGTTATAACAGAGACATTTATTAAAAAAACTCTCCCCACTAATCAGACTTGGATTAAGAGGAGAGTTTTTTCAGATACATTTACTCAACCTTTTTTACATTCCAAGGAATGGCACCTTGAAATACCGTTAAGTCTTCAAGCTTATTGGACGTCGCTAGGATATTGGAATAGTGGCCAAATAGGGTAAATGGCAAATAGGCTTCCCACATATGGGCTTGTAATTCTTCCCATCCGCTTTTTGCCTTTTCTTGTGTCTCAGCTGTTCTAATCGAAGCAAGCAAGTCTGCCATCTTTTGATCATTTGTCCAGCCAACATAATCAGGATTAACAACCAATAGCTGTGATGGTGTCGTTACATATCCTGTACCAACGGTCATTAAATCCCAGTTTTCAGGATTTTCCCTTCTTTCAATCAAAGTAGGCCAGTCAAAAATTTCCAGTTTTACCTTCATGCCGATTTTTTCCAGCTCCTCTTTTATGACAACAGCCGAATTGTACATGTAATCATAATCTCGTGTCGCATACAGAACAATTTCCTCCCCGTTATAGCCGGCCTCTTTTAACTTGGCTTTGGCCGCTTCTGGGTCGGCAAGATTATAAGCCTTTTTCCCTGCATCTGTTGCCCAATCCACTTGTTCGATACTCATATAGCTAGGACTTAATTTATATAAATCCTTATTTCCGTAACTTGCCAGCATGATAGCATCCAAATCTAACGCTGTATTAACCGCATCCCGCATTTTTTGATCTGCGAATAAACCATGCTTTTTGTTATAAGTTAAATTTAATGTACCTGCATCAAAAGAGACATAGGTTTGGAGATCTTTGTTACTCTTCAACTGATCATAATTATCATATGGCAAATATGTGGCAATATCATATTCACCCGTTTGGACCCCGGCCGTTCTCGTTGACGGATCGTTTACGATATAATAATAGACTTCATCCACATAGGCCGTTTTTCTTCCTGCAGTTCCGCTTGGTTCTTCATCGACTGCTGCATAATCATCAAAGCGTTTTAACCGAATATACTGATCTTGTTTCCATTCAACAAATTGAAATGGGCCAGTTCCGATATACTCGGTTATCCCATCTTTACCGGCAGACTCAATTACTTCCTTTGGCATTATTGCGGGAAATTGTCCTCTTCCGGCCATAATGTCTAACACATCTGACACAAACGATTGTAATTTTAGTTCAACCGTATATTCATCCTTTGCCTCGAAGGTTGAACCGTCTAACAGTAATTTTGCCCTTGAGGATTGCTGCAGCCATCGGTCCATTGAGGCCTTAACATCCTCAGCCTTCATTTCCTTGCCATTATGAAATGGAACCCCTTTTCTTAAATGAAACGTATACGTTAAACCATCTTCACTTTTGTCAATAGATTCTGCTAACATCGGCACAGGCTGCTGTTTGGCATTCTGTGTGACCAAGGTCTCAAAAATATTTCTAGTCACCTCTAATGCAACTGTTGTCGTGGTTAAATGTGTGTCCAAAGTCGGAGGTTGTGCATTAAGAGCGATCTTTAACGTTCCTCCCGATTGGTCATTATTACTTTCCTTTTCCTTAGAATTAGTTGTACTGTCACTTCTGCATCCCGCAAGCGCAATCAACAAAGCCAGCATGAGAAAGACTATTTTTTTCACGATCATCATCCTTTAAAGTTTATTTTTAAGAGCATTTTTTTCCTTTTTTTCAAGCAAATATGTTATTCTGGTATTTGAAAATATACAATATTCTGAATTAAATTTTTATAATGGTTGATTCTCAAGGAGGTAGCAATGGATTACCATCTTCTCACATTTGTCACAGTTGCCGAGAAAAAGAACTTTACCCGTGCAGCCGAGGCATTACATATTTCACAATCTGCCGTTACTCTATCCATAAAGGTTCTTGAAAAGCAATATGAGTTAAAGTTACTTGACCGGAATAATAAATATGTACGATTAACCAAAGCTGGAGAAATCTTATATCAGAATGCCAAACAGATTCTTTCTCTATACGATCGGATGAATCGTTTAATAGAGGATTTATCCCATTCAGCCAGCGGGGTTATTACCATTGGTTCTAGTTATACGTTTGGGGAATATTTACTCCCAAAAATCATTGCAGAATTCACCGGAGATTTTCCACTCATTAAGCCTAATATTTCAATCAGAAACTCACATCGAATCATTGCCAAACTGCTTCGTGGCGAAATCGATTTGGCTATTGTGGAATGGATTGCGGAAAATCCCAAATTACATATCCACCCATTCGCCCAAGATGAAATGGTCCTTATTGTTTCACCCAAGCATCCTCTAGCCTCTAAACAAGAAGTGGAGATCCATGACTTAAGGGAAGAAACATGGATTATTCGTGAGCTGGGATCTGGAACACGCCAGGCCATTAATCAACTTTTCTCAGAAAACAATTTCCTGCCCAATGAGATCCGTTCGTTTGGAAGCTCCCAAATTATTAAAGAATCGGTTGAAGCCGGTTTAGGGATTTCCATTCTATCCTTACACACCATTCGTAAAGAATTAGAATTAAAAACATTGCATACGCTAAGAATTAAGAACAACCCAATTGTCCGCAATTTTTCCTATGTCATCCCTAAAATGGACATTCAACCGAAATCTGTCAGTTTATTTTTATCCTTCCTAGAAAACTACTCTACTTTAGATATTTTTGCTTAATGTACATTGGTTAAGATTATTCATGTGTAAACAGTTTAAGCTTTTGTTATTTTCCTATTATTTGAGGATGGCCTCTCCTTTTTCCAAGACTGGAACATCAACAGAAATGGTGTCAGGATATTTAATTCCCATTCCAGTATTTAAGGCTACTACTACTTCATTGTCTTTAATCCATCCTTGTTCTCTCAGTCTGCGGGCTGCTGCAAAAGTAGCAGCTCCTTCAGGGCAAACAAACGCCCCTTCTAGGCTTGCAAGCTTCTTTTGTTCTTCCAACAATACATCATCTTCAATTGCCACTGCACAGCCATTCGTTTGATAAATTGCATCCAGCACCAAAAAGTCGCCTATAGCTTTTGGCACATTAATTCCAAAGGCCGCCGTTTCAGAATCATACCAAAATTCGGATTCAGACTTCCCTTCTTCCCATGCCCTCACGATTGGGGCACAGCCCTCTGCTTGTACAGCGACCAATCGGGGAAGATTTCCTTCCACCCAGCCTAATTTTTTCAGCTCTGTTAGTGCCTTAAAAATGCCGATAATTCCGACACCGCCTCCTGTTGGATATAAAATGACATCAGGGAGCTTCCACTCTAATTGCTCGGCAATCTCAAGACCCATAGTCTTTTTCCCTTCTATCCGGTACGGTTCTTTTAATGTCGAGGCGTCAAATAAACCAAATTCCTGAACAGTTTGCGAAACGATTTTCCCTGCATCACTTATGAGCCCATCCACAAGATACAGATTTGAACCTGAGATAGCAGATTCATTTCTCGTAATTTTCGGAGCATCAATTGGCATGACGATAGTAGATTGAATGCCGCCCCTCGCCGCATACAGAGACCAAGCAGCTCCGGCATTACCATTGGTAGGCATGGCGAGCTCTGTTATCCCTAATTCTTTTGCTTTTGAAACACCTACTGCTGCACCCCGGGCTTTAAAGGTACCAGTAGGAATGATTCCCTCGTCCTTCATCAGTAAATTTGGTATATTCATATCTGCCCCCATCACAGGCATAGATAAAAGCGGAGTCATGCCTTCTCCCAAGGTCACAACATTTTTTTCATCACAGACCGGAAGCAGCTCATGATATCTCCACAAACTAGGCACTCTGCCTGTCAAAGCTTGTTTCGAAAGCACCTTGCCCAGCTCTTCTAAATCGTATTCAACTAATAATGGAGAACCACAGGAGCATAACTGGTTCTTTTGTTGATGTGAAAATGTATTACTGCACTTAGGGCAATATAATTGGGATATATAACTGTAGTTCATAGATTCTATTCCACTCCCTGATAATTACTAGTATTTGTAAAACATCTTACTTGATAATGCAGGATAATTGAAATTAATAATTTTAATTAGAATCATATAGAATTCTAATGGCAAATTTTCTTCCAAAAGAACTAAAAAAAGAGGACTGCTTAGCATTCAGAATTAAGCAGTCCACAATTTCATTTTAAACCAAAAGACTTTCTCTTAGTTTGGAAGGCTTGATATTGGCAGGGATCGGACATTCGTATGGATGATCTGCAAGCTGTTCTTGTAATTCCTGCTTTGCCTGCTTAATTAGATCTTGATTTTCCATCGCTTTAATAGCAGTTAACGCTAAGACCTTAGCGACCTGCAGCAGCCCTTTGTGGGCAATCGAGGACTTTCCTTGAGCTACCATCTGCCAGCTGTGCAGGACGGTTCCTAACGCAGATGTCGTATACATACATTGCGCAGTCGGGGTAATCCAGCTGACATCCCCCACATCGGTAGAGCCGGAAAGGAACCCTTTTCCGTCAAAAGGAATCAGCTCGGCAGTCAAGAACGGACCCTCTGGTTGGACAGGTAACCTCTTTAAATTTATTTCCTCACATAACTCAGTACTTTGTTTTTCAGCATCCGTTAATGTATTCCAAATGCTTTCGGCAAAATCATATTCTTCAGCCGTATAGGAAGGCATCCCAACCTCTTGGATCGACTGCTCTAAGACTTTGCCTAATGTATGGTTTGGGTTATAGTTGGAACAAGCTTTATCAAATACAATCTCGACTTCCGTTTCGGTCATTAACGCCGCCCCTTTAGCAATTTTGCAAAGACGGTCATAGATTTTCCTGGTTGCTTTCATGTTCTTATCCCTTACAAGATAAAGAACCTCTGCTTCTGACTGGACCACGTTTGGTGAAATGCCGCCAGAATTGGTAATGGCGTAATGAATTCGTGCTTCTTGGCTGACATGTTCACGCATGTAGTTAGCACCGATATTCATTAGCTCCACTGCATCCAATGCACTTCTACCTAAATGAGGGGTCGATGCTGCATGGGCACTTCTTCCCTTAAACCTAAAATATGCCTGAATATTGGCTAATGAGCTGCACCCTTGAACACCGGTCCGATTTTTTGGATGCCAGCTAAGCGCGAGGTCCACATCGTCAAATACCCCTTCACGGGCCATAAAGGTTTTTCCCGAACCGCCTTCCTCACCAGGACAGCCATAGAAACGGACCGTTCCTTTTAATTGATGTTCTTCCATATATTTTTTTAATGCGGCAGCAGCAGCTAAAGAACCGGTCCCTAATAAATTATGACCGCATCCATGGCCGTTCCCCCCCTGCTGAACCGCTTCCTGATAGTCGACATCACATTTCTGGCTCAATCCAGACAGTGCATCAAACTCACCCAAGAATCCAATAACCGGATTTCCTGAGCCATACTCCCCAATAAATGCTGTTTCAATACCAGCTACACCAGTTTGAACCTGAAATCCCTCTTTTCTAAGCTGCTCACTTAAATACCGGCTGGAAATAAATTCCTCAAATCTTGTTTCTGGATTTTCCCAGATAAAGTCACTGATAGACGTCCATTTCTCCTGTGTTTGTTCGATAAAATCATTTAACCAAGCTGCTTGCTTCAAAACCATTTCTCCCCCGTTCATACTATTATGTTCGCACTAAACAAACTTAACCTCAGGTGTCATTTTTTCTGCTTCCACGTTTGCATAAATCCGACCAATGCCATCTTCAATGATAATATTTGTTCCAAACGGTTCGGATAGCTCTTGCAGTCGTTTTAATATCGATTCATTTTTCGTGATTTCTGGAAATCCATTTTGATGGCGTCTTTTTCCGTGCGAAAGTTCTAATGGATATAGAGTTAATTCCATTAATTCTCCATCCTTCATCGTCCAAAAAGGCAGGACAGACTCCATCATTTCCGGAATATTCAATAATCCCTTTGTTCCGTTATGCGACTTCTTATCCATCGCCTGCATAACGCCATACTCATTCGGGATATGATGATTATCGTAAAAATCCTGAGGCAGGACATCAAGTGTTTCATTTTGAAAAATAAAATTTCCTAAACTATGAAAAATTGGTCTGCCACGGTAAATTTCTATGCCTCTCAAGGTATGCGGGCCATGGCCAATCACACCGTGTGCACCCGCATCAATGAATCTTCTCGCCGCTTTTCCTACAAAATCAGCGCCAATTTGCTTATTGGTCCCCTTCATTTCATGGGCATGGAAGTTTATCATCAAATAATCTGCCTGTCTTAATACATCATCAATAACCCCTTCGATGCGCTTCATATCTTTTTCATTTGGTTCGGTTATGAGACCCTGTTCCTCCCCTGTTTCAAACACCATCGGGTAGCCATATTGATCTCTGCCAAATGGCAGCATGCCTTCAGGGAACGGCAGCATAAACGCTTCCTTAATCGACATTTCCGTGAACGCATTCACCTCCGTTTTTTCGGCAATCGTCTTTAAGACTGCTAGTTCTTCAGAACTGATGATATGCCTTCGTATATGGCGAAGACCATTAATTCCCGGGCGACCTTTGATATTATGCCTTTGTTCTGTTGCCATGTGAGTCAAATGAGAAACAACAGAAACTGAAATAAACCCAATCCTTCCCGCAGGTGTATCCAGGAATATAGGTTTTCCCGCCTCATAAAGGTTCTCTCCAGTACCTGTATGTAGAATGCCAGCTTCGTCCAAATGACGGTTCGTTGCTTCGAGACCATCATAGCCATAGTCAAATGCATGATTATTTGCAGTGCCGACGAGATTGAATCCAAACGCCTTTAAATCGTCCAGCCGATCTGGTGTAGTTCTGATGTGTGTTCCTCCTGGAATCGCTCCGGGGGTACCTTCCTTGTTTAAAATACTAATCTCGAGATTGGTAATCCTTCCATCTGCTTGCTTAATAATATTTTCGATATTTTTGAAGCTGTCTTCCTCAAAGCTTGGGATTCGTCGTGTAGGCAGATAATCCCCTGTGGCTGCAAATTTGATCGTTTCCCTCATATCCTGGCACCCCTATCTCTCATCTTTAGTAGAAAAATATTAAACTACAGCATTTTTCACCTTTAGATTTTTTGTATTCAAAACCACTTGGGCCAATACCTTTATCCCTATTTTCATCCCTAGTTCATCGATATCAAATCTTTCATTATGATGACCGGCCGCAAGTGTTGTCCCAATGATTCCATAGGTCGCCAATCCCCCGTTATTTTTGACCCTTTCCATCATATAAGTGGCATCTTCAGAACCTGAGCTTTCATTCGTAAGGAGATGGAGCTTCTCGATTTCTTCTATATGTTTTATCGATTCCTGTACAAATTCAGCCAGTTCCTCGCTGCATTCAACCGATTTTGCCTCTCCGACGATATCAATATCGACATCAACCTGATGGGCCATGGCTGTCCCCTTCAAAATAGTTAGCGCATTGACTAAAATATACTCATTGACCTCAGGGGTATCACCACGGGTTTCAATCTTTAATTTTGCAGATGATGGGATTATATTTCTCCCTGTTCCTGCGTTTAGGACACCTACATTAATTCTTGAATTACCGCTCCCATGGCGCGAAATGGCATGCAGGTTCACAACCGCTGAGGCTGCTGCTAGTAAAGCGTTTCTGCCATCCTCTGGTTTTTTGCCTGCATGGGAAGCCACACCGGAAAAGGTAACATCAATTTTGGTGGTGGACAAATAGCCGTTATTGGAGCAAACTACCTCCCCCAGCGGCACTCCTGTCCCGATATGATTAGCAAAGAACAAGTCCACATCATCTAGCACGCCAGCTGCTACCATGGATTTGGCGCCTCTGACTCCCTCTTCCGCCGGCTGGAAAATCAGCTTAATTTTTCCCGATAATTCATCCTTTATCTCAGAAAACAGTTTTGCCGCACCCAACCCAATGGAGGTATGGGCATCATGGCCGCAGGCATGCATCATCCCTTCATTTACCGAACGAAAGCCTAGGGCTGCCGGGACATGCTCTGGATCATTGGCCTCTACTAAATCCAAGGCATCCATGTCAAAGCGAAGTCCAATTGTCGGTCCAGGGCGGCCAGTCTCGAGGATTCCTACAACACCGGTATAACCTCCTTTTACATATTCCAGCCATTTCGCATTGGCCCCTTGCTCAAGCGCTCGTTGTTCATGCTGCCGCAGGACCTCCTCTGGAGGAACACCCATTCTGGCTTGTGTATCAATAACTTCTTTTCCAATTTTAATTTCATATCCCCACTTCTCAAGCTTTTCCGCCACTATAGAAGCCGTACGAAATTCAAGCCAGCCGGATTCCGCGTGCTGATGGAGATCCCTTCTCCACTCAATCATTTCTGAAAAAATATCTTCTACTAGACTATTGATCTCCACTTTCATTTCATCACCCTATTCGAAAATTTTTTTCGGGGGATTATTGCTGTAAATGACATGCCACAAAATGTCCTGGTGTCTTCTCCACCCTTTTTGGTACAGCTTGTTTACAGATATCGGTTGCCAATGGACATCTAGTATGGAACGTACAACCTGACGGCGGATTAATGGGAGATGGAATTTCTCCTTTTAAATTAATCTTTTCTTGTTTCATTTTTGGATTAGGATGTGGGATCGACGATAATAGTGCTTGTGTATACGGATGAAGCGGATTAGCAAAAAGTTCATCCGTTTCTGCTTCCTCGACCATCTTTCCCAGGTACATGACGCCAATTCGGTCGGAAATATGCCTGACAACACTTAAATCATGCGCGACAAACAGATAGGTCAGTCCAAATTCTTCCTGTAAATCTTCTAATAGATTGATAATCTGGGATTGAATCGATACGTCCAGGGCCGAAACTGGTTCATCACAAATGACCAGCTTGGGGTTCACGACTAATGCACGGGCAAGACCAATTCTTTGCCGCTGACCTCCAGAAAATTCATGTGGAAAGCGATAATACGCCTCTGGATGAAGTCCCACTTTTTCCAGAATGTCAAATACTCGTTCCATCCGTTCATGACTATTCCCGATTTTATGAATCACCATCGGTTCTGCGATACTGTCTCCAATTCTTTTTCTAGGATTTAAGGAGGAATACGGATCCTGAAAAACCATTTGCAGGTCTTGTCGTTCTTTTCTAAACTCTAAGTCTGATAGTTTGAAAATATCCTTTCCTCCAAAAAACACTTCCCCTTCTGTCGGCTCCGTCAACCGTAGAATGGTCCGGCCAAGGGTACTTTTTCCGCAGCCTGACTCACCAACCAGCCCGTAGGTTTCTCCTTCATATAAATAAAAGGTAACATCATCTACCGCTTTGACAAATTTCTTGGTAACCCCAATCGAATTTTTAACCGGAAAGTATTTTTTGATGCCCTTAATATCCAGCAGTTTCTTTCTTGCAGACTCTGATTCCGGCTGTGCCTCCCATTTTACTGCTTCATGTTGCATTCGATACAGCCCCCTCTATCTCTTTATAGTGCCAGCACATAATTCGTTTATTGTTTTCCAGTGTTTCTAATGCCGGCTTCTCTTCGATACATTTGGCAGATGCATAAGGACATCTTGGTGCAAATCTGCATCCTTTCGGGATATCATTCAGGGACGGCACCATTCCTTTGATAATCGAGAGCTTTTGATTCCGATCCCCAGTGAGCTGGGGAATCGAATTAATCAGTCCTTGTGTATAAGGATGGAGCGGGTTTTCGAATAAGGAATCCACATCTCCTTCCTCGACTACCTCCCCTAAGTACATAACGGCAACTCGAGTACAATGCTGTGCAACAACCCCTAAATCATGGGTAATCAGCATGATGCCCATGTCCAATTTCTGCCGCAGGCTGTCAATCAATTCTAAAATCTGCGATTGGATGGTTACGTCCAAAGCTGTAGTCGGTTCGTCCGCAATCAATAGTTTAGGCTGACAGGCAAGCGCAATGGCAATCATTACCCTTTGGCGCATCCCGCCGGATATTTGATGAGGATATTCATGAACCCTTTGTTCCGGCGCCGGAATGCCAATTAATTTCAGCATTTCAATTGCTCTTTTATAGGCTTCCTTTTTCGAAAGCTTCTGATGGAGCATGATCGGTTCCATGATTTGATCACCAATTGTAAAAACAGGATTAAGGGAGCTTAATGGATCCTGAAAGATCATCGATATGTCATTCCCCCTAATCTTTCTCATCTCAGACAGGGGCTGCTCTAGAAGGTTTTTCCCTTCAAAATTAATTTCACCATCATACGTCGTGACCCCATTTTCTTCAAATAAACGTAAAATTGATTGAGCTGTCACACTCTTTCCACAGCCCGATTCCCCAACAATGGCTAACACTTCACCACGGTCCACATGAAGGGAAATTCCGTCAACAGCGGTAACCTTCCCTCTTTCGGTTTGGAAATGAGTTTTAAGCTTTTTTACTTCTAATAAGTGTTCTCCCATTTTCACAGCCTCCTTTCAGAACTAATCTAACCCGAATTATTTCTTCGAACGGTTTGTATGTGGGTCTAATAAGTCTCTTAATCCATCCCCAAACAGGTTCAAGCCTAAAACACTTAAAATTATGGCGATACCTGGAAAGAACGTCATCCACCAGGCAGTAAAAATCACCAATTTTCCATCATATAGAATGTTGCCCCAGCTTGGATCTGGCGCCGGCACACCCACACCTAAAAAGCTCAAGCCGGCCTCAATAATAATGGCATCAGCAAAAATAAAAGTTGCATAAACAATCAGAGGGGATAGCGTATTTGGTGCGATATGTGCCCAGATGATTCTTAGCGAAGAGGCTCCTTGGGCTTTCATCGCTTCAATATACGTCTGTTCCCGTACGACCAGCGCCGCTGAACGTACCACCCGCGCCACATAAGGGGTAAAAACGGCACTTAAAGCAATAATGACATTTTCAATTTTTGTCCCCAATGCGGCCATTAAAGCAATGGCCAATAAAATCGCAGGAAAAGCCATTAACCCATCACAAATCCGCATCAAAATATGATCCAATATTTTATAATAAGAGGAATATAAACCAACCACCATTCCTAAAATGGATGTGATAATAGCAACAGACAGCCCAACACCCATGGAGGCCCTTGCCCCATAAACGACCCTTGCAAATAGGTCACGCCCAAGATTATCTGTTCCAAACAAATGTTCACCACTTGGAGCTTTTAACCTGCTTGTCACTACCATTTCATATGGATTATAGGCCGAAATCATCGGACCAAAGATCGTGATGAGTAAGGTCAGCAGAAGAATGACACTCCCTGTTACCGTCAATTTATTTGAAAAAAATCGGCGAACAAACAAACGCCTTCTTTCCCGGTTAATGTCCCGTCTAAAATCGCTTAATTGTCGCTTTTTTTCAACCACCAGTTCCATTCAATAACCTCCATTCAGAGCAAGATGTTTTACGATTCTTTTTTCAAACGTACCCTCGGGTCAATGACACCATAGAGCAAGTCGACGATTAAGTTGATCAGAACATAGGTAACAGTAACCATTAATACCGTACCTTGAATGACCATATAGTCTCTTCGTTCGACAGAATTGATAATCAATTGTCCAATGCCGGGAATGTTAAATACCGTTTCGGTAACGGCTGCCCCGGCAACGAGTGTTCCAAAGGTCTGTCCAATTACGGTTAAGATGGGGATAAACGCATTTCTTAAAGTGTGCTTATAGATGACTTTCCGCTCATGGAGTCCTTTTGCCCTTGCTGTTTTAATAAAATTTAAGTTCAGGGTTTCAACCATTGAAGATCTGGTCATCCGTGCAATCAATGCGGCTTGGCCAGTACCTAAGGCAATAGCCGGCATAATGAGATATTTAATATGCTCCCAGAGTCCGGCACTTAATGGACGGTATCCAGCTACTGGAAGCCATCTTAAGTTTATGGCCAAAATAATAATCAAGAATAATCCGAAGAGGAAATGGGGGATGGAAATACCTAACAAGGAAATACCCATAAACGTTTGGTCGGTGACAGTACCCCGCTTTCTGGCAGCAAAAATCCCTAATGGCAATGCAATCAAAATCGCGGTAATTTGTGACAAAATGGCGAGCGAAATGGTAGGGCCAAGATGTTCAATGATGGCAGCCGTTACTGGTTTATCCATAAAAAAGGAATCTCCCAAATCACCTTGAAACACACCTTCCACCCAGTGGAAATATTGTTGGTAAACCGGATCATTTAGTCCCAGATGGTTCTTCAATTGTTCGACATCTTCCTGGCTGGCTTCTGGACCGAGCATAACGGATGCTGGGTCACCCGGGGTCAAATGGATAATCATAAACACGACAATTGAAACAATCAGAAGCACAGGTATGAGCGAGAGAATCCGTTTCAAAATATACGATTTCAAATAAATCAAGCCTCCTTCAGCAGAAATATAATGTGTAATAGAAAGATGCTGGTAAAAAGCAAGGCGAAACCTCACCGTGAAAATTCCAGGCTGAAGGTATTTCCCCCATCTTGAAATTGTTTCAGCGGTGAGGACTACCTTTCAAGACAGCCTCTTATTGTGCTATGAAGTGATTATTTTGTCAGACTAGTATTCCAAAGAATCATTCCTTCGAAATAGGTATTCCCCTTGATTTCTTGATTTCTATAGGCATGGAAAGTATAGTAATCACCGATTTTGATGTAAGGCACATAGTCCTTCCATACATATTCCTGCATTTCTTCCCAAACAGCATAAGCATCTTTATCTGAAGGAGCCGTCCGGATTTGCTCTGTGTACTGCTGCAGCTTTTCATCCACTGGCCAGCCGGCGTATCCAGGGTCTAACGGCAAGGTTTGAGTCGGCAGTGATACCGGGGAAAAGCCGGTAATAAAAGCATCCCAAGCAGCTGGGTCATTTCGTTTCGTTGTTAAGGTAGCCCAATCCACGACATCCAGCTTTACTTTAATCCCAATTTTTTCCATTTCTTCTTTCAAAACAACCGCAGAATTATAACTATACTCATAATCACGGGTAGTCAAAATACGTACCTCTTCCCCGTTATAGTTTGATTCTTTTAATAATTGTTTCGCCTTTTCTTTATCATTTTGGTTGTAATACTCTTTACCAGCATCTGTGTACCATTTCGCCTGATCTTTGTACATTAAGCCATTATCCAGACGGTAAAATTTATCATTACCATAGGCTCCGACTAATACATCCTTATTATTAATACCTGTGTTTACAGCTTGGCGAAGCTTTTGGTCGGTGAATGGGCCTTGCTTTTTATTGAATACCATCGTTAAACCGCCATATAAATTGAGGATTGGTTTCATGTCAGAAGAACTGGCAATTTGCTCATAGTTATCAGATGGTATTTGATAGGCAATCTGGTACTGGCCAGTTGTAATTCCGCCTAATCTAGTAGAGCCATCAGTGACGACTTCAAACATAATATTGTCTACTAAAGCTTCCTTTTTTCCTGCCAGGCCATCAGGCTTAGCTTCCACAGGCTTGTAATCATCATATTTTGCTACTTGAATATATTGGTCTGGCTTCCATTCCACAAATTTAAATGGCCCAGTACCAACAATTTCAGTGACACCTTCTTTAGGGGCATTTTCGATAATTTCCTTCGGCATAATTGCGGCAAACTGATTGGTTGACGCAATAACATCCAATACACCGACAGTCGGCTTTTCAATTTTTAATTCAACCGTATATTTATCTTTTTCTGTAAATTGACCTTTACCAATCGCATTGGCTGCCCGCGTTGATACTGTTAACCAACGGTTCATGGATGCCACAACATCCTCAGCTGTCATTTCTTTGCCATTATGGAATTTAACGCCCTGTCTTAAATGGAAGGTGTAGGTTAACCCATCTTCACTTTTGTCGACACTCTCTGCCAGCATGGGCTGCACTTCGTAATCCGGGCTCAGTACCAATAATGTTTCAAAGATATGTCTGGCAATTTCTTTGGTAGCCGTAGTGGTGGAGACTTGCGGATCAAGTGTTGGCGGCTGTGCATCAATGGCTACGTGAAGGTCTCCCCCTTTTTTCACCGCAGTGTCACCGCTAGCTGAATCTTTTTCTTTGCTCGTGTTTTCTGAACTACATCCGATTAAGGCAACAGACAGCAGCAACAAAACAGTGATAAGCCAACTGAAATTTTTTAAACGTTTTGACATAAATAAACCCCCTTTAAAATTAGTTATTAATGATTCGGAAAATGGTATGTATGGTTATAAAATAAAAATCTATTAAATTAACATACGTTTTCCGATTCTTACCAGTAGTTGAACTGCTAATGGCAGCACCGCTTCATCGATATCAAATTTATGATGATGATGTGGTGCCGGTAAAGGAGAACCAATATTCATATAGGTTGCTTTCCCTCCTCTTTCTTGTACCCGTTTAATCAGGAAAGAGGCATCTTCACTACCTAAACTAATGTCACAATCCTCTTTGAAACTAGTAAACCCCTCTATTTGCTTTGCCTCCTCAAGCACTACGGAAACCATTTCGGAATCTGGCTGAATGATAGTGGCCTCACCAATGGTTTCGATACTAGATGTTAGCCCATGCATCAGGGCACTATGTTCCACAATGGCTTTCACACGCTCAGCGAGATCGTCTTTTATGTCTCCTGAATCGGAGCGGACCTCAATGACCATAGAGGCTTCACTTGGAATAATATTGGCCGCTGTGCCGCCTTCTAAAATTCCGACATTCACCCGGGTTGTCCCTCCGCTGAACCGAGGAATCGCATGGATATTTAATAGAGCAGTTGCGGCCCCTAAGAGGGCATTTCGGCCTTTTTCCGGACTGCCTCCGGCATGTGATGGAACGCCGTAAAAGTTGGCTTTCAATTTGCTTGAAGCTAAAAATTTGGAATTTCCCCCGTGGACTTCACCAAGTGGGAGGTCTAAGCCAAGATGGGAGCAAAATAGAAAGTCCACATCATCGACGATCCCTTTTTTGGCCATGGAAAATCCGCCGCGTCCGCCTTCTTCTGCAGGTTGAAAAATTATTTTCAACGTGCCGGCAAATTCCCGATCTGCCATTCTTTCTGCTAGCAGCAATCCCATTGCCGTATGCCCATCATGGGCACATGCATGCATATTTCCAGAGAATTCGGAGGCAAATTCATTTATATTAGGATAATGATCTTCATCCTTGCTCTCATGAATGGGCAAAGCATCGATATCAAATCGGAATGCTACTGTCGGACCCTCCTTTTTCCCTTTTAACACCCCAACAACCGCTGTATTGCCGCCTTTCATTTTTTCGGCTATAGCTGGATCGGCGCCATATTTTATGGCTCTTTTATACGCTTCATCCAATTCGTGCATAGAAGGAACCCCGCGGCGGGAGGCAGAATCTATGGCATCCTTACCATAAATAACGTGATAGTCTAGTGATTTTAATATTTCTACCACTTTGGAAGCTGTTCGGAATTCAGTGAAACCTAATTCGGGATAACGATGAAAATCTCTTCTTAACTGTATGACGTCCATGAAGTCTCTCTCCTTTTCCCACAAATTAATGATTTTGGATATACCATGTAAGATTTTTTGACACCTTTCCATAAATTTATTAGAATAATAACAAAATTAAGATAATAAATAAAATAAGTTTTCTAAATCCTCATTATTAGTTTTTTTAATCATTGTTTCCCGATATCAGGTAAGAACTAAGTCCTGCGTGGAATGGTAATATTTCACAAAACTTTAAGTATTGTGGTGTAATTTCCGAGACTTTCATCCTATAATTATAGAAAAATAGGTTTCATACAGAGTTAGGAGGTGTTATGTTTTGCTTCAAGCAGAGGTTAATGGAGTCAATCTCTTCTATGATCGGCTCGGCATCGGGGAACCTTTAGTACTTATTCATGGTTTGGGAGAACGGATAGAAGGCTGGGAATTTCAGCGTACACTTGCCGAGCATTTTGAGTTAATTATTCCTGATTTACGGGGGTTTGGAAAAACCAGAGCCCCCCAAAATCAGGATATAACGATAAACGCAATGGCTCAGGACATCGTTGCCCTATTGGATCATTTAAGTATAAGAAAAGCCCATATTCTTGGTTTTTCTATGGGCGGCATGGTGGCCCAGGAGATCTATAAGATAAATCCGGAAAAAATAGATACCCTTATTCTGGCAAGCACACTTTTTTATGTCCCCAAGTGGTTAAAAAAACTATTGTTATTGAGCAATAAAAGGATAATACACCACTTGACGGTTGAAAAATTCAAAGCTTTTGCCACTTCAAAATGCCTGTACGATAAAAGTAACGAACACATTCAAAAAGTTATGCCAATCTGGTCCGATCACCTGGACGGATTTCTTCTCGGATTAATGGCATGTTTTGAAATCGACTATCGAAAAACGCTGAAAAAAATCACGGTGCCCACTTTAGTGATTTCATGTAACAACGATAGAATTTGCCTGCCCTTTAATCAAATAATCATGCATAAATTAATCCCAAGCTCGAACCTTTACAGAATTAAGGAAGCCGGCCATATGGGAAAAATTGAAAAGTCAGAGGAATTCAATTCAGCGGTAATAAACTTTTTAAATAACGTCTCTGCTTAAAAAAAGAGGAACCTTTTAGCAAAAGTTCCTCTTTTATCGATTAAATTGGTCATGATCGATACCAGTCCGCTTTTTCCATATTGACAAAAGGAATATCTGTATCCACTTCCCCTTCAATCCGATCGATCACTAGGTCTTTCCCCTTCAACCACTCAGAAAAATGAAATTCAATCGGTTCCTGATCCCCGCCTAAAACAAACCAAACCTTCATGCCTTTTGGAAAGTAAGCGGAAGTATGAATGGTTCCCGCCCAGCTGCCGTATAGTTTGGAGAAAACCCCCTGGCCGGTGTTATTTAAGAGCCGAAATGCCTCAGAAGCCTTCAAATCATGGATTCGATTCTTTTCCATCATTTCCTGCCGCTGCAGCGAATCATCTAAATTATGGCGATTCTCTTCTGTCATGATATGAAAATGATTGGTACAGGAATATCCTTGCCGGACTTCTACCCTTCTCGGAGAAGTTTCCACAATGTACGGTGCTTGACACTTCTTATCGAAAAAAATATAGCTGAAGGAATGGCGGTGAGGAATCTCCTTCAGCAAATCGACTGCTTCCTCAGCTGTGGCGCATAGCTCCAGTGCCAGTCTGCCGATCATATTACAGACAAATCCGTCACCTGGGCGTTTTCGGTTCATAAAGGTATATCCCATTGTTAAACCTTTTTCATTTAGCCCATCCATTCTTCCGGTCACCTTCTGGCAGGGTCCCATGATGGCATATCCACCGTCTGCTGGTTGGAAAACGGTGAATCGGCCATCATATGTTTTCGGATGGTAATCGTAATTTCGGATCAGATAATCTTCTCCCACGTAAATGGAACAACCAGAAGGATGGATGTTGGTTCGGTACCCGCCGAATTCCAGTAATACCCGTTCCATCGGCCACTTCATGGCATCCTGCAAACCCAAGAATTCTTCCCAAATAAATGGAGCCAATTTCTTGAAAACATGTTTCGTTTCCTCTATGTCAATCCGAAAAAGAGGTTTCCGGACTTTCCATTGCTGTTCCCGGTTTTTTACCAAGATCGAATCCTTAAGGAGTTCCCCTTGCATAAAACCAAAGTCATAATGGGTGCCGCGAAATTGAATGATATCGGCAAATATTTTCTTCATGCTGTTAACCTCCATACCTGCAATGCTTTAAGGATACATGAATGAAGGGAAAAAATAAAAGGAGATGTTTTAATTGGTAAGGGCCATTTACTTTCTTCTATTTATTTAAGGTGCTATTTTTTTATTTTCCAGAAGTTTCTATATGGAGATTTTTAAATCCTCCCCATTTAAATCACAATTATTCCTGACATTCTTCCATGCTTTTGTAATGTACAATCGATCCTAGATGATGAAATAGCTTCATCGATTCCTGTAACAGCAGCCGCGCTTCACTAAAGGCACCACCCGGAAGGATCTCCAGCTGGCGATGTCCCATATTCCCGTAACAATAAACTAGCAAAAAGTTCATAGTCTCCCATATTTCAAATCGATACTCATGCCAGTGATTGGTTACATCAAGATACTGTCCTGTGTGGAACTTCTTCTTCCCTAATCGATGGAAAGCAAACTCTGCTGCAACACCGCTATATGAATTCCCAGCCTCTAAAACCACATCCTGATGTTTCATACATAGGTGTTCGATTCCATCCAAGGTGGCCCTGCCAGCCTTGCTTTTCGTTGCTAGAATAATCGGAGATCGTTTATGAATTCCTAATTCCTGATATTCGATGATTTCACTTTCATCCCATCCGACATTTAGATTTGCTTCATGGAGCGCATTTGCCCATTTCCCTAAATCAGCAGGATTCTCCAACCGTTCACATGATAGATAGGTTCCATCTTCGGATAACAAATGGTCCACAATCTGCAAATATTTACGGTCACCATACGTCGGGTTTCCCTTCAAATATTCTGTCAGAGACCAGTACCTGGAAATAAGAATCGGTCCCATAATTTCATGAAATGTTCGGACAGAAATAATCAGATCAAAGGAATTACTCGAAAAGCCTTGCTTTAATTCCGAGAAATCCATTTGCAAAAATCTTACGTTATCCACCTCTAGCTGCATTGCCAATTGCTTGGCACAGTGAATGCTGTTCGCTTCCCTGTCTATTCCGACAATTTCTGCGTCCGGAAAATGTGTGGCGTACCAGCATGCCAACAAGCCGTTATCACATCCTATTTCCAAGATTCTCTTGGGCTTAAGCTTCTCTTGACCATTTACCCAGTTGAGGAAGGCTAAATGAAAAGACATTGTCCATGATTCAACCGCCAAACTGAAGGGCAATGACTGATTCTTCAGCTCATAGATATTCCCTTTCATTTTACGGGTGAATAGCGGCTCTAGTTTCTCAGCCAAGCTGGAGTCTACATTGGCAGCATGCTTCCAAAATCCATTCCTGCTATGACACGCCTTTATTCCCATTGACTCAAAATATTCATCAATGCTCAGTTTCTTTTGAATCATTTCTATTTTCATGGAATGATCTCCAGTAATCATTAATTAGTACCAAAGATTAGGACTTGGTCACAAATATTGGTTATATTCATCATAATAGATTCATTCATTTTTATCAAAAATAAATCCATTATTTTTTTGTCAATATGTGGCTAGAACACGCAAATTCCAAGTTCGACTAGCTTAAGCCCAAATATCCCAATAAAAAAAACGCCACTGAATATGGTGACGTTTGGACAATTCTATACGCCCCTTCTCTCACAAATTTTCTTAGCTGAATTTTACCATCCTTTTTAGTCAAAGTGGATACCAACAATTGATTTAGGTTTAAACGAAAAAATAAAGAGGCTCCAGAAAGCCAGTTATCGGACTTTTTGGTCACCCCCTTTGCATGAATATTATTTTACCTCATTCCTTGACCTGCGATTATTATCCCTTTCAATACTTTTTTTCCAGCTACGATCAATCTTTTTTCCGCCTCGAAGGTTCATAACGGCTTCATTTACCGCCTCATAATTTAACTGGGTCCCACGTGAATCCGCATGGAAGTCTACGGCAAAATCTTCTGCAATTCCGAAACGGGCTGCCGTCGAAATCGCATCAATATTGGCGCCAAGGAACATGAATTCCCAGCCAAACTTTAGCTTTTGATGCTGCACCATTTTTTTGATTTTGTCCGCTGTGTATTCCCGGCTCGCGTTTTCCATTCCATCCGTTGTTATCACAAAAAGGACCTTTTCAGCACGTTCTTCTTCACTGGTTCGCTTTTGTACATTCACGATTTTTTGAATGGTAAAACCAATGGCATCTAATAGCGCCGTGCTGCCCCCGACCTCATAGTCCTTTTCGGAAATGGGCGATATTCCGCTGACAGAAATTCGGTCATGTAATAATTCGTATTGATGATTGAACAATACAGTAGTAACGTTTGCCTCTCCTTCGGCTTTTTGCTGTTTCTTCAGCATAGCATTGAAGCCGCCAATCGTGTCAGTTTCTAATCCTGCCATGGAGCCGCTTTTGTCCAAAATAAACACTAATTCGGTTAGATAATTTTTCATCCTTCTCATCCTTTGTTAGTTGATAAACTTAGGATAGCAAGGATTCTTTAAACAAAGGTCGCTTGGAAAGCGACATTTTATGCACCCAGCAAGGGCTGATCAAAAGCAAATAAGGCTTCATTAATTTCATGGATATTGTAATTGGCTTGTTGGATAAAATACTCAATAATCACATCAAATTTGCTGCTATGTGATAACGTATAACCGGCAGTCTTCAATAAATCAACCGTTTCCTTCCTATTCAATTCCAAAGCAATCGCAAAGGCAACTGCCGTTTTCTTCGTCGGCGTGTAACCAACACCATTGCGGATTTTTGAGAATAACCTGCGGTCAATATTAGCCCGTTTATACGTCTCGACATCGGACATTCCTTTTTCATCAATGAAGCGGAGCAGCCGTTCGGAGAACGATTCATCAAGTTGGTTTAACAATGCTGCTAAAGACTCGCTTGCTTTTACCTCAAGGTCCTCTTGAAGATTTCGCGCCTCCTGAATATGCCTGTTTAAAAACCGTTCATCACGGCCCACTCGAAGAAAAGTAACTTCTGCTTCCTCCACATAATGTTCATCAATATATTGATGGATGGAAGTAAATAACTTCTTGCTTAATCCAAATGCCTTTTTGTCAAACACCACGAGATAAACAAGCATGTCGTGGTTCATTAAGAAGGTACCGATCGCAGAAACTGCGATTTGTAAAGCTTCCTCTTTGGGATATCCATAGATTCCTGTTGAAATCAAAGGAAACGCGATGGACTCACATTGATAATGTTGGGCTAACTCCAAAGAATTTCGATAAGAAGCTTTTAACAAGTCTGCCTCTTGGTTTTCCCCGCCTTTCCAAATCGGGCCTGGTGTGTGGATGATATATTTCGCTTCAAGCTGGAAACCATTTGTGATAACAGCCTCACCTACCTGGCATCCGCCAATTTTGTCGCAGGCTTCTTGCAACTCACTGGCACCCGCTGCATGAAAGATGGCTCCGCAAACACCGCCCCCCATTTTCAATGCTGTGTTGGCAGCATTGACGATCACATCTACCTTCATCTTGGTAATATCATGGCGAACAATTTCTAACGGCATAACATTTCCTCATCCCCGCATTATATTTACTTCTATCATAGCAAAAATGAATTGATTAAAAAAAGAGAAAGTAAAAGGGACATTGGTTTGCAACAAAAACTCTATTTTATTGATCAGTTGTTCTTTAACTAATAAATACTCTTTGGCGATTTTCAGTCCAAACGTATTACGAAGGCACAGTTAATAATTAGCTACTTCTCCCTCGCTTCTTACATTGATAATATACGCACCCGTATCGATCCGTTTCATTAAGGTCTCTATGACACTTTTGGGCACTGATACACAGCCAGCTGTCGGGCGGCCGCTGCCTACATGCAAGAAAAAGGCTGAACCGGCACCTCTTATTGCACTACTATTATAATTGATGACAATCGCGTAATAATATTGCAATTTCTCATCAGCCATTTTTTCTATTTGATCATCTGCCAACCTAAATCATGAACTGATTCCTAATAACTTGGATACCCGTTCATTAAACTTTTCCTCTGTCATTCGTCCTTTATCTACTCTTTGTTTCCATGATAATATATCTTCTTTATCCAATTCATCCGTTATGAGTTCAATCCAATTTTCAAGCTCGCCAAACTCAAAACTAGGATCTTCCTTTGGTTGAATGATTCCAACATAATTTGCCGCACCATTAAATAATGCGGAATAAGACTCAACTAATCGATTCGTCAAATGTCCACAAACTTCATTTTCCTCTTCGCCACCAAATACACGAATAACAGCCGTACACTTTGAAGCATAAAATCCGGCACCAATCATCTTAGCAAGATTCTTTGCCCGCCTTGCCAGATGGATGGCCTGATTTTTATCGATTAATCCAGCCGCTAATGCTTTCTTTTGATAAACATAGGCTCGTAGATTCGCAATATAGACCCCTTTTAACTCTGTGTCCACGTCTCCCCAGCTAATTGGCTCATGAGGGTTTAGAAACGCTTTTACTGTCTGGAGACCCGCCTTTCCAGCAATGAGCCTCCATTTGTTTCCTGTGATAGTTGCATATTTTATGCATTGCTCGAAATTAAACTGCGCTTTTTTAAACTTACCCATCGTAAAATAGATATCACCGAGCAGCTGGGACGATGCTGTTAGTCCATTCATTTCCTCTGATAATAAACTTCGATAACGATTTTCTTCCAGGTAATCAATCCCTTTTTGCCAATCCCCTAAACCAAAATAAGTGTAGCCTATATCCCCAAAACTTTTGGACATTCCATTATAATTACGGATTTCACGAAATAACCTCATTCCCATTTGCAAATCAGAGAGCGCATCTGCGAGTTTTCCTTCCTCTGCCTTTATAATCCCTAAAAAATTATAAATGAGTGGAAGACTTTGTTTATCAACCGTTTCCTCTAATAAATCAGTCAACAGACTTTCAGCTTGCTTTAGCCCGCCGCGATCTGCCAGCAATTCCGCATATTGCAGCTTGGCTGAAACCATTTGAGGATGCCCCTCAGGGAGCAGGGAAATCGCAGTTTCAAACGATTGCTGTGCTGACCGGTAAAGATCTCGCACATAGTCAATATAGCCTTTATAAATAAAATACTCGGGGCACTTTTCTTTGTCCTTAATCCGCACCTTCAGGACAGTACCATCCAATTGATATTTTGTTATCATAATTTCGGCGTTCAATTGATCAGTTAAAGATGCCGGCAATTTAGGTATTTGCTGGATAATCGATAAACACCGGACTGCCGGTGACAAAAGGCCCTGTTCCCGCAATGACTTTCCAAACTGAATCGCCGCCTGGATAAATTTTGGATCAAGCATTAACAGTGCCCTAAAGGTTTCCGTATAGGGAAGCAATGTATCCAACACTTTAATAAAAAGTTCTTTCTTTAATTGACGGAGCAACATGGCCATCACAGATAAATCTACTCTTTCAGACATGATGGCAATATAATGGGCGATGGATGATTCTTTATTTTCAAAAATACTCCAGTCCTTAATTAATCCCCGTTCCGAATAAATAATCGAGGCAATCTTATAATTCAAATAATCCTCTGAAGCAAATCGATAGCCCTCATTATTTTCCTCTAAAATGCCGATATTTAATAAGTAAGCAAGATCATTTCCACATTGTTTCGCTTCCTCAAAAGAAATTTGGTTTATTTGTTTATTCCAGCTTTTTTTACAAAGGTAATGAACACTCTCAAGCAAAGAATGGCTGACAAAATACTTCTTTTCAAACATCTTGTATAATTGGTTGGTATTGATCCAATTCATTTCAATTTTGGAAAATGTTATCGTTTCGCAAAAGATCCCTAAAAAAATCGGTGTCCTCATGGAAACATTGGCAAATTGCAAGAATATATAGAGCATTTTTAGTGGGGCGGTATGATGGTTCACTTCTTGATACTTTTGAAAGAACATTTTTACTTCATCATCATCAAATGCCGATATTTCCACTTGATCAAAAGGGGTATCCCAAATAAGCTGTTGTTTTTCAAGGTAGCCCCGAATATGTTTACGCCCACCAATGATATACTGGCAAGTCGGTTTCCCAGTTGCTTCCAAAAATCGAAACAAAGAGATAAGATCTGATTCCCTTTCCACCTTATCAATAATCACAAGTGTATTTTCAAGCGCCTTATTACCATTCTTGCGGATATTTAACTCATCCAATGCCAGGCTTAACATCCCAACAGATGAAACAAAAAGAATTTGAAAAGAATCTTTATATTGATGGGCAAGATTATTTAGGAAGTGAGACACGCCTGATCCTGATTCTCCTAATACAAAACACAGTGGAGCATCATTCCTTATAAATTCTTCGATTTGTAAACTAGGTTCTCTTCTTTCGATAAAAAAAGGCTGGAAGGAAAACGGAGCCATGGCCTCCTTTGTATATCGTGTGATGATCTTTGACCATACTTCTGTTTCCAGCTGTTCCACATTTGTGGCTACCAAATCAGAATAGACGGAGTCAAAGGGCAATTTCTTCACATGTTCACCGTTTAAAGGAAGATAGCTAAATTCATTTTTTTGAATAGAATCCAAAATATAATATTCTTCCTTTGTTTCTTCGTTTATCCCTATCATAAAAGGTGCTAACGGCATGGCATCCCCATCCGAAAACAACCAATAAATTCCATTTGAATCAAACTTTTGATTCAGCAGGGCAATTCGGTGAAAAGAGGATAAGTCTGGACCCGTTAAACCAATTTTTTCTTGATTGATATATGTAAGTTCTCCTTCATTCAAAACCTCCATAACATGGGAAAGAAACTCGTAAAACACTTCAAGCGCAATATTGACCTTCGTTTCAGGTATATCAAGCGGATCAATCTCTGTATGAGCTTCATAATTCCTAAGGTTAACCAATTTATAGGCTAATGTAACAATTTTGTTGGTCGCAAACTGGTTTTTGCTATTTTCTAATAGTCGTACCCAATCACTATTAAGATGTTTTGGCTTATTCATGATTGTTATGGCATTTCTATTAATATATTCTTTCCGATGCAGGGATAAAGCAAGAGACAACCAACCAAGGAAACGGACCGTCTTATTAGCAGCATGCCCAATCCGTTTCAGTTGAATGACCGGCAAATCATTTGCTAATGCCAGTTGAATAGCTGACGCTATGGGATAAGGAAGTAAGTTTATATCAACATGATTATTCACGATTCACCATCCTGCTTTCACTGAAATGGCATAACCATTTTTTCGTGTGTAGAAGATGTACTAAATGGCTGGAACCCTAGTTTTTTATAGAGTCTTTTCGCATAATCGTTGCCATGCTTTACTTCCAAAAAAAGTTGATGAAGTTTTAACATGTCTTTTGCATACTGAATGAGCCATTGGCAGACCAATGTTCCAATCCCCTTGCCCCAAAAGGCTTCATCAATCATAATACCAAACTCTGAACTATTTTCCGGCAAATAGTCAGCCTTAAAGATACGGCAGTTTCCTACAACTATTCCACGATATTCGATGGTCCAAACATGCTGTTGGCTGTCTTTAAGGGAATGGTACCATTGTATTTCATCTTCGATAGATGGCGGGTGGACAAGATCAATTTTTGAATAGACATTGGGATTTTGAAGAATTTGATAAAACCGTGTTAAATCAGTGTACTCTACGGCTCGCAAAAGAACTGAATTTTGAGTTTCCATCTTAATACGCTCCTAGTTCCACCACAAGATAATCATACATGTCTGTAGGCAGATCATCCATCACCATTTCATAGCACGCATCAATGAGCGTTTGAAATAGGGCTGCTTTCTGATTAAATTCCTCTTCTGTGATGGAAGCAACCAATAAAAGCGATGCCATCGTTTCAGCGTACTTCTCAGGCAGCCATGGCAATTGGAGGGATTTGAAATACTTCCATTTAAAATCCGGAGTCCATCTCCGATTAATCGCATAAAGCAGATCCATCAGCAAATCACGGCAATGATGAAGGATATAGAAGGCATTTTCTATGGAACCCCTTTGAATCCATAAATCATGAGGAAGTGACCAGTTGTAACCTCTCCATTCCTTCCCTTTGGCTTCTGTATAGGACCATCCATGCCACCCTAAATCAAACAATAACTCGACTATTTCCTTCATTCGATCTTCATCGGAGTATGCCAGTGCCGCTTCTAAAAATGGCTTCACTTCCCCGCTTGGGTCATAAACAAGTATTCCTTCTTGATAGGCTTCCTTTTGAGCGGAGTCCCAGTCTTCATTTCCTTCCGTCATATCCACTTGAAATATTTCAATATCCCATCCTTCGATCCACTTCTCACCACGGTGAAGCATATCAATTTTTTCATTCGTAAACACAGCAATGTCAATGTCCGAATGCTTATCTCCAAAATTACGCCCAATACTGCCAAGAAAGGCAATGCCTTTGATTCGTTTATCGTCCTTTAGAGGTTCAATAAATCTTTCTGCAATTTCTCTATGTTTTGCTGCTAAATTTTCCATGTTCGCCTTACACCTCAATAATTGATATCTGTCATTTGACTACTATTTTTGTACTGTAAGCAGGTATCCTATTCCCTAGGTTTTAATTACGAGAATCTCTAGATGGTTTCCACTTCCTTTTAACACTTACAAACGCACCGATCCCTCCAAGAATTAACACGATGGAAACGATCAACATCGCTTTAGCGGCAGAATAATGAAACAAGGGTTCCGTTGATTTCCTAAACAAATCAGCAATAACAGACCAGGTGCCCGTAATGGCTGAAAAAACAACAAATACAGTAGACCAAATTAAAAAGGTATCTGCATGCTTTTCTTTTTGCTGATCTTCCTGCTCCCTTAATTTTCTCATCTCGTTTTCTTGTTCTTTTAAACGATAGTACTGCTGCAGCTCAGCAACGGAAGACAGAGCCTCCAGCTCTAAATGCAGGTCTCCCTTCAACTCCTCAATCTGCAAGCATTTTTCTATTCTTTCATAAAGTGCTTGCTGATGGGTGATACTTGATACATGCTTAAAAAAGCTCCTCAAAATAAAAAAATTGATTTCTTTGCGGAGCTTTTGAATTTCCTCAAAATCCCCTGCACTCAGCTGTTCATTCTTCGGGATGTCTTGTGCCCGTGAATTCAGCGCCAGAAGGGCAAATCGTTGATGCAATGCGATCATATAGATGTAAAAATAGGACTGTGATAGATTGGACTGGTAATTCCCATTGAAAAACTCATTTGTCACCTGGTCATTGGTCAAATGGACCACATTCGTCAAACCCTCCAAAGAAACGCCCCAGAAACTATTTTCAAACAGCTGGATGATTTGCGGGTTATCTTTAAGCATTAGTTCACTCGGAGCAGGCTTGTACGATTCCTTAAAAGACCTTCTCAGCTTAAATAAGTATTCACCCAGCAGTTTTTCCTTATTTTCTGTGACTTCAAACGTATCTAGAAGCATGAGTGAATTGTATACAAGAGCACTCTCAGGCTGATTGTTTTCAGAAGAAAAATAGCGTTCTACGCCGATTGGCTCCAATATCTTCATCGTAATACTTGACATAGTCCTTCGAGATTCTTCCGATTCAACAGATTCGTCTACTAACCCCTGACTAGATAAGTAATATTCCTTTTGATTCAATAATTGGGACTGATAAAGATGATGTAAGTGTTTAATATAGTAGTTGGCACCAACAATTTGATCCAAATTTTTATTTGTATGTATGACTTCAAATGTTAAAAAGCCCGTTCTCGTTTCAAACAGAAATAAAGAAACTTTGTTAACTTTAAAAATGTATTCCCCTTTTTTGGTGATAAGATATAGCTTGTGAGATGCATTTACAGGAAGATTATATTTTTCTCTAGCATGTTCCTTTAATATGTACTCTCTTCCAATGGTTCCGTTTCCCAAACTTTGATCATCAAATTGAATAAGATGCTTAACATGATCTAAGATATATTTCCTGGAAGCCTTTCCAGGAAAATCCCAGTCACTATTTATGAGCCTGTCATGAAGATGTTTATAATCTTCTCTTAGGGTAAATGGGATAATAAACACGGTTTTACTTTTTTTAAGATTTACATGTAAAGCTTCTTGATTCTGTACTTCGTATGACAATAACAATGAAAAAGCCACCCCCAAAAATCAGCCATATAATGTAATAGACTAACTATCGTTTATCTGTGACTATTTCATTATAGCTAAGAATTCGATTCCTTAAATGCAATATGAATAAAAATATGAAAATTTGAAGCAGAAAATGCCAAAAGGCTGTCGAGAGACTCTCGACAGCCTGAATGCCAAAGAAAATCTTCAGCATTGTTCTTATATTCGTCATTATCCAATAATCTAGTTCTTTATCAAACCTTTAATTCCTCTGTTTTTTCATCTGTTTTAAATACATCAGCTAAGTAATTAACTGCGGTCAGATACACCAATCCATTCCCCTCCAGCTTTGGTGAAAATCCAAGGGGGACCGTCCGCTTGATTAATTGTGCGTAGATTTCTGGCTCTGTGAGCTCTCTTTCAAAACCTTGGTTTGCTAGGGCTTTGATTAGGGCTAATGCACCGGATACATGCGGAGTGGCCATGGAAGTTCCGCTAAGTCTAGCATATTTACCGTTCAGATAGGTTGATAGAATATTTTCACCAGGAGCGACAAGATCCACTTCATTGTTGGAATTGCTAAATTCAGCTATTCCCCGGTTTAAGCTGATAGCTCCGACGCTAATGACTTCATTATAACTTCCAGGGTAGCTGAATTCATTGGTTGTATCTCGCCCATCCCCTTCGTTGCCGGCAGCACAGACAACCAGGATATTATTTTCAACTGCCTTTTGAATCGCTTCGTGTAATTCTGAAACATCCTCGGGACCGCCGAGGCTCATCGAAATAATGTCAACCTTTTGTTCAATAGCATAATAGATGCCATTAATGATCCATTCATATTGGCCGGAACCATTTCTATCAAGGACTTTCACAATTAATAGATTGGCTTCAGGCGCAACACCTACTACTCCTGTTTGATTGGATGTTGCTGCGATAGTACCAGCAACATGTGTGCCGTGTCCATTGTAATCGCGGTAAATTTCTCGGTTGCCTTTATCATCATTGGTGAAGTTTCTTCCGCCAATAATCCTTTCCTTCAGGTCGGGATGAGCGAGAGCGCAGCCAGTGTCTAAGATCGCGATGGTCATTCCTTTCCCTTTCGATTGTTCCCAGACTTTTGGGGCTTGTATCATTTCCACCCCTGCTGGCACTTCGGATACTTCTTCAACCTCTGCATTCAATTGGTACGGAATCAAGCGCATTTTTCGCTCCATTATTTTCCCTCCTACACAGATTTTTTTTGAAGTTACCCTGATGTTATTAATAGTTTAACAATTCTGAATCTATTTAAATAGATTCCATTGTCGCATTTTTTTTTGATCTCTCTCATTATTTTGTGAAAAAAGTCATCTCTCATTTTCATTAATTAAAATTCAGTTAATAGAAAGGTTTAACTTACTCATTATTGGCTGAATACCTTGTATACTTTCCAGTGCATGTTGTTTGGCTTTACAGATGATGAGGAATCCATCTGCATATCTTTACTAGTTCACCGAGATGAGAAACATTCTTCTGGCATAGCCTATCTATTGCATAATCCAAGCAATTGTTCTTCTTGTTCGTCCCACCTCGCAAACAATGATTGCATCTCGGACCCTGTGTAGGCACCAACCACTCTGACATTCCGATGTACCAGCTGCACCCCAACCATTACCGAAACAAACTCATCTTCTGCCCGAAGCTGGGCCACAGTTTCTTTGTCCCCTGTTATAAGAACAAACCCGTTGAGATCACTGCCATGAGGCTCCAGTGCAACTACCTCAAAACGGTCAATTTTTCCTTCCTGCTCCAATCGAATACAGTATTGCATGGCCTTGATGAGTGTAGCCTGTGCTGCCTTCTCACGCCCCGGAATGATTTCTCCCCAACCAACCATTAATGAACCCTTTGTCATATTATTCTCTCCTCATGCATTTTATAGGTTAATTTTAATCTATGTTAAAATTAACACAACAATTTTTAGAAATCAACAAAAATATAGGTTAAAATTAACATATTATTTTTTGCTTGATAAAAATAAGGTACCAATATATATTAAAATGAACCTATAAAATTCAACTAAGGATAAGGAGTGGTCTAATGAGTTCCATTCGTTTTGCCATGCTTACTTTATTGGCACGAGAGCCGCTAAGCGGATACGATATAAAACAGCAGATGAATAGCCGAATGGGTCCATTCTGGAAAGCGGGAAGCAATCAAGTATATCCCGAATTGGCAAAGATGGATGAGGAAGGACTTGTGGTACTGCATGGAGTCGAGCAAAATGATTATCGGCCTGCTCGAAAAGTATATAAAATGACAGAAAGCGGGCTTCAAGAACTAATTCGTTGGACACTGGGGCCTACTGAACCAGAAATAATACGAGATGAATTCCTTTTGAAGGCATACAATTCTTGGCTTGTTGAATTCGAAGAAATGATTCCACGGTTAGAAGAAAAAAAGAAGGAACATGAGGAAAAATTGACTATCTATTTAGACAAGGTAAACGAGCTGAACGATATTCTTGATCGATCCAATCCACGGGATCCCATTCTATCCAGCATAAACGTCGTGGAATTCGGAATTGAATATGAAAAGCTCTATATTAAGTGGTGTGATAATTTAATTGAAAAGCTAAAAAGTTAATTCTGAGGTGTAAATAAGAATCAAGACCAGCTTTATAAAATGGAATAAATAAACTAACACAGTCCGGTAATTTGGCCCATGAATTTTACTGTTATGTAATAATAAGAAATAGAAATACCCTTAAAAGAAAGGAAGTGAACGGCCCCCAGGCCCTATGAAAATAAAAATCCTAATTGCTGATGATAACTCCTTTATTCGGGAAGGAATGAAAATTATCCTGTCCACCTACGAAGAATTTGAAGTAGTAACTACCGTTAACGATGGAAAAGTTGCCGTGGAATATTGTCTGAACCATGAAGTCGACATTGCCTTACTAGATGTCCGAATGCCAAATATGAATGGTGTTGAAGCAACAAAGCATCTAACCGAACAAACGAAGACCAAACCCCTTATTCTGACAACCTTTGACGATGACGAATACATACTTGATGCGATAAAAAACGGAGCAAAAGGGTACTTATTAAAAAATAAGGACCCAGAGGAAATTCGAAATGCGATCCATAGTGTTTATAAAGGCAACAGTATCATCCAGGATGTGATCTTAGAAAAAATCAAGTCGAATCTGACCGGAACAAGACAACCAGAAACCAAGATTGATCTCTCCCAATTTACAGAACGGGAGCAGAACATCCTCGCTTTAATAGCAAAAGGTTATTCCAATAAAGCCATTTCAAAGGAATTGTTTATCTCGGAAGGCACAGTCGCCAACTACATAACCTCTATTTTAAATAAGACTGGGCTTGAGCACCGCACACAAATAGCGATTTACTATTTGACCGGGAAAGTGGATTAAGATGGATTTCTGGATTATCTTTTCAAAGCTCGCCATCCTATTGTTCATCGCCTATACCAGCGTACAAACGGCTACGGGCCATCAGGCCTGGACCGTTTTGGCGCTATTAATCTATGTCTGCATTAACATTGCACAGCATACGTTCAAAAACGACAACTTGAGAAAATGCCTGCAGGGACTATCGATTGTCCTTTCGCTAGGCTCCTATCTCTTTGTCTATCCATTATTTTGTTTAGTTTTACCCTTATCCCTTGTTGAACTGACAGCAAGTTTTTCTTGCAAAAAAGTCATACTATTGTTGATTTCATTACTGCCTATCTTCTATATTCAGGAGATGCTGCGGCCTATTTACGGTTTAACAGCCATCTTTTGTTGGATGCTCTTTTGCATCGTGTCCCATTCCAAAGAAAAATGGACCAAAAATGAAATGCAGTTAGATGGGATGCGTAGACAACTCGAGCAATTAACGAAACGCTTAAATGAAAATACGGAATTTATCCGCCAGTCAGAATACACGTTTCGATTAGAGGAAAGAAATAGGATTTCTCAGGAGATTCATGATAAAATCGGCCATTCAATGACCGGAGCCCTGATACAAATGGAAGCTGCCAAGCGGCTGATCGATACGGATAAGAACAAAGCGGAGGAGCTGCTTCAAAATGCGATCAGCATTTCTAAGGACGGTATCGAAAACATTCGCTTGACACTAAAAAATTTGAAGCCGCCGACAGAACAAATCGGGGTTCACCGTCTAAAACTGTTAATTGATGATTTTGACGCCAAAAACCTCTTTCAAACTATTCTTATTCATGAGGGAAATTTAGATGTGATCACCCCTATTCAATGGAAAATTATCCATGAAAATGTGACAGAGGCTTTAACCAACGCGATGAAGTATTCCAAGGCAACCCAGGTTTCCGTTGGCATTAAGGTATTAAATAAAATCATCCGAGTGGAAATAAAGGACAATGGTATCGGATCGGGACAAGTGACAAAGGGTTTGGGGATCCTTGGTATGGAGGAGAGGACTGCCTCTGTTGATGGTACAATCATTATTGACAGTTCTAACGGATTTTCCGTCACCGTGCTCCTCCCGCTTACCATATGAAATTCTCACCCTCACAAAATGAATATCTTCATATGAAAAGAATGAACGTTTGCACTTATATACCGTTCGTTCTTTTTTTATACTGATAATACACTAGCGATTTAGGAGTGAATGACATGAATGTTTTAGAAATACAAAACCTGACGAAAAAATTCGGCGATTTTATCGCGGTTGATAATATGTCCTTATCCGTTGCTGAAGGAGAAATTTTTGGTTTTCTCGGAACCAATGGTGCCGGAAAAAGTACAACGATCAACATGATTGCAGGCCTATTGCGGAGCAATGATGGCACCATTGAGATTCTTGGAAAAAACAGCCGGTTTGCCAAAATGAACCTCGGCATGGTCCCTCAGGATTTGGCCATCTACGAGGATATGACCGCTTTTGAAAACGTGAAATTCTTTGCCGGTCTTTACGGCCTGCGAGGCAATCTATTAAAGGAACGAGTCGAGGAAGCACTGGAGTTCGTCGGGCTAGAGGATAAACACAAGAGCTATCCAAAAAGTTTTTCAGGCGGAATGAAAAGACGCCTAAATATCGCCTGTTCCATTGCCCACCGCCCAAAGCTGATTATTATGGATGAACCAACAGTTGGGATTGATCCCCAGTCACGAAACTATATTCTCAACTCTGTCCGCAAATTAAACGAAATGGGCTGTACGATCATTTATACCAGCCACTATATGGAGGAAGTAGAAGAAATTTGCACCCGGGTAGCCATCATTGACCATGGAAAAATCATCGCTGAAGGAACCAAGGACCAGCTAAAATCGATTATTACCAATACGAAGGATATATGGATTGAAGTCAGGTCAGCTGAACAGTTGAATTTAGAGTCCGTTAAAGAAATTCATGGTGTAGAAGCCGTTCAATTAGAGGACAACGTTTTAAAAATCAACTCGGACACTGGTGTCAATAATTTAAATAAAATCATTGAGCACCTTATCAATCATCAGATTGAAATCCGGTCTTGTGAAGAAAAAGCGCCTAACTTGGAAACTGTCTTTTTAACCTTAACAGGCAGAAATCTGCGCGACCACTAAACAAACGGAAAGAAGGCTTTTTCAATGAACGTATTCTTGATTGCTTGGAAGGAAATAAAAACATCATTCCGGGATCTCCGGACATTGTTATTTTTAATTGCCTTTCCCATTTTGTTAATGCTTGTACTCGGCACCGCCTTGACAAATGCGTTTTCAACAAGTATTACCGTTGATGAAATGAAGGTTTTATATAAAGATACAACACATGCTGATTATTTTAAACAATTTGTAGAACAAGCAAAGAAATCAGGCATTCAATTTAAGGAAGTATCTGTAAATATAAATGGAAAAAATGAAGTCAAGCAAGGCAAGTATCATGGGTATATTGAAACTGATCCAAATGGAATCCAGCTTTACCTGAATAATAAGACATCGATAGAAGGAAATATCCTGCAAGGAATGCTTTCCGCCTATGTCGATCAATACAATATTGCATCGGTCATCATCAAAACCAATCCCGAAAAGATGGAAGATGCCTTCTCACGTGAGAAACAAGACGATTTTATTAAGGAAACCTCTCTCCTTCCTGGTAAACAGCCCAGTTCTATGGACTACTACGCCATTGCGACAACAACCTTAATCATTCTTTTCGGTTCCTTGAATGCAAGTTCCTTAATCGTTAGTGAAAGAACAAGAAAGACGGCTGACCGTTTGATTGCTTCACCTGTGTCGAAAAGCGAAATCTTTATTGGAAAAGTACTGGGGGGGCTTGTTACCAATATCCTTTGCGTTTTGCTTGTCGTCTTTTTTAGTAAACTCGTTTTCAAAGCGAATTGGGGCGACCATCTAGGATTGGTATTCCTTGTTCTTTTGACTGAGATTGTCTTTGCTGTAAGTCTGGGGATTGGTATCAGCTTTTTAGCAAAAGCAAGCGGCGGTCCGTCCATTATTCTCATGGTGGCGATCCAATTGGCAGGTTTTTTTGGCGGAGCCTATTATAAAATTGATAACGCGGAAGGACTCTATAAGCTGCTAACCGACCTTTCCCCGCTAACTTGGGTCAACTCAAGTATAACCAAAATCATTTATTCACATGACTTTTCGGCTGCTATACCAGCTATAGGTTTCAATCTTGCCGGAGCGATTGTATTTTTACTGGTAGCCGTTATCTCTTTACAAAGACGGGAGGGATTATGATGAAGGATATCCTCTGGTTAATTCAACATACACTTCGGAAAACGTTTAGAAATAAGAAAAATATCATTTTGTATCTCTGTATGCCTTTAATCGGTATCTTCATCGCCCTGTTAGCCCATAGCGATGACCAAACGGTGACCCTCCATGTTGGAATTGTCGATCAGGACAAAGGTGAAATCACGACCGATACGATTCAGTTTTTAAAAGGATTGGAAAACGTTGAAATTTCGATGATAAATGAAGATATGGTTAGTGAGCTGATTTCTTCCGGAAAGCTGGATACCGTCATAACCTTTGAAGCAGGATATGCCGCAAGTATCTACCAAGGCAATCCAGGCCATCTTCGGATTACCTCCATTAAAGGGGACACGGTTAATGCCTATATCAAATCTTATTTACATCAATATATTGATAACCTTGCCACCATTGGATATGCTGCCGGCGGAAATTTGCAAACCTTTGAAACCATGTATAACAACTTTCAACAAATTGATTTTAAGCTTACCACCAATAATTTGGAGGATAGCTCCAGCAGCAAATATATGACCAATCAGACCATCGGTTTTCTTATTTTCATCATGCTTATGTCTGCGACAAACCTATCTGAGATCATTTTGTTAGAAAAAGAACAACGGACCTATTACCGATTGTTATCAACACCGATCAATGCGAGAAAGTATATCCTTTCCAATATCATCGTGAATCTGATCGTAATGATTATGCAAATTCTGGTCACCATTACCATTATGAGAACCCTCTTTCATATCGGAACGAATATCCCATTTTGGCAAATCTTTGTTGTCATGCTGTTGTTTTCTTTCGTTTCGATCGGGCTGTCGCTTGTGATTATTTCTTTCTCAAACAGCCGTGCTTTGGCCTCTGCCTTGCAAAATTTTATTGTCACACCGACGGTTATGCTGTCAGGATGCTTTTGGCCAATTGATGTCATGCCGGAATCTCTGCAAAAAATCGCCGATTTTCTGCCGCAGCGCTGGACGTTAGATACGTTGACCAAGCTGCAGGAAGGAAATTCGTTTGCAAGCTTGTATCTAAATCTGATGATACTAGTTGCCTTTGCCTTAACGTTTTTCTTGATAGCCGTCTACAAATTTAGCAGAAATAACACCACACAGAATTTTATATGATACTCTTCAAAATCGTTTGGAAACGTCTAACTTGCTATTCTTTCACTATTAATAAATAGAAAAGCTTACCTTATTTGGTTAATTATTTCAAGTCAACACGCTATACCAAATATGGGGCTTTTCTATTTATTTTGGAAAACCAAAATATTTTACACTTTTATATTATACTTCTTTTCAATGGTTTCGAAATTTGCCAATGAATCTTTTTCTTTCAAAGCTAAAACCTGAATGATTGAAAAAACCCTCGGGTAATTTTTGGCCAAAGAGGTTATATCTTGGTTGTTTACGTCTACGCTCAAACCCCTTCCCATTAATCTTAATTGAATCTGTACACTGAGTTTACATATCCTTAATATTCAGGTGATATGATGGGTTCACCAACGAATGAGGAGGCAGATAAAATGAATGTGCGTGCAATGTTTATTGATATGGATGGTACACTGCTAAAAGCCTCAAACAAGATTTCCAGCCGAAATATAGAAGCTATTCATATGCTCATCAATCAGGGAACCAAGGTTTTTCTGGCTACCGGCCGGCATTATGAAGTAACCGCCCCTTACCATAAAGAAATTGGATTACGAACCCCGATGATCTGCTTGAATGGTGCCGCTATTCACGATCCAATGACAGGTAAAGCGATCCAAATGAAAACAGTCCATCTGGACGAACAACGCTTCCACGCCCTGACAGCTGATCATGATTACAATGTTATTATTAATACAGCAGATGGGGTTTATTGTAAGGAAACCAATGAAGAAATCGATTATTGGACAAAAGTTGGGCAAATTCCTCCTCGCTTTATTGGTGATTTAAGACAGGCAAATTATCAAGATGTCCTTAAATACAGTGTTCGAACAGGGGCAGCATGCCCGGAGGTTTCCGCATTGTTTAAACAAGAGGCACAAGTCATCGATTGGAATGACGGGTTTGAGTTGATTGCTCCCAATGTATCCAAATGGACCGCCATAAAAAGCTTGATTCGCGCCTATCGAATTAGTCCAAATGAGGTTGTCGCCATTGGGGACGGTCCCAATGACATAGAAATGCTTCGTCAAGCTGGAACTGGTGTGGCAATGGGAAATGCTGGCGAAGAGGTTAAAGCTGCGGCAGACTTTGTTACAGGACACCACGAACAGGATGGATTAGCCGGGTTTATCGAACGGTATCTTCTTGAACCATATAAGTCATATGTGATTTAGGGATTTTTATAAATAAAAAAATGACAGGTGTGATCTGGTTCCATAGATCCATACCTGTCATTTTTCGGGATTGAAGAAATCACTTCAATGCTTTTGTCATAAAAACACTGTTTGGGTCGTCTTTATAGTCTGAAAATGGAGAGCAATATTCAAACCCGAAGCTGGCATACAACCTCCTGGCTGGATCAAATGCATCCATTGAGCCTGTTTCCAAACTTAGCCTTGAATAGCCGCGACGCTTGGCCTCTTCCATGATGTGTTCAAGTATTCGTTTGGCAGCCCCTTTTCTTAAATGTTTGGCCGCTGTTCGCATGGATTTGATTTCGCCATGCTGAAGATCAATTTCTTTCAGCGCGCCGCAGCCAAGCAATTCATTCCCTTCCCATGCACTCCAGAACGTAATCTCTGGTCCTCGCAATTGCTCAAGATTTAGAGCATGGATGCTTTCGGGCGGAGAATTTAATGCCATACCTAAAAGGTGTTCCCTAATCAATTCAGCAATATCAGGTCCTGTTAAATCATCGAGTTTAATATCCATATTAACCATCCTGAAGTTTAGAATATTTAAATACAACAAAACATTTAGGTCTTAAAAAGATGATTTGTTTTTTCAATGCGTGCATTTATTTGTTTTAAAAAGATGAGTCCTTTTTCTTGAATTCAATTATTACGTAAATCCTTTAAAGTATTTTTGTAATGCTCTGAGAATACTTGTTTAATTCTTTCCTCATTCTGTCCTTTCAGAGCCTCTATTAGATAAATATGGTTATCCACCAATTGGTTAATACGGACAGGTACAATATTGGCAACAGTAAGGAACATTGCTCCAACCTGGGTATCGAGCTGCTGATGGAATTTAATTAACCTAGCATTTCCACATTTTGAAACAATTTTTTTATGGAACTCTAAGTCTATTTTTGCCAGATTCTCTAAGTCCTCTTCTAAGGTGAATTTACGAAAGCTTTCCACTAATTCTTCGAGTTCATGATAGTCGGATGGCGTTAACTGTTTTGAAGCCAGTTTAGCAGCCTCGCCTTCAAGTAAAGCCCTCAATGTATAAATTTCAACTTGATCCTGCCGAGATAACGTGGTAACAAAGGTACCTTTGTTAGTTTCATGCTTTATCAACCCTTCATTCTGAAGAAGTCTTAACGCCTCCCGAATTGGACCTCTTGATATATCCATTTTCTCAGCTAATTGGACCTGATTAATTCTTTCACCGGGTTTAAGGGTGCCATTAAAAATCATTTTTCGTATTATACTTGCTACACTATCTGATAAGGTTTGATGATTTAATAACATTCTTTCATAGTATCCCCTTTCAAGGTATTGAGGCTGCCTTGATGTCCGTTCCTAACAGTTGAATCCATCTAACACTATATTTATCATACCAAACATTGCATAAATCGCACTGACATCATCAACCGATTCATTCCTTAAGAAGTCATGAACCAATATAAACCAGACTTCTAAAAGTTTTCGGCTTTAAAAGCCAACTGTATTAGTAAACATCCTATTTTAGACTTTCACTAACTGTTAACAGTCAACTATAAATGAATATTTGAAAATATAATATATTAAAAAAAAGAATTCAGCAAGTAAAATTCTCACTTTTCCGAAAATGCTGGTTAGAAAATCTGACATTAAAAAATCGAAATTCTACAGTGTCCCGTTGTATCGTTGTAATTATAACTGTTGAAGCATCCTGAACTTTTTCAGAAGATGCAGACTCTATTTTCTTGAAGTGGCTTATTCTGTCTGCAGCATAATGACGCTGTGGTTCCGTTATCATGAACAAGGGATTGTACAAAACAAAAACAGCCCAAAATGGACTGCCAATTCATTTTTATCCGCATGATTTAGGATAATAGTCGGGTTTACCCTCCTGGCTGACTGTTACCATTATTGAGTTTTAGTTTTTCGAACCTGACCGTCTGCATGTCCTTACACCTCTTCACCATGAAGAAGCAATATTTCATTAAAAATGTTGATTCCATTAAACAATGAGTCAACTTCAAAATGCATGTAAGGATGATGAAGACCTGGCTGCAAATCACATCCTAATCCGATCATAGTTGCTTTTAACTGAGGCTTATTCACTTTATAAAAGTGAAAATCGTCGCCCCCTGAAGTGATAACGGCCGGTGCTAATTTATCTTCCCCTAAAACCGTTTCAATCGCCTTCGCCGCCAATTCCTCGGCCCCTTCACTTGACTCCGCTGCCACAATTCCATAATCATTGGTAATCTCAATATCTGTTTGGTAAATGTCTTTTGCATGTTCAATAATCTGAAGAACCTGCTTATGCATTTCATCCATAAGTTGGTTTGTTTGGGCTCTCATATCAATGGCCAATGACGCTTTTCCAGGAATAATATTCGTATTTTTACCACCTGCGATAAACCGGGTTACCTTCGCAGAGTGTGGAATATTGGGGTTAAAATACAAGGAATGAATCGTATTGATCAAATAGGTGCCAATTTCAATGGCATTATGGGTTAAATGAGGCCGGGCGCCATGCGCATCCTCCCCATTAATCTCAAACTCTATGGACCGGGTTGCACTGTGGACAATCGAAGGTGAAGCAAAACCAGTCCGCATTTCCTCTATTGGACGGAGGTGAATGCCATATAAGTAATCAACGTCATCCACAACTCCCTTTTCGACCATTTTTAACGCACCTGCTCCCACTTCTTCTGCTGGCTGGAAAATAAACCGGACACCGATTTGCTTTTTCAATTCTTCATTTTGATGAAGGCTCCATAATACGCCTAATACCATGGTCATATGAGCATCGTGTCCGCATGAGTGATTGGCTTGCATTTTTCCATGCACTTCTTGGAACAAAGCATCCATATCCGCACGGATGGCAATAACGGGCCGATTGCCGCTAAAGTTTCCGATATCACCGATGACACCGGTGCAATCATCAAAGGTGGTGACTCGCAGGCATCCTGCATCTTTTAGGATTTGTGCCACATATTTCGTCGTCTCTTTCTCTTCCCAACTGAGTTCTGGGTTTTGATGAAGGTATTGAAACGTTTCATAGATTTTTTTCATAAAGGTTTGATTTAAAGTTTGCGTTTGTATCCCCACTTCACACATCCCCTTCTATATTTCATGCAGTACTTGCTGATTGGATTGAATCTGTTCTCCGATACTCCAGTTTATGTTTCCAGGCACTAGAAGGATATCCCTTCATCATGCTTTCCGAAGAATTGTCCTGCTTCAGTTCCTGACATCTGATAATCATGCATAATACTTTAACACTATTTTAATATTACAAATATTTAAAAATTGTCTTAATTATAGGGAATGATTTCTAATATTTCAATACAAAAAGAGAAAAAGATTTGTTTTTTAGAAAATTATACGTCTGATATTCTTCATTCATTCTATTTAAAATATGGCGCACCTAAAACGATATGGGAGGATACGTTCTCGAGTGACATCCTTTCTCACCTAGCCATCAAATGGTAACCCGGGGTTCGAAAATAGCGGTATTGTGTGGAATTAGACATCATTTTCCCCCCAAAAAAAAAAAATGTTGGCTGCCCAACATTTTTTACACTCCCCGCTTATTTCCCCAGATAAAGGTATGCAGCTGAGGCAGTATTTTGATATTGTTCAAATCATGATCCTGCATGGCTTTATTGATAAGCCATTCATACTTAGAAAGCAGCTGCTGCAGCAATTGCTGATTATCAGTCGTTTTGCTGTCATCATTGCCGGCTTGCAGGAAAAACGGAACATCGGGATAACGCAAATGAATGGTTTTGGCATATTGATAGTCTTGATCGTCAAATACCACAACCTTCAAGCTTACATGATGAGAGGGGTCCGTTTCCTTGAGCCTGTCAACGATTCGGTCTAAAACGGTAAGATCCGTCATCATCCCAGAGCTTGGTGCCTTTGGGGAAATGGTTAATTCATCAATCTCCAAAAACCAATCCTGCCATTTGCTTCCCTGCGTTTCTAATCCAGTTTTAATATTTTTTTCTTTTAAAAGATCAATCAAGCAACGAAGATTTTTGATTAATGCAGGATTCCCGCCAGAGATAGTAACAAAAGAAAATCCATCTCCTCCTAGTGAAACAAGTTCCTGCCAGATTTCTTCTGCATTCATTTGCTTAATCAAATCTTTTCCTGAACCGTCCCACGTAAAAGAAGAATCGCACCATGAGCATGAATAGTCACAGCCGGCAGTCCGGACAAACATGGTTTTTTGCCCGATTACCATTCCTTCCCCTTGGATTGTTGGTCCAAATATTTCCATCACTGGTATTTTACTCAACTTCCATCCACTCCCGTCTTGCTTCGGCATAGCTGGTTGGCGTTTCGTATAAACGAACAAACTCTACGCGTGCACCGTTGTATGGCTGCTGCTTTTCCTCATTTTGCAAGGATTCCTGCATCTTCTCATAGATCCAGACCACCATGTTTTCAGCTGTTGTATTCATCGGCGGCAGGGTTTCATTTAAATATCGATGATCAAGAAAAATTTCAATTTCATTTTTCCAGATCTCTTTAATTTCACCAAAATCGATCATTAAACCGCGGTCATCCACATAACCGCTGATTCCAAAAATTACTTTATACGTGTGGCCATGGAGGTTTTTGCATTTGCCCCCATAGCAATGCAAATGATGGGCCGCATCAAACGTGAATTCCTTGCTCACGAGGACGCGTTTGTTATGGTATTTAAGCTGGCTGCGATTGATATCTTCGTCGATTTTTTGGAGTTTGTCCACGATTCGAAAGCCGTACATGGGTTTATAACTCCTCTCTTAATCTTAAATATTGATCAAGGCCGCGTTTTCTTAAATGACAAGCAGGGCATTCACCGCAGCCATCGGCAATGATCCCGTTATAACAAGTTAAGGTTTTTTCTCTGACAAAATCTAATGCGTTCAGTTCATCGGCCATTTGCCAGGTTTCCGCTTTATTCAGCCACATTAACGGTGTGTGAATGACAAATTCCTTGTCCATCGACAGGTTTAATGTGACATTTAACGATTTGATAAAAATATCACGGCAATCCGGATAGCCGCTGAAGTCTGTTTCACAAACGCCTGTCACGATATGTTTGGCACCTATTTGGCTGGCCAAAACACCTGCAAATGAGATGAACAGCAGATTTCGTCCTGGAACAAACGTTGAGGGCAGTTCTCCTTCCGCTCCTTTTTTCACCTCGATGTCATCACGGGTTAAGGCATTCGGAGCCAGCTGGTTTAATAACGACATGTCTAAAATGTGGTGTCTGATGCCAAGTTCTTTGGCAATATTTTTGGCACATTCGATTTCCAGGCTGTGCCTTTGATTGTAATTAAAGGTCACTGCTTCGACTTCGGCAAATTGCTTAAGTGCCCAAAATAAGCAGGTAGTGCTGTCCTGACCGCCGCTGAATACGACAACCGCTTTTTCTTGTTTCATGTTGAATATCTCCTTTGTAAACAGAAAAAACAGGCCTACTAAAGAAAGCAGACCTGTTTTTCCTTAGTTTTTTAAAGAGGGTAGCTAGAACCTCTACCGCCGTTCAGCGGATTTCTTATTGAGTTATATGAACATATAAAACGATTCTACAATTTTTTATTTGATTTGTCGATACATTTTGGCCGTTTTAGAAATTCCTAAGGATAAACTTTACCTTCTCCGGCACCAGAGCATTTAGAGCATTTCTCAAAGAACGGCCAATTTTGATTGATTTTCGATTTTTAATTCTGTCACTTTTACGTTCGAAGGCATCAACGGATGGTTTCGAATGACCTCTGCACTAGTTTGCCTTCTGGCATCTGAGGCTTCGTTGCCCTCCAGCCATTCTCTTATGCTGCTTTTCGGGTACACTGGCATGCTATTTTTAAACAGATAATCCAACGTTTGAATTTTCTCTTGCAATTCTTTATTGCCATAGATTTGATTAAGAGTCTCTCTTGGGGTCTTTCGCTTCTCTTTTGGAACAGCAACGAATATTTCTTCCACCTTTTCCCGGTAAACAGCCAGGATGATGTCCCGCATGATATCACTGAAAGGGGAAAATTCTGGTCCATAAGATTGCAAGACTAATAGTTGATCGTGATGAAGAATGCCCAGCTTTTTCATAATGTTCTCCGGACTTTGCTCCATTCCCATCACCAGCAGTACTTTTTTCTTTTCGTCCCTATTCATTACGTTCACTCCATTTTTGAATTGAATTCCGTTCTCAATCGGACTCTTCCAGTTGTTAAGAAAATTTTTTCTGCAAATCTCCTGAGAGTTTAAAGACCATGACTCTTTCACCGGTTTGAGTGCTTAAATCGGTATGAAAACTGATGACTTCCTCGCCTGTGATGGAAAGGATTATTTGCTTTAATTCTTCCTGACCTGATTCCACCAAGCTGTTTCGCGTTGTTTTTATCGATAACAGCCCCTCTTTATCCCTGCATAAGGCATATTCAGCAGGGGTTAATATGCCGCACAATGTAACGATGATCATGTCCCGTAAAATATCCGTCTTAACGGAAACGGACCCGCGGCCCAGATAATTTTTTTCCCAATGCGTTAATGTTTTGCTAATTTCAGCCTCAAGCGCGCCTTTTGACTTCTCCATATTGGTTCTATCCCTTCTCTACAATAAACTGGCTCTATTCCTTTTTACCCAATTATAGTACCAGCAAAAATTATTTGCTGCATCGGGAGCTCGTTACGGCCAGCTTTTCCAATTTCCTTCCGGATCAATGGATGCAAGCCGAAGCCACCCGTTTTGGACCTTTTGTTTAAAGGCCGGATCCTGATTCAACAGCCGTTCTACATACTCTGTTGGCGCTTGGATGACCACCAACAGTCTGATGGGTGCATGATAGAGTGTGTGATCCGATTGCATGACCGACTGCCATGGGAGTCCCGTTAATAAATCACTGCCATTCCCCTGCATCACTCCGATTCCGGCCGTCACGGTCTGTGTTGCTTTATTGCCGCTGCCATAAAAATGAGGCGCTACCGAAGAGGCGTAATATTGCAGGTTTATCCATTGAGAAACCGTTGCCGGCCCTGCGATTATTCCAGCGAGCAGAGCGCCATTTTTATCCTTTATCCAGTTGTAATTATGGAGAAAAACTCTACCCTCCAGATCGCACGCCTCTGTCAAACTTCGTTCCCCGATGATAAACGCCGCATTCCCTGCCAGCCCCCATTCCGGACGGATCTCACTCCAGTCCTCTGAAAGACGCTGTGCTTCCATTTTAGGATGCTTAATTTTGGTTTTGAGATTGGGCAATTTCGAAATCCGCTCGGTGTTAGCCTCTTCACTCACCTTTGGCAGCACGGCCTGAATGCGGGTCAAGGCTTCCTCAGCCTGATCCGAGAGCTTTGGCAAATACACCCAATGCAGTTCATCCAGCGTAGTAATATGCTCTGCCGCCGCAAAAACGGTGTCTTCCGGAATCAAAATCCCCTCTGCTTTAAGTGCCAGCCGTACATGGGGAAGATTGCATAATTCAGCCAGGACACGTGCATTAAAGGCGCTTGAGGCCCCGCCGCATGCCCCGCAATCGATGGAGGCTGCATACGGGTTATTAACGCTGCGGCTACCATGCCCGCAGATCACTACGAAAGGTGCGAAATGATCGGTGAGTCCAATCGTCTTTAAAGCCTGCTTTGCATATTGGATTTTCTCATCCTCTGAAAAACCGATCGGCAATTCTGTTTCAGGATGCTCCGTTCGGTCAAGCGATAGTTCCACATCAGGCTTCATCATCCATGTATCAATCAGCTTCCTGAACGTACGGCCGGCACCTCTTGGCAAAAAGGTCCGTGCCAATGTCTGCATGCTCAGCCAGGGTCCGCTTACCTCCGGGAGCAAAAGACTCGCCAGCAGGTTGTGTTTCATCGTTTTGAAGGTGCCCTTCAATGAATGGACTGTCTGCAGCCGTTCGTGAAAGGATTTGTATTGGAAATCAGGCAAGTATTCCATTACCTTGAATTGTGGTTTCGACATGACTGGCAAGGAAGGATGGCTATGGTGATGATCGAGTTTGCAGGTTTCAATCGGCAAACCAAAGAACCCTGCTGCCCCAAAGGTTTCAAAACCGCCTATCTGCTCCAATTTTCGGCGGAATGGCTCTGAGCGCACATCGATGCAAAAAACGAATTGTGCAATAGAAGGCATTTTAGGCTCAGCGGCCAGCTGCTGCACCAAAACGATTTTTTCCCTTAATTGTTTTTCATATGTTTTTTCCCATGCTTCGAGCCATAGTCGATTGCGGACCATCTTATCAAACTGCCAGGCAAGATTCAAACGTGCTTTTTGTTCCGCAGCAGGCAATTGATACCATCCATTTATCGGGAGGTTCCCCCAATGGAGCCAGGCTGCAATGAATGGTTCTAAAAGCTCTTGCTCTTCTCTTCTTTGTTTGGGCAAAGGGAGAAAAGGCTTCAACAATACCAGCTCCATTGAAATCCTAACTGCCAAGTAGTCCATCAGCAAGGAGCGATTCTTTGTCTGCTGCTCCGTACGCCACAGCATCATCCCTGCCCATCCTGGCAGGGCTAGCAAATGAGCTTCAAGATATTCTCGTGTCTCTGAATGGGAAATTTCTAATTGAGATAATGCCGCTTTTAAAGCCATGTCCGCTTCATTCGGCAAATTTTTTATCTGTGTACGTGCCTCTAGCTTTAAAGCTGGGTCTAAGGAAGCCAGCTGCCGCCATGCCTGATAGAAACCATTTTCGCGATTAGGCATCGGCCAAACGGCCTGGGATTCATCCAGAAACAATTTGCACCATTTAATCATGTGGCGGTTAAGATCCTTTAATGCCCACTCGCCGCCGATTTGTTCGAAACGCTGGCAAACGGGTTTCACGGATGGTCTTGCCTTTAGATGGGACTTCAAGCCACTCAATTTATTTGCCAATCTTTTCACATCAGGAAGTGTGATCAAATCATTCGGCGGCGGGTTTTCCATAAGTGCTGCCCGGCAAAAGGGCTCCACCGCTGTTCGCGGCAGTTCAAAAGAATGCTGCCCAAGCCAATTCTGCAGCCCTTCATCTAAAAATTTTCCATCGATTTCTCCTCGATTCCGTGCCGATTGCAAGACTGATTCATTCGGAAATAGCTCGATATCACATAAATCTTTAAACTGGCGTGCAATCTGTTCAAAGGTTTCCTGTTCCAATCCTGACCAGGGACTGCGCGCCGCAAACTGGCGAATCGGGCCAAGCGGTGCAATGACGCTGCTGGCTGCTTTTACTAAATCCTGAAGATCCAGCTCTTCAACAGCTTTTTCCCAAATCAAGGTTTCAGCTAATGTCGTTGTCATCTTAATGACCTCCTATAGGACAAGGATTTTGACAAATAGGTTGGATGGCTTTCCACTGCATCCTTGTGTGGCTCACCCAAATAGACCAGCCAAAGATAAAGGACTGTAAATACTTTTGAGGGCCGCTTTGGTGCCAGACAGAATCCAATGGCGCTGCCCCCCAGCAAGATAACCAGGACCCAGATGAGACCAGGTGCAGGCGGCTGGTTGCCAGATAGAACCGTTTCATGCAGCAGACTGTCTATAGCTATATGGATGAATTTAAACATGAATGCTGCTCCGCCTAGGATGGCCAAGCCTGCTAATCTGCCAATTCTGCCGCTTCCAAAGGCAACCAGTCCACTCCATGCGAATAGGACGGACCAAGCTAAGATGAGGGTGCTGATGATGGGATAGCCCTCTCCGCCAGAGGCGAGCCAATAGCCAATACCGGCAGCAAGGCCCAGCATCCCTCCTATGATCACCCACAAATAGGGAAATCGACGATCCTTGAAGGCAGCTGTCTCCCTGTACTGGATGGCGGATCCAGCCTGCAGGAATAAGCTCGCTTTAAACAATCCATGCAAGAGGGCATGAATAATCGCTGCTATATAGGCTCCTAAGGCACACTGAATCAACATAAATCCCATTTGGGCAATGGTGGAGCCGACCAGCTGCCGTTTATAGTCGACATGGACCAGCATCATCCCAGTCCCCAGCAGGATGGAAAAGCCAGACAAAATGACCAATATCATCTGTACAGCCTCACCGCTAATAAGCGGTGCAAAACGAGTAAACATAAGTCCCCCTGCATTAACGATACCGGCATGCATGACGGCTGAAACAGGCGTCGGAGCCACTACCGAGTCCAACAGCCAACGTTGGAAAGGAAACTGGGCAGCCGGAATCATCATCGAGACAATCAATAAGAGGTTCATACCGGTTCTCTCCCATGAAGCAAGTTGAGCAAGATTGTTTTTTTCAAGAACGAGTGAGAGCTGCCACTCTCCTGCCGCTTGTGCAATCCAAATGACAGCCGCCAGCAGGATCAGCCAACTGATTAAAAATTGCTGCCCTGTAAACGCAGCTGCCTTTCTGGCTGCCGCCCACTCCTTATTTAATCGGATAAGCCAAGTAAGTCCCAAAAGGGTCACTCCCCAACAGGCCAACAAAAGGCGAAGATCGTTAGATAGCCAGGTAAGGGTGTCAGCAAATGTCGTGAGCGTCAATAATGTAAAATATTTTCGGTAAAAACGGTCACCGAATAAATAACGGACAGAATAGCGCTGCACAATCAATCCGATTGTTAGAACGAAAAGGGCCAGGAGCCAAGACAGCGGGTCAAATCGCCAAGGGCCCGCCATCACACTTCGATTGCTTGAGAGTACCCCGCATAAGGCGACAATTGGAGGCAGCGAAATGATGCCAATGTGATACCGAACAAAAGATAAGGGAACCTTTTTGAAAAGGAATAAAATGGCGCTTGCCATAGATACGGCAAGAACGGTTAAAAATGCAGCTGGCAATGAAATGAACTCAAGATAATGGGACATTCTATCTCTCCCCCATAGATTTTCAAACTATGAATCTTTGTGGTTGGTAAAAACAAAAAAACCGGCAACTCTAAAGTTAATGGTCCTGTTAAAACCATTAAGCTTTGAAGATTGCCGGTTTACCTTTAACTGCCACATCGGGCTTTTAAATAGTCTACCTTTATCGTATGTAATTTAAGAATGCAATTAGATAAGATTTCTAGTTTCAAAAGGGTTCCTTTTTCATCAAGTCAATAGGAGCTATTAACTTTCTGCTAAAGGTTCTGCTTTTAAAGAAATCATTTATTATTATCACGTACTAAATGTTACTATTTATGAAACATACTGTCAAGTTCCCTTTATCTTAAGTTTCCTAGAAAGGATGTTAGACTGTCATTAACTAGTTAACTATTGCAGATTCCCGAAGGAATAGAATGGTACCAGATATGCCAAATGACAGTCGACAGAAGAGTCTGCTTGCTATTTTAGTGCTCCTTTATGACGAATAGACTTGACGATTTGTGATGACTTTACCGGTCTTTTTTCTATAAAATATTTTTGTCAAAATAATCATGCAAAGAGAAAAGGCAATAATACTGATCAAATTGTATATACCTAAATCTCCTGAATATTTTAGAATGGCAATATCACTGTTTCCGATGAGATGGGTATTTGTGAAGTTGAAAATAAAATGAGTAAACGTACTTGGAAGCAGCGAACCGCTCTTTAAATAGATTGTTAAGAATACGCAGCTCATCCCCATTAAAATGATGTTACTCAGCAGATCATACCCTTTGAAAATATGAAAAATCATAAATATCAAACTCGTCATGACATACAACTTCTTGGTTGAAAGGAAGTTTAAATTGGCAACAAAGTATCCTCTAAATAAGAACTCCTCATAAAAAGCGGCTGCCAGCCAAGAAACCATGACCAATAAAAAAGAAAGATAAAAGTCTAGTTTAGAAAATGCCTCCATGTTCAGTTCGGGTGATATGATTCCTTGATTAGCGGCGAAAACCACAACCAATGCGAAAATCGTCAATGTTGTCAAAATGGCAGCAACCGAGAACAAGAAATCCTTGCGAACTAACGTAAAACCAATCGAGCGGACTGGTTTTCGATCCACTAATTTATAGAATAAAATGGTGGTTAACGCTGGAATTCCACTAACTACCACTCCCATTAACCCAAACATTTTTAGGTCAGGTGTGTCGAGATACTTAAACAAGCCTAACGGGAAAAGCAATAAATAATTGAGAACAAAATTGATGACACATATACTCGCGATCTGAATAAACCCTTTTTTCATTTTCATCATCCTTTTCAATTTTTTACAGTTCCCATTCTAGCTATAAAAGGTAATAGCCATAAGTGACATGCGGATAAATAAAGTCACAACCTTCTTTTATCGAAAAATTACTTTGGGACGTGACCAAATCAAAAAAAGAGGATGCCCCTAAATTTTTAGGGACACCCTCTTTTGATTATGAATTTTGGCAGAAAACTAAATATCACTTAATGATCTTTTCATCGATGGCTTTCGTGATGGCGGATGTCCGATTCTTGACATCTAATTTAGAATAAATATTGGAAATATAGTTTTTGACAGTGCCCAAGGATAAATACATTCTTTCAGCGATTGCCTTATTGGAGAGTCCTTGGGCTACATATTTTAAAACCTTTAATTCCTGTTTATTTAAATCATAAGTGTTCAACACGGTTGAAGTGGTGACTCCTGCCCCTTCTTTTACCGCAACAGCATGGAGCGATTGAAAAACTTCTTTTGCTAACTCTTGCGGGATTAGGGACCCGCCATGATAAACCATCTTTATTCCATTTATTAAAAATTGCGGATTGACTGCTTTTAAAATATAGCCCTCAGCACCAGCATTTAAGGCATTCAACACATATGTAATGTCTTGAAAGGTAGTCAAAATAATCACTTTAATATGCGGCATGCGTTTTTTTATTTCCTCTGTCGCCTTTACTCCATCCATCACAGGCATTTGAATATCCATAAGGACAACTTCGGGATTTTCTTTTTCACATAATTCAATAGCTTCTTCTCCATTCGAAGCCATACCGATGATCTTGATGTCGGACATGCTCTCTAAAAGGATCTTTAGACTCTTGCGTATCAGTTCCTGGTCCTCCACAATGATGGTTCTGATCATTTATTTGCCACTTCCTTCCCAAGAGGAATCAAACAATGAATTTCCATTCCTTCATTTACTTTAGATCTAATCGTCAATGAACCATTTACTGAGATTAATCGGTCCTTCATGGTCTGTAATCCAAAACCAGGCTGAACGGAGTCGGTTCCCACCCCATTATCTTTGATTTGCAGCATAAAAAATTCCTTATCATAGCACGTTTTAACAACTATTTGAGTGGCCTGGCCATGTCTTTTTGCATTCGTTAACCCTTCTTGCAAGCAGCGAATAAGGGTATTCTTCATCCCCTTTTCCAATTCTCTTTCGGTTCCTTCCATTTGAAAAACAACGTTCGTTCCTGTATGCTTGATAAACTCATCAATGATCTGATGAAAGGAATGGGATAAAGGCTGCTGTGGTTCAGATGGGGTTATCTGATGGATGGTTTGTCTTACATCATCCAATCCCTTTCTGGCAAGATCACAAACTTCCTTTATGGTGTTTTCAGCCTCTTCCATACTTGCATTCATGAGGAAAGGCAGTGCATCCAAACTAGTGATAACAGATGTGAAAATATGGCCAACCGTGTCATGCAAGTCTTGTGATACCCGATTCCTTTCTTCCATGATGGTAAGTTCTTCGATTTTCCTAGAGTATTGATCCAGTGCTTTATTTTTCTCTTGAATGGAGGCTGCTAATCTTTTCATATCATGGTTGGCTGACGTAATCCTCCCTAGGCAGAACCCAATCACATAGAATAGAGACGTATTAATGAATACAGCCGGGAGCTGTTCATTAAATTGGCCCCCTAACCAGGTTCCAGCTAGGAAAATGAAAAAACTTGCCACCATGCCAATCCAGATGAACGGCTTCCGTTGACAGGCATAAGCAGTCATAATAAAAGGCACATACAGGAAATCATATACACCCATTATATGGTAATGGTTTATCATGAACAAGAACATACTCCCCGACAACACCGTATCTATCATAAAAAAAACTACCAGATTCATATAACCTGGCCGATAAATGACCAGCGGGGCTAAGTAAATCAGGACAAACCAAGCAAATAGGATCCATTTATTTGTTGTATCCATCGTCGCACTCAAGACCCAACTGGCATTATAAAAAATCCAAAGCGTTCTCATAAAAAAAAGTAAAGTATCCAACCAATTCCATTTTCTTTGATCTAAGCTCATCCCCACCCTATCACCTTCTCCCCTCTTTCAAGCAAACGCTGCCAGAAACTTCAATCTGCTATTTTGCTAAAGGAACGGAGCACCCTATTTTGGTACCACTATTCACCTTTGATTCAATTGCAAACGTCCCGCCAAGTGAATGGATTCTTTCCTTTATGGTCTGTAAACCGAAGCCAAGATTATGTGGATCAAAGCCAAGCCCATTATCCTGAATGAAAAGGCGGATTGCCTCCTCTTCAAACGAAAGCTTAACTTTTATTTCCGCTGCCTGCCCGTGTCTGATTGCATTTGTCAGTCCTTCCTGTAAACAGCGAATTAATGTATATTTGATTCTCTCTCCAGGAACTCTTTCAGAACCTCTTATCTGAAAATCAACTTGTGTTTCCGTATTCTTTAAAAAATCTTCCATTACTTCATGAAAAGATTGAATCAAAGTCTGACGATTTTCAATAGGCGACATTTGATGAATGGTTTTTCTAACATCATATAATCCTTCCCTGGCAAGCTCCGAAATTTCCTTAATGACGTTTTCTGCTCCTTCCCGGTTTGTTTTCATAAAGGAAGGAAGCTCATCCAAATTCGTGACAACCGATGTTAAGATGTGATCCACTGTATGATCTAACTCTTGTGAAATTCGGTTTCTTTCTTCTACAATCGTCAGTTCTTCAATTATTCTAGAATATTGTTCTAACATTTTATTTTTTTCTTGGATCGATTCGATTAATTTTTTCTCCTTATTATTGACGACTGTTACTCTTCCTAAGCAAAACCCGATCAAATAGCAAAAGGTTGTATAAATGAAAACATCAAGGAAGTTTTCTGTAAACTGATCCCCTGCCCATGTGCCAATAACAAAATTCAGCAAGCTCAATAATGGCGCTATCCATATCAATGGTCTGAGTTGGGCGGCATACCCGATCATGATACTGGGCAAAAAAATGAAATTATAAACATCTATGGAATGATAGCGGTACATCAGAAAAAGAAACATGCAGCTAGTTAACAACCATTCTGCTAAATAATAATGAAGTACATTTATGGAGCCCGGCCGATAAAATAATAACGGCACAAGGTAAATGGCCATAAAAGCGAAAAATAATATCCATTTAAATATCAAACCATTTGAGATACTTAAGAATGAATAAGCATTGTAAAATATCCATAAAGTACGAAACAAGAACAAGATCGTATCCAGCCAATACCATTTTCTTTGATCCAAAGCTAGCTGCACCTAAAATCAGCTTCTTTCATTTTAGTTATTTTTTTCTCTCTATCAAAATAACATAAATTGATTCTCCTTGGAAAAAAGATTTAATGGAGGAAGAAAATAGAAACGATGCACTTACATTAAGATTTCCTTTTCTTCCTGAAGAGATAGATCACAGCCATTATAAAAATAATGGGCAGCATCAGATAAAATGCCCCCAAATTTAAAAAATGATATAAAAGTGCTTTTAATAACGTCATTCATTTTTTCCTCCTAAAAAAGAACTTGGACTAGTTTTCCAAGCTCCTAAAGTCATCAAATCGCAGTTATGCGGCAGCATCCTGCTATTTATTTTCTGAAATGCTCCACGGCGCCTAACTTAACTGCCAAATAAACTGAATTCAAAATCATCTGAAACAGTGTTCATGATTTTTTTTATATCAGAAATATCTGCTGTTTCATTTTCTGCCTTTTCCCGAATGTTTAACAGAATTTTTTCTTTTTTGTTCAGCTGGTTCATCGCTAGTTTTTTTGCCGCTTTACCAATTAGGGTGCCGTCCTCATCTTTAAATTGTTCGATTTCCTCTATTAATTGTTCCAAGTTCTTAACGATCAATTTTTGATCTTCAGCTGTTAGTGTTTCTTGATCCTTAAGCAGCTCCATTGTTTCTTTCGTCTCTTCAAAGGACAGCCCTAGCTCTTCGGCGGCTGTGGCAAGCTGTTCTTCTTTTAAAGACCCAGTATCAATCTCAACGGAACAACCCGTCAATAAACAGATAAGCATCAATGATAAAATCCCATATTTTTTCATATATTTCCCTGCCTTTAAGATATTTTTCTTTACCCCTAAAGAGTAATCCAGAAAAGTCATATTCCATAGTGTCTGAAGGTCATATGTTAAGTCATTATTTGCATCATCACTTAATGTCATTGACTAATTTAACCAATAGAGTATCACCTCAAAAACGAACAGCACCGAATTGACGATTGGAGCGCACGCAGCCAATAATATGCTGTTAGTGAGAAAATACAAATATACCAGACTTTAAAAAGCTGTCAGGCACCTTGCCATTTCTGCAAGGTACTTGGCAGCTTTTTGCCGGTAATTAGATTTTTGTTTATCCTAAGCCCCTAGATGATCGTGGAAATTTCTAATTAAATTCAGGAATATTTTACCAATTAATTCCACCCTATTTTATGAAAATTAATAGAGTAATAAAACAAAGGGGGAAAACCTATGAAAAGGAAAAAATCTTCAAGGATGGTAACGTCCTTGGCAATCGCAGGTGCTTAGTGATTCCAACCGTAGTTTCGGCACAATCATTGCCGTCTAACGGGACTGAAGCTTCCAAAAAGCATGTTTCGGCCAACACCCAAACACCCGCCAATAAAAGAATTGTACTTTAATTTATGGGGCAATGCTGACATGTTCACAAGCAATGGCGGCGGGATCGATGTATCCAATATCAAAGTAAATGGAAAATCTGCAGACTACGATGTGAACGGAACGGCCTTACATATTACGGGAGTTTCATTAAAGAAAGCAGCTCAAGCTAATGTTAGTATGGAGTTTTCCGCAGCGGTTTTCTGCTTCTTTGTGCCGTCACAATAGGATTGGCTTCAAGACCATGCCAGCGCGGGATCATTTCCGGCAGGAGAATTCCGGGTGCCCTGCACCCTTAATCGCTAAAGAAACTCAAGTTTTTATTGAATACGGCCTCCCATTTCAAATGTGACGTATTCGTAAAAATATTTTTGTAAGTTCATATCATTTATTTCAATCAGATTAGCAATAAGCAATCTTTGTATATCTCCATATTTTCATCATAGCTTTTTTAGTAACCTTAAAACCTCATACAAAAAAATAGGTTGTTACTTTTAAGGTAGAAATGGAGGACATCGATGAAAACTTTTCTGAGAAGGAAGTCCATTAGCCAGTTACAAAAGGAAGGCACAAGTAGTGCAGGTCTGCAACGTGTCTTAGGATTATGGCAGCTGACCGCCATCGGGTTAGGAGGAATCATTGGTGTAGGAATTTTCGTACTGACAGGAGTGGCAGCGGCAGAACAAGCAGGACCAGCCGTTATCCTATCGTTTATGATTGCAGGTCTTGCCAGCGCGGCAGCGGCATTGTGCTATGCGGAATTCGCTGGGTTGATTCCGGTTGCAGGCAGCGCTTATACCTATAGCTATGCGGTTCTGGGTGAAGGTGCAGCTTGGCTGATTGGGTGGGATTTATTGCTTGAATATACCCTGGTCATCGCAGTAGTAGCGATTGGATGGTCAGGGTATATGCAAGAAATATTGCACCAAATTGGGATCCATCTCCCCTTGTGGGCACAGGGGGCTCCAGGGACAGGTGCCGGCCATAAAGTCGACCTGATTGCAATGATCATCAGTTTGGCGATTGCCGGGCTGCTTACCATTGGGATGAAATGGGGAGCACGATTCAACAACCTGATGGTCATCATTAAATTATCCATCGTGATAGTGGTCATTGCAGTGGGCAGCTTTTATGTAAATTCCGCCAATTGGCACCCGTTTATGCCATTTGGTTTTCATGGCGTGATGGGTGGTGCTGCGCTCGTATTTTTCGCCGTATTCGGCTATGACACCTTGACCACAGCGGCGGAGGAATCGAAAAATCCGCAGCGGGACCTGCCCCGTGCGGTAGTCTTTTCCTTGGCGATTGCTCTCTGCCTTTATATAGGCATGTCTCTCGTGATTACCGTAATGGCCCCCTATGAAACATTAAATAATGCCGCACCGATTGCGAAGGCTTTTAGCCAAGCAGGTTTAAATTGGATCACTTTGATTATTTCTGCTGCCGCCATTGCCGGAATCTTATCGGTCCTGTTTTCCTTTATGCTCGCCGGTTCACGCATTTGGTTCGCGATGAGCCGCGATGGATTGCTTCCTAACTGGTTTGCCAAGGTCCACAGCAAATATAAAACTCCCTATCGGCCAACCCTCATTATTGGAGCGGTAACAGCGGTTGTATCCGGTTTAACGCCCATCAATGAGGTCGCTGAATTGGTGAACATCGGTACGCTGTCAGCGTTTATCCTTATTTGTGCATCGATCATGGTGCTGCGTGTTAAACAGCCGAATTTGGAAAGAAGGTTTAAAACACCGTTTGTTCCATTTGTCCCGATTATCGGAATTGGCTTTTCTATTTATCTGATTATCAGCCTGCCATCGATTACTTGGATCCGCTTTGTGATTTGGATGGTGGTGGGATTGGTCATTTATCTTTTATATGGCAGACGCAAGAGCAATCTTTCAAAAAATTAACACCCAGCAGATCTTATTCTGAGAACTTAATAGAGATCGACTTTTTTGCAGAATAATCCACTTAAACCGCGGGGACGGTTCTGATGGCTAAATATGATCAAGAAAGCCTTTGTATTGCCATTCTATATTACCAATAGAACCGTCCCCATGGATCTTATAGTTGTTTCGTCACTGCATCAATCGATGTTACGTGTAGAGCCGGTCGCCGGCCGTGGTTCCATTTACCATTGAGAGCACGTTCGATTTGGGCTCCCAGCTGCAGCAACAATCCATCTTCCCCTTGCTTTGAGAGCGCGTGAATTCCCATCGGCAGCCCGTTTTCAAGCACAGCCATTGGCAATGAGATACCCGGAAGACCGCAGAGATTGGCGATCGGAGTATAAGAGAAGATGCCCCAGAGATTATCAAACCAATCATAGACAGACGGATTATCACTGATGGTCAGATACTCCTTTGTGCCAACCAAAGGCGTAGGCCGGGCCATCGTCGGTGTAAGGATAATATCCCAGTCCTCAAAGAACGCGGCCAGCTTGCGGGAAGTATTGTTAAACACCCCTTGCATTTTAGCACGTTGCGTATAGGTGGCGGAACGGCCTTCTTCCCAAACACGAATGCACATCGGTTCAACCAGGTCCGCTGGCGGATGTTCTAAACCTTTTTGCTCCAACAGACCGATTATGGTTTGCGCAAAATTCATAATATAACATTCGGTTTGAGCCATGTAGACAGCACGATAGTCAATATCCGGAATTACCCACTCAACGTGATGTCCCAGTTCTTCGAGGAAGTGAGCCGAACGCTCTAACTCAGCTACAATGTGCGGAGTGGCCTGGTAATCTCCCCACTCATGGGATACGGCGATACGAAGTTTTTGTGGATCCCTACGGATGAGCTCCGAATAAGGCTCAGGCGGCATCCAATATGGCATGAACTCGCCTGGTGCTCCCCCCCTGCAATTATCCACAAAGACAGCAGTGTCACGGATCGTGCGTGTGTGGCAGCCCTGTACGGAGACGACTCCCATCAAGTCCGAACTGTAAGGGGCGACCGACAAAACACCACGAGACGGCTTCAATCCAATGTTGCCGTTTACACCCGCGGGAATGCGAATCGAGCCGCCGCCATCAGTGGCATGCCCAATTGGAACGATTCCCGCTGCTACAGATGCAGCCGTACCAGCTGAAGAGCCGCAAGTGGTAAAGTCGGGGTTCCAAGGGTTTCGCGTCACATAGACGTCAGGATTCTCGGCAGAACTGCATAGCCCAAACTCTGGTGTGGTCGTCCGGCCGATGATGTTAAGACCTGCTTGACGGATGCGCTGGGTTAGGTAGCTATCGGTAGTAGAACGATTTCCCCGCATCAACAGGGATCCCATTTCCTGGAGGCGACCTTTAATTGTGGGTCCCAAATCCTTCATCAAGAATGGTACGCCGGCAAACCCCCCGGCTGGATTGGTACCGTCAATCATCGGGTCATGGACCGCATCATCGAAGACCTCGATGACGGCACTAATCGCCGGATTTAAGGCATCGACTGCGAGGGCAACCTGTTGGGCAACCTCTTGCGGGGTAATGTGACCCGCTCGTATCAAATCGGCGAGACCAATGGCATCCAGGTTAGCCCATTCATCCCAACTCATCACTGATTTCAAAAAGTTTCACTCCTTCACATTTTGATAAAATACTAATAAAGTTTATTTTCTAATATTTGATACCCAATAGGAGGATAAGCGACCGCACGGGTAGTTTTTCCAAGCGCTCGGGGCTTAAAGTTAATTAGCTTACGGTCTCGTGATTTTCCCGAGAGTTCGGTCGCTAATAATAGGCAACCTGCTAACACTTCTTCCGGTGATCTATGAATGTAGAAATAGCAACAATCCTTTAGAAAAGAGCCTTATTATAAAAGCATTATCACCGCTCCGGAGAAAGGTCTTTCAATAAATCTTTATGAGCGATAATTCCTTTCACACTTTCAGCTGACATAACCGCATCAATGATGGCTCGTTCCATGACCTTTGCAGCCAGGGCGCCAATGACGTCAACAGGGGCCCTTAACCCTCCGGTGGCAACAGCAAAAATGGTATCGCCATCAAACATGGTATGGGCTGGAAAAATTGTTCTGGCATATCCATCCTGAGCCATCTGTGCCACCTTGGTGGCCTCCGCTTTGGTCAAATCAGCATTCACCGCGACCACTCCAATGGTCGTATTAGACCCTGCTGACATAGTGGGAAGATAGTTTTGTTCAAGAAGCTCGAGGCTATCAAGTATCTTGCCATCTTTATAGGGTCCAGCTAATATTCTATCAGAGGAAGCATCCCGGACATCACCAGCTGGATTGACAGCCACAATTGCACCAATCACAAGACCATTTTCCAAGGCGATCGATGCACTTCCGAGGCCGCCCTTCATGCAAAAGTCCGGACCGGCCATTTTGCCAACGGTAGCTCCACACCCCGCCCCAACATTTCCTGTGCTGAACTTTTCAGCTGTTGCCGCTTTTGCTGCTTCATATCCCATCTTTTTATCCGGTCTGACCTTTGGGTCGCCGCAAACAAGATCGAACAGGACCGCGGCAGGGACGATCGGCACCTTGGCAACACCCACATCCAAACCAATTCCTTTTTCCTCCAAAATTTGCATCACGCCTGTTGCCGCATCCAATCCAAATGCACTTCCGCCGCTTAAACAGATGGCATGCACTTTTTCCACTAAATTAACAGGATTCAGAAGATCGGTTTCCCGTGTTCCGGGAGCGGACCCTCTCACGTCCACTCCGGCAACCGCACCTTCTTCAAAAAGAATGGCTGTACAACCGGTTAACGCCAGCACGTTCTCTTTATTGCCTACTTTTACTCCAGGCACATCTGTAATTTGATGATGCATATCCTACAAATCCTTAGAGATCTTCGATTTTTGGTTTTTGCCGATTTGTTTCCAAGCCAATACAACGGCTAACGTAATAATGGTCCCTACTATTGCTTCTGGAATCCCATTGGTAATGCCAACGGTCCAGGCAACACCTACAGTAAAGTAGTTTCTGATGACTGCCATTACCAAAACAAGGACTGTATTGGTTAAAGTCCCGATAAACGCAGAAACAGCTACGGCAACGTACTCGTTCCTGCGGCGGAGTCCAACATAGACAAGCCATGAGACCACCCCAATAAATAACCGAGGTAATATTGCTACCAATGGATCCTTAAATAAAGGAACCGTTGCATTCAAAAAGGAGGAAATTCCAAATATGGCACCTACTATGAGCCCGACAACCGGTCCCTGCATAATCCCCCCGATAATCGCGGGAATATGCATGATGGTTGCATTCCCTGCTGCTGTTGGAACAGGGATATAGCCCAACCGGGTTACCCCTAAAAGAATCGCTACCGCACCCAGTACACCTGCTATCACGATATCGCGAACCGTTAATGTTTTTTTCATTTCATTATTCCTCCTTGTTTTTTAAATAGGAAAAGGATAAACAAACAACAAAATTGCAAATAGAAGTCCGGCAACTAAAGCAAGATAATCCCTTGCTTCTATACGATACGTGGTGTACGAGCTCCTTTCGCCCCCTGGTGTGTAACAGCGGGATTCCATTGCCAGAATCAGATCTTCCGCCCTTGATAGGGCGATATTAAATAATGGAATAATGATGGGGAACGTTTCTTTTGTTCTTTGAACAATTCTCCACCAGCCCCCGGTACCAAAGTCAGCTCCCCTCGAAGCTTGTGCTTTCATCATTTTTTCCATCTCGATGGCAAAGGTCGGCACGAAGCGAATCGCAATAGTGGTAATCAGGGAGATTTCGTGGACAGGAAACTTTATTTTCTTTAAAGGACTCAGTAAGCTTTGAATGGAATGTGTTAACTCTGTTGTGGAAGTTGCTAAGGTAAGAACACTACTTAAGAAGATAATTTCAACGAAGCGAACGGCCGAAACAACGACCAAGCGTATACTTTCACTGGTGATTAAGATAAACCCGTAATCCACATATACCTTGCCATGTGAAAAAAGCTGTCCTTGGAAAAGCAGCTGCAAAATAGCCAGAATGACAATGAATGGGATCGCTGGAATGATGCCCGATAGCCCGTAACGGATCGGGATTTTGGATACCAAGAATAAATAAAGCGATAGAACGAGACCAATAGCGTTTCCGATATAACTCGTATTAAGGGCAATCGCCAATACAAGAATTGTAAAAGCAAAGACTTTTACTCTCGGATCCAATCGATGGATGAACGAGCCGGTTGGTACATATTGGCCGATGGTAATCCGTTTGGATATTTCAAATTCGCTGGACATGCTTAGAACACTCCTTCTTGCAGGCAAGAACCTTGATAATTTCGTTGGCTGCTTCTGTAATCGAAAAAGCATCCGTTTTTACTTCATAACCAAGATCAGTTAATCTATAAAGAACCTGTACGGATTCTGGGGTGCCGATCTGATAACGCTGCAGTTTTTCTTTATCCGTAAAAATTTCTTTAGGGGTGCCGTTTAACACATCAGTTCCATCCGCCATCACATAGACCCGATCAGCAAGAAGTGCGACCTCCTCCATGTTGTGGGACACGAAAATAACGGTTAATTTTTCTTCCTTGTTTAACCGTTTAATTTTTTCCAGCAATTCATTCCTTGACCGTGGATCGAGACCAGCTGTCGGTTCATCAAGTACTAAAATTTTTGGCTTTAATGCAAGGATTCCCGCCAAGGCTACTTTACGTTTCTGTCCACCACTTAAAGCAAAAGTTTGTCTGTCGATCATTTCCTCGAAATCCAACCCAACAACGGACATGGCCCACTTTACGCGCTCCCTCACCTCCTTTAGCGGAAGACCGAGTTTGAATGGACCGTAGGCGATATCGTCACCGATGATCTTTTCAAAAATTTGATCCTCCGGGTTTTGAAAAACAAGTCCCACTTTCTGTCTCAACGTTTTCAAATTGACCTTTTTGTTTGACAGATCTTCCCCATCAATAAGGACCTTTCCGGATTCCGGACGCATCAGTCCATTGAAATGCTGGATCAAGGTCGACTTTCCAGACCCTGTATGGCCAATAATAGCGACACAATCCCCTTCTTCCACAAAAAGGTTGGCCCCTTTTAAGGCAACATGTTCCATGGGGGTTCCTTTCATATAGGTATGAGACAAATTCTCGATTTCGATGATTGGTCTGCCCGCCAATTAGCTCACCTCCTCTTTAGATAATTTCACCACTTCTTCTATGAATTCACTTTCTTGGATGATATTCTTTGAAAATTCGGCAAAACGGTTGTGGATCATCTCAGCCATTTGACTGACAGCCGGAACTTCTAATTGCAGCTGCTCTAATTCCTGTTTATGCTTAAAAATTTCCCGCGCTGGGCCGTCCATGACAATCTGTCCGCCTTCAATAACGATAATTCGGTCTGCCTCTGCAGCTTCCGACATATGGTGGGTGACGGTAACAATCGTCATCCCCTTATCGTTCATTTTTCTCATCACCTGAAGAACTTCTTTTCGCCCAAAACTGTCGAGCATACTGGTTGCTTCATCAAACACAATGCACTCCGGACGCATCGCCAAAACACCAGCAATCGCTACCCTTTGCTTCTGTCCTCCAGAGAGGTGATGTGGCGGCCTGTGGCGGAACTGGGACATTTTGACGATATCTAAAGCTTCATCGACTCTCTGTTTCATTTCATCTCTTGGAACGTTAATATTCTCTAGTCCAAATGCGACGTCCTCCTCCACGATGGTCGCCACAATTTGGTTATCAGGATGTTGGAAGACCGTGCCGACCGTTTGACGAATGGCTCGTTTCTGATTGACATCCTTCGTGTTATACCCATGAATCCAGACATCCCCGATGTCCGGGGTTAAGATTCCGTTAAGGTGTTTGGATAAAGTGGATTTTCCTGATCCATTGTGGCCAATAATGGCTACATATTCTCCAGGGAAAATCGAAAAATCAATATCCCTAAGGACAGGCACTTTTGTTTGTTCATTAATTTTGTAGGAAAACGAAACATTTTCTAAACGAATAAGGGGCTCCATTTCATTCTCCTTTCAATTTTTATAATTTTCAGGAATCAAAATCCGCTTTGATATCCCCATTACGGTTGTAACACCCTTAGTATTTCAAAGCTACATTCTTCAGTTGCGTATAATTTCGCAAAGCCTCTAACCCTTTTTCTCGGCCAAAACCGCTTTTTTTGTATCCTCCAAATGGCTGCGCCATACCGCCACCTGCCCCGTAATGATTGATGAATACTTGGCCGCATTGGAGCCCGCTAGCAACTCGGTGTGCAAGGCCGACGTTTTCCGTCCATACGCCAGCAACCAGTCCATATGGTGTGCCATTGGCAATTTCGACAGCTTCTTCTTCTGTTTGGAAGGTGGTAACGGTCAAGACAGGGCCGAAAATTTCCTCCTGGGCAAGAATATGGTCCGCAGGAACATTATCCAAAATGGTTGGCGGAAGATAATAGCCTGCTTCACACCCATTTATCTCCCTTCGCTCTCCTCCAGTAAGGATCCTGATTCCGTCTTTCTTGGCCAGATCAAGAAAACCTTGGATGCGGTCAAATTGCTTTTTGGAGAGCACGGGTCCCAGGTCGTGATTGTCTATTCCGGGTCCGATGGAGAGCTTCTCCATGGCTGCCGCAAGCTTCTGGACGAATTTTTCTTTTATGGACTTTTCAATAACTAGACGGGACCCGGCAGAACAAGTCTGACCGGCGTTTTGAACAATCGACTTCAGCACCCACTCCAGTCCCAATTCTTCCTGACAATCTGCAAAGACAATATTGGGGGATTTTCCACCAAGTTCAAGGGTTACGGGAACGATATTTTGTGCCGCTGATGCCATCACCCTTTTCCCCGTATCGACTGAACCTGTAAACGTAATATGGTTGATTTCAGGATGACCTGAAAGTGCCGACCCTGCTTCATGGCCGTAACCGGTGACAACATTTAAAATACCTTTTGGCAGCCCTAAAGGCTCCATGAATTCCACTAGCTTAAGCGTCGTTAACGGGGTATCCTCTGCTGGCTTCAGAATGGCAGCGTTGCCAGTGGCAATGGAAACAGCAATGCTTCGTGCAGCTATTTGCAATGGATAATTCCACGGAATAATATGGCCGATTATCCCGATGGGTTCACGGACCGTGTAATCGATGATCCCTGGTTCCACTGGAATCGTTTCTCCAAAAATTTTATCGGCGATACCTGCATAGTATTCAAAATAACGGGCCGCAATCTCTACATCCATAGCGGATTGATTCAGTGGTTTTCCGACGTCCAATGTCTCTAATCGGGCCAATTCTTCTTTATGCTCCCGGATGACTTCCGCTGCCTGAAAAAGAAATTTCCCTCGCTGGTATGGATGAAACGTCCTCCATTCCTTTGAATGAAAGGCTTTTTTGGCAGCTTTTACGGCGAGGTCTATTTCTTCCTTGTCTCCCCTTGGGACATAAGCCAAACTAGAACCGTCCGCTGGATTTTTTACATCTATCAATCGATCTTGTTTAGGAACTACCCACTTACCGTCAATGTAACAGCCACGTACTTGAGCATCGACTGCAGTCACTCGTTAAATCCCCCTTCCTCCATCTACATTTAAAACTGCACCTGTCACAATGGATGCTTCACTTGAACACAAATACACTAAGGAGTTGGCGATATCTAGAGGATCAATCAGCCTGCCCATTGGAACACTCTTCTTAAAGACGGTCTCTTTTGTTGACTCGATATCCGCATCCTTTGACGAAAATTTCCCAAGCATACTCGTATCGGCAGGACCTGGGTTGACCACATTGACCCGAATCCCATACTCAGCTAATTCAATGGCCAATGCTTGTGAAAAGGAAACGACGGCTCCCTTTGAAGCGATATAGGCATTTAAGCCAGGCCTAGGTCTTATCATGGAAATGGATGCAACATTGACAATGACGCCGCCCCCTTGCTGTTTCATAGGAGATACAGCAGCACGGCAAGTTAGAAATGGAGCTGTTGCATTAACCCGGATAATCTTCTCCCAATCTGCTAAACTCACTTCCTCAATCGGTGTGGCCGCCTGTGCGATCCCTGCAAGATTGACAAGCCCGTCTATCCGCTCAAATTTCCTCAGAGCTAATGAAAAAACATTCGAAACTTCCTCTTCTTTTGTTAAATCCGCTGCAATCGGCAATAGAGTTTTTGTTTCCTCTACCCCGTCCACATTTAGATCAACAGCAACAACGAAGGCTCCTTCTTCTATAAATCGTTTAACGGTTTCTTTCCCCATGCCTCCCTGTGCACCGGTAACCACCAAAACTTTATTTTCCAAGCGCATCATGATTGCCCCTCCTTTACCAATAGTAATAGTTGGATTGCTTCCCGTATGGCAGATCCCATGTCCATCGTCGTTGCACTTCCGCCTAAATCGGGTGTCCGTACTTGTTTTTGCACGAGGACCCGCTCAATAGCTGCCAAAATAACGTCTGCTAAATCTTTTCTCCCCAAATGTTCGAGCATAAGAGCTGCCGACCATATTTGGGCAATCGGATTGGCAATGCCTTTACCCGCAATATCAGGAGCAGATCCATGGACTGGTTCAAACATCGAAGGGAATTCTCCTTCCGGATTTAAATTGGCAGAAGGAGAAAGCCCGAGTCCTCCTACAATCGCGGCGCCTAAGTCACTTAAAATATCCCCAAACAAGTTGGAGGCCACCACGACGTCGAGCTCCTCCGGTCTCATAACAAAATAGGCGGCAAGTGCGTCAATATAATAGCTTTGCAGCTGAACAGCCGGAAACTCTTTTCCTACTTCCTTTACCGCCTCATCCCATAGTTTCATGGAATGGACGATGGCATTGGATTTTGTCGCGCTTGTAACCGTGCTTTTGCCGTGCTTTTTCGCATAGTCAAAGGCAAATCGGGCGACCTTTTTCGTCCCGGTCCTAGTGATAACCGTATTTTGGATCGCCATCTCCTGTTCCGTGCCTGGGTACAATCGGCCGCCGCTATTGGAGTACTCGCCTTCCGCGTTTTCCCTGACAATCGCAAAATCAATCGTTTCCCCTTGATAGCGGCCAGGTACTCCCTTCAATAATTTAACCGGCCGCAGGTTGATATACTGGTTGAAACGTTTTCGGATCGGCATGATCAGCTCCCATACCGTCACATCATCCGGCACCCGCTTATCCCCGATGGCACCGAATAATATCGCATCATAGTTTTTCAAGGTATCAAGGGCATCTTCCGGCATCATTTTTCCATTTACCAAGAAATACTCGCTATTCCAATCAAATGCAGCAAATTCCATTTGAAAGGAAGGATCCAGCTTTTCGAGAAGTTCAAGCACATGAACGGCTTCCTTCACGACTTCCGGGCCGATTCCATCTCCAGGGATTACAGCAACTCGATAGTTAGTCATATTTCATCCACCTCTTATGATTTGAGATCTTATCAATCTAAAATGAAGGGCTTACATTATAAGAATGGAACTAGGGCACTTCTCGTTTTAATTCTCTGATTCAGCCATTTTTGCGGAAAACACCTTTTCAGGCAATTCAAGATGGTTTCGCATGATGAAAGAAGCCTTTCTGCTATTTCTATATAAAATTTGATAATAGATGCTTTCATGTTCCATTAAGATCTTTTCAATCACGCCCGGAACCTGAAAAAATTTGGCTATTTCTGTGCGATAACTATCAATCAGAAGCGTCGTCAATTTTTGGAGGACTTGATTATTGGAAGCTTTGGCAACAGCGATATGAAATTCAACATCCCACTTGGCAAAAGTCTCATAATCATGTAGGCTTTCCTTCATTCCTTCGATCGTTTTTTCTATTTCTAATAGATTGTGATGGGTTCTTCGTTTTGCCGCTAATGAGCTTGTTTCACTCTCAACGATTTGTCTGGCTTCGACAATTTCAAGGAGGTTATTGATATTATGAAAAATGAGAGAGGAAAATTCAGGAGTAGTAAACGTTTCTTGTTCGGTTTTATTCAGGTAGGTCCCTTTTCCTTGATGAAAATGGATGATTCCGACTGCAGATAATTTGGTCAGTGCTTCTCGAATTACAATCAAGCTGACCTGGTAACGGTTGGCCAATTCTTTCTGGGAAGGCAATTTATCACCATATGTATAGAGGCCATTTTCCACATCTTTTAAAAAGACTTCAATCACATCATCGACGAGGGATTTACGTTTAATTGCGATGGTTTCCACCTCCCTTTCACTCTTCATATGATATGATAACTTAAGAGTATTTTATTAACATAATTTGGAATTGTCAATATATTTTTAATTATCAAACTTCTGTTTTTGGTACAAAAATTTCTCAATATATTAAAACTGCACAACCAATTGTTAGCTGTTGTCTAACAATTGGGATGCAGTTTTTTTGACGACGTGGTTTTTCTTATTTATTAGAATTCCTCAGAAAAGTTGGTTTAGCCTTCTTCAATCAAAAAAGGCATCCCGAAACGACCATTTCAATTCTTGAATCGTTCTTTCGATCAGCATTGTTGACCTTTGGGCGGTTAATTAGGCACTGATTCCCTTGCTTCCGGTATGAGGGTCCGTTTTGGCAAAACCGCGAGAACCGCGGGGACGGTTCTGATGGCTACATATTATCAAGAAAGCCTTTGGTATTCAATTTTACCAATAGAACCGTCCCCATGGTTCCACTATTGAATAACTTCCTCTCCTTGATAGATGCGAAATGCGGGAACAATCGTGTCTGAAACGATTTCTTTTCCTTTTTCACGAATGAAGTCCAATTTATAATAGGCATCAAACCGTTGGCTGATTTCTGTTTTCACTAATTCAGGCGGTGTCACAACGATGAATTGAAATTTCAGTTTCTCGGCAACAGCGAAAATCGGGTCAAGAACATGTGCCGAGGCTGCCTGGCCAAATGGATTATCGCAGACTAACGGCACCCAGCTTTGATCCGTTTCCCCTTTCACCGACAATAACATCATCATCATCACCATCCGAGCCGATAGCTTTTGTCCGCCGCTGCCGTCCGACTTCGTCTTCGAGCCTTGATTAATCGTCTGCCAGGTTGAATAATGCTCTCTTTTTGGCTTCCCGTACATAAAGGTGTTATCTGTCCGCATGTTATAGACGAGCAGCTCCGGATAGCGATTCCTGAGCGAGACAAATAAAATTTGCTCATCACTGATAAGCTGCTTGATTTCTTGTTCTAATAGTAGATTGTTATTATCAATAAGATCAAACTGTTTGGTAATTTTGTTAATGGCAGCAACAAAATGCTGCTTCAGCAAAGGCTCGATCTCTTCCGCCCGTTTCGGCAAAATGTCCTCTTTCAGCTGGACAAGCGGAAACGAACCTCGTTCATTTTTCAGCTTCATTTTCGCAATCATCGACCGAATCGATTCGGAAATGCTCATTACCTTCATGCTGGCACGGCTGGCCCAGAAGTTTTGCGCCTTTTCAGCTCGTTCTTTGTCACGCTCTAATTGCTCCAAACCGCTTTGTGAAAAACGCTTCATATTTTTGACAATCGTTTGAATATGTGAATAATGCCTTGTATCCATATGGTCAAGCGTGGTTAATACTTCATTTTTAAAACGAATCTCCCAATCTTTCCCTTCAATCGCCAGCTTAAGATTGCGCAGCGATTGTTCGATTTTCGCATGCTTCTCTTGGGCTTCTTCCTGAATGGCTTGATGCCCCTCACACCAGGACAAGATACAAGCCTTCCCTTGATGCTTAATTTTTTCGACATCCTGATCCGTGAATGCAGCAGCATCCTCTTTTAGAATAACGGATAAAGTTAACAAATCGCCTTCATAACCAGTAATAGCCGCTTCTGTATCCTTTAATCGTTTTTCCGCCTCCTTTACTTCATCCTTCGCGATCTTCGTTTGATCGTTAATTTCGACAGCCTTCACTTCTAAGTCAAGGTCTTCCCATTCTTTAGGCTGTTTATCGTGCTTGGCAGCCTTCTTGGCTAACTTTTCACGCTGCTCTTTCGAATGCTCTAAAGAGGTTTCTGCAACAGTTACGGCCGTCCCCTGGTCACGCTCCTGTTTTTCTGCCGTCTTTGCTTCCTTTTGGGCGGTTTGCAGCATATTTTCCAAGATACTAATCGGTTCATCTGGTTCAGGCGTTTCCTTCCAGCTCTCCTGATAAGCCATCAGTTTTTTCTCCAGTTTCTTTTGCTGCTTTTGCTCTGATTCTCTTTTGGCTTGAATCACCAATAATTCACTAGCTTGCTCTTCCTTTGATTTTTGCAGCTGCTTTAACTCCTCGATACTCCCCTTCATTTCTTCTAATAAATGGTGGGAAAGCCGTGGAACTTCTTCACTTGGATTGGCCTTTTCCTCTGCAGGAAACGCTGCATCCTTAATAAAAACGGAAATTTCCTTGATCGTTTGTTCGAGGGTTAGCTTCCATTCAAAATAGGTTTGCTTCCACTTGCTTTGCAGGTCAGCCATCGTTTGCTGCTCGTTACTTATTTCCTTTTGTTTGATGGTCAAAGCTTCCTTTTGTTTCTCTTTGTCTAGCTTAGCTTGTTTATTCTCTTGATGCAGCGCTTTTTCTTCCTCAAATGTCGTTAAGGTTACTACGTCGGCTGCAAGCTCTTTCGATTTTCGTTTCACCTGCTCTAACTGTTCTTTAATCTGCCCCTGTGATTCCTTCTCTTTTTCCTCCTGTGCACTGATTTCTTGTAGTTTCACTTGCTCTGAAAGAAGAAGATTCTGCTCCTGGCTGAGCGTTCTTTCGAGATCCACCGCAAGCTCACTTGATAGGAATCGGTCGATATCTTTTAACATATGACGGAGGGACGACTCGGTTTTCTCGATTTCATCAAGCGTTTCTTGCTTTTCTTTGATTTGTTTAGCAATCTGTAATTTCCAGTTGATGAAGTGATTTTTATCCGCTATGAGCGCTTGCTCGTTTCCGTTCATGATGACAAAGGAAGCTTGATCCTTTTCTTGGTTCATTTCCTCACGCAGGAAGATCGGAACAGGGCTATTAAACAATCTTCCCGATAGAACTTGCTGATTAATTTTTTGCCATTGAGGCTGACTGACCACCAGCCCATACGGAAGGAGCGGATAGTCCAGCAGGGTTTTCGCTAAATCCTCAGGCGTTAAGGATTGGAGGAATTGGGTTCCATAGAACACATCAATCCCCGTTTTTTCATCAATCCATTCCTTTAACTCTTTCACATCCTTATTGGCAATCCAAAAATGATCATCATTTAAGGAATGGTCGAGCTGTGTTTCCCATAGCTCTTTTTTCACTTTCTCCGCCTGCTGCTTATTTTGGATTAGGAGTTCTTCTATCTGAAGCGAATATTTTGATAACAGCGCGTGGCCTAACGGAACCGTGACATCCTCTAGTAAACCGCGAAGCTTCTCCACTAATGATGCTTCCTTTTGCAACTGTTCTTTATGGGCTTGCTGCAGATCGCTGCATTTTTCTTCTAAAAACGTAATCGATTGAGCAAGAGTTCCGTGAGATGCAGCCAGCTGCTTTTGCTTTTCTATTGATTCATGTTCTTTCGCAGCCAGCTCTTCTAGCTGAGCGTTTTTGGCTTCCACTTGTTTGGATAGACTTTCGATATACCCCGTTAAATCATAGGTGATGCGGTCACCAAACTCGTTTGTAAGGGCCTCTTCCTTCGTTTCGAATGTATCGATTTGCGAATTGAGACGATCCAGTTCTGTCGCAAGCTGCGCCAGTTCCATCGTCTTTTGTTTCTCCTGCCGCGTCAGTTCGGTTTCAGTTTCCTTTAAGAACCTTTGATAGCCGGCATACTGCGCCATCGCTTGCTGGATCGATTGGTAAGCATTCTCCCATTGCCCGAAGGCCTCTGTTTTGATTTCATCCATTCGTTGATTCACCTGCACTAAGCCGCTATTCTGTTCCAATTTGGCCATTTGCTCGGTGAGGGAGTGAATCGTTTGCTCGTATTCAAACCACTCTTTTAAAATCGTTTGAAAGGCCAGCTCGTCTTTACGCTCCTGTTTTCCCTTCAAATGTTCTTGTAAAGAGGTGTGCTTGTTCCGTTCAGCCGCTAATTTCTTCTCCCAATCTAGTACCTCTCTATGGGCTTTGGCGAACTCCAGGTTGTCTTTCTGAAACCGTAAATCGGCTTGCCTGATGGTTAGGTTTTCCATGTCTTTTTCTAAGGCAAGGAGCGCTTCCTCTTCTGTTTTCTTCAAATGCTCCAATGCACCAAGTAGCTGCCTTCCTGCCTTACTATCCGCTTCGATGATTTCCTTATGTTCGATTCCTTTTGCCAGGTGTTCTTCAAAAGGAATAATATCCTCTAAGAACTCCTTATGGGCTTGCTCCCGTTTTAACAGGACAGGCAGGTCCTTCGCGATACTTGCCTGACTCTTGAAGATCTCCACAAGATCGTTCTTTTGATGCTCCGTTCGATGCAGCACTTGACTAACTGTTGGAATGATGCGTTTTTGGAACAAGGAATGATCATCCTCTGCTCCCTCAAAGTATTTTCCAACACCGCCTTCATCCTTGTTAATATCCTTCAGAATATCCCAGTCTTTACGATTAATTCCGTATGTATCAAGAATGCGATAATGCTTCTTCGTATCTCGGTAAACATCATAGCCGTTCCATTTTAAATAGTCCTTCAATACCTCAGTATCCGCCACTTCCTCATTTTCATAGAGCGGAATATGCTCGAGGGCTGCCTCTTCCTTCCGTTCAAACTCTCTTGTATAAAACGTAAACGTAGGGAGGATTTTTGCTTCCTGTTCCAATGTCCTGCTCTCATTCCCCGTTTCTTCACTCATAGAGATCCGCTGTTCAGCAGAGAACATTCCCCCGGTAACGAGATGACGGCGGTCCGCCCCATCTAATTCCCACTGAACCACCACATGGAAGGTATAAGGGATAAATTGCTCCTTATTATTAAAGAAGAATTGCTGATAATAGCGATTGTTCTGTTTTCCCCATGCTGTTCCAGGTTTGAGAATTTGGAAGATGGTCTGTAGAAATACGCCCTTCCCGCCGCCGTTCATCATCGAAATGAGGCCATTGGTTGAAGTCTCCTCATTATGGAAGTTAAACGTAGTATCTTTATATTGTTTTTGCATGCCATCGTATTTCAGGCCCACAATTCTAATTCGATGAATCTTCGGCATGCCCATCCTCCTTTACTGTCATTAATTGTTTCAATAATTCATAACGATCATAATCATGGTACAAGTATTCAATCCGTTCAAAAAGCTCCTGCTTCGGAATTACCTTTGGAATATCTTCGCGATCCAAAATGACCACTAGCCGCTCCGTCTCCAATAACCGCATCGCGGTAGCAATTAATCCGATTCTCGTTCGGCGATTGGCTTTTTTCGCGCCATAATCATCCGTTTCTACTTCCATGTATTTCCACGTCGTCACAACATCCTTCATATCAATCCGTTCTTCTTCCCCAAAGTCAGGCTTTGCTTTGAGAATGGTCTCCCAATTCATGATCAAATCGTTGACCTGCCGTTCTAACGTGTAATAGCTAATTCCTTCCCGCTGCGAGCGAATTTTCGCTGCCTGGTTTCGGTCAATACCCGCTAAAAATGACATGATCACCACACTAATCAGATGGAAATGTTTTTTCGATTCGATTTGCTTATGCTTTTCCTTCATATGGGTAAAATTAGTCGCAAACACGGAGCCAGTGGGCTGGACGACCAATTGAATCCGTTTCGGCGATTCAATGATATAGGTACCTGATTCATCTGCTAATAAGAGAACTGTCTGTCTGACCTCCGGATCAAAATATGTCTGAAAGTGTTCACTATATTCATCGATCACTTTATCTTTTAATAATGTAAAATAGACAGCTGCCGCCTTCTTCATCGTTTCTGCACTCATTTAGTAAGCCTCCTGGATACATAGTTTAAAAGGAGTGATTTTCGTACGCTGCCACAGGATCGGCTCCGCCCGATGATCAAACATCGTATAGATTTTCGTGCCTTCAAACACTTGAAACTGCGGGTACTCTTTCATGAGTTTATATAGAAGAATTTCCCTTTCATCACTCAAGGTTTCTTCCTTCCGATGCAGTACTTGAACCTTCAGCGGCTTCTTGTCAAACATCATCCATAAATCAATCGTTTCCGATTCTTCAAGCCATAGATCTTGTACTTCTAATGGAAAGGTGGATAATTCCGCCAATGAAAACTCTCCCGTTGCTTGTAACTGTTGAAATACATAACTCCATGCCTTGCTAACAGAATTCCAGTCCGTCACCCGCATCTGAGTGATGCTTTCTTCTGTCTCCTCGTCGACAACGGCATCCACCACCTGTTTTTCATCGAATTCCTGTTCTCCCCATATCCAATCAAGCGGGAGGATGAATTCATTCTTAGGTGAAAATAACGGAGACAGTACTGTTTCGATTGCCGAAAACGAACGAATTCCTTCCTTCATGAACACATTTTCATAAAGATGTTCACGGAATGAAACCAAGCTATTTTCCCAAAACAAAGAAGGATTTTCCGCTTTTAATTTCATTTCATAAGAAATGTTTTGGATGACGAGCTTGGCAAACCGATCATGCAATTGCCTTGTATGGCCCACCTTTTCTTGGAGGAGATGCAATTCTTTTTGGATATCATCATCCTGCTCATTTCTCCGTTTTGTTTTTTCAATCATGCTCGTAATCGTCCGGAAGTGCGATTTTTCCTCATCAAATTGCTTTTCGATCTCAACGCGGTTATCGGCCCGCTGCATTTCTTCTTCCATTAATAAGATTTTGGGATTGTTGATCATTTCCTTTTGAAAGGAGAATTCTTTCGCCATTAAGCGGTTTACACGTGAAATGAGGTGATCGAGGTTTCGAGTTGCTTTACGGAAATTTCCGTTTTTAATCAGCTGCATACTGTACAGCTGCTCAATAGTGATGGAGAATTCCTCCGCCATTTCCCGGCTCATAAATATCATTTCCTGTGATACTTCGGTGAGTTTATAGACAATCGAACCGCCCAGCTCTAAATTGGTGTATAACTCATCCATTGTCACATACCGGAATACCTGCGTCTCCCAGGACTGCCTGATTTCATCAAAATAGAATGCTTCGAACGGTTGACTGTATTCTTCTTTTCCTGAATATAAAAGTCCGCTTGTCATCCGCTCAATTTGTTTATCGTCGGCGAGAAGCTTCATTTGTTTAATCGTATCTTCCACCATGTACTTAATATCTGACTTTCGTCTTTGATCATCATCATTTAATTCCCGATAAAAGATGGTGAGGAGCACTTGCATGAGAATCGTTTGAATATATGGCTTCAACTCGCCTACATCCATTCCCCTGCCAAGCTCGAACAATGGATTTAATCGCTGCATTCTTCCGGAGAAGCCTTCCCATGATTCGTTCACATCCATCGCCTCCATGATTCAATTGTCAGCACTTCCTGTGGAATCCGCTTATTTTCCTTCCATAATTGCAGGAGTATGGCTTGTTCCTCTCCGCTAAACCATTGAAGGAAGGTATCCCGGTAATAGGAATTTTGTGTTTGACCTTGCTTTTGATCATTTTTTTGTTCCACGCATTCGAGCATTTTTCGATAAATTTTTAAGGCAGGCTGAATGCAGCAGTCCGGGTATTTTTCAATCAGCCGAATGAGGATGCCGTACCCGGCGGCATCAAGATCACCTGCGTAATAAAACAGATAGTTTTTCGGCGGAAACAGGCGAAAGAAAAACGAGAAGCTCCGTTCGATTTTCGTCCCTTCCCCATAAATAATAAGATCAGGCTCATAATCCAACTGGCCTGCTTCTACTAATTGAATCGTAGTATGAAAGAATGATAGATTTTCGACGATGAGGATCCGCTGAATCTCATGGATGACTGTTCCTTGTTTCATCCAAAACACAAATGGCTCTCCATAGTTCACCATTTTAAGCTGTTCGGCTGTGATGCCCATTCTCGTTAAAAAGCCTTTGCCATCTGAAAACTGTTCGCCATCTAGGAGGAATTTTTCATGGCCAAACAGCTCCAAGCTTCTTTCTTCGACGGATACCCATTCCCGCTCCTGACTCGATTGTAAAAAAGAATAGATCTTTTTGATCCGATTCCATTCCTCTTCTGTTTGCCATTCGGGATGCCGTTCATAATAGGAGAAATCAAACAGATCACTTAATTTCATCATCTCCAAACGATCCCATTTAGAATTCTGGGTTTTGATATTCACCCAATAATATAAAGCAAGCGCTGGTGTTTTCCCGTTATATTGATTATTTCGTATCGGGATTAGCTGCCCTTCCTCTTGTAAGTTTTGTATAGTATTAAAAAATTGGGAATACCCATCCCGTTCAAAATAATCATCCATCAGCTTGCGTAATTGCAGTTCTAAATCATTTAGGTTGATTCTTTTTTTTTGACTTGGGTGTTGGATATCTGCAATAAACCCTCTCACCCGTGTTTCTATGATATCGATTGTGCCCACCTACTTACATCTTCTAAAGTCATAGGAATAACTTCCTGCTTTTCATACTGGTATCGTTCTATTATAAACTAATAGTGGATGTGAGGCACGCTCCGAAATATCAATCCCTTGTTGATTCATCACCCTTCAAAGCTCTGAGAATAAAGATAGGTGATATAATGTAGAAATTAAAAAAGACCGGACATGCTGTCACATGTCTGGTCAAGGAATGACCTTCCCCTTAATGTTAATAAAAACAGTGACATGATTCTTTTCACTTGTCACTGTTTTTTCAATTAACTAACGGCTAGGAATGGACCTATTCTCCTCGGAACACAGGCTTTCTCTTCTCAGCAAAGGCTTGAACACCTTCCTGAACATCCTTTGTTCCAAAACATTGCTTAATAAAAGCGTACTCTTGTTTTAGCATCGTTGTAAGATCTGTGTCAGGGCTTGCAGCAAGCAATCTCTTAGAAAGCGTCATTGCTACCGCCGGTCCTTCTGCTAATTCCCTGGCAAAATTCATCACCTGTTCCTGAAATTCTTCATCAGGGAATATTCGGTTCACCAATCCCATTCGTTCTGCTTCCTCAGGGTAAATGTCCCGGCCAGTTAAGATCAATTCAGCAGCCTTTGCCTGCCCGACCAATCGAGGTAAAAAATAACTCATTCCCGCATCAGGGCTGAGTCCACGGCGAATGTATCCAGCTGTTACCCTTGCATCAGCAGACATGAAGCGGATGTCACATGACAGTGCTAGTGCTAATCCTGCACCAGCCGCAATTCCATTGATTGCAGCAATAACTGGCTTATCACAATGAACAATCCCCAATGCTTGACGGCCAACCCAACCCAATTCATCTAATTTTTGATGACGAGATTGAGCATCTGGATTTCTTTTCGCATAATCACTCAAATCTAGACCTGCACAGAATCCTCGTCCACTCCCGGTAATAACAATGACACAGACTTCATCGTCAGCAGAAGCCTCTGAAATGGCCTGGATAATCTCATTACTCAGTGTATCATTTACCGCATTCAGACGCTCCGGCCTGTTCAGGGTCAGTGTACGTACCCCCTCTTTCGTTTCAATTATAATATGTTCCATTTCATTCCTCCTCAAACTCTTTTTATTTACTAACTATTCGGACTATTCAAAGTATAACACACTACTTATTTATCAAAAATACCAATCTTACAGATTAGTAGAGACAATGGCAAAGAGCCCCATACTCCCTCGGAAACCCATAAAACAGTATAGTAAAGATAGAATTCATAATTCTTGGATTGACTCACTAATCATAATGGCCTTTGTCATCGGAGGGACGAATATTTCCCCTGAAAATAACGTGCCGGTTTTTATATCAAAAAAAGAGATACAATCCCTTCCTTTCCGATCTAAAGATAGGGTTGTATCTCTTAGCGGCAGCGCTTCTAAACTCTATAAAAAGACAGACTTTTTTTGCAGAACAATATCATTGGCTTCTAAACTTTCCTTTGTACGTGGCAGAAGTTCCCTTTTATAATAGGTTAAAAGAAATCAAAAAATGATGACTTCGTTGTCGGGACCTTTTTTTCAAAAAGCTCTATTTCGCTTATAGATCCCTTTAAATAGCCCATTTCAAAAAGCTCCATTGGTCTTCTATAACCTAATAAAATGGCTGAAAGAGAATTGATCGTTAACTGAATTCCCTTTTTCGGTGGATGGGCACACTGGCCCCCCGTTTTTTCTTTATACACTTTCATTTCTCCATTTCCAAGAAAATAGCTCCCGTTATTCCATGGGGCAAATGAATCTTCAAGATGCAGGAATAGCGGTTCATTCTCATGTAAAAACGGAAGTCTTCGCAAAGCTTCCTCAGCATCCACCACTCTTGCCATAAAATAAGGTGTTACCTCGGTTTTCACCTTTGGCTGCGGGAGAAAATAAGGAAAAGGGTCCTGGCTGGCAAGATTAAGCGTCACCGATTCAACCATTGAGTCATGCTGGCATATAAAATTCCATAGTCCTATTCTGGCCTCGTGGTCAAGAGCCAAGAACTCTTCCACTTCCATTTTCCTTTGCTTGACTTTATAAAGAAGATAACCCTTTGGCTCATTCACGGACGTATAATAGACAGCCACCTGTGAGTCATCCTCATATACATGTTCTTTCCACCATTTGGTGTCCCGTTTTAACATTCCCGTATGCCTGATGCAAAATTGGTCATACATCTTTTCTATCGCTTCATGATGGGTCTGTTTGGAAAATCTTCTTATCCTTCCTGGCTGGGGTTCGAGAAACTTTAAGTTCATTTTTTCAATGATGATTTTTTTCTGTTCATTTAAGATTTCCCAGCCATATTTCCGATAAAAAGAAATATCAAATGGATGCAAAAGCGATACGATTTGATTGTCGTTTTTCAGGTGTTTTAGCGCATCCGTAATGAGGGCTTTTACATAGCCGGTCCTCCTGAATTCAGGGTAGGTCGCAACCCCAGCGATTCCCCCCATTGGCCATTCGGCTTCTTTCATATAAATAGTTAGTGGAATAATATGCAGTTTGGCTGCTAAACTGCTCTCATCCCATATTCCTAAAATTTTATGATCTTTTATCGCATCTACTCTAGCCGGTATGTCAGCTTCCTGAACCTTATATTGAAACGCATACATGGAAAGGTTTAGTGATTCTAAGTATTCCTTTTCCGTGAGTTCCCGAACCTGCATTAAGACCAACCCCTTTGTTTACTCCGTCTCAACTATTCTATGAATTTAATAATAAAATAATTTGCTGGTTTAACAACAAAATTTGGATAAGACTTTCACATCATTTCAGGTTTCACCTTTTAACGGATTGCTTCAATAAACCTCTTTGTGATCTCCATCGGTCTAGTAAAAGCAGATCCAACTACTGCCGTATAGGCTCCATGGTCAAATACAGCCTTTAGGTCATCAGGCGACCAAATACCGCCCTCTGCAATGACGGGGACAGGAATTTCTTTCGCCATTCTTTCAATTAAATCAAGGTCAGGTACATGATGACCTTTCGTGTAGTCTGTATAACCAATTAAAGTGGTTCCGACACAATCGAAACCCAATTCATAGGCTAATTTTGCTTCTTCAAACGTTGAGCAATCTGCCATAAAGAGCTGGTTAGGATACTTTTCCCTTACAAGCGGAAAGATCTCCTGAATCGTTTTTCCAACAGGCCTGACTCTGGCCGTTGCATCTAATGCAATAATATCTACCCCTTCTTGATAAAGGAGCTCGATTTCTTCAAGGGTTGGTGTGATGAACACATCTGATCCTTCCATAACCCGTTTGATAATACCGATAATAGGCAAATCAACATTTTTTTTGATTTCTTTGATATCTTCCACACTATTGGCCCTTATACCAGCAGCACCGCCCAGCATCGCAGCATAGGCCATTCTCCCCATAATAAATGGACTATGAAGCGGCTCTTCAGGCAATGCTTGACAGGAAACAATCAGTTTTCCTTTCATCTGTTCCAATACGTTATTTGGGTTCATTTTTTAGACATCTCCAATTTGAAATATTTACTCTTTCACTGTCCCAATGAAAGTCCTATGTACTCTATTTCTTCCAACGACAATCGGACTCCGATCCAAAAGGTCTTTACCGAGAGTTTAACAAGCCAGCAGCAAAAACTGCCAGTAATTTATATCCTTGGTGTTTTTAATATTTGCTTCTCTTTAACTATTTTCTTGTTTACATAATAATATTTTAGTCAACTTAAACGACAGTTACTAGGGTGAGTTTGTTTGCTCCCTCGCCCTCTTCCAATGAATTGTAAAACGCTCCTTTATTCGTTGGAGGTCTATGGCAAAATTACGATTTTCTCCAAATTGTTGATTCGCGCTTCTAATTCTTCTATTTTTTCTTGTTGTTTCTTAATTAAGACGTTCTGTTCGTTGATAAGATCCTTTAATTCATCAACTGGTTTTTTTTCGTGACGGTTTTGGAACCTCAATGGTTCCCTTACAGATTTCCCGTCAACAGAAGAAATCTCAATTTCGAATGTTCTGCCCATCAATTCCTCTACTGTTTCCATAATTAGATTTTTATATCGTTCATTTAGCCAGTCAGTTTGAAATAGGTTGCCAGCCTTTACAATCATCACATCATCGTTTATTTCAGCAGTTGTATTGGCAAACCATGTCTCAAAACTGGGTCTTGATATTTTTCCGCTAATCTTTTTTAGAACTTCAGCCCATAATTCCAATGCCTTTCAACTCCCATAAGCTTTTTGAATAATCCTCTATATTTCACAATTATTTTACTATAAAAAGGTATGAATTTATTAATGATTTAACTCTTTGTTTAGATTCATTAATAAGTCATTTAATATTTTGAATTAAAAACCGAACATGCTGTTGCATGTCCGGTCAAGTAAATAAACATTTTTCTTCTAAAGAGAACATCCATTTGTCGGGATATTCCACCCCGGTTAGCCTTAAACTCCTTGGTGGATTATATTTTATGGTAATTACGACACTTCATAATTATAATGCTTCAACAATTATAGCAATTCCTTTGCCGCCGCCGCTGCAGAGAGAAGCTGCCCCATATTTTTTATTACTTCGTTTTGAGTGAGTACAAAATCCTTGTACCGCTCGCCCCGACAGGATGACCAAGTGCTATGGCACCGCCATTCACATTGTTAATGGTGCGATCCAGTCCCAGCTCCTTTTCAACAGCTAGAAATTGGACAGCAAACGCTTCGTTAATTTCGAATAAAACGATATCCCCGATCGTTATGTTTGCTCTGTTCAAAGGCTAATGGAATGGCATGAACTGGACCGATCCCCATAATGCTCGGTTCACCCCCTGCTATCCCCCATGAAACGATACGGTCGATCGGCTTCCGATTTTGATTTTTTACGATTGTTTCGGAAGCATACCTGCTCCTATGTAGTCATCGGTTAATGCTGTATGCTCTAAAACTGTCTTTTAAAACTTATTAAATCTATTATGAATTTAGATTCAATTCATTATGGTTTCCGGTATTTGTTTCCATTCTTACGATATTGCTGGCGATAAATTCCTTTATTTCCACTTCAGAAAAACCCAATTGTGCTAAAATTTCCTCTGAGTGTTCGCCTAGAGTTGGCGGTGCGGTAAACTCTTTAACTGGATTTCCAAGAAGCTTAATCGCAGCTCCAGGAACCGGCACATCCATCTCTTCTATATTTAAAGTTTTAATCATGTCTCTGTGTTGAATTTGAGGATTATCGATTACATCTTCTAAATTATTGACTGGACTGCTGGCAATCCCCTTTTGCTGCAACAGTTGAAATGCTTCCTCTTTTGTATGTTGGACAGTCCACTCAGCAATCGCCTGATCCATTTTTTCTCTGTTTTTGAATCTTCCTTCTTCCAGAAAGAATGGAGAATTACTTTGTCCCCATTCACTTTTGCCAATAAGTGCAGCAAAATCCATCCACTTTTTTTCCGGTGCATTGATATAGGCACCTAAAAATACATAGCCATCTTTTGTCGGGAAAGCTTTCGAATACTGAAAGCGGTCACTCGTTCCCCACCTTTGTTGTTTAATTCCATGCAACTTGGCCTCGGCCACGCTAAAGCCTAATAAGGAAACTAATCCATCGAGCATACTAATATCCACCAATCGCCCTTTTCCCGTTCTTTCTTTATGAAATAAGGCTAACATCGTCCCTAGCGCGGCTTGTAACCCCGCAATATGATCAGCGATGAACGTTCCAACATATGTCGGCGGACCATCTGGATGTCCTGTTAATTCGGCTAAGCCGCTCATGGACTGAATGACACCGTCATAGGCTCCGTAACCCCGGTAAGGGCCAGTTATTCCGAATCCAGTGATATGGACCATGCTGATTTCTGGATTAATAGCGGAAATCGTTTCATAGTTAAAGCCTAATTTTTCGGGTACATTGGAACCATAATTGGTTACTAAAACATCTGACGTTTCAACTAAACGGTGAAGAATCTCTTTTCCCTTTACACTTTTCAAGTCTAATGCCAACCCTCGTTTATTCCGATTTTCCGAGGCAAAATACAGACTGATATCCTCATACATCGGGGCAGATGTTCTTCCAACTTCGCCATCCAGCCGTTCAATCTTTATGACATCAGCTCCATAATCAGCAAGTATTTGGCTGCAAAATGGCCCCGCAATATAATGGGTTAAATCTAAAACTTTTACTCCTGAAAGAACAGTCATAAATTTCACCTCATGTTTTTAGATGCTATACATCATTTCTTGTTTGTTGAGCCGGAATCGTGGCAATTGCCCTAACTTCAGAACTCACTAATGCATTGCCGCTTAGTTCATTTTTGCGGAAGTTTCCTGGTGAAGTCCCGACAATTTTTTTAAACGTCTTGATGAAATGGTAGATGTTGTTATATCCGACATCATTACTGATCTCAGCTATATCCAAATTGGTGTTAACTAATAATTCTGCTGCTTTATCGATTCGTACTTTATTGAGATACAAATTGATGGTCATGCCGGTATTTTCTTTAAATGTTTTACAAAGATAATTTTTGCTATGGCCAACAAACTGCGCAAGATGGTCCAAGGATATTTCATTCTTGTAATTTGCTTGGATATTCTCTTTAATTTGCTCCACCACTTTTGACTTTTGCGGCGTTGCCGAAATTTCTATTTTTTGAAAACGAATCATATAATAGAGCGCTGAAATGAATGTATGGGTGGCAATTTCGAGATACCAGGGAAGTGTGTCAATTCCCTCTTTAAAGACCAGCTCCAGCATTTCCTCAATCGTATCTGAGCCTTGGCAGACAATCGGGATCTGGTTTAGGCTCTCTTGAAACTCGTTATCAAAAACAACATATTTTACTTCCAGCATTCGCAATGGTTTTCCGTCTACATCTCGTGTATCGGAGATGCCGTGAATATCATTTGGTCTTGTAAATAGGTACATCCCGTGTCCCAGTTTCATATTCTTCTTTCCGACAATAAAATCTCCTTCTCCACTAATGACATAGTAGATTTGATAGTATTCATGCTTATGAGCTGTTAGACTGCTGCCAGCGGGATATTCACTTTTTGCAAGCCATAGTAGATTGATCATTTGTGTATTCATTTATCAGTCACCTTAACATAATTTTAGTATTCTAGTATTTCTTGCCCCTCCTCTCAAATTCCTTTTTGTCGTTTCATCAAGTTGTCGCGCCCCCGCTCAAAATGAGACACTGGCCCGATATGAAACTGGCATCATCACTGGATAGAAAGGATACTGCACTTGCCACTTCATTTGGCTGCCCAAGTCTTCTTAAAGGAATTAGCTTCATATGTTCTGCGATGATTTCTTCTGGTACATTATTGTACATATCCGTTTCAATATAACCAGGAGCAACACAGTTTACAGTAATATTTTTCGGCCCGCCTTCCTTTGCCAGCGTTTTTGAAAATCCAATTAAACCTGCTTTTGAGGCGGCGTAATTCGCTTGCCCTGGATTGCCGAAGGCCGAAACCGATGAAATGTTAACGATTCTTCCGTACGCATTGTTTCTCATAATCGGGATGACGTATTTACATAGGTGGTAGGCACCTTTTAGATTCACATTTAAAACCGCATCCCAGGCGTCATCTGCCAACTTATGAAACATGCGGTCCTTCGTAATACCAGCATTATTGACGAGAATGTCAATGGTACCGAAACGTTCCACTGTTTGAGATACAGCGGTTTTTACTTGTGCATCGTTAGATACATCGCATTGGATCGGCAGGACTTTATCCCCAGCTTCACCAAAATTCGAAAGCATTTTTTCTACGAGCGTTACTTCGTATTCTAGTACCGCCACTCCTTCAATACCATCCTCCAAAAAGCGCTTGACGATGGATTCGCCGATTCCCTTGCCGCCGCCAGTCACAATGGCGTATTTACCAGACAATTTCCCCATATCGTAACCTCCCATAACTCTCAAAATATCAAATTAGATAAACGGTTATTTTCCAATCTTATATACTGGAATAAAGGATGTTCAGCATTTTAGGCTCAATCAGATGTTTTGGGCTGTAAAGGGTATGCTGCGCCACAAAATAGGAAAGTTTGTTGGCAGGATCGATAAATACTTGGACACCACCGAGACCGCCCCATGAGAACGAGTTCTCTGGAACAAGCCGAAATGCTGCTGCAGCATCCATCACCACAGATACCCCGAGCCCATATCCAATTCCTTCGGACACGACCATTTCCCGATAGTCGCTCAGACATTTCCCCTTCAACTGGTTTCTGCGCATCAGATTGATGGCATTTTCGCTAATGATCTTGCTGCCATTTTTACCAATGCCGCCGCAGGCCAGGGCGTCCGCGAATAAAATGTAATCTTCTGCGGTCGTGATCAGTCCGCCTCCGCCGCTTTCATGCCTTAATCCTGCGGCACCAATACAATCACTGCTTACCCGTACGACCGATTCTGTTTCATAGCTATATTGGTACTGGGGCGCTATTCTTCCGCGTTTTTCCTCCGGTACCGAAAAACCGCTGTCCTCCATTCCCAGTGGGTCAAAGATGTTCTTCTTCAAGTATTCGCCAAAGGACATGCCCGATACGGCTTCAACCACAGCTCCAAGTACATCATGGCAATAACTGTAATTCCAGCCTTCACCCGGTTCAAACAGAAGAGGTTCCTTTGCCAATGCCTTGACAAAATCTCTCGTATTGAAATCCCGGCTGGTTTCGGCTATCAGCTTCCGCATCTCCGGAGTGTCCAGCTCGTAGCTGAGACCTGCGCACATCGTAAACAGATCAACAACCCGGATATGCTGTTTTGCCGGTTTGATCACAAAAGTGCCGCTTTTGACCTTCATATCCTTAAATTCTGGCAGATAAAAATAAAGAGGATCGTTCAGAAGCAGCTTTCCTTTTTCAACGAGCTGCATAGCGGCAACGCATGTGATGATTTTTGTAGCTGAATAAATGTTATAGAGTGCATTTGGCTGCATCGGAATCCGATTTTCGATATCGGAGTAACCCGCTGCATGGCGGAAAATCATATTATGATCCTGATAAACGATACAATCAATGCCTGAAACGCCAAGCTCGTTCACAGTGTCCATAAAGTGTTTAAGATCTTCAAAATTTTCCATCGTTTTCCTCCCACAATTATTTCTTTCTAACGATTAAATAACCCCATGTCGTTTTAATTCATTGAATTCTTCATCAGATAGGTCGAGTAAGCCTTTATAAATCTCGGTATTGTGCCACCCTAATGGCGCTCCGGCCCAATTGACTTGACCAGGTGTCTTGGAAAATTTCGGTACAATCCCTTGCATTTTGATTTCCTTATTAAGTCCATAATCAATTACGGAAATGATATTCTCTCGTTCTTGAACATGCGGATCATGAATAAGATCAGCTACTGAATTGACTGGAGAATAAGCAACCTCATGCTTTTCTAATAAGTCACGTAATTGTTCAAATGTGTGTTCCGAAAAGAAAGAAAGGATATATTCATCTAATTGATCGCGATTTCTTACTCTTAATTGATTCGTAAGAAATCTTGGATCCCTCACTAATTCTGGATGCCCGATCACGATCATTAATCTTTCAAACATATTTTGCGTTGAAGCAGGAATAACCATCCACTTATGATCTTTTGTATCATAGAGATCATTTGGGGCAACCACAGGGTTATGAGTACCTTGCCTCTCAGGAATTTTCCCTTCCAGATCATAATCTGCGATGTAGTTCTCCATCACTCTTACAAGTGGTTCATATAATGATAAATCTACTAGCTGACCTTCTCCTGTCTGCTTATAATGATAGAGTGCTAACATGACAGAAAAAGCGCCATACACTCCCCCCATTGCGTCAGCAATGGGATAACCAGAAAACATAGGTTTCCGATCCGGGTAACCCGTCATATAGGTTAATCCAGAGAACGATTCTGCTACCCTGGCAAATCCCGGTTTCTCTGCGTAAGGTCCATTTCTACCAAATGCAGAAAAATGAATCATGACAAGGTTTTCTTTTATTTTGACTAAATCAGAGTAATCAATTTTCCATTTTTTTAACGTTCCAGGACGGAAATTTGTAATTACAACATCAGCCTTAGAAACTAGTTGATAATATAGCTGCACACCTTTTTCTTTGTTAAAATCTAACGTAATCGCTTTTTTATTTCTGTTGGTAACCTTCCATGTCCCTTCACCAAAACTGCGGGTTTGGTCCCCTTTACCAGGTTGTTCAATCTTAATGACTTCAGCTCCGAAGTCGCCAAGCAAGTTGGCGATCAAAGGAGCTGCCAAGACGGTCGATGCATCAATGACGCGTATTCCTCGCAATATATTATTTTTTGACAAACTATTCTCCCCCTTGCCATACCACACTTCCATCATACATGCTCACATAATCATCTTATTTTCCGCTGTTATTTCCTCTTCATAAAGTAGACAAGCTGTCAGCCTATCCTTTGAGGTTTGGATTAGCTCGGGGTTTATGCTCTTACATTTATCCATAGCAGCAGGACAGCGTGTATGGAAACGACAGCCTGTTGGCGGATTGGCCGGACTGGGCAAGTCGCCTTTTAAAATTATCCGCTCGCGGTCCCGAAGCTTTGGATCAGGCAGAGGTACGGCAGACAATAAGGCCTTTGTATAAGGATGCTGCGGGTCTTCAAACAGTTCCTCTTTCGCAGCGAATTCGGCCATTTTCCCTAAATACATGACGGCAATTTTATCACTGATATGCTTGACGGCTTGAATCCCGTGGGCGATAAAAAGGTAGGACAGCCCCATATCTTTTTGAATTTCTTTTAATAGATTCAAGATTTGCGCTTGAATGGAAACGTCTAACGCCGAAACAGGCTCATCGCAGACAATCAATTTTGGCTGTAAGGCAAGGGCACGAGCAATCCCGATTCTTTGTCTTTGTCCCCCTGAAAATTCAATCGGATATCTGCTGCCATGATAGGAGGCCAGCCCCACTCTTTCAAGCAGTTCATCCACCCGTTTTCTTCGTTCCTGTTTTGTTCCCACTTTATGAAGAATAAGAGGCTCTGAAATAATATCAGCAATTGTCATTCTCGGATCCAGTGAAGAATAGGAATCTTGGAAAATCATTTGCAGATTTTTGCCCAAATCTTTTTTATTTTTATAGTCAGATAGTTTTTTTCCTTCAAAAAAGATTTCCCCAGCTGTCGGATTGGTAAGCCCGACAACCATTCTCCCGATTGTTGATTTCCCGCAGCCAGACTCTCCAACCAACCCCAGCGTTTCACCGGGATAAATATCGAGATCAACACCGTCCACCGCTTTGACAAATTGATTTTTCTTGCCAAAAAGCCCGCTTCCTACTGGAAAGTGTTTTTTGATGCCTTTCAGTGACACGAGCGGCTGATTCTCTGTCATTTTGCCTCAACCCCTTCCTTGGTCAGTGGATTCCAACAAGAAACACGAGTCCCTGAAGCGTGTTCCTTCAATACAGGAGAGACTTGGTGGCATTTTTCCGTCGCAAAGGCGCAGCGGGTCACGAAATGACAGCCATTTGGCAGCTCCAGGGGATTCGGCACAATCCCTGGAATGGCATCCAATAGGTCCTTTGAGGGTCCGTATAATGCTGGAATACTATCCATTAGCCCCTTCGTATATGGATGCTGCGGATTTTCAAAAATTTCTTCCACCGTTCCTTCCTCGACAATTTTTCCGCAATACATAACAAGAACGCGGTCAGCCGTTTCGGCCACAACACCAAGGTCATGCGTAATTAACAGGATGGATATCCCGAATTCCTTCTGTAAATCTCGTAACAGATTTAAGATTTGTGACTGAATCGTAACGTCAAGGGCAGTGGTCGGTTCATCCGCAATCAGTAGTTTCGGATTGCAGGCAAGGGCAATGGCAATCATCGCTCTTTGCCTCATCCCGCCAGATAATTGATGGGGGTAATCATTGAGACGCCTTTGGGCATCAGGAATCCCAACTTTATTCAATAAATTCAGGGCTGTTTTTTTCGCTTCCTTATAGCTTACTTTTTTATGTAGAACGATCGATTCTGCAATTTGCCGGCCAATCGGATGGACCGGGTTAAGCGAAGACATCGGATCCTGGAAAATCATCGCAATGTCATTTCCACGTATTTTTCTTAGCTCCTTTTCTTTTAATTTCAATAAATCTTGGCCTTCAAACATGATTGAGCTTTCCGGACGGTATTTGATGGCATTCGCATTCAACCCCATTATCGAAAGAGAAGAAACACTTTTCCCGCTTCCCGATTCACCAACTAAGGCAACAATCTCACCCTTCTTAATGGAAAAGGTAATATCATTGACAGGCTTAATCTCTCCTTTTGCTGAAGGGATATAAGCTTTTAAATGATTGACTTCTAGTAAAGGAGTTTCTATTTTCAACTGGTCTCCCCCCTTTTTTAAGAATATTTTTGTTTTGGATCAAGCGCTACCCTTAAACCATCACCGAGAAAATTCCCAGCCAGGATGGTCAGTAAAATGGCAATCCCAGGATACACCATCATCCATGGATTCAAATCAATCATACTATAACCCTGCTGGATCAAATTCCCCCAGCTGACATCAGGAGGCTGGGCACCCAATCCAAGAAAGCTAAGAGTGGTTTCTATCAGAATCGCAATACTGAGATTAAAGGATGCTTGCACAACGATAGGTGGAGAAATATTGGGAATAATATGCCTCACCATAATCCACACGGATCCGGCACCTGAAATTTTTGCGGCCTCGACATACGGTTCTGAACGTATTTGCAGCGTTTGACCTCTGGCAAGCCGAGCAAACTGCGGCGTAAAGATTATCCCAATCGCCATCATCGCATTCCAGAGGTTGACCCCTAAAGCACTTGTAATGCCTAAGGCAAGAATGATGGCAGGAATGGCAATGATGCCATCTACAATTCGCATAAAAATATCATCAATGATCCCGCCAAAATAACCGCTCAAAATCCCTAAAGGAACCCCGACAAACAGTGGAATCATAATCGCAAACAAGGAAGCTTTAATCGCTGTCTGCGTACCATTTAGCAGCTGGCTGAATATATCCGATCCCAACCCATCTGTACCCAGCCAGTGCTTGGAACTTGGGGGAGACATGACTGCTGATAAATCTTGCTTAAAAGGATCAAATGGTGCAATATAAGGAGCCAGCAGGGCAATGATGACGAGAATGGAGAGAAAGATAAAACTGATGAACGCAAGTCTTTCTGCCATTAATCGTTTGAAGATGGTTTTAAAACTCATAACTTAAGCTCCTCTCCTAATATTCGATTCGTGGATCCAATAAGGCATACACAAGGTCTGTAATAAAGTTAATGATAATGACCATGACAATCATAACGAGGACAACTCCCTGCACCATCGTAAAATCACGCTGTTCAATTGCATTTACCACCAGCTGGCCCATGCCGGGAATCGCAAAAATATTTTCAACTACAACCGTTGCTCCTAAGGCGGTTCCAAATAAAAGGCCAATGGTTGTTACAACTGGCAATAGCGCATTTTGAAGACTGTGTTTAAAAATCGCCTGATAGCGGCTTGCCCCTTTGGAATAGGCGGTTCGAACATAGTCGGCATCCATCGTTTCCATAAGTGAGGAGCGCAAATGCCGGGTAATAACGGCAATCCCTGCTAAACTCAATGAAAAACCTGGCAGCAGGATGCCTTTTATAAAGGGGACCGGCCCATCTGCTATGCTGGTAAACCCAGTCGCTGGAAGCCAATTCAGTTTTAAACTAAAAAAGATAATCAGTATCATGGCTACTAAAAAGTTGGGAATTGCTGTACCTAACGTTCCGAAAAAGCGTGCCACATAATCCATCCAGCTATTTGGGTAATAAATAGAAGTAACCGCAAAAAACATCCCGCCTGTAATGGAAAAAAACATCCCCACCAACACAAGCTGCATCGTAACAGAAAGTGTCTGCATCAAGGCTTCATCAACCTGCTGTCCGGTAAAGATGGACCTTCCTAAATCCCCATGAACCGCATTATTTAACCAATGAAAATATTGAAGCATCAATGGCTGGTCAAGACCTAATTGCTGGCGCAATTCAGCTATTTTTTCATGTGTAGCGCTATCGCCAAGCATGGCCAAGACAGGATCACCGGGAATGAGTAAAATTAAAGAAAAGACGATAAGAGTTGTAATAAATAGCATCGGGATGACATAAAGCAGGCGTCGAAGCAGGAATTTCAAAAACATCATTAGACCTCCTTTTAAAAGAGAGTGAAGCAGGACTTAAAATCCCACTTCACCGTTCGAATCATTTTTCAACCCAAAGCGTTGAGAAGATTGGCTTTCCTAACAAGTTAGGCTCAAAGCCTTTGACCTTCTTGTTCATAGCATGAGTGGCCGGCGTGGTGAATAGTGGAATGGCTATTCCTTGTTGAATAATCGCCTCATTGCTTATTTTCCCATAAAGCTCGGCACGTTTTTCCTGCTCATAGGTGGAGGCCGCCTCAGAAATTAGGCCTTCCAATTCTGGTGTTGAAATTTTCCCAGGATTATAGAAGCTATCTTTTGAGTAAAGGCTATTAATCGTCATTTGTGGATCCGGACGCCCTGACCAGCTTCCTGTCAGAGCATCTGTGTTGTTATCCGTCATAAACTTCTGGACAGCTGCGTTGGCTTCTAATGTTTCGATGTTGACGGTTATGCCTACCTTTTCCAGCTGCCCTTTAATTGCATTCGCTAACCTTGACCAATATTCAATTGGATAGGTTACTAGTGTGAAAGAAACATCCTTAAGACCAGCATCCTTCAACAGCTGCTTTGATTTTTCAGGGTCATATTTGAGGCTAATGCTATCGTCATGTGCCCAATATCCTTTAGGGAATGGCTGATCGGCTACTTCCCCTTGGCCAAAGTTAATCGCTTTAATCAATTCCTCTCGATCAATTCCGTATAAGACAGCTAACCTTACCGCTTTGTTATCAAACGGTTCGACACTCGCTTTAAGATACAGCATAAAATGCCCTAAAGTATTTTCGCTGTTTAAGACAATATCAGCATTTTTCTCTAATGAAGCAGCGTTTTGTACTGCTACCCCCGGAACAAAATCAACCTGGCCAGACTTCAAGGCATTGATTTGCGAATTAGCATCAGGAATCACTTTGACCGTTATTTTATCAAGGTACGGTTTGCCCTTATCCCAGTAATCTTTATTGGCTTCATACACAATCTCGCCATTTGGAACATGACTTTTCACTTTAAACGGCCCGGCACCAACCGGATGCTGAGAATAATCTGCTCCATACTGTTCAACCGCAGTTGGAGAAACCATCATTCCGCCGCGATCAGATAACGCTAGCAAGATAGATGAATCTGGCTTTGACAAATGAAGTTTCACTGTTGAATCGTCCACCACTTCAACACTTTCAATACTCTTTAAATCACTAATTTGTGAATCCTTTGAATTCACGCGGTCAATGTTAAATTTCACGGCCTCACCATTAAATGGCGTCCCATCATGGAACTTTACATCTTTTTTAAGATGAAGAACCAGCGTCTTGTCGTCTGGATATTCCCAAGACTCCGCTAAACCAGGTTCTGGTTTCATATCTGGGGTGAATTTTACCAGTGGTTCATAAACCGGCCATAATAGCGCATGGTCATTACCTGTCGTCCCCTTAATTGGGTCAAAGTTAGTAATATCTACAGCATAGGCAACCGTTAATTCACCGCCTTGCTTGGGTTCCCCTGATGCTTCACTGTCCGGTTTCGTACTTGGTTTTTCTTTAGTACTTGAATTCGAACTACATCCAGCCATTACCATCGTCAAAGCAACTAATAGCATAACTATCGTTAGAAAACTTTTCTTTCGTTTTGACATTGTATTTCCCCCATTTTTACTATCTATTCTGTAAAACTTGTTCCCAATTCAGACGGTTTTGACGATCAAGGTCATGGACCACCTCAGTTTTCGTATTAAAAACCATGGTCGCCCTGTTTTCTAATTCATATTTCGGCCACTCAGGTAATTCTGGTGTATTCGGATCCCCATGACGCGCGAAGGCAATCCATGCATGGTGCATCTGTTCGGCTAACTGGCAACGATGAGGATCATTTCCTGTCATCTTTTCCGTCTCTGGATAATCCAGGGTGTTCCAAACGAATGGAATCTCAAGTGCATGAAAAGCCTTTAAAGCTCCAGCAAATACCGGACTTTCATAGTCAAAGCGGTACATCCACACTGGCGCACCGTGCTTTGCTTGGCTCTCACTAAATGAAATGGCGGGATATGTAAAGACGTAGTGAGTCATTGCCTCTTCATAGAGTGTTTGATCTAACTCATTCTCCTGGATGACATATTTGGAAACATTCTGCCAAAAAGGTGCAAATGAAAGTTCAAAAATAGGCTTGAGTTTACTTTGATCTATGTGTGCCCACATCGGATCGAAATGTGTAAAAAGCAGTGATTCATCCTTATTCGTACCGACTAATACAGGGATATCACATGCATTACCTTCTTCTAGTACTTTTTCTGGCTGGCCGGAGAGTATGATACCATCTCCAACAGGACCGAATGCTGTTCGTGGAAAAATCTTTATGGCCTTTAATATTGTTTCTGCCGGAATTTTTTCTAATGTTGACAAGTCTTCGGGGTCCACCTGAAGTTCAGCGAGCAGCTGCTCTGTCATTTCGTTTGCTTTTTCTCTCGTTACCTTACATCTAGCCGTCCCGCTTTGCAGGATCGCTTTATGAAAAAGCCCTTTTGCCATTGGCATCGATAATAAATTACCGACGCTGACAGCTCCAGCTGATTCACCAAAAATTGTGATGTTTTCCGGATCGCCGCCAAACGCTTCGATATTTTCCTTGACCCATAATAAGGCAGCCATTTGATCGAGGAGTCCGCAATTTCCTGAACCTCGATAGGCTTCACCCGCTACATCCGTTAAATGGAGAAAGCCAAAAACGCCGAGTCGATAATTGAGCGTGACGACCACCACATCGCCCCGCTGGGCAAAGGATTTCCCATCATACATATGGCTTGAACCAGAGCCATACATAAAAGAACCGCCATGGATCCATACCATTACAGGCCGCCGTTTATCATCTGCACCAGGGGACCAAATATTGAGATATAAACAATCCTCATGTTTATTCACTGGTGCGTCACCCAAAAACCTCATAGCCGGACTCTCGGATTGAACTGCTGCCGGAGCAAACTCTTTCGCGTCCCTCACCCCGGCCCAGATTTCCAGCTCTTGCGGCGGACGAAACCGAAGTGAGTGAATGGGTGGTGCCGCATAGGGTATCCCTCTCCAACTATAAACCTCTCCCTCTCGTATCCCTTCGACGACCCCAAACCGGGTTTTTACCAAGGTTTCCGACATTTTATAACCTCCTACTCCAAAACCGAATCACAAAATCAGCAAGTTGAAAATCACTTTCCTTAGTATTACGAAAAACTCAGTTTTGAGATAAATCATTCTTTGGTATTGTGAGGAAAAAGTGCGTTACATTACACAAAAGGTAAACGCTTTCTCTTTTCTTTAAATAAATTGCTATCAAATAAGACAAATACTTGGTTGGTATTGCAGAATATAAACTTTGGGTAAGAGCTGGTAAAGGGATCTCCTGAGGTAGTTTTTGCGGACTTTTCAATGATGAACAGGACTCACAACCCGTGAAACCTTTAAGAGTTAGAATATAAAGCGTTTTCATTTTATTGGTAAAAAATAGGTTTTTAGATTAATGGACTTCTTTTTCTTTCACTCACCACCTTTACATATTCTAGAAAACACGAATAATTTAAAACAATTGCAACCAATAAATTAACCTATATTAACCAAGCTAAATTTAGGTATTTATCACTCTTTTTAGAATTGTCAGATTAATTTAACAACAATATAACATGTGATATATTTTTAAGTCAACAAAAAATTGATATATATTAACCATTAATTAGGTATAAATTTTTTTCAAGAATTAACTTTTTTGTACAGGATTAGAGGGAAGTCAGATCGCTTTCAATCATGAAAATGCCGCCCCATTGATGTCTGAAGCGGCAAAGTTCTGTCCAAATTAAAAGGGAAAATAATCAAATTGACTTGTAAATTCGAACTAAGTTGATTTTTTCTGATTCGTTTACGAGTTTCCTTTATATTTCTTCTTGCTGCTCAGTTCTGTTTATACGCAAAAAGCTAACTAGATTATACTTAGGCATTTTTCCCCGTTTCTATTAATTTGGCTAATTCCATCCACCTATTCATTGAAGCCGTTTCCCAGGACTATATCGTCTTCCCTTTTTTATTTGCATCTGCATCCAAACCTGCCCCAATGGCTAAACCTGTACACATTCCAATAGCTATTCCTATACCAATATTTTCAAAAATAGTTAGTCCAAACACAACACCTATGCTCATTCCCAAAGACATGAAAATGGATAGATAATATCCCTCTGGCAGCAGCTTATGATTTTTCTGGAGGTGAGAAGTGATCCCATAGATAAATTGTTTATGTTGTTTAAAATCAGTCTCATCCTGGTTCGCTTCGAGTTGAATGAAATACTCCTCTAATTCAAGCAAATAGTACTGACATTCTTCGCAGCTTTCTGAAAAGATACTTAGCTTTTCTACTGCCCGTTCACATTTATCCAAATCAAGCTGCTTTAATCTTTCTTTACTTACGGTATCTCTTAGCTTCTTTAAAATCGTTTTGACGAACTCAATTCGATCTTCCAAGGATCCCACCTCCTAATTTGTCATACGGTTGATTAATGATTTTGTTTCACTTTTTAGTTTTGTAGTAATTTCAATCGTATATAATAAGTGAGATCATGATTAAATTAAAAAAGACCAGACATGCAGCCACATGTCTGATCCAGCAATTTACTGGTCTCTATAAGGAATCGGCTATTACGGGGAAATAATCCACCAGAGCTATGTTAACTCAAGAATTGATTTTATAGAGGCTTCCCTATTTTACCGCCTTCCAAATTGTCCATCTATCTTTTTCAACTATTGTCGAATTAGCTGAAATCGAGTGACCGATTACTCGTACAAGTTCCAGCAATTCTTTATCGGTTAATTCGTGCAAAATGCTTCTGCCCGTTCTCTCAAGTAAATCCGTTTGTAATTGCTCTTTTGTTTCATATACTTTTCTTGTTTCCCATAAGGTAACTTCTTGAATATCTCTAAACCCCGCTTCCTTTAGCGCCTCCACCACAACTTGGCTGCTATGCCTGCGCCTTGTCTCCTTTTCAATTAATTCAGGAAATTGTTCAAAAAAATAACCTCGAATATGACTTTCGCTTCCTTTTACTAAACAATCTTCCGGTGTCCGATCTTGAACAATTAAATATCCTTTGTCTTTTAATATTCGATTCGCTTCCTTAAAGCATTGATGTAAATCATCAAGATGGTGAATTAGCGCCCTTTCTAACAATAAATCATATCTGCTGCTAGTTAATCCTGAACAGTAAGCATTCCCCTGCTTGAACATGATATTCGTGTATTCCTTGCCATTTTCTCTTGCCCCATCAAGAATAGCCTCTGAAAAATCAACACCGGTAACAGAAAGAATTCCCATATCAGATAGTGCTTTGGTGTAAATTCCACCGCCACAGCCTATATCAGCAGCAATGGAAATATTCTCGATAGGCAGCAGTTCTTTTATCGCGTTTATCCATGAAAAATCAGCGCTTCTAGAAGAATAGGTATTTCGATTTTTCTTATTATGAAAATCAATGCCCACCATACATCACCCTTTTGTTATTTTTGATCCGTAAAATTTGTCCCGTGTTTTCCTAAAATTCCTGCCTTCAATGTTATACCTTCTTTTTTGATAAGGGAATTTTAAATTAGTTATAAGTTATGATAAGTCTTACTTATAAAATAGAAAAACTTTAACGGCCTGTTTCAGGTAAATGATGGATATTTTTTTACTTGAGATTAACACAAGGAGTGTTTTACAATTATTTTCCTCTCAGTTAAAATATAAACAGGAGATGAGCAGATGAATTTAGAAAATAAACGATCTTTATCAAAAGTTCAACATCGAAAACTTGTTGATGAGGTTTTAGAGCAATTAAAAAGTTATTTACTTTCAGGGAAATATAAAGTTGATGATAAAATTCCAACAGAACCCCAATTAATGGAGGTATTAGGTATTGGTCGTTCAACACTGCGTGAAGTGATTAAAATATTAGTCTATGCTGGTGTTCTTGAAGTAAGGCAGGGAGATGGCACTTATATTCGTTCACTTCATCTTTCTTCAAGTAATTTTGAACAGAGACTGAATGAAGCAACAATTGAGGATATATATGAAGTAAGGCGAATGCTGGATTTAGAAGTCGTAAAATTAGCAGTCCAAAGACGTTCAAACGAAGATTTACTTAAAATGAAAGAATACTTGGATAAAAGAAACCAAGCACTTCAATTAGGGAATTATTCGGAATATATTGATTCAGATATTCAGTTTCATCTGTCTATCGCTAAAGCAAGTAAAAACGATGTCTTATATGAATTGTACCAAACTATTACTCCTAAACTACAAACTATTTTGAGTGGACTTATTCTCAAAACCAATAATTATAATGATAATACTAATATTCACGTACAGTTATTTAATTCAATCTTAAATCAAAATGCAAAAGAGGCAGAAAAATATGCAATAGATAATTTGGAGTTGAAATAAACTCCAATAATTTCGCCTTAAACATCTGATGATATGCTGAATATACGATTGGAATATTATTATATACGGAGGTTTTAAAATGAAAAATCAAAAATATCAAGTAAAATCATTAAATGTCGGGAAAATCGAAACACTAACCTATGGCAACAGAACATTCGAATCAGCTATCAGAAAGAAATCTGTCAAAGAACCCATTTTTTTAAGTAAAACAGGATTTATTAGTGATGAGCAAGCATATGAACATCACGGTGGCGAGGATAAAGCTGTATGTTTATATCCTTATGATTACTATTCCTATTGGAGTGATATTTTAAATAACTTTAGTAATACAGCTTTGTTCGGTGAAAATCTAACAGTTAATGGATTAAAAGAAGATAATGCCCATATTGGAAATATTTATACTTTTGGTGAAGCAATAATTCAGGTCTCCGAACCCCGAAATCCTTGTTATAAACTTGCTGCAAAATACGAAGTGCCTAATTTGGTGATTCGAATGAGAGATACTGGCTATACAGGGTTCCTTTTACGGGTATTGAAGGAGGGAATGGTAACATCAAACGATGACTTAGTGCTTCTTGAAGAACATCCTCAACAAGTTTCTGTATCATTAGTTAATGATGTGAAATTTTTTGACAAATATAATAAAGAGAAACTTGAAAAAGTATTATCTGTTGATGCTCTATCAGAAAGTCTGCGTACTATTTTAGTAAAACAATTTCTATTCAAAACAACAAATCGATGGGAATAGTTGTTTTTAATTTACGGGCAATCATTCATAAAGATGGTTGCCTAACAAAATCATAAATTTCATACTTAAACAAGGTAATTTCATTAAAATTTTAGCTGTACTAACAATACGTTTCTCTCTCCAAAAAACCCATTTGTAAGATGATGTACATAAGGTTCCCTCCAAGGGGATCGCCTATATGTCAAGGATAGTCCACCCCGGTTAGCCAAAACTCAAGGGTGGATTATTTCTTATGTCAACTAACCCTTATTTATTTCGTGGAACAACTACTAGGAAACTAGGATATTCCGGCAGTTCCAGGTACAGATTCTGCCTATTTCTTTTCCAGCTATTTCTTAAATATAATCATGGCAGTGTATTTTGTATCTGGATATACCCCATATTCCATATGTGAGCTTACAGCAAGAGGAACCGTATTGTATTTGACATCTATAAGCTTTCCTTCCTCTATTGAGCCAAGAAAATCATGAACTAACCGAATAAGCTCTGTAAAGTCTGTACTTTGAAAACCTTTTGCCTCGTACATTTATTCACCCTCCTTTCAAAGAAATGTATAAGAACCATTTTAATATAAGAAAAATATCAACATAAGTTAATCCCGGCTAAAACAAAAGGGTTGTCTCGGAGACACCCCACTTCATAAAATGGTTGTATGACTTAGCCCAGTTAGAAAAAGGCTTTTAAATGGAAATGTTAAGAATTAAAAATGGAACAATGTAGAATATCACATTCTAATGATGTCAGATATAACGAGGATGTTTGGTAGTTTTTGAATACTTGATAGTTAAAATTGGAAATGAAGAACTTAACCGATCTTGTTGTTTAATAAATCTAGTGCTTGATTATCAGTAATACCTCTAATGACACCAAGTTCACTAATAAAAATTTTTCGTGCGCTCTCCAGCATCTGCTTTTCGCTTGAATTGAGTGATTTATTTTTGTTTATTCGCATTAGATCCCGTACCACTTCAGCGCCTTCTTGAAAATTACCTGTTCTAAGTTTTGCTGTATTAATCTTGTATCTTTCTTTCATCGAAAGAGTGGTATCTGTTACACCATGATAAAAAATGTCCATTACGTTTTCAAGATTACTCAAATCAGTAGCTAAGCGGATTCCTGATTTGTGTACTTTTGCAATAGGGATCATTACTTGCATTTTATTGATTGGCATATTGATTATATAATACTGCTGTTTCTCCCCTTGAATTTCCCTTACTTCGATTGCTTCAATAACCCCTGCTCCCTGCATGGGATAAACGATGTAATCACCAACGTGAAACAACTAACCACCTCCAAAAATTTAACACTTCTATATTATACCACAAAAAATTAACGAGGGAAAATTTTTTATTATATCACCAACACTAAGTTTTTGTCAATATCTTTTTAGTAAGCTATTTGTAAAAAAACAATGGTTTTTCCAACCATTGTCCGTTGTGTTTTTAAAACATGATATTTGATTTCTTGCTGCGAGAATGGAATGTTCAAAGGATATTACTAGCTATTCTACAGCTGAGGTTAACCCTTCTTCTTCTGAAGAAATATTTAGTCATCATTTGCAATACTTTTGTAAAATAATGGAAATTCCTTAACAAAAGTACGGAAGTCTTGTAAGGATTGTAGTGAAAGCTTAACCAACGGTGACAAGCCTTCAGGCATAAGATAATAAAAAATATCTTTTAATTGAAGGAGGTTTTGATGATGGGATTTTCAGAGAAAATCATCTGTAAATTAAAAGGTCACGTGTATGAAAAAACAAAACGGGAGCCCGATGGATGGGGATATATTGCGACTTGGTTTACTTGTGATCGATGCGGCCATGAAACAGTCGTCACCGAGCGTGAGGATGAAGTCTAAATACTAATCATAAAGTGTTAATCAGAAAGATAGAACATGGAAAGGGGGAATGGATGATGCTGAAAAAAATACTAACCATCGCTGTCACCTTATTGATATTAATAAGTGTAAGTTTTGGATTTTCCCTTTACTTCCATTCGGAATTCCTTGATTTTTCCTTTATTGTCGGATTAATCGCCACGATCATCACCTGGTTTTTCGTCTCAACGGATGGGGCTGCATCCCGGCCTCCTGATCACACTATTCGAGTATCTACAGGCCTAAGGAATGCCTATCAAAAATCTCACTTTACGCCTAATCTTCCTTTTGTTACATCATTGATATATACCCTTCTTTCCATTGTCGTCATGCACTAGCATAATAAAATGGACATAGGTACAAGCAGAGTTCACTTTGCCAAAGAGACGGCTGTCAATGGTTATCCTATTGTTTATTTATCCATTCAAAAGTGTTCAATATTTTAACGAAAAATAATGAAAGCCGTTGAAATTTTATGCGTCATAAAATTTCAACGGCTTTTTCATCTTAGAGCTGGGTTTTGTCCAGCCTTTTCTGTTGACCAACCCTTTGCTTAAACCCATTTACAAGCGGCACAACAATAATACCGGCGATGACGACCTGCATGATGTTACCCGGGATGGAACCGAACGGCTGAATCCAGTTGCCATAAAGGATGACTTCTGTAAAATAGTAGCCAACCACTTTAATAATCAAAGCAGCAGCAACTGCCAGCGAATGAACCAATGTCTTTTTTCCAGGCATCTTTTCAGCAATAAGGCCTGCTACATAACCCATTGCCCCCACGATCACAAACGTAAACGGCGCCCATAATGTCCATCCCGAAACAATATCAAACAGAGCCATTCCAAAGGCACCCGCAATCGCACCTGATTTTTTCCCAAAAATAAACGCGGCAATCAAAAGCGGCACATTGCCCAAATGGATGAGGCCCCCGTTTCCCATCAGCGGCAGCCTGATGTTGATAAACATGGTGGCCAGAAACGTTAAAGTAATAAGAAGAGCATTGAGTACCAGCTTTCTCGTTTTGTTATGTTCTGTCGATAACATGTAAATCCCCCTGTTAGCGTTCAATTAATAAAAAAGAATCTCCTCTTTCTTAATGATTACTAGTATAATGAAATCTGACAATATAAAAAGTGTCACTTTTTGAAAAAATAACGTGGTCAGAGAGGAGAGGGCCCGTATGGATATGCTTATGTTTGAATTGAATAAAGACACCACAACACCCTTGTATGAACAGCTTTATAATGGTATCAAAACGGCCATTATGAGCAAACAAATTGAAGTTGGGACGAAACTGCCCTCCAAAAAAAATTTGGCCGAATTTTTAAATATCAGCCAAACAACCATTGAAGTTGCCTATGCCCAGCTGATGGCAGAAGGTTTCATTGTATCCAAACCACGGATTGGTTTTTTTGTAGAGGATATAGATGAATTACCCTATATCGAAACCAAACAAGCAGAGTGGCCTATAGAGGACGCCGAGGAAAAAACGTTCCGATTTGACTTTCACCCAGGAAAAATCGACACGGATTCCTTTCCTTTTTCACAGTGGAGAAAATATGCAAAAGATCTATATGATCATCCATCAAAGAACTTATTACAGAATGGAGAACCGCAAGGGGAATACACGTTACGGACTGAAATAGCAAAATACCTTTATCAATCACGGGGGATTGTGTGTCAACCGGAGCAAATTGTGATTGGATCTGGAACGGAACAACTACTTCCGATGATTTTAAGGCTGCTAGAAAATGATTCAAAATTTTCCCTCGAGAATCCCGGCTATTCGGCCATCCCAAGAAATCAACTGCAAAATAAAGCGATCCCGATTCCGGTTGATGAAGATGGATTGATAGTGGATGAACTTGAAAAAACAAATGCGAATGTGGTTTACGTTACACCTTCCCATCAATTTCCAACCGGTGCGGTCCTTTCCGCAACAAGAAGAACACAGCTATTGCATTGGGCAGCAAAAGCGGAGAATCGCTACATCATTGAAGACGATTATGACAGTGAATTCCGTTACACAGGAAAACCCATTCCCGCCTTGCAAGGGATGGACCAAAACAATAAGGTCATTTATCTGAGTACGTTTTCCAAGTCATTAATGCCGTCATTACGAGTGGCTTATTTTGTTTTGCCCCCCACATTGCTGAAAAAATATAAGGAAACATTCAGTTATTATTCAGCGACTGTCCCGAGATTCGACCAGCATATCGTAGCCAGCTTCATGAGGGACGGCTATTTTTCAAAGCACTTAAACCGTATGCGGAAAATTTATCGTAAAAAACTTGATAAACTAACCCACATATTTAAAACGCATTATCCTGAAGTCATCATCACTGGGGACCAGGCCGGGATGCACATTTTAATATCCCTTCCCCTGCCGATAAGGGAAGATACGTTAAAAAGAATCGCAGCAGAAAGCTCGATCGCCATTTATCCTGTAACGGATTACCTGTTAAAGCCAATAGATTATAAGTATCCAACCTTTCTGTTAGGGTTTGGCGGCATCCCATTAGAAAAACTGGAGGAAGGCATCCACCAGTTAATGCACTGCTGGAGTTTAGCAAAATATTAGGAAATTCAAACAAAAAAATACCGGAGTCGCTCTCCGGTATAAAAAATAAAAGAAATCATAAAACGACGATTTCATTGTCGGGACCTTTTTTTTCAAAAAGCTCCTCTTCAATCTTTGTACCCTTTAAATAGCCCTTTTCAAAAAGATCCATCAGTCTAATGGACTTCCACTATCGTGCCCGATTCTGGAATAAGCCTTTACCAAATGGGCACTTTAACTCATTCTCGACTATTTTTTAAAATTCTTATCTACCAAGGGTTTTCCTTCTTGATCAACCATAGCCGAAAAATATGACTCTGTAGGTACGAAAACCATAAGCGGAGAATTTCCGGTTATTTTATTTCATTGAGGCTTAAGGGTGGAAATAGGCGGAGGAATTCCTGTTAACGGCTCGAAATCAGCCAAAATCCATTGATTTATAACATATAAGCGGAATTACTTCCTTTATTTTAAAGGAAATATGGTTTTTTCCCAACATAAGCGGAATTCCTCCGTTTATTTTTCAAACACAGAGAGATCAATATTGAACTAATGTTATTGAAGTCTATCCTTTTCCATCAGTGTAAATGAACACTTTTAAGTCCAGCCAATATAAACGTGGTAGAATGTCAATAGTATCGATAATTATTTTTCCAAAAGGAAGGGTTCCCCATATGATCTATTTAAAAAGCTTTAAACTATCCCCTCATACAGTCAGAAATCCAAATGCCTATCCATATAATGTGTTTAGAAAAATGGCAGGAGAAGTGTTTGTCTTTACGAACATTACCGTTTTGTATGGGAACAATGGGTCCGGCAAGTCCACGCTGCTGAATTTAATCGCCAACAAGCTGAATATCACAGGGGCTGAAGGACTTACTAATAATGGCTATAACCAATACCCAATAGATTACATAGCAAATTGTTCATATAGACTAGGTGAAAAGGAAAGTGACGGGGAATCCGATCGAGTCCCGCCTAATAGCTTGTACATCAAAAGCGAGGATATTTTATATGAAATCAAGAAGATTCAGCAGGAGGCCGTTCTAAAGGAAGGGTACCTTTACCAACACGCTAAATTAGGGTATACGAAGGAGCAGTTGGAAGAGTTGAAACATTCTTCACAAATGTACAAGCAAATCGAAAACATGAAGTTCGCAATTGAGAAGTATTCTAACGGAGAGACATCGATGCAGCTATTCGAAGAATATCTGGCTCCAGATGGATTCTACCTGCTCGATGAACCTGAAACCTCCCTTTCCCCTACCAACCAAATTCAGTTGGCGGAAGAAATCAATAAGCTTGCAAGATTTTTTGACTGTCAGTTTATTATCGCGACACATTCTCCCTTTATGCTGGGAACACTAGATGCCAAGATTTATAACCTTGACGCTCCCCTTTTGAGAACCAATAAATGGACTGAACTTGAAAATGTAAGATTTTTCTACGACTTTTTCAAAAAGCGGAAAAATGAATTTGAATAAGAGGAATAAAATAGGAAGCCAAACATAGACAAGTTTCTTGTATGTTTGGCTTCCCTATCTTTATATTTTAAGTTGAATTTCCCAATATCTGCCCCGGCTAGTGGCAGTTCTTGGACAGCTTTAAGTACTCATCAGATTAGATAGTTCTCAGATTCCTTCGTATAATGCGTCACTCGGTCAAGCTGTCCATTCTTAAGTTTGATTGCCCATTCAGGATCAGCCAGCAGTGCACGGCCGACTGCGACATAGTCATAATCACCTGCTTCGATTTTTTCATCAATCATGGCTAATTTGTCTACAATGGTCCTGTCAGCATTATCTTGATTACTCAAGTATGCACGGTTAATACCGACAGAGCCGACCGCAATCGTTGGCTTTTTCGTTATCCGTTTCGTCCAGCCGGCCAAATTTAAGGATAGATCTTCATCTTTAAATTCAGGTTCCCAGATTCTTCTGGTAGAGCAGTGGAATATATCGACACCTGCTTCAACCAACGGACTAAGCAATTGTTCCAGCTCATTCGAGTTATTGGCTAATTTCGCTTCATAATCGGTTCCTTTCCATTGTGAAAAACGAAGCACAATCGGAAAGTCTGGGCCCACTTCCTTCCGGCAAGCACGGACGATATCTGCGGCAAATTGGGTTCGCTCCCCTATATTCCCGCCATACTCATCATTGCGCTTGTTCGTTCGTTCCCAAAAAAATTGATCAATTAAATAGCCATGGGCCCCATGCAGCTCTATTCCATCAAAGCCGATGCGCTTTGCGTTTGCGGCTGCTTCCGCGTACCGATCAATCATATCCAGGACTTCCTGTTTCGTTAATGCCTTTATTTTCTCATTGCTTTTGCCTTTTAAAGTGAATCCAGACGGACTCACAGGCGGTGCCTCCACATTGGGTTCGCTGCCTGCTTTTCTTGCTGCCCCTACATGCCATAATTGTGGAATGATTTTGCCACCTGCTTCATGGACTTCATGAACAACATGCGCCCAGCCATTTAGGGCATCCTCGCCATAGAAACGTGGAATATCGGGGCTTTGTACGGCTGCCGGGTGGTTAATCGCTGTCCCTTCTGTGATGATGAGCCCTATCCCATTCTCTGCACGTTTGCGGTAATAGTGAGCCACATTTTCCCCAGGAATTCCTCCTGGCGAAAACATTCTTGTCATGGGGGCCATCACTAATCGACTGGTTAACATCTCTTTTTCAAACGGTACTGATTGAAACAAAGTATGACCTACGTACGTTTGATCCAAGGCGAGCACTTCCTTCCGCTAGTTCGTATTCTGATGCTACCTTTATTTTACAGATTTAATAGACAAATAGATACCGAAAAGTTCTATGTTTTTCCACTATCAAAATACATACTGGGGTTAAAGCCCTAACAGTCTTTGCATCTGAGAAAACTAGAAGAATTCAAGTGAACTTCATTAGGTATACCTGATAATTCGGATCCCACTCCTGCAGCTGCCTTTCGATGGTATTGGCCTCAAGCTGAAATAAATATTTTTGACGTATAACCTCTTATAATCCCTGAAGCAATCCTCTTCCACCACTCCTTTTGAAAAAATAAAAACCCCTTTTTGCCACGGTTACAAAAGGGGTTTTTGCCGATAGATTGCTTTGCTGGCAGGAGCACCTTGCACGTGCAGGTGGCTGTGGCGTACTAGAGCAGATCTCGGCCACTCTTAATAACTATTCAATTTGATGTACTCTACAATTACTTCCTTTTTATTAAAGACCACCAGTAACGGTCCTCTCCCGACTGCTTTTGATGAATTCTTCAAACAACTTATTCATAGTGGTGTTATGAATTGCCATGGATTCAGGATGCCATTGGACGCCAACGGTAAAGGCATTGGGGTGAATAGATTCCACCGCCTCCACAATGCCATCAGACGACTGGGCAACCACTCTTAGATCCTCAGCCACACGACCGATGGCCTGATGGTGGATGCTATTCACTCTTATGCGCTCTGAGCCGAACAGTTTAAATAATAGGCTATCTTTTGAAATGGTTACCCAGTGGGTATCCTGACTGCGCTTCACCTTCTGGGTATGCTGAATGCAGTCTTCCACTTGACTAGGAATATCTTGAATAAGCGATCCTCCTAGTGCCACATTTAAAATTTGGATACCTCTGCAAATGGCAAGAAGAGGAATATTGTGTTCAATGGCGTACTTTGCGATGGCAATCTCCACCAGGTCCCGTTCCAGGATCACCTGCCCTAGATGGGGATGAGGATCCTCTTGGAAAAATTGGGGATCGACATCCTCTCCTCCGCTCAGAATAATCCCATCACATAAAGAGAGCGTTTCTAAAGCCAGCTCGGGAGTAATAAAAGGAAGAATAATAGGCACACCGCCATTGGCAGCCACTGCTTTATGGTAGTCATGGTGCACGTATACCCCTTCCATAAAGAAATTATGGTTCACGTAGGCACCGGTGATGCCGATAACTGGTTTTTTCATTTGTTGTATCCCCCTATGGACAGTTCTCTTATTCTAGTACTATAGACTATGCTTGATCATCTCACAACCTTTTTGTGAGACCATTAAAACAAAATATCCTCTTCACGGCTTTCTATTGTCAATAAGACAATACAAAGGTATAAAACAATGGACAGTGTCTGGCACTCTTAGTCATGATCAAAAACAGCTCTTTAGTGAGATAAATCCCAATTGGCTAACAGTAATAATGCTATCATTATGTATGAGGTTAGATAATAATCACTCAGAAGTGGCCGATTTTTTTCTCGGTACTATTTTATTTTTCTCATCGGAGTTTATATTTAAGTGGATTTTACATGTCTAATGAAAAATTTTCTGAATTAATTAGTCCTGAAGCTGTCATTAATTTTGAAAGTGGTACCATTAAGGCAAGCACTTTGGATTCCATTATTAATCTTTTACCATTTGAAATGGGTTTTTGCGATGCCGACGATATTTTCCGCTGGTATTCCAATAATCCTAACCGCGTGCATGCTCGTCGTAAAGAAGCAATTGGCCGCCATGTATTGGAGCTTCACCCAAAAGTGGCTCACCACATTGAAAAACTGTTGAATGACTTTCATTCAGGAACGCGGGATGAATGGGAGTTTTGGTTTCCAAAACGGACTGGTGAATCGGGTCAAATTTATCAAAAATTTATGGCAGTACGTGATAAAAACGGAAAGTATCTTGGATGCATGGATGTGACCGTTAATATCGACCTTTTCCAAGGAAAAGAAGGTAAACATACCCCTGAAACGATTGACGAATTTATAGCTGCTAAGCCTGAATAAGTAAACTTTCCATTTAAGTGGTTGCTGAAAAACACACTGAATCCCCCATCCAATGTGTTTTTTTCTATTATAGAAATTTTGGTCGTTCCTTATGTGTGGTTCCACAAAACTAATTAATCCAATCGAAAGATCGTTAGAGAATATCGGAACAAGGCTTAACAAAGCTAACATATGTAAGAAAGCATTTGCGGGAAATCTTCAACTTTTGCCTCTATTTGTGGTACGGTTCACCATTATTAATGCTGAACTACATCCTCTACAAACTGACCTTATATGCAAAACGGGAACTGCTCTTTACTATGGAATAGAGCACGATAGTGGAAATTAAAGATCATGTTTATGATTGTTGACTTAGGTTTGCTTTACTAATATAATCTTCCACTACCGCACCCGTCAGTAAAAAATAATTATATTTTCACTGTACAAATTTTAATAGATGATATAAACATGATCTTCAGTTGTTCCTGTATAGGCACCCATTTTTCTTATAAATCGTCCTAACGAGGAAAAATTCTTTTGTTCAATTATTTTGCCTCAACCTTCTAGGTGCTTACTCACCTACCATGCCATCCTTATCATTATCTTGCATATATGGGTATAACCAGTGATCACTAGTTATTGGCATACTGAAACCTGCTGCTTTGGCTTCTTTAATCGTCACCTGTCCATTACCGTTTGTATCAACACTAGAAATATCACCCTTTGTGTTTGAACTAGCTGAATCGGAAGGCTCGCTTCCTGTTAAACCGAGTGAGGCGTTTACTTTATCAGGGTTCACATTGTCAAATGTATCAACAATCTTGTTACCCATTAAAGTGTAAGTATACTGATAACTTGAAGGAATCTGTGTTTCTGTATTCGGATATGTGATAATGGCTTCAAAATTAGTGGCTCCACCTGCTTTGCGGATCGCGTCTTCCATATACGCTTGATCACCATGTCGGTTGAGCGTACTATCTTGTGGGGTAATATTATAAGCATTCGATACCCCGCCTAGAGAATCAGCAATGATATGTCCCTCATCTAAATCGTCCCTTTCAACACCAGGAACTTTTGCTTCATCAGGATAGTATCTGCCAGACGATGATACAGGTTCGTTACGGTCATCTTGCAGAATAATTTCGTCAGCAATGACACGTACTAGTTGCCCGTATTCATTCGTAAATGCCCAATATTCACGGTCCCCATAACCAATGTCAACGACGACATTCGGTTCCCGAAGTCCAGACATATCACCACCATCAACTTCGATAAGTTTATATCCTGTGAACAGTTCATTACTTGGTTGGGTTGAGGTTTCCTCTACTTCTGGTTCATCAACAACCGTAGTAACTTCTTCATTATTTGTATTAACTGTGGTTACTTCTTGTGAATCTGTTTCTCCATCTGTAACGGAACCTTCTTCTACGTTGGTACAACCGACTATAAAGATGATCGTTAAAAGGAAGATTAAAGAATTCAATTTCTTTTTCATTTTATGACTCTCCTATAATAGTTTCATCATGTTTATTCTAAAATCTCTGAAAGTTAACATAGATTAACGTTGTAAACCTATTGATAAGAGGAAGAGAAAATTCTAAATTTTAGTACCTTTTGCTAATTCTTCGCGTAATTTTTTATCTCTTCAGTTTGGTTTAAGATATTATTATACACTTTTCTTAAAGCATCATAAACAGCAAAAATTTCCAATAATCCTAAGAATCCGACCAGTAAATCCATTTTATACCTAATTCATTTAATATATTAAATGAATAATGACCAAATTGATGGTCATTCTGTCATTTCAAATTGGTCTCACTTCCCGAGTTATAGGGACAAGTCCTTATCAACATTCGCATAGATCAATTAATCATTCATAAAAATTGTTAAGGAAATACAAAAAATAATCCCATCTCATTAATTGAGAAGGGATCATTCATACTTCAATACCTTAGAAAGGTTTACCAAGTGATCTATCTTTCACAAGCAAAATTATCTTTATCTCTATCTAGTTTAGATTGATAGGCTGGATGATCAGAAGCTACGCCATCTGGATATTTCTTTCTTAGTTCCGTACAATTGGCAAAAATCTCTAATCCTCCACTTTAAGCTGCAACTGTTGCTGCTTGGGCTTCTGCTTCTGCCTTCGCTTTAGCTTCTGCTTTTTCCTTTGCTTTGGACTCAGAACTCTTTTCCTCATTCTTATCCTCTGCTTTTGAGGTTGTTGAACTTTCAGATGAACAAGCAACTAAACTAAATAGTAAAAATAAAGCAAATAAACCTACTAAATACTTTTTCAATTCCATAACCCCCATAATACTTTCTATATCTTTGTATATATAACAATATCATTTATTGTTATATTTTAACTTGTTTTAGACAAATTTATTTGTAATTTTGCATTTAGTTCTTCAAGGCAAGTCCCTTCAGTTATAACTAAAGAGCACCATTTTGCTCTAATGTTACATTCAGGTATGTTATGCAAATCCATAACAATTAATCCAAGAAACTCCAGACAATAAGATTTTATAAAAATATAGTTACGAAACGTTGAGGTGACTCACGTTTACTAGGAATATGATAAGTCCATTGGGAAGGATAAGAACCAGACCTTGATTGTCACCATTCTTTTATCTCATTTACTCTGCGTCAAAAATGAATCAATGGTTCCCGGTTCGTCATCCTTCCGCATACTCCGGCCGTCCCTTGACGACATCTGGAACATCATAGGATTTCGTTACTTGATGCATCTTCCCAATCGTTTTTCCCCATGTGAAAAATAATGGTGAATCAAATGGTTCCGATTGCACATTTACAGTTCTTCCCGGCACTTTCGAAAACAGGGCCGCGGAAAATGAGGATGGACCAATTTGCTCAACAAATTCCCCGTTTACGGACTGCAATACTTCCGGAACATGTATACCATTCGCATGAAAAAAGTTCATCCAATCCAGTTCAGAAATAATTTCCTCTTTCTCCCGATGGGACGAATGTGTCAATCTCAAAATGGATGGTTTTCCTTCTCTCTTCACATCAAATACAAAGTTTTCAAAATCACCTAGCTTTTCCCCGATTCGATCCAGTTTGAACAAAGCTTGTGCTTCCTTTAAGACATCATGCAATACATCCTGTTAACGAAAAGATGAAAAATAAGCCTATACATAAGTGAAAAAATTCTTTCATTCTACTCCTCGCTTTTAACTTTACTACTTTTTTTACCATTTCTACCCTTTTACAAGTTGCCCGATATAATGCCCAAGACAATTTGCTATGTCCATATTTCACTACATTTAAAATAGAAGTATATTTTTGAATACGTTTAAATGAATGGAAGGTTTCACTTTGTTCACTAACGAGCAGTTAGTCGAATAAGAAAAACGGCATCACTAATATGTGCTGTTACACAAACAAAACCCCTTCAGATACGGTTGAAGGGGTTTTTAAATTCTATTTTTTCTCAATTACAACAAATAAAACACCCATAAGAATTAGGATGGAGCCTATCCAAAACGTTACACCTATTTTCTCACCTAGTTTAAGCCATCCGAGTAATGTCCCAACCACCGGTTGAAAGAAGAAAAAAAGACCCCCGCTTGAGGCTTCAAGCATTTGTAAGCCGCGATTCCAAAGTAGAAATCCACCTGCTGTTGATACAATACCCAAATACAAGACTCCCCCCCAAATGGCCGGGTGAGTCAATTGAGAAATATTAATTGCGTGTAAACGCGGCAATACAAAAGGGGTCAACACGATTAGGGCTACTAAGATGGAATAGGTTGTTATCACAATTTGTGAATAATTGCTAGGCACACGCTTTACAAGTACAGACATTAATGCCCATGTTAAAGCAGCAATGAGAAGTGAAATACCACCAAGTATATAGGACATATTTACTTGACCTACTCCAACTATGAGAAAAACCCCAATTGTCGCTAGACAAACGGAGAGTCCCTTTTTTAACGTCAGCCGTTCTTTAAGAAGTATGCGGGCAAAAATAACCATAAAGGCTGGTGTCGAAGAAGTTATAATCGCTCCCATTTGTGCTGTGGATAGCATTGTTCCAGTTTCCTGCGCAAAAATTGAAATGGCATTACCAATAATCCCAATAGCTATGATTAGTAAGAAATCACGTTTATTGATTCGCCATTTTTGCCTTGATATGATACCAATCATGAGAAGTGCGACAATAGCCACTAAATATCGCAGCCACACGAGTTCCAGTGGAGGTATGACCGATACTACAACTTTAACAACAACGTACATGCCGCCCCAAATACTTGAAGCTAAAATTAAAAATAAAGAACCTAATACGGTTTTTTTCATTTTGTACCCTCCGTCTTTTGTTTAGGTCGAGGCAGCCCCTAACGGAGAGATGTAGTCACCTTCACTCCATTAAGAGCAGAAGAGTGCTACTGGTACATCGTTTTCAAATAAGGGAGTCCAATACATTTTGATTCACCTCTAGTCGAATTGTTTTTACGATTATCTGTATTTTATTATAACAAAGAATATTCAGACTATGTTTGATAAGCTCCTAAAGAATTATTATAAAGTGAGTAGATTGAGAAATTTGAATAAAATAAATAATAAATAAATTAAAAAAGACCCAACATGCAGCAACATGTCCGGTCCAGCAATAAACGGTTCCCCATTGGAGCCGGCCAAAAGGCAATTAACCTACCTGAGCCTCTAAATCCAAGGTGGATTATTTTTATGATATTAATGAAAGAATGGTCACGATGAATCCTGTTAATTGAACCTTAGTGATCTTCAACCTCTATTAAATAGATTTTTTCTTTGAAGCCGCCTCTCTTTTCAGCTTTCAGTTTGCGAACCTTTTCAATAGTTTCAATTGTTGATCCATGACATTCTGCTAGTGCATGAATGATCTCCAGTAAATCCGCTAGCTCTTCAATAGCATCCTGATCATTCCCGGCATTCACGTACTCATTTAGTTCCTCAAAGCTTTTCGTTTTTAATTCTTTTCTATATTCTTCGTTATTCAATATTCTGGTTGAAAAGGTCTTGCCAGTACGACTAATGATCTCTGGAATTTGGTCTCGAACTAGTTTATTGTGAATAAGCATTTTTCTCCTTCTTTCAAGCTTTCTTCCTAATTATCTGCATTTTATAGTTGAGTGGTTCCGTTTTCATCTATCCCTCATAACGATAAGTTGGAGTACCTTTCACGTCTAATTTCAAGCGAAACAAACCGCCAGCAAAAGGCTGATCCTCGTACTCTTTCGTAATCCCGTTATGTCTGGCCGTAGTAATATAGAGTTCATCCAAATGTTTGCCGCCGAATACGCATGATGTGACCCGTGCCACTGGCAATAGGATGGAATCGAGCTTTTGTCCAGTTCTTGGGTTCCATCTGGAAACCTGGTAACCATCCCAGTGGGCGATCCAAAGCATGCCTTCCTCGTCGATAGTCATACCGTCTGGAAACCCTTCCTCTCCAGAAAAGTCTACGACTGTCCGTTTGTTTCGAAGTGCTATCGCCTCCAAGTCAAAGTCGTAGGCCACCACCTTCTGCTCCCACGTGTCAATAAAGTACATCGTTTGATGATCCTGAGTCCAGGCAATGCCGTTGGAAATGCCGATATTCTCCTCCACTGTATGAATGGCGCCACTTGTTTCCAAACAATACAAGGCACCAGATGCCGTCTGTTCGCTCATATCCATGGTTCCGGCCCAAAATCTTCCGGCTGCGTCGCATTTTCCGTCGTTGAAACGGTTGAGCGGCAAATGAGCTTCCGGATCTGCAAGGTGGATGCTGTGACCGTTCTCCAAGTCGAGCTTGTAAAAACCGTTCTGCATGGCCACGATAACTCCCCCGCTCTTGCAGGGAACGACGGCTCCAACATATTGTCCTGTTGAAACAACGCGGTCTGTTCCCATATTCGGATCAAAAATATGTACTTTCTGTCCAAGAACATCGACCCAGTATAAAACTTGCCTCTCTTCGTCCCAGCTCGGTCCCTCTCCAAGGATGGCTTTAGCATCCAATACCAGTTCAGGTTTCATGAATGATCTCCTCTTCATTTATATAGAATGACAACTCAAAGTTTAAACTTTTACTATTATTTTGACAATATAGGAATCAATCTAGATAGGAACGAACAAACCCTAAAAAAGAATGGGCCTAAATGAAATAGACCCAAATGAATAGTTTAATTTATATTCTCCATTCCACTCTTTCTATCTTTTCTCTCATGATTGATACGATCCAAGTACTTTGTAAATTCGGATTCACCGGAGTAAGACAAGCAAAGAAACTGCTTTGCTCTTGTCATTCCTATGTATAATAAAGAAACTTCCCTCTCCCGATCCTCTTCTAAAGGAAATGGCATGGAGTCAACATTCACGATAAAAACAGCCTGGAAATCTAGGCCCTTACTACTGTCTATAGTGCTGATCTTTACTTTTCCATCTTCCTTTTTAAAGGATCTTTTGGAAACATCATTCTCCGTAATCCAAAAGTAAGGGATATCAAATTCAGCCAAAGTCCGTTTAATAATATCGATGATCGGATACTTATGTGTCCTTTTAACCCGATATAAGATTAACATCTCATCAAGCGGAACCTTCAGCTCTTTTTGCAGCTTGACTATTTGCCTGGCTACAATTCTCATTTCATCAAAAAAGTTCGAAGCTTTTATTATGCCTGGTTCAGGTCCTTTTCGTTTTGTGCTTTGCGGTGCAATGATCTCACCTTCCAGCTCTCGATTCACAACCTTATTTTTAAACAATGAATGTTTTCGATAAAAGTCCCATGCAAACTTAACAATTTGTGCGGTATTTCGGTAATTAATCGTCAGTACCTTTGAACGTCCCTGAAAGCTAAAGCCGGTGTCCTGTAAATAGGAGCGTTTTCGTTTATAAATGTCCTGGGCACGATCCTCCACTAACAATAATGACTGTGTTTCCGCATTAATCAGTAAACTGACTAACCGCAGCCAATCCGCTTCAAAATCCTGTCCCTCGTCGATCAAGACAGCGTCATAGGTCGGAAGAATAGCTTCATTTCTTTCTATCTTTTCAATCATTTGACCAAGTTGATGTTCCTTCATTTTCAAGTCATTCTTTAACCATGAATGAAAGTTACGAACGATAATGTTTTGATTCTGGACCATTTTATTGGATGGATCAAAATCAAACAAATCCTCCGGCTCACTTACCATATGGTTAATCATTTGCTGAATGGTATTTGCCAGTGAAATGTTATAGCAAAGAATAAGAATCTTCCAATCAGGATTTTGCTTCGATAACATTTTGGCCCGGCTTGCTAAAATAATCGTTTTCCCGCTGCCGGCTACCCCACGGATAAGGCGGTTCTTATCCCCTATTTGCTTGGCCAAATTCTCCTGATGGAAATCCATTGTTTTAATGTCATGGAGAGATAACAGCAGCTGATCTTGATAGGGAACCGGAGCCTTAAATTCAGCCAAAATCCTCCTCACACAAATGTTAAAAATTCTATTACTCAGGCTGATGTGGAGGCATTAGTAGATGCAAGGATAAAGGAGCATGCTGCCACAATTGAACAATCAATTACGGCAAAAGTTAGCATTAGTCAGAAAGACAACCAAGAAGATTACTCCTTAACTCCAAAGCAAATTGAGTTTGCTCTTTCCTTAATTTACAAAGTAAAAAATGAGTATGAATTAGCCATTAATCCAGCAGAACTCACGATTAAGGATCTTAATAAATTGATTGCTTATAATAAATTTAAAAATAAGGGTATTCTTGTCAATCTAGCAAAAAAAGGTGTATTAAGGAAAATATAAATGTCCTAACACAAAAAATTCCCTAACCTTTCTTGGTAAGGGGATTTTTTGTAAAAAAAGAATATAAATACATGTTTTAATAAAAAATTAGGACTAACTATAAAATACTGTCAACCATTACATTATTAAGTAATCAACTTTTGGAAACCAGGCACGCATGTCTCAAACAGTTTTGAAAACTATGGAGGACACCAGTTCTTTTGTTTAACAATCTATTACCGATTATTTTTCTTGCTCAAGGAAGAACATTTGTATCCACCCTTTTTCTCAATAATCATTATCCCTTTTTTTGGCTGATCTATATAGTTCCATGAATTTTGAGTGTTTTGGTTTATCATGTCCTTCAGGTCCTTTGCCGTTTGGCGTTTATTCCGAAAAGATGATTCCCTTTGAGCTATTTCAAATTGATGACCATAACTTAAATAAACTAGTGTGAATTTTTGGCCCAGCGCCTGAGTGTTTTTCACATGGTTAAGCGCAAACCAGACACAGTTATCCTTTTTATATGACTGTGATGGAAAAAGCCAAATGTCCAAAGAGGCATCCATTTTGATTGGATACATCTTTTTATTTTCACCAAGCAGCATACTCGAACTTTTGAGTGCACCCTTAAAGCTCGATCCATAGCGAATGAGAGACCTGTCAATGAGCTGAATAGGAGACATAGCAACCATAAACATCTCTTCTCCCTCAACAGCCACCGTGTACATTTCCCCATTCTCATTAAGTTTTCCATAAAACAGCACCGTATTTCCATTAATTAAATATTCATACTTCAGCTCCATTTTGTACCCTTCTTTCCTATCAATATGAAATCATTTACTCTAGCATTATTGATTTTTTTCAGAAAAAGGGTATACTAACAGAAGGTTGGTATACCCAACTCGCAGAAACCCGTAGGCGCCGTCTTCCCGGACATAACCGCCTATGGGTTTTTCATTTTATTTTCACATCCGCCTCACCTCCCTTGGCTTTGCAGCCATGTGACTAGCATCTCGATATTTTCTTTCACGTTAAACAAATAATAATAACCTGATCTCTCGGTTCCTTTAAACTCTTTCCATATAGGATTCTTCCTATTAAAATCCACGGTTTGCAGCTGTCTCATCCGTTTTACAAGTTCCTTCTTCCTATCATCCATGCTTTCTTTCTCCAATCCTTTATTCGCATAATAAGCCATACTGATTAATAAAGGATTATTGGCAATCATCGACTCGTTAAAATCCCCGATTCTTTCCGGTGGATATAACAAGAATAGTTCCTGAAACCAAGTATGGATCAGCTTAATATAGTCCTTTGCCTCCAAATAGGTTTGATAATGATCGTCTGCCACTCGGTAAATCATTTTACCCGTTAAAAAGATGGCCACAATCTGTCGGAGCTGTGACAGTGATAGCAGCTTTTTATTGTTTGGCCGGACAATCGCCCGTTTTTCGATTTCCACACCGGCAATTTTCAATTGCTTATTCGTTTTTAATATCGTATTGGTAATAAAGTTCATTTCATTTCTTGAATCAAAAGCAATTCTTTTGGATAGTGCCACCTTCTTTCCTTTAGTGTTTAGGTCAATGTAAAGCTGGTCGGCCTCTTCCTTTGTCAATCCCTCAAAAAGTTGGATGGCTACCTCTGTATCTTCGATAAATTGCAGCAATTTGTAACCTTTTTTCATCTCTTTTTCGTTTTCGCTTTTGGCTGCCCGATATCCCATTTCTTCTATTTGACAAAAAGCCTTCAAACGCTGATTCCCATCAATGATAGTCAACTCTAGCGGTTTTTCATTTTCCAATTTGTCTACCGTGGCAACCATTGGCGGAACATAGATTTGTTCCGTTAAAACGTTTTCAAGAATATATTTTTTAATCGATCTTACATGCAGTTTATTGACCTCCCGCAAGTTCACCTGCCCATTCTTGATGAGCAATGACAGTTCTTGAATCGTGTAGGTGGCTACCGATTGCCGTTTGGAAAATATATCGTTAACGATCAAGCAGACCCAATCCTTTCTTTGTTTATGATGGCTAAAAATTTCCATGCTGTTCTTTGTATCGACGTGGTGGATGAATGGTGCTTGATTCTTCTAGATGCAGGGTCATAAAGATGGGTAAAAAGCGGATCATTATGTTTCCAAGTGCAGGAGTCTTTTAATCTATCAAGCTGTGGAATAGCTTCTAGGTGAGGGATAGAGTGTTGTTTGGTTAATTCATAAATGGTAAGTGCTAAAGCGACCTGAATTCCGGTCAAGCCTGTAACGAATTTCTTTCGATCTGCCATATGTGTGGGGAATAGCTGCTGCCAGGATTTAAAAAACGCTAATGAAATGGCAATGACTTCATCCGGTTTGTAGTTTCCAAAGTTGGGATTCCCTTTTTTCACTGATAAATTACCTTCAAACAGAGCAAGCAGGCATTTTCTCATGATGGTTAAGGAGGTAATAGCAGAGTTTTCGTTTGTAAGACGAGATAGTTCTTGTTCAATTTCAAACATGGATTGAAGCTGTTTGGCTACGGTTCTTGTTAATGAAGTATAGGTGTCACGATGGTCATATTGCATGATTAATCCAGTATGGGCTTCTTTCCTCTCCGTATTTATGTCACTGAAAAGCTGCCTCTCTTCTTGCTGGTTTAAATCCAAATAAACCTGCATGGCGACTGGGTAAGCCCTCAACTTATTAATGTATCCTTGAATTTTGTAGGCTTCTTTTTCATTCCCAGTTTCTTCAGCTGCTTCTTTTTGTGATTTTAAATGGCTTAATGCCGATGACATGGCGCTTGTCCGATGCTGTCCATCCAATATGTAAAGTTTGCTCCCTGGCTCCAAAGCCCAGCCTTGATTGGTAAGGGAAAATGCACCTCGAGCCGAAAAGATAAATGGGGAAAAATAAAAATCCTTTCCTTTCAGTGACGATAGAATAAACTCCCTAATTTCTGTTCTCCTTTTCGGATCTATTTTCCGCTGCACTTCAGGGTCCACTTCAAAAAGGGCTTCCAAAGTGGCAAAGCGAATTTGGGTTGCTAATACTTTTTTTCCAAACTGATTATAGCCAATTCCCTCAATAATTGTTTTAAAGTCATGATTCGACAATCATCATCACCCCTCCCGAAAATATTATAATTTTTCCCAAATATAAAAGTAAATTGATATTTTTTGTAACTTCCTAGTTTAAACTGTGCTTCCACTTTGTTCTTGTTCCCGCTCTCACCGGATTCTTGACGGATATTTAATATAGGCGTATAATTAAAAATTTTTTATTCATTTCTCATTGTCCTGTGTATTTTAGACAAAAATAATTCCGTACTCCATCTTTTCAAAGATAATATTGTCTCAGAGTATACTGGTAAAAAAATATATCAGTTTTATGACAAAATTGACACGATTCGTTCAAAATATTATCATTTTTTGAAATCAACTAGTAAACGTGCCCATCTCACTCCTCTGTTTAAGGTATTCATTTCGACATTTGCATCACTGTAAAAAGTAGAAAACACCATATCAGCCCCTTCCCCTTTAGATAAAAAAGAAGCCGATCCCAATTTAGGTCGACTCAAAAATTCTTAATCATTATTTTTCCTAAGCGCTTTATTTCGTTCATTCAGCAAATAGGCCCTTATGCAAAAAAATCCTCCGCTCATTTAATTTGTTTTGCAGCCCCATCTGTTTTCCCCCAATGCTTCCTTAACCGATGAAATCCCCTGCATTCCCGCCAACTTCATTCTTCCTAAAAACCAATTTGCCTTTGCAAAAAGTCATCATAATGTCCATGTTTCTGTCTAAAACCACCAAGTCGGCGTCCTTTCCCGGTTCTAAACTTCCCTTTCGCTGAAAAAGATTGAGCTGTTTAGCCGGATTCACGGCTGTCATATGCACAATGTCATCTAATGAGCAGCCAGTAAACATCCTTGTGTTTTGAATCGATTCCTTCATGGTTAAAATACTTCCCGCCAGCGTTCCATCCTGCAAAACCGCCCGGTCATGATGTACTTGTATTGACTGATTTCCCAACATATAAGAGCCATCGCCGAGGCACTTGGCACGAATCGCATCTGTAACAAGAACAAGGCCTTCTTTTCCTTTCAATTTATACGCCATTTGAACCATCAAGGGATGCACATGAATTCCGTCTACAATCAGCTCACATAACAAGCCTTTTTCCATGAGCGCACCTCCAACAACTCCTGGATCACGATGATGGATTGGGCTCATCGCATTATATAAATGCGTAACCTGCTTCGCTCCGGCGGCGACAGCCTGCATGACTTCTTCATGTTTGGCGTTGGAATGGCCGATGGATACAATAACTCCTTCAGCGGATAAACTCTTAATTAGTTCAATGGCACCCGGCCGTTCCGGTGCCATGGTCACTTGCCGGATGCTGCCACCGGATACTCTTTGAAATTCGGCAAGTTTCTCGAGAGTCGGATTTAATATATGTTCTTTTGATTGCGCTCCTGGCCGTTCCGGTGCTATAAACGGTCCCTCCAAATGGATGCCCAAAATTTCCGCGCTACCCTCGTGGTTCCTCGGCCTAATATAGTCTGCGGCATTTTGCAGAGCTTTTTTAATCAGCTCCTCGCTTTCGGTTAAAGTAGTGGCGAGAAAGCTTGTGATACCTTCACTTGGCAGTGCCTCCGCTATCGTTCTAAGCGCCTCGGGGGTCGCATCCATGACGTCTGCCCCAGATGCACCGTGAATATGCATATCAATCATGCCTGGGATGATGGAAAATGAATTATCCAGTTCCAGAACATCTGTATCATCTACATCCATGTGGGAGAACTCCGTATCTGTGCCTACACGGTTGATGAAACCCGACTCCATCAAAATAAACCCTGATTGGATGATCTCCCGGCCTGTATATATATTTCTTCCCTTTACTACTAATCTTTCCACTTTGTTTCACCCCCCGTCCTTGACCTAATCCTTTGGTGCTATCCCTCGATCCTTATGTTTATAAAGAGTATCCTTTTAGACACTTTTTTTGCCTTTTTGGAATTCTGCCTAATCGAATGGTCCACGATTCGAAACTGTAGCTTAGCAGTCATCAAAGCTATCCGGTCCAAAGATCCCCGCCCACTTGAGCCATCCGTACTGCTCCGTAAGCGCCGGACAGATTGCCGAGCTTGCTTGTTACAATTGGCACCTGTTCCACACCTGGTGCTGTATACTCTTTGAAGCTTGCAATCATCGAATCTTGAAACGTATCGATTTCCTTGCTAAGGCCTCCGCTCAAGATAATCATTTCGGTGTCGAGTATGCTGGCGATCGATGCCAAGCCCGCGCCAAGCAAATGCCCTGCTCTCTTCATAACCTTTACTCCAAACTCTTCTCCCTCTCTTGCTTTTTCCACGATTTCATAAGAGGTCAGCGGCGGATGCTGCTGAAGACCAGCCACTCCGATGGCTGAACCCGATGCATTTGCTTCCAAATATCCATGATTTTTGTCACCGCGCACACCTGCGTCCAAATTAACCCAGCCAAAAGCGCCAGCTGCTCCGCGGCGTCCCCTTACCACCTTTCCGTCAATCATGATTGCGCCGCCGATGCCCGTCCCAATGCTCATCAGGATGGCATTGCTGCAACCGCGGCCAACTCCCTTCCACACCTCGCCAATCAAAGCCAGCTGTGCATCGTTACCGATAAACACCTCTACTCCGAACCGTGACCGCAAATCACCGGCGAGATCACATCCTTCAAGGTAGGCGATATTTGGAACCCAGACAATTTTTTCAGCTGTAAACGTTCCAGGGAGCCCGATGCCTATCTCGGTTATTTTTTCGCCAAATCGCTCCTCTAGCTTCAAAAATTGCTCTTCCGCCGAATCCAAAAACTGCCCATACGAGCCCGGTGTTGCCACTTTTTCACCTGCAAAAACCTCTTTGCCAATGCCTGCGGCAAATTGGAGCTTCGTTCCGCCTGCGTCAATGCCGAAAAACACTATCATCACCCCATACCTTACATCATTACAAACTAAGTTTCGGGACCCTGAGCACCTTCAAAAATGAAAATCCAACTACCCTTTAATCCCTGTCATCGCTATTCCCTCAATAAAGAATTTCTGGAGCCAGAGAAATAGCGCCACACTTGGAAGAATCCCGATGACGGCACCGGCCATGACAACATTCGTGTACTCGACACTCGTTGTGTAGGAGCGCAGGCTGTTTAACGCGAGGACAACCGTATTCATCTCAGGAGTTTGTACAATCGTTAACGGCCACAGAAAGTTATTCCACTGATAAACGAATGCAAAAAGGATCAAGGCAGAGGCAGCAGGCTTCAAAAGAGGCACGATGACCTTCCAGATGATTTTCCACTCGGAGGCTCCGTCGAGCCGGGCCGCTTCAATCAAGTCATCAGGAATGCCCTCAATAAACTGCTTCATAAGAAAAATACCAAAGGCATTTGCCATGTTTGGAAGGATCAAGCCGAAAAAGGTGTTAACAAGATGGAGACCATTCATCATGTGATAAAGCGGTACGATCAAGACAAACTGCGGTACCATCATGGTCGATAACACAATGACAAACAGAACATTTTTTCCACGAAAATGGTATTTGGCGAAGACGTAGCCAGCCAAAATACTCGTCAACAGGATGCTTGCCGTTGCGGCGGTTGTGACAATAATCGAGTTCATTAATGAGCTGCCAAAGGGTACCACATCAAAAATTTTAGCAAACGATTCAAAAGTTGGGCTTGAAGGCCACCAAACCGGCGGAAGACTCGAAAGCTCTACTGGTGTTTTCAAGCTTGAAACTGCCATCCAGTAAAATGGGAAAACCATGACTAATGAGATGAGCAACATGATTAAATATTTGACAAATCCGCCTATATATCCCCGTTTCTCCACCCGCTTTGTGCTGGAAGGCAGTGCCGTCTGAAAAGATGGCTCTGTGCTAATATTTCCTTGTTTATCCATTACTTTCTGCCCCCTAATAGTCCGTTTTAAATAAGCGCAGCTGTAGAATGGTGAAAAATAAGACAACTAAATATAAGATGAATGCCATCGCGCTTGCCTGGCCAGCATTCCCAAAGTTAAAGGCGGTGTCGTACATATGATAGGAAACCACAGTAGTGCTGTTGGCAGGACCGCCCTGGGTCAAAACATAGATTGGATCAAACACTTGCAGCGTATTGATTGTCATGATCACTACAATAAAAGACAACGACCTTTTCAATAAAGGCAGGGTAATATAAAACAGGCGCTGCAAGGAATTGGCTCCATCAATGGCTGCGGCTTCATAGTAATCCTGCGAAATTTCTGTCAATCCCGCGAGGACGATAACCACATAATAGCCGAGCGTCTGCCAAACGTTCAAAATCACAAGGGACATCATCGCCTGATCGAACGACCCGAGCCATTCCTGTGTCGGAAGATGGAAAAAGGCCAGAATTTCGTTAAACGGGCCATACATCGGCGAGTACAGATAGCCCCAGACAATTGCCACTGCAACCGATGGTATAATATAAGGTAAAAATAATAGCGTCCTGACGATGGTTTTGCCCTTTAGCGCAGCTTGGTATAATAACAGTCCAAGTAAAAGGGAAAGCGGCAGCATCATCGCCAAATTGGCAATCGAATAAACAAATGTATTAGCCAGCGCCTTTTTAAAGGTGTCCTGATCGAAAATCTTGGTGTAATTCTCAAAGCCGACAAAGTTCATTTCTGATATCGGAGTCATCATCGACCAATGGTTAAGGCTGACCCAGGCCGTTAAGATGATGGGAAAAATAATGAAGACCGAAAGCAGGCCGACTCCCGGAGTCAGAAAACCGACGGCTGCCAGTGTACGAGGTTTAAGCATAGAATCATCCCCTTTTACTAAAAGGGAACTGCACGAACCGTACAGTTCCCCCGATGTTGCTTACTTATAAAATTGCGACATTAGATCCTTCAGGCTCTTCTGGGCATTTTCGAGAGTATCATTTTGTGAAGTCTGGCCAAATTCCATTTGTTCAAGCTGCTGCTGTAGAGTGGTTGTGAGCTCATTACCGCCAAGCACAATCGGGAAGGACTTGGCATTTTTCAGCTCATCCACATATGGCTTTAAGAACGGAGAATTCAAATCGGTATTATGTGCCTCGATATCCGAGTTGCGGCTCGGCATAATGCCCATTCCCATCAGCATATCGCCCATAGCAGAAGAGCCATTTTCGCCGCTTTCACCAGAATTCAGCCACTTTAAAAACTTCCAAGCAGCTTCCTGCTGAGATTGATCGGCTTTGGCGTTAACGGAAGTCAACCATGAATAGGAAACACTATGCGACCCTGAGCCGCTAGGACCGACCGGAATTGGGGCTGTTTTAATATCAGCGAATTTGTCGCCCATAGAATCCTCCAGGGCACTTTGCCACCAGTTTGCCATGATAATCATCGCCGTTTTTCCATTGGCAAAGTTATCCAAATAAGGACCAGTTGTACTGGCATTGGCAATGCTCATGGACGGATCAGTCGTTTTTTCGTCAAAAATCAATTTTTGGTACAACTCTGTCGTTTCTTTCACTTCTTTTGAATCAAGAACAGGCATATGGTCGCTTCCTAACAACTCACCGCCATTAGAGTAAAGCAAGGATAGCCATGGATGAACAACGCCGCTGTTCCAGCTGGTAATAATGCCAAAACCCTGCTGTGTGATTTTTCCTGATGCGTCTTTCTTGGTTAGCTTTTTCGCAGCGTCAACTAATTCGTCCCATGTTTTCGGAGGTGCGGCAATGCCGGCCTCTTTGAAGAGCCGTTCATTATAGTTCAAGGCATAAAGGTTGACTTCATTCGGGAATCCGTATACTTTTCCATTAATGGTTATAGCGTTTATAATCCCCTCCGGATAATTGGATTGTACTTCACTTTCCAGTTCGGCCGGAATTGGTGCTGCGATCTTGTCATTCACCAATTGCGGCAGCCATAATTCATAGATGCTGGTGATAGTCGGGGCGCCTGAGCCGGTAGATTGGGTGGTCAAGGTGGTCAGGAGGTTGCCGAAAGGCACAGCTCTAACTTCGATTTCGACATTTGGTTCAATCTTATTGTATTCCTTGATGGCGCTCTTTAACTGCTCCACCTGCGGGGCTGCCCAGTGTGTCAAGTAGGAAATTTTCACCTTTTTCTCCCCGGTGGATGATCCGCCATCTGTACTGCTTTTCGAATCACAGGCAACGATGGAAAGGACCAGCAGGATGGCCAAAAGAATCAATGAACCTTTTTTAAACATTGTCATCTCCCCTAATTTAGATTGAAATCCTTTTTAAAACCAATGAATTGATTGATTAAAACTGGAATCATCTGAAAAATAGCCTTGCGCAATTTGTTAAAAACAGAACCCCTTGCGAACCAGTTTTACGGAATTCAAAAAATCAGAACCACTTATAGACCAGCTTTCCGGAATTTAGTAGTCAGAACCCTTTGCGGACCAGTTTCACGGAATAATAGGTTTGGTCAGCCCGCATGATTGAGCGGACAAATTCTACAGGCATCTCCCTGAAAAAAGACAGACGCTCGACACTGAAACCGGTTTCAGTATGCTCTACCTCCAATAATTCCTTCTCTTCATCATCTAGTTGAACAGCGCGGTACGTTTCAACCGCCTGCGTAATGATGGTTCCATAATGCTCCTGCAAAACGTAATACAGGGACACATTATCAGTGACATAGTTCATTAAGTCTGGAAAATGCTTCTCGGGAAGATAGCTGGTTTGGATACCGATAGGAAGATGATCCGCCATCATTAACCGTCTGATTGACAACACCTTCTCGTTCGGGGCTAGCTTTAACCTTTGTTGAATCCCCAAGACAGGCTTTATCCAGCTTTTCGATAACACCAATGTTCCAGGAATCTTGCCTTTCCGTTTCATTTCTTCAGAGAAGCTCAATAGTTCCACCGATTCTGTAGCCAGCGCCGGCAGGGCCACAAAAGTCCCCTTTCCCTGTTCCCTGACCAGCAAGCCTTCCTCCACCAAACGTTCCAAAGCTTTTACCACCGTAATTCTGCTAACATTAAATTGTTCACACAATCGAATCTCCGTAGGCACCTGGTACCCTACCGGCCATTCTCCCTCATCAACCTTTTGGCGGATATAATCCGCAATTTGCTTATAAAGCGGTTGATTTCTATTTCGGGCCGTTTTCATGGCCACTCACCTGCCTGATTGCCCATCAGATTTTTACCGTCTCTTTTAATCGCTTACGATATTCCACATATACTTCATCATTATGAGTTTTGGTTATTCCTTCGACATTTGGGGAAGCAAACGGTTTCACCTTGTAGCCAAGTCTCGCCAATTCTAATGCCGTTTCTGAAACGAGTGATTGAATGATGGCAATTGCAGACAATGTTGACAGGCCGCCCACTTTTCCGCTTACGCCCGGTATATCGACAACAGCATCTTCTGGAGATACACCGTTGAAAATTACCAAGTCGGCAATATCTCCGATCTTCTTGCCACTAGAATGGGTCGCTGGTTTATGTAGATGATTTTCTTCTGATGTAATGGCAATGACATAAAGCCCGGCTTCCTTGGCAGCGAGCGCTATCTCGACTGGCGCAGCATTCTGGCCGCCATGAGAAATCACGATAAAAATATCATCCTTGTTCCAGATATGGTGTCTGAGGAATAACTCCATATAGCCCTCTTGTCTTTCCAGCCAAATGACCTCTTCCGCGCCGCCAGGTCCGCTCACTGTTGTCCACATTAAACGCGGGTCCATAATTGGATGGAAGCCGGCGAAGCCGCCGTATCGTGGAAAGCAATCCATGGTTGGCAAAACGGAATGACCACTGCCAAACAACTGAACCCAGTTTCCTGCTTTGATCGTTTCGGCTGCCTTCTTTGCTGCCTGCAAAATGGATTCATTGTTTTGTTGCAAATTCTCGGTCAACGCCTGAACTTCATTCAAAAATTTAACTTCCGTCACACTTAACTCCCCCTTATTTATGTAGCTGCTAATTCGATATATCATAATCGACATGTTGACATATCAAATTTCACTATCATCGTATCACCGCCCATATTCACTGTCAATTAATTATCTGAATATTTTTAATTTTCGCCAAAACTAGTGGTATTATGCTGTTTTTCGTGATACTTCTTCGTTCTACTCGTTTTGTGTCGAAAAAAATAGCAGTATGGATACTTAAGATTTGCCTTTTTCCGGACCCTTCCACCTACTAAAATAATTTTAAAGCGTCTTTTGCATGCAAACATTAATAGGTTCATAAAAATAGTAAGTGCCAGGCCTTATATTTAATAGTCCTCACTGTAAAAAGGCACGTAGAGCTGTTCTACGTGCCTTTTATCATATTTGCTTATTATACAATCCGTCACTTTAACGCTGTTAGGCGATATCTGGCTTCTCTAAAATTACTAATGAATAAACAACGGCACCACATTCTCCACCCATTGGACTTTGTTTTATTACTCTCCAGCCATTTTTAAGTAGTGTATTTAATTCATCGAGATTATTTTTCTTTCCAGTAGTATAATATACAACGATGGCTTGTTGCATTTTTCAAGTCACCTTCCTTAATAATTAATGGTTACACGTGATATCTTTCATAATTGAAACCTGCTCGTTAGCTTTATGTAAAATCCTTATTTTACTATAGAAATGAAATTAATGGAAATTCAAGCACTTAAATAATGCCCGATTACGAGCTCCTCATCGTGGGTTGATCTTCATTCGTAAATGAATACGTCATTCCAGGATCTACTACCCCAATTTCCAGCTTTCTCATGCCCTAGAATTAATAACGACCTTTCGAATGAGCTTCGGAAGCCATTCATAAACATCTGTGAAAATAAATCCTTTTAATTGTGCTTTCTTATTACACATTACCCAATTTAAAGGGATACTAAAGGGTGAAAGATTTTTTTTATCTTCCTTTTTAGCAATTAAGGCAGTTTGTTTGGTTTCGTTTTCGATAAACGTTACCACCTCGGCCAGACTAATTGGATGATTTGAACAAGCATTAATGGGACCTTCAACATCTTGCAAGGAACACCAAGCTAAAAATTGTCCTGCTTCCTTTTCGCTAATAAAGTTTGTTGCTGCATTCATATTATGAAAATACAATTCTTCATTCTTGGTCACTTTTTGAATATGAAAATTTAATCTGTTGGTATAGTCGTTTTCACCTAAAACTATAGGAAACCTTACAGCTACAACAGGAAAAGGTGCTTCCTGAAACAAAACGGCCTCAGATTGTCTTTTTCCTTCTTGATAAGTAAAAGTTTCTCTGCTGCCTTTTTTTATCTTATATAAATAGGGATTAAAATCTTCTTCCCTTAATTCAGATTCTTTAAACGAATAAACTGCGTTGGAAGAAGTCAGAACATATTTTTTAGTTTTATCTGTAAAAACCTCTATTGCATTATATGCATCCTCAGATGAATAACAAATCTGATCGAAGACAACATCCCATTTGGTTCCTTTAAACGTATTCTTAAAACATAGTAGATTGCTTCTATCAAATGTAATTCTTTTTACTTTTCCAGAAAAAGAATCTTTACTTCTCCCTCGAGTTGCTATTGTGACATCTAATCCCATTTTGATAAGTGTTTCAACTAAATGCACACCAAAAAAACGGGTACCACCTAAAACCAAGACTTTTACCATACAGTCCACTCTTCCAATTTATTTTTTGTGTTATTTATCATAATTCAAAGTATAAGAATTCTGTAATACAATTCTCCATCCGTCTGGATCTTCAATTGTTACACCTGCAGTCTTCCAGTAAGGGTTCTCAGGGGCTGCTTCCGGATATCCCATCTTTAATAATCTATTTAGAATTTCGTCTCTGGCATCCCTATCCGGAATATAAAAAACTAATAAATTATCCTCTGAAGGGGGCGGACAGGAAACAGCATCCACATATTGAGTAAATTCCAAATGATATGAAGCATCTGGCAACCCCAACATGATCCCATCGTAGCCATTGTGATTTTCAAAATGTCCTACCAGCTTCAGTCCTACACCATCTCTGTAAAATTCTAGAACCTTTTGTAATTGATTAGTGGGTCGAGCCACCCTAAATTGTACAACAGGTAGTTCTTCTGACCATACTTTACTCATATCTACACCTCTTTAAAAATTTTGTAATAATATTATTCATTTTTCGGGATAAAAAACTTTAAGAAAATTGAGCTCTTAATCTTTTGATTAGGTAAAATGCTAAACAGCCTATTATTGCAATATACAACTCAATGATCCAAATTTGCTTGATTTGTCCTGATTGAAAGAAGACCAGGGGGAAGTCAATGGCAGCGTGTATGATAATGGCATATATGAGATAGGAAATTTTTCTTATTTTTGCTGCCAGCAACACAAACAAGGACAGGAAGAGCTGAATGAAGATGGCGAAGAACCGTTCGACGCATCCCCACAAATAATAAGCGGCCCCATGACTCAGCACTCCCTCTTTTATCGTATCAATCATCTCAGCTGGAACCTGGCTGCCTAGTTCGGATTCAATTGTTCCGTTATTCATGAGAAAGGCAAATAGGATGTTGGGCAAGACAGTGGTGACGGTTAAAATAATAGCCTCTCCTCCTCCCCAGCCGACTCCAAAGGAAATACCTGATTGATAGTCACGGTATTGTTTGAGGAGCCAGATAAAAAGGATAAAACGGCCAACCTCTTCAAAAATTCCAGCAGCAAGTCCCCCATACAATCCAAACCAGACGGGATGGTTTGCGTAATGAGGAAAGCAAATCAAAACAGCTGCATGCAGTGCTTTCTCTAAAACTTGGCTAAAAATAATGAAACCAACAAATCCCAGGATTAATGGCTTTTTAGAAATGCCTGCTCTTTTTTTGTAAACAACTATGAAACCCCCAAACAATAGAAAGGAAAACAGAATCGGGATAAACATGGCAACAATAGTTGTATTGCTGATCATAGGAAACACCCACTTTACAATTTATTCTCACCCATTAGGTAATGGCTCTTTATTCCTCTATGCTTAGGGGCAAGAACCAATCAGCATCAAAATAAGTATTTCAATCATTTAGGAAATCTAATATATACCTATTCACCTGCTCAGGCTGTTCCAGCAGCACCCCATGTCCAGCATTTGTAATGCAGACCACTTCCAGGCTTGAGATAAGGCTTTTTGCTCTTTCAACCGCTTTATTAGGATCATATTGAACTTCATCTCTACCCACAATTAATAGTGTTGAATGATGGATTTTTCTTAATTCTTCATCAGTTAAATAACTTGCAAAAACCTTTACTCGTGGCATACAGTTCTGCATCGCAACCACGAACTGATCTTTTAAAGTTTGGTTAACTTGATTTCCTTCCGAACACATATAATCCATAAATTTATTGATATATCTCGCTGTTGGGAACAATCCAGCCAATAAACTCTTAAAGAAGAAAGTTCTCCTTTGTTTTAATAAAGTAGCTCCAGGGCTAACCGTAATCACTTTATCAATTTTTTCGGGAACAAGGGTGGCAAATACGCAAGCTAAAAATCCTCCATAGGACATTCCTAAAATATGAGTCTTTTCAATTTGCAGTTCATTTAATACATCTCTAAACCAATCGGCACAATCTTGCTTAGATTCCACTTGCTTTGTTGCTTCACTCATATTCACGTCTCCGATAAAATCAAGTGCAAAAACATGATAATGCTGGCTTAAATCGTGTATGTTATCCTTCCACATGGTTGAGCTAAATCCGAACCCATGAAAGAGAAGCAATGTTTCTTTATGATGAAACCCACCTTCAATAACGTGAGTTTTTCCAAATCGAGTCTGAACGTATGATATTTTAAACGGAATGTCCCATTCATATAATGTTTTTTCATAAGCTTCCTTAAATAAAGTTTCGGAACCTCTTTTTCTATAAATTGTTTTCAAAATTATATCCCCCTCTCTAGTAAACTATTTGATAAAACAAATCATTTATATTTAAAGAATGAAGTTATTTAGAGCCGCTAATTGTCACTTGAATAATTCGATAACTCTATTAAATTTTGATCAGGATCTCTTACATAAACAGAGAGTATTTTCCCTTCCGCTCCAGTTCGATATACTGGACCTTCCAAAATCGGTATATTATTTTTTGTTAAATGTTCGACTATCTCTTCCATTGGCGTTTCCGTGATGAAACATAAATCAGCTGACCCTAAGGTTGGCCGCAAAGCATGCGGTCTAAATTCTTTTCCTAATTGGTGCAAATTAATTTTTTGATTTCCAAACTGTAGTGCTTTCCTCCCTTCTTGAAAATGAACAATTTCCATTCCCAGAACGTTAGTGTAAAAATCACATGTTTTCTTTATATCTCCTACAGTTAAGACTAGATGATCCAGTTTATTTATCTTCATCTTTTATACCTCTTTGTGTAATAGTGCGAAAATTTCCCTCTAATCCATAAAAACCATTTGCGCTTTATTTTTTGTTTAGTAATAGCAAACCGCTTCCTATGGGCAATTGAAAGATAACAAAATCCTTTTCCTTTGTTACTAAATCAATAAAATCATGTAATTCCGGATAATGTGAAATGATATTATCGACAATGATTAATCCATTCTTTTTTAATATTTTTTTCAGAGACTTCCACCATTCCACATACTCCTTGCGCTCAGAATCTAAAAAGATGAAATCGAAGGAATTTGGATGTAACGTTTTCATATATTCCCCTGCTTCTAAGACAAGCAGATTGATCCATTTCGTCATATTGGCTTTTTCAAAATTAACTTTAGCTAGATCAGCTTTATAAGGAGAGTATTCTAACGTAGTTACTAGACCTTCATTTTCAGCAATCCGATCTGCCATCCATAAGGTTGAATATCCATTCGATGTTCCGATTTCCAGAATGTTTTTTGACTTGGTCAAGGAAATCATGAAAGAGAGGAACTCCCCAGTTTCAGATGTAACATTTCTCATCCTCTTTGATTTGTCCGTTAATCCGTTATCATTATCGATTCCGAATCTCTCTAACTCTTTTAAAAAATTCTTTAATTCTCTATCCAATGTTAAACCACACCTTTCGCAATCATTTAATCGTTTTTATAAATCCTAATAACAGATAGAACATTCGCTATTTTATGAATAAACATGAGGAATGCAAGCTGTTTTCCTTAAACGAACAAGCTTGGTATTCTCGATATCACAACTGCCATTAATATGACGATTCCTAGCGTCTTGGACAACGATTAAATTCAAATTATATAAACAAAGAGTCCTAAAATAAATACGGAACTTCCAAATAATGCACTTGCTAGTTCCATGTAAGCAATTGACCTCTTCATCACTCTTGATACCGTAACGTTATAGACGGTATGTACAGGAATCATCACAAGAATCATCCATGGATTCCACGCGATTAGCAATGCACTCCCAATATGGAACCCGCTCGCAAAGACACGTTCCATTGCTCCCCAAAGTGGACTCCCGTCCAGTTTAATACCTGTTGCGTTTAAGAACTCTTTTGCTTGCATTGATTTCTCATCTGTTTTTGTCTTAAGACTGGTCAGAATGAGTAAGTTTAAGATTGCGAATATTACCTCAATAAAAGCCCATCCTTGCCCAAGAGAGAGTGCCTTCTGAACAGTTGAACCCATAAAAACAAGCACGATTAGCCGAACGATTTCTTCCAATAAACCAGAGAAATAGATGATTCCTTTCGGCTGCTTTTCTTCCTGAATTTTCATTAGCACCATACTAATCGGGATTCGAAGTAAATAAGCTATCCACCAGCCAAGTATTCCAAGGCCAAATGAAGTCCAAATCATCGGATAACCAGATTTCCAAAATAACAGCCAGAATATCACACTCACGAGGAGGTAAATTGGACTTACGGCAATTGCTTTTCTCATAACACTCACCTTTCCTTTTTATCGTCAAGCATAATAATATTTTGCAAGCACTGTCCAATACGAAATCTAACTGTATGGAGTATCAAATCTGCTTTGGGCTCTCTACTCAAAACATCACCACACTCAAAGTTTAAACTATTATCAAAAATAATCATATTCTCATATTTGATAATAGTCAACCAAATTTAGCCATTTTTTTGTATTATGATGATTTACTTACGATTAGCCTCTATCAGTTAAAGTAAGTGAGAACGTGTATTTCTCTCATCTGTTTTAATTTGGACCCTGATAAGGTTTAATTCTTGGAAACAGTATTGAAAGAGCAAAAATTTACAATCTGAGTTAACTTTTGTTATGGAACATTCTTCTTTATAAAAACCTTTTATTCAGAAAGTCTGGTTTCTAACCAAATCAAAAACACTCTTTAGTAGACGGACATCTAAAAATCACTTAATTTTCATTAATATATTTAGAGAAGAAGTAGCCTTTGGCCATCCCGCGTAAAAGGCAATATGAGTTATAATTGCACTTAATTCCATTTGATTGATCCCATTCTTTTTTGCTAATTGTATATGATATGGCAGCTGTTCTGTTTCTCCCATGCTTATTAGAGCTGAAATTGTGATTAGACTTCTTTCTCTTGGAGTTAAAGTGGGATTATTCCATATTTCTCCAAATAAAATGTTTTCAGCGTAGTTTACAAAGTCCGGAGCAATTTCTCTTAATTCCTCCGATATTTTTGGTTCAATTCGATTATTCATGGTTTGTCTCTCCTTATTTATCATTTGTGCTTTTCCTTCACCAAATGACCAGTTTTCAGCTGTTGATTCGTTTAATGTGATAAAGATATCCGTTTCGGGGATGTTTAAGTGACTAGAAATATCGTGAGCTATTGATTGGTACAATTTCACCTTTTGCGATATTTTTCTTCCTGGTCCACAAAGGATGGAAACATAAATCATTTTTTCTGTTCTACTTTTTCCTTCGTCCAAAAGATATATAGGATTATAAAAAAAATGATTTTCAGAATATGGTAAGAACAGTTGAAAATAATCATTTTCAGGAACACTAAAATGTTTAACTAAAGAACCATGAATACCTTCGCTCACTTTTTTAAAATTTTCTTTATCGGATAAATCTTCAGGATAATAAACAGTAACAAAAGGCATAGACCTCTCTCCTTCAAAATAATAAGAGTCCCTGTAATCCATGAATTTATAGACTATATTAAGATTAAAAGCAATTATGATTCTGAAATATGCAATATCTCATAGAATGTTAGTGGTTCTGACAAATCCATTTCTGGCCTATCACGAAAAAAACTGAAATGACTATAACCCCATTTATCTGGATTATAAAACAATAACGTCCCAACTAAGTTATTCGAATCCTCTATACGCTCAGCAAAAGAGTAAAGTGGTGTATTAACTAGTGAACTTGTTTCCTTAATCATTCCTGAATGTTCAACCACATAGTTACTTTTATGAAAATCACTTTTTAGATTTAAAGTTAAAGGAACACCAATATTAATTTGCTGCCATCCAAATGAATCTAAAATATTGTCAAAATAACCATCAAAGATAAAATGATTCATTCCTTTTGGCTCATTCCAGAGATATAGCGGAGCATAAGAATTATATAGATTTCCTTTTTGCTCTGCTTCCGTTATTAGATAAGCCTTAAATTTCAATCCTAAAAAACCATCCGTCTTATGACTATTGTCTTGTACCCTTTTTCTAATAATCCCCATATCATAATCTTTTGGCAACTTAACCTTATATTGCATTCCAATCAAACTTTATCACTCACTTTCATCTTTTTATAAAATTGATGATAACAGCGGCCTTAGGTAATGTAAAATAGGTATAAATAATACGTGGCATCAGTTATAGTGATACCTTATCAGAGGTGATAGGAATGGAAATTAATGATTTAATCATATTTAAAACGGTGGCGAATAAAGGCTCCATCAGTAAAGCTGCACAAGAGCTTGGATATGTACAACCAAATGTAACAGAGAGAATAAAAAAATTGGAAGAGGAGCTAGAAACACAGTTACTTCACAGATCTAGCAAAGGCGTTTCCTTACAACCATCAGGAGCAATCCTATTAGAATATGCCGACAAAATGTTTATTGCAAAATAAAAGTACAGAGGTTTGCGAGGAATTTGTGCAGAATCTAACTGCATAAAAAATAGGCTTGCC
>NZ_CALPDF010000009.1 GCF_943193175.1 Neobacillus muris
GCAAGCCTATTTTTTATGCAGTTAGATTCTGCACAAATTCCTCGCAAACCTCTGTACTTTTATTTTGCAATAAACACCCTATTTACCCTATAGACTCTTTTCCACAGCCTCCGGTCATTTGAATTACATTTTTCTATCAAATGCCTTTATAAAAAAAGATATTATTCAGAAACGAAAAACATTGATTCTAACCATAAGAAGAGACTGTCCAAAAAGCAAAGAGGTCAGACACCACCCCGCAATATATAGAAAAAACGTTCTATTTTCTATATATTGGTCTAGGCGTAGAGTCAGACCCCTAATGGACAGCCCCTAACTAGAGACCGTTTATTCCGATATTTTTCCGTACTTTCCACCGCCGCCAGCCGCCAGATTTACTGTCCCTTCCCTGGCTTTCATGATCATTTCAGCTATTTTCACAGGAACTGTCTGGCTCAGTGCCTCATAAGGAACTTCATGTAAAACCGCCATTTCGCTGCCAAAATGATCAATCAGTTTTTCCAGCAGGCGCGGCCCCAATCCGGGAATAAACTCAAGAGGAACCTGATGAATATAAGGCGGCCGCCAAGACGGGCTCGATTCAGCTGTCTTTAATTCTAAGATCCTGTCTGCCACACCCTTAATAACCTTTTTACTGCCGCAGAAATCACAGATTTGGTCCTCACTTCCAAGCAGATTCAAACATTTGGCACAGACAGTCTTGTGATATTTGCCTAGCAAAGGGTCCAGCCCATAATTAGCAATAATCGCTCTTCCATCTTCTCTGTTAAGAGCTTTTTGCAGCTCGGCAAACGACGGTTCCTCCATTGCCGCTACTTGATACTCACGGGCAATTTTCGCCAATGAATGGGCGTCTGAATTCGTCACAAACGTATAGTGATGGAGTTCCTCCAATTGGTCCGCCATTTGAGTATCGGAACTTAAGCCAAGCTCTATTCCGTCGATTAAGTTTGGATCAAATACTTCTGTCAAGGAACGATTGACCCCTTTTCCATACAAGCTTTTAAACGGCGTAAAAACATGGGCCGGTATAAAAAGTCCGCCCATTTCTTTTACTCTCCGCTGCAAAACAAGTCCGGTCATGTAAACCCGCTGCGAACTAAGCTGGATATTTTTCAAATAGCTGGATAGCCAGCGGGAAAACTCCTTCATTTCCTTAAGTGCGGGCATAAAACACAATACATGAATCGGGCCGTTGCATTGCTCATCGTAAATTTCCAGTTCTGAACCTAAAATGATGGTTAAATCTCCAAAAACCAAGCCGCCCTCCGGATGCTCGTAAACTTCCCCACTCTTGATCAAGCTTTCCATCTCCTCCATAACCTCTGGGGAATGGCTGTCAATGATCCCGACCATTTGCAGTCCTTTTACATGCCGGGCGTGCTCTATAATATTGGTAAACGTCAGCGATTTGGCTCCGGTAATTTTGACCGGTTTACCTGTCCATGTCCGCCCAATATGGATATGTAAATCTACATAATACCGATTCATTTTGCTCCTATTGCCTTTTGCAGCTGTAAGTATTGAATGGCATAGATGGTTTTGGCATCATAGATTTTTTGCTGTTCAACATATTGCAGCGTCTCTTCAAGCGTGATTTCTTCCAAATTTACAAACTCGTCTTCATCAAGGCCGGCAGCATTTTCTTTTTTCGATAACCCACTGGCTAAAAACACATAGACAATTTCGTCGGCAAACCCAGGTGACGTGTAGAAGGATGCTATCCGTTCCAGGCTTTTGCATTCATACCCAGTCTCCTCTTCCAGCTCTCTTCGGGCACACTCTGCAGGATCTTCCCCTTTTTCCAATTTCCCTGCTGGTATTTCGACAATCGTTTTTTCCAGCGCTTTGCGGAATTGCTCGACCATCAAAATTTTATTGTCATCCGTCACAGCCAAAATGGCCACAGCTCCCGGATGTTTAATAATTTCCCGTTTCGAATGATTCCCATTGGGAAGCTCTACCTCTTGTACGTGCAGGCTGATGACTCTTCCTGAAAAAATTTCTTCACTGCTTATTGTTTTTTCTTCTAATTTGTTCATTTTCTGTCACTCCGTTCTATTCCGTTCAACTGTCGACATACATTTTACCATACTTTAACTGGAGGGGTATAAAGATGAAAGTGTATGTACATGACAAAGGAATCACTCTGGCCGGCAAATGCTGGGAAGTTCTTCAAAAGCTTAAAGAATATAACAAAGACTATACTACCGTTTCCGAATGGATGAAAGCAGTCAGTCAAAAATAAAGCTGCCGTTTGATAGTCTGCCCTGTTTTAGATAAAATTGACGGTAAAAGAACAGGGGGAATTTTTTTGAAAAAAAGACGACTTGGAAGTTCCGATTTGTACGTAAGCGAACTTGGTCTTGGGTGCATGTCGATTGGGACAGACGAAAACACCGCCTTGAACATTATCGAAACAGCTCTGGAAGAGGGCGTCAATTATTTTGACACAGCCGATTTATACGATGCAGGCGAAAATGAAAAATTAGTCGGGGAAGCTTTAAAAAAAGTTCGTGATCAGGTGATTATTGCCACAAAAGCAGGAAATCGCTGGAAACCAGACAAAACTGGCTGGACATGGGACCCCTCCAAGGCCTACATAAAAGAAGCGGTTAAAGGCAGCTTAAAGAGACTTGGAACTGATTATATCGACCTCTACCAATTGCATGGAGGGACCATCCAGGATCCGATTGATGAAACGATTGAGGCATTTGAAGAATTGAAGGCTGAAGGCTTGATTCGCTATTATGGCATCTCCTCGATCCGCCCAAATGTCATCCGGGAATATGTCAAGAAATCCAATATCGTCTCTGTGATGATGCAATATAGCATGTTGGACCGCCGGCCTGAAGAAGAGGCTTTGCCGCTGCTCGAGGAGCATGGCATTAGCGTTGTCACCCGCGGGCCGGTTGCTAAAGGCCTGCTGAGTGATATGCTGTTGGAAAAAGCGGCAGACGCAGGTTATTTGGATTATAGTTTACAAGACTTGCAGGAAATCCTGCCTTTACTAAAAGAAAAACTGGCGGCCCAACGCCCGTTTACGGAGGTGGCGCTGCACTATAATCTTGCAAATCCTGCCGTCGCATCGATTGTTGCTGGAGCCAGCAGCCCAAATCAAGTCAAACAAAACGCAGCTGCCGTAAACAGCAAGCCGTTGACGGAGGATGAGATTGCCGTTATTAAGAAATTAACAAAGGCAAACACATATAAAGAGCACAGATAAAGGAGAGCCCGGGCTCTCCTTTATCTGGTTTGTCCCCATTCTATCGCTTTTGTCTCGATTTCTTTCACGATCGAGTCTTTATAGCTGATATAAGAGGCAATATCATTTGGATACTGCTTGGCAGCAGTTATTTTTATTTCTGCATAACGTGCGGCTTCTTCCGGGTGTTGACGCAGATAGTCCCGGAATAAGAGGTGTCTATGAATGTCCGGGCTGCCCGTTTGAAATGCATGGAGATGATAGAGCCGTTCTCCGCTGGCATTATTTTTAATAAAGAATCTTCTGCCGGCTATCCCATTTTCTCCTTTTGCGATATATCCTTCCGCCTCAAAAATGGGAATCGCTTCATCGAAGATGTCTATATCTGATGCTTCTGCCAGTAAATCAATGATTGGTTTTGCCGATAATCCCGGCACAGAAGTGCTGCCTATATGATGAATGGCTACATCATGCGATACGAAAATGCTTTTGATCCTTTGGCTTTCCTGCTGAAAAAGTTCCATCCACTCAGTGCGGTAAGGTACTACCTCTACTTTTCTTACGTTCATTTATTTGAATTCCTTCCAATTCATGCTGCTTTCATTCAATAATTCTTCAAATGATTTATTTTTCTCTTTTAATTTTCTTTCTTCGCGCTTTCTTTGCTCTTCTGCTTCGATCCGCTTTTCCTCTTCCGCTCTCAGCTGCTCTTTTTGTTCCGTCAGCTGTTTCAGTAAGCTGGGATTCATCCGGTCTTTTAATGTTACGGCTGCTTCGTCCTTTTTCGGTTTGGCTGCGGGTTTGTTGTGCCTTTTCTTCATTCTATGACGCTCCTTAAAGAACTAATATTTTTATCATTATAGCACCATTAAATGGCTAAATCATTTGAAAAGAATTATACTACTCCCTCTTATTTTCTCAATATTCTCTTTATTCTTGATTTTTCAAGAATCCCGCTCCACAATAAAAGTATCATCCCATAGAGGAGGTACAGGATGCTTACATTGCCTAAAGAAGTCACGATAATCGAGGTTGGCCCGCGTGACGGATTACAAAATGAAAAGTCGTTTGTTCCAACGGAAGTGAAGAAGCTATTTATTTTGGCATTAAAAACTGCCGGAATTCAGGAGATGGAGCTGACCTCCTTTGTGTCGCCCAAGTGGGTGCCGCAAATGGGGGATGCAGCTGACATTGTGGCAAACTGTCTGGATGGCCAAACTAGAAACATTGTGCTTGTCCCTAATCGCAAAGGCTTTGACCGGGTGTTTGCAACCAACTGCAGCGCCGTTGCCGTGTTCGTCGGGGTCAGCAATACTTTTAATCAAAAAAATATTAATAAAACAACCAAGGATAGTTTGGAAGAACTCGTTCCAATTCTTAGAGAGCTGAAGGAAAAACATTATTTTGTGCGGGCCTGTATTTCGACCGCCTTTCACTGCCCCTACGAGGGAAAAATCAGCGAAGAGGATACAATTAAGTTATGCCGGGAATTCGCCAGAGCTGGGGTCGATGAGTTAAGCGTTGCGGACACCATTGGAATGGCGGCACCCCATGAGGCTTACTCCTTGTTTTCAAAATTGGTCCAGGAATTTCCCCATGTCCTTTTGACCGCTCATTTCCATGACACGAGAAAAATGGCACTTGCCAACATTTTAGCGTCGCTGCAAGCGGGCATTACCCGATTTGATACGTCAGCTGGCGGTCTTGGCGGCTGCCCATTTGCCCCCGGGGCAAGCGGTAATGCGGCAACGGAGGATGTCGTGTACATGCTGGAGCGGATGGGAATCAGGACCGGCATTGACCTGGACCGTCTCACGGCTGCCATTAACATTGTCCTCCCTCACCTTTCCAGACCCATCGATAGCGGCTTTTACCGCTTGCATGCAAAGTCTGTTCAATCTCACGAATAATGCCCCTTCTATCAATGCATCTTATTAAATGAGACCATCTTGAAGGGAGACTCATCCATGAGCCATAAACGTGATAAAGGCTACAGCCAAAAAGGGAAAGACTTTGCTGAATCCGCAGGCGGAGGCAAGCGGATGATGGCCGCTGAAGAAGCAGAAAAGGCCATCCACCCGACCAAACGGCATAACGCGGAAGCGTAATGAAACAAATGTTCAGAGCCGCTTATTGGTATCAGCGGCTCTTTCTTTGTTAAAATAAAACTTGTAAAATTATCCAAATTTCACCGTTCTATTCACTTACTTCTGGAGGTGCCACAGTATGAAAAAGGCATTTCGTGTCCTGTTTTTTATACTTTTTTTCTGGCTGGCGATTGGTTTATATTTTACAAACCGGCTGATGTATATGAAGAAAAAGGATGAGGATTTCATCTTGCAGCGGGAGAAAGATGCGGGAAGGTTTCATCCTGAGGAATTAGAGTCCCTGCCAAAACGGGATGTTGACATTCCTTCCCCATTTGGCTATACCATCAAAGCCTGGCTGGTGGAACCTCATGATACGAACCGTTATGTGATTATCTCTCATGGAGTAACCGAGACCAAAATCAATTCCGTTAAGTATATGAAACTCTTTCTCGATCGCGGCTTTAACACCTTGATTTATGACCATCGCCGCCACGGGGAATCCGGCGGAAAAACAACTAGCTTTGGACACTATGAAAAATTCGATTTAAAGGCCGTAGTTGACTGGCTGAAAAACGAGAAAGGCCAAGATTTGCTTCTTGGAATTCACGGGGAATCAATGGGAGCCGCGACCATGCTCTTGTATGCCGGATTATTGGAGGATGGAGCCGATTTTTATGTGGCGGACTGCCCATTTTCTGATTTCAAGGAACAGCTCGCACATGTGATTAAACGGGATTTCAAAATCCGCCCTGGGCTGCTGCTTCCAATTGGGGACCTTTTCTTGCGCTTGCGGGATAAATATTCCATACGGAATGTGTCTCCCATTTCAGTGATTGAAAATATTAAAAAGCCCATTTTGTTCATTCACAGCCGGGATGATGATTTTATTCTGCCTTCGATGACAAATGATTTATACGAGCATAAACAAGGTCCAAAGATGATATATATTGCTGAAAATGGACGCCATGCTCAGTCGTTTAATGAAAACCGCTCAGATTATGAACGGGTGGTGGATGAATTTTTAGGCCGGTATGTAGCAGCTCAGCCTAATTAAAAAGAGAGTATCTAATTGTTGGAACAAGAATTAAAAGCGAAATCTTCTTGCAATTTCCTCTTCTTCCATTTAATCTCAAATTAATACATTTTTTATGAAGGGGTGCTTGCATGTCAAAAGTGCAGATTAAAGTGAATGACAATGGATCATTGAGAATTACCGGGGATGTGGAGTTGCTGGATGGCGAGGGGAATGCTTATACGACAAAGCCATCCTTTTCCCTGTGCCGCTGCGGAATGAGCAATAACAAACCTTTTTGCGACGGCTCCCATAAAGGGAATTTCCAATCACAAGTCCGGGTTCCAAAAGAAGAATAAAATGCAAAAAGCGGTTGATCAAAATCAGCCGCTTTTTGGCCATTATAAGTCTGTCAGCCGTATATCGGCAATTGCCTTCATAGGAATCCTATGCGCCTCGCCAAAATGGTCAACCACATGAAGCTTCTGAGCCAATTCATCCCAATAATGAATTTTCCCAATGACAATTTCATAGCGGGAATGGCAATAATGGGTAATGGTGACATTTTGATCGAATTCAATCGCCTCCGATAATGTTTCATTCATGAGTTCAAGCTGCTGCTCATCCATTTCCTTTGGCTGTTCATACTGATCTTCCTTAACCCAGTCTCTAAGCATTTTTACGTGTTCAGGCAGCATCATCGACGTCCATTTTATTCTTCCACGGTCCCGAATCATCCGCCTCACCTCTTTTCATACTGGAAATGCCACAAGGCGCTTCCGCTTTTCTTTTGTCCAGCTCCAGCGCCTAGGGGCTCTGGGTCATAAGCCAATCCGTCAAGAAGGCCAAAAAACAGCCTTCCCGCCGGCTCGTCTTATGCCTGTCGCCCCTGGTCAAGGCGCTTCCGCTTTTCTTTTTACCTTTTATGTCCGCCCACAAGGGTTGCCCGGTGTTTGGCCGTTCCACCGGAGGTATAAGAAACCGCCCTTAAGAGAGCCCCCGGACCAAAACGCCTGCGAACCGAGTCAACCACATAACCAAGCTCCCGCCTTTTATAGGCCCCCATGTCAAACAAATCGAGCTGCATCTCACAGTCTTCCACAATATTGCCAAGGGAAATTGAAATCTGCCTTACTGTCTTGCCATTATAATGCTCGTGAAATAATTCGAGACAAACCCGGTAAAGATCCATCGTCACGTTTGTCGGCTCCTTGACGGTTCTGGCCCGATTAAAGCCGCCGCCAAATTCATCCTGGCTGTAGCTAATTCCAAGAGTAACCGTCCGCCCGGCTTTGCACCGCGTTCTCGCTCTCCGGGCTACCTCTTCGCACATTTCTAAGATGACATGCTTGATTTCTTCTTCGTCTTTATAGTCGCGGAGCAAAATTTGGCTTTTGCCAAAACTGATCTGGCCTTCTATAATCGGTGCCCCCAAATCAGAAAGATCAACACCCCAGGCATGGTGGTACAGCTGATTGCCCATAACGCCGAACTTCTTTTCCAATTTTTCCAAATCATAGCAAGCCAGCTGGCCAACGCTAAAAATCCCCATACCGTTTAATGTTTTTTCGACCCTGCGGCCAATCCCCCACATTTCGCTTAACGGCGCTACCTTCCAGAGCTTTGTTTGCACATCATCATACGTCCATTCGGCAACTTCATGATGCTTGGCATCCAAATCCAGACAAAGTTTCGCCAGCAGCATATTAGGACCAATTCCAATTGCGCAGGGCAGCTGAAATTCCCGCTCAATATCGTCCTTGATTTTTCTGGCAATTGTCCATGCATCCCCCCACAAGTGCAGGACGCCATCCACCTTAATAAAGCTTTCATCCACACTATAGACATGAATCGCTTCTTTTGGGACATAGCGGTTGAACAAACGGGTGATTTCTGTAGAAATCCGTAAATACGTGGCCATCTTAGGCTCAACAATTTTAATTCTAGGATCTTTGGGAATCTCAAACAGCCGTGAGCCCGTTTTAATGCCAAATTCCTTTTTTAACCTCGGGGAAGCAGCCAGCACGACACTCCCCTGCCGTTCCTTGTCACCCACAATGGCTACATAGCAGTCCAAAGGATCAAGCCCTTCCATAACAGCCGAGCAGCTGGCATAAAAACTCTTCATATCGACACATAAAATTGTATTCTGCGGTAACGTGCTGTAATCGACCATGTCATTTCCCTCTTTGTATCAATATCGAACACCTGTTCTTTTATTATATCTATTATTTTAAGCGAATATGCGTTCGCATTCAATGGAAATTTTTTGTCCTATTTCCAAAGTGGCACCGTTTCGGAAAAACGGTATAATGTGGATGAGGTGCATTCCGTTGGAGAAAAAACTAATAACCAAAATGATCTTAAATTGTTTTAAACAGTACAGTGAACCCGATACTGTACCGATAGGCGAAAAAGAATTAGACGGGCTGGCCAGGCAGATTCTCTTAGAAAAACAGCAGGACCCGGGCGCTGATTTATACGAAGTGATCAATGACAAAGTATATGAATTTTTAACCGGCTGATTTTAAACTAAAAGCGGAGCGGCAATGAATGAATGACATATAAATGAATGGGGGTATGCACAAATGGCACGAGAACGTAAATTCACAACGGCTGACTTATTTCAGGCCACTGAGCAAATTCTGCTCCAGCACGGCTATGAGGGATTTACCTTTAGTCTGCTGGCAGAACAATTAGAAGTCTCAAGAGGGGCACTTTATAAATATTTTGACAACCGCGAGGAATTAATCACCGAATATATGATTTATGAAATGGGAAGATTTCTCGCCGAACTAAAGCAAATCGAACTGCACAAAGACTTCGAAGAACAGTTCACTATTTTATTAAACCTAATCTTTCAAAATTCTGCTGTTCCCTACATGATTGAAATCGGGCGGCGAATTCCAATCAATGGAAACAACAAAGTGAGGCAAAATATTGAAAGTCTGGGGCGGCTGCATTTTGAAATGTATAACTATTGCCAAAGACTGGTCACAAAAGGAAAGATGGAACAAAAAATAAAGTCTTCCATTCCAGATTCCGTTATTATCGGGATGATTTTTCAAGCAATTATGATTCCTAATCGCTTACATATCCCTCAGTCAGAATGGACTGCTTCCATTCAAGAATTGTTGTGCCATGGAATCTTAAAACGGAGTAATTGACACTTGTGTCACTTTGAAGGATAATCATGATAACAAGTGTCAGTGATTTATCCACACAAAAAGTGACATTTATGTTACCTTAGATTTTTTTGAAAGGAGAACAGGATGAAGACATTTTTACAAGCAATTACCGATCGAACAACAACCAAAAAAGGCATGTGGATTACCCTGGCAGCCTGGCTAATCATTACAATGGCTTTGGCTGTGTTTGCACCAAGTGTACGAGATTATGAGGTTTCTAGAATTGACTCACTGCCGGATGATGCTAAATCTGTGGTTGCCCAAAAGAAAGTGGACCAGTATTTTGAAAACAATGACGGGACACCTGCCATTTTAGTTTTCCAGGCAAATAATAAAGAAATTGACTATACCGAGCTCGCTTCTCTGCTAGATCAAATACACCAGAAAAAAATTCATGGGGTACAGCAGGTTGTTTCCTTATCCCAACTGCCGCCTCAAGCAGCAGCAGGATTTTTTTCAGATGATAAAACGACCGCTGTCATTCCTTTAACGTTTGATTCCTCAATCGAAACGAAGGAAATCCGCACCTCTATCGAAAAAATCAGCAAGGTGGTAAAAGATTCATCCGATTTAAAATTATATGTAACAGGCCCAGCTGGAATTGCGGTCGATACAATCGATTTATTTTCCCGCGCAGATTTTGTCTTATTATTCTCAACGGTTGGACTTATTTTAGTATTATTAATAGTCATTTACCGATCGCCGCTGCTGGCGTTGATTCCACTGCTGGCCGCTGTGTTCGTATATGAAGTCGTCAGTCAGATTCTTGGCATCATGGGAGCATCAGGGCTGGCCATCAGCAGCCAAACGGTTTCGATCATGTCGATCTTGTTGTTTGCGGCGGTGATTGATTATTCTTTATTTGTTTTCTCCCGCTATCGTGAGGAGCTTAGCCTCCATGCAAGCAAGTATGAAGCGATGCAGGCGGCTATGAGAGAAACTGGCATGCCCGTGTTCTTTTCTGGCGGCACCGTCTTAGCCGCAATGCTGGTGTTATTTTTCGCTAAGTTTGGCGATTACCGTAACTTTGCTCCGACCTTCGCAACGGCAATGGCTATCATCATGATTGCCTCAGTCACGCTCGTGCCGGCTTTATTTACATTATTTGGCCGAAAATCCTTCTGGCCGCGGATACCACGTGTCGGCGAACAAATCATCCATAAGCATACGCTCTGGGCGAAAATCGGACGGTTTGTCTCAAAAAAACCGGGAATGTCTGCGGCCGTCATTGGCCTTTTACTCGTGGCTGCAGCCAGCAATATAGTGAATATAAAGTATGAATTTGACACCATGAAGTCTTTTCCGGAGGATATGCCTTCCCGTCAGGGGTATGAAATTTTAGGAGATAAGTTTGAAGCGGGAGACCTTGCGCCGGCAACCGTGTTATTTGAATCGAAACAAGCCTTGACAGCAGGACAGCAAGCGGAATTAAAGAGTACGCTTGAAAAACAGCCGCCCGTCAGCAGCGTGCGTATTAACGGGGGAACAGAAGATCAAAAAGTTGTTAACTATAGCCTGACGTTTAAAGGAAATCCTTATTCAGTCCAAACCATCGATGCGATGGAAAAAATAATCAACAAGAGCGCAGCAATGGTCAAGGAAAGCGGTCTTGATGGAAAGCTTTATTTTGCAGGAGAAACCGCAGCAAAAGTAGATGACCGTGATGTGAATAATCGCGATGTCATCCTGATTGTCATCTTAGAAACCGTGTTAATCTTCGCCCTTTTGATTATCCTAACTAAATCTGTCAAGATGCCTGTTTACATGATGGGAACGATATTGGTTTCCTTCCTGGCTGCGCTTGGACTTGGAATGTTCTTGAGCCATCTGTTCTTTCAGATTGATTCGATCAGTAACCGTGTCCCGCTCTATTCGTTTGTATTCTTGGTTGCACTAGGGATTGATTACAATATTATGCTCATTTCCAGATACCAGGAGGAGAGAAAGACACACTCCGTCAAGGAAGCCGTTGAAATTGCCGTTGCCAATACCGGCGGCGTGATTTCCTCAGCCGGCATTATTCTTGGGGCAACGTTTGCCGTCCTCATGACCCAGCCAATTGAATTGCTATTTGTCTTTGGCTTTATCGTGGCAGTCGGCATTATTTTGGATACCTTCCTTATAAGAGGAATGCTATTGCCTAGTCTAATTGTGTTATTGGAAAAGGATAAAACAGTAAGTGCAGATAAATAAACCAGGTTCATTTGTTTACTATACAGATAGATAAAAAGGAGCTTGTTTCAAAACAAGCTCCTTTTATCATGCAAAAATCCATCTACTTCTTATTCAGCACTTTTTTCCCAATCCGTTCAAACAGCCGCGGAAATAAAACATAAGCCACACTGCCCATATTCATCCAGCGCGGCAAGTTAATTTCCCGTGTTCTCGTCAGCATGCTGTCCACCACTTTACGGGCAACAAAGTCTGGCTGCAGCATGAACCGCTGGACACTTTTTACGTACGTTCCCTTTTCATCGGCAATGCTGAAAAAGTTGGTGGCAATCGGTCCTGGATTCACTGTTGTAACTTGGATATGGTAATCATCAAGCTCCATTCTCAGGGCATTCGAATAACCGAGAACCGCATGTTTAGTCGCGGAGTAAACACTTGATTTAGGAGTGGCAATCTTGCCTGCCTGAGAAGCAATATTAATGATATGGCCAAACCGCCTAGCCCGCATTTTCGGCAGCACCATGCTCGTACAGGCCATTAACCCAATGACGTTGACCTCAAACATTTCTTTGATTTCATCCATCTTGGCTTCATGTGCTTCACGAAAAACGCCAAACCCAGCATTGTTGACTAGTATATCAATGTGCCCAATATCACGAAAAACCTGTTCAAAGACCGCCTGCACCTGGTCGGTACGGGCTACATCCAACTGAAAAACTTCCACGTTTACTCCATGCTTATGTTCAAGTTCACTTTCAAGCTGCTGCAGCTTGTCGATGCTGCGGGCAAGCAGGACCAGATCAGCCCCGCGTGCGGCACAGAGCTTGGCAATCTCAGCACCGATTCCGCCTGAAGCACCCGTAATGACGATATTTTTTCCTTTTAGCTTTTCACTTGCCATGTTAACACCTCATCTGAGTGATCCTTATGCATTACGCCTTTGCATAAAAAAGGATAGGCTGCGTATCCATACTATTAATTTCTCCGATGGATGCTAAATAGTCAAGCTGTGCCACTGTTTCCGATATCGTTAAAAATGGCTCACGCTTATATGCCGAAGGAAACAGGCGCTGACAGATTTCAAATGCCGTCAGCTGTTCGGTTTTCAGCCACTCATTGACAGTCATCGCGCGTTCGTGCTGACGGATTAGCCTTTTCTCCACCAGCTCCTTCAGTTCAAACACCTCACTGCCATGTCCTGTGTAAACCATTTGAATCGGATAGGACAGGAGTTTTTGCATGGAATAATTATGCTGCAGCTGAGGTTTTGGTCTCTCTGTCTGACCAGGCACCGGCGGTTCGAGCAAAGGATTCGGCGATATATGCGCCAAGATCACATCACCGCCAATAAGAACACCGTCCCTTTCCCGAAAAAGCCCAATCTGGCTTTGGGCATGGCCCGGTGTTTCTATCACCTGCCAATCTGGCAGGCCGGGCGGCCGCATCCCTTCTGACAAAAATCCCGACAACGATCGGCTGCAGGAATGCTTTAACATTTTTTTTAAGTTAGCTGCATAGGAGGCAAACTCCTGAGGCAGTCCAGCCTTCTGAAACAGCGAACCAAAGAAATCCTCCAGTTGATGCAAAAATTCTTCCGATGGGCAGGTCCAGCGCTCATTCAACGGATGGCCAATGACTTCAAGCGAGTCAGGAAAAAAGTCAAGCATGCCCGCATGGTCTGGATGGTCGTGGGTAAGCACCACCTGTTCAATATCCTTAGGAGATACCTTTAACTCCTGCAGCTGCCAATTCAATGATTCCCATGCTTCTTTTGTTTTAGGGCCGACGTCCACAAGCGTCAACCGGTCTCCATCAATCAAATAAACATTCACATCCCCGACCGGAAAAGGAGTCGGGAGTGTGATCTTGGCTATTCCATCTTTCCATTCAGTCATGAACAAAACTCCTTAGTTGATATGGTTAAATAATAAGTCCTTTTCTAATTGGTAAATTTTATGGGGATTTTTCTATTATGAATAAAAGTTTAGCGATTTTTCTAGTGATTGTCATTATTTTTGCAAAATACCCAAAAAAGTTTTTAAAAATTCAATAATCTTATCTATTGACAGATATGCTGTTTATCTTGCATAATCACTAGTAAAATTTAATTTTTTATGCGATGACTAAGGCCAGTAAATGAGAAATGGCGAAAGAGAGTGAAGTCCTCAGGCTGAAAGGCTTCACCGCCCGCTTGATCATTGAACCTACCTTATGAGCACTTAGGAAAACCTGGCGTAATCCCGGCGTTAACGGGTTCGAGTGGACTCTAGTAAGCAGAAGGCATTATTGGAGTAAATGAAGGTGGTACCGCGGAGGCTTTAAGACCTTTCGTCCTTTATGGATGAAGGGTCTTTTTATTGTTAACATAATCAACTGGGCTATTTTTAGGATGAAAAGGAGGAATAGGGATGCAAAAGATTGCCATTGTTGGTGCCGGTTCGATGGCTGAGGCCTTTATCTCAGGCATTCTTGAAAAGGAATTAATTGACAGAAAAAATGTTTGGGTGACCAACAACGCTAACCAAGAAAGATTATCTCAAGTGCAGGAGCGGTATGGCATCCAAGCCACATATGACTTAAACGCACTCTTTGATGGTGCGGAGATTGTTATGCTGGCAATGAAACCAAAGGATGCGGGAACTGCCATCGACTATATTGGCGGGCATTTAACCGAATCCATGCTGATTGTTTCCGTGCTTGCCGGAGTATCGATGGACACGATTGAAGCTCTGGCGGAAAAGCCATTAGCCATCGCCCGTGCCATGCCGAATACATCCGCGGCAGTAGGAAAATCAGCTACTGCCATTGCTGTGAACGAACGTGTGACCGATCATCAGATTGAAACCGCAAGGAAACTGTTTGAATCGGTTGGTTTAACCTCCTTTGTGGAAGAAGATCAGCTTGATGCAGTAACCGGATTATCCGGCAGCGGACCTGCTTATATTTATTACTTAATCGAAGCTATGGAAAATAGCGCCGCGGAGATTGGCCTGGAAAAGCAAATGGCCAAACAGCTGATTGTCCAGACTTTAATCGGGGCAGCAGAAATGGTAAAAAACTCCGCTAAACCACCAGAACAATTGCGCCGGGAAGTCACAAGCCCGGGCGGCACAACAGAAGCCGGAGTCCGCGTCCTAGAAGAACACGGCGTCAAGCAGGCATTCGTTTCCTGCATTAAAGCAGCCACTGCCCAATCAAGAAGATTGGGAGCTGCTTTAAGTTCCAAGCTGACAGTAGAAAAACGCTAACTCAAAATTCGCCGAACACGGGGAACACAGGAATGGGTCATCATTTGCTATACTAGTCTTGGTTAATCAAACATACAGGAGGGCATTTGAATGACAGCAAAATTATTTTCTCCTTATACAATCAAGGACGTGACATTTAAAAATCGAATCGTCATGGCGCCAATGTGCATGTATTCCAGCCATAATGAAGACGGGCATGTACTGAACTGGCATCGCACTCACTATACCTCGAGAGCTGTCGGCCAGGTCGGCCTGATCATTGTCGAAGCGACTGCCGTGACACCACAAGGCCGCATCACTCCACAGGATTTGGGCATCTGGAGTGATGAGCATATCGAGGGTCTGCAAGAACTGGCCGGACTCGTAAAAGAGCATGGGGCCAAGATTGGCATCCAGCTCGCCCACGCCGGCAGAAAAGCTGTATTAGAAGGGGAAATCATTGCTCCTTCAGCTATTGCTTTTAATGAAAAAAGCAAGACACCAAAAGAAATGACATTAGAGGATATTAAAGAAACAGTGGCTGCTTTCAGGGACGGTGCAGAACGGGCAAAAAAAGCCGGGTTTGATGTCATTGAAATCCACGCAGCCCATGGATACTTAATTAATGAATTTCTCTCCCCGCTTAGCAATCAACGGACCGATGAATATGGCGGCACGAAGGAAAATCGCTATCAGATTCTTCGTGAGGTCATTGATGCAGTTAAAACCGTTTGGGACGGGCCATTATTCGTCAGGGTGTCCGCACATGATTATCAAGAAGGCGGACTGGTGCCTGAGGATTATGTGCCATTTGCAAAATGGATGAAAGAACAGGGTGTGGATTTGATTGATGTCAGCTCCGGGGCGGTTGTGCCTGCTCATATCCATTCATATCCTGGCTACCAAGTGCCTTATTCTGAAACCATTCGAAATGGCGCTGATGTGCCAACAGGCGCTGTAGGATTGATTACCTCCCCTGCCCACGCAGAGGAAATCTTAGAGAACAATCGGGCAGATTTAATCTTTCTTGCGCGTGAATTACTCCGTGACCCATATTGGTCACGAAGGGCTGCCAAAGAGTTGGGGGTTTCTATTGATTCACCGAAGCCATACGAGCGGGGCTGGAATTTCTAATCAACGGACGTACATCGGGTTTAAAAATAAAAAAGTAGTGCTTTTTCACATTGCACTACTTTTTTAACATTCCTAAGGCCTCAACCATAATTGCATGTTTATATTCAATGAATTAAACTTTCTTTTGTTTCGCAAATTGGGATTGATGGATCTTTTCCTGTAATTTTTCATAGTAAAGATCGGCATCAACTGGCAATTCAATGGTTTGATTTAGCCATGAAGATAAGTAAATCGCATTGGCTAGTTCTACTCCCTTGATTCCCTCTTCGCCGGGCGCAAGCAGCGGTGTCCCTTTTATGATGGCATCAATCCAGTTTTGGATAATCCCTTGATGGCCAGTGTTTTCCCCGGTAATTGGAATATCAATGGTCCAGCATTCCGGTTTTCCAAAGCTGCCTTTATAGACTGCATTAAATTCCCGTTCCGACTGAGTCAACCGATAAAATGAAAGGGCATCATTTTCTATTACAATTTTCCCGCGGTTCCCCTGGATTTCGAAACGATTGGTCCCCGGGGCCTCACCCGTAGAGGCAATGAATACGCCCGTTGCCCCATTTTCATATTCCACGTACGCTGTCACATCATCCTCCACTTCAATATCATGGTATTTTCCATAATGACAAAATGCATGGACACGCGTTGGCAAAAGACCAGTCGTCCATTGCCACAAGTCTAATTGGTGAGGAGCTTGATTTAATAAGACACCTCCTCCATCCCCCTTCCAAGTGGCACGCCAATGGCTTGAATCATAATAGCTTTGGGAACGGTACCAATCGGTGATAATCCAATTTGTCCGTTTGATTTCACCAAGCTCACCAGAAAGGATCAGATTCCGCAGTTTTTGATATAGCGGGTTTGTCCGCTGGTTGAACATCATCGAAAACACTTTCCCGCTCCTGGCCGCTGCCTCATTCATTTCTAATACATTCTTCGTATAAACACCCGCCGGCTTTTCCAAAAGAACATCCATGCCTTTTGCAAAAGCTTTCATGGCAAGCTCAGGATGACTGTAATGTGGTGTTGCAATTAAAACTGCCTCAATCCCTGATTCATTAAAAAATGCACTTTCATCCTCGTAAAATTTCACTTGGTCCTTCAAATTAGTGATTGCCCATTCGTGTTGAGTCAGCCGGCCGCAAACAGCCGTTAACTCAGCTCCTTCAATGAAACCCTTGTCTAATTTCAGGGCATAGGATTTTCCCATTTGTCCAATCCCAATGATACCAACCTTTACACTCATGCTTCTCCCTCATTTGAATGTTATTTTAAAAAGGCTTATGTGAAAACTCATGAATTATTTAGAAAGCGGAATCGAAATTTCCTTAAAATCTTCGGCTATATCGATAGCGGGAAAGACCTCCATGGCTTCTTTCACCAATTCTTTGGAAGCATTTCGGTCGTACCTGGCACTGATATGGGTTAAACATAATTGTTTGCAGCCAGCTTGCCTGGCAATCATTGCTGCCTGATAGGCCGTGGAGTGGAAATACTCATATGCCAGCTTTTCTTCTCCCTTAGCGAATGTGGCTTCATGAACGAGAATATCTGCCTTTTCCGCAAGTTTAGCCGCATTCTCTGTAAAGCGGGTGTCACCTAAAATGGCAACAATTCTCCCCTTTTGGGGAGGGCCAAGAAATTCAGCCGGATTGATCACTCTGCCATCTTCAAGCAAAACCGTTTCCCCATTTTTTATTTTTCTAAAAATGGGGCCGGGCTGTACACCTGCCTCCCTCAGCTTTTCAGCAAGCAGGGTCCCGGGTTTGTCTTTTTCTACAATCCGATACCCGTAGGAAGGAATCCCATGGTCCAAGAGCCGCGCTTCTACGAAAAATTGACCGTCCTCAAAAATGACACCTTCCTCAATTTCGATGACCGTTAATCGGTATTTTAAATAGGTCTGGCTGACTGAAAGGCTCGCCTGTAAATAATCTTTAATGCCTTTTGGCCCATATACGGTCACTTCTGACTCCCCGCCTTGAAATGAACGGCTGGCTAATAACCCGGGAAGGCCATAAATATGGTCACCGTGGAGATGAGTAATAAATATTTTTTCAATTCTCCGCGGTTTAATGGATGTATGTAAAATTTGATGCTGCGTGGCTTCCCCGGCATCAAATAACCAGATCGTTCCCCGTTCATCAAGAAGCTTAAGAGCGATCGATGTGACATTTCGAAGTTTTGCCGGCACTCCTGCACCTGTCCCCAAGAAAAAAATCTCCAAAACAAAAACACCTCTCTTCCGTTACTGCCCTTCCTATAGGTTAATATAGCATAAACTTTTAATTAATGCTCTTCACTACTATAGAACATAATAGAATACATGCAATCCTTTATATTTGAGAATTCTAAGAAAAACCGTTAAAATTTAATCTTGATTTACATAAGAAAAAAATGCCAGTAAAAAGCGAGGTTTCAAATAGTGGAACAAAACATGTCTTCATTAATTATGATTTTTGGGGCTACTGGCGATTTAGCCATGCGGAAATTATTCCCCTCCCTTTATCGGTTATACGAGCGAAACAAACTGGATAAATTTGCTGTCATCGGCGTGGCTAGAAGGCCGTTAACTAACGAGGAATTCCAGCAGAATATCCGTAACTCAGTCGTGTCTTCATTAGGGGACAAAAACAATCTTGATGAGTTTGTTTCCCATTTTTTCTATCAATCACATGACGTAACGGATTCTGCCTCCTATGTGGCGTTAAAAAATTTAGCCGATCAAATAGATCATCACTATCAGTTGGAGGGCAACAGAATTTTTTATCTGGCCATGGCTCCTGAGTTTTTTGGGACGATTGCCCTTCATTTGAAATCTGACGGTCTGACGGATGTAACAGGCTACAAGCGGCTGGTGATAGAAAAGCCGTTTGGACATGACCTTACTTCCGCCATTGAGTTAAACAATCAAATCCGAACTGCCTTTTCCGAAGATGAGATTTATCGGATTGACCATTATTTAGGAAAGGAAATGGTTCGGAATATCGAAGTAATCCGGTTCGCTAATGCCATTTTCGAGCCGCTATGGAACAACCGTTATATCTCCAATATACAAATAACCTCTAGTGAAACGCTGGGAGTAGAGGAACGCGGGCGTTATTACGAAACAAGCGGGGCACTTAGGGATATGGTGCAAAATCATATGATGCAAATGGTCGCATTGCTTGCGATGGAACCGCCGATTCGGCTGACTACTGATGAAATCCGTTCTGAAAAGGTCAGAGTATTCCGGGCGCTTAGAATGATTGAGGGAGAAGCGGTAAACGATTATTTTGTCCGCGGGCAATATGGAGAAGGGACTATCAATGATCAGTCAGTTCCTAAATATCGCGATGAACCTATGGTAGAAAAAGATTCGAATACAGAAACTTTCGTGGCAGGAAAAATCAAAATTGATAATTTTCGCTGGGCCGGTGTTCCGTTTTATATCCGAACTGGGAAGCGGATGGCGGCAAAAACAACAAAGATTGTTGTTCAATTTAAAGATATTCCGATGAATTTATATTATCAGACCGAAAAGGTTCTGAACCCTAACCTGCTGGTCATTCACATACAGCCGGAGGAAGGAATTACTCTGCATCTCAATGCCAAAAAGGCGGGTGGACACCTCGATGCACAAGAGGTTAAATTGAGTTTTGCCAATACAGGAACGAATGCCATGAATACGCCTGAGGGCTATGAAAAGCTGCTTTGGGATTGCATGCGCGGTGATGCCACTAATTTTACTCATTGGGATGAAGTTGCCTATTCTTGGGCATTTGTTGATAAAATTTCAGATTATTGGGAACAGAACAAAGAAGAGAGTTTTCCAAATTATCCAGCGGGATCCATGGGGCCTAAAGCAGCCGATGAGCTTTTAGAAAAAGACGGTTTCTTTTGGTGGCCAGTTAATAATATGGATGTGGATGTTTGTAAATAATTGGCTTCATGGCGACATAACTCAGCTCCCTTGCTTGGTTTTTGTCCTCATGACAATTAACTCAAATGACGACATATATAAACAGGCTCCATTTGCTGTCATGCAATGGAGCCTGTTTATTCTTCCTCTTGATGTTTATTTGGAAACGAGCGAAGAAAATCTTTATTAAAGCTTGTAGCCGTCCCAACATCGGCAGGGTCCTCCTTATGGGAACCAGCAGTTTCAATAATGGATTTGCCATACTTATCCCGAAGATTCGATAACGTCTTTAATAACGGTTCTTTTTTTGCATCCTTTTCATAGGTAAACAAATCCAACTGCTTATAGGCTGAATCCTGCTCCACCAAGTCATAACCAGTGATTCCTAACAATCGGACAGGATCACCATTCCAATGCTTCAGCAAAAGCTGTTTGGCGTTGGCGGCAATATCCTCCTGCTGCTGGATTGGATTCTCTAGTTTCTTGCTCCTTGTTATGGTTTTGCGATCCTTATACCGGATCGTTATTCCTACTGTCGCAGCAAGAACATTCTTGCGCTTCATGCGTATCGAAACGGTCTCCGCAAGCGAATCCAGCACTTGAAAAAGCTCTTGCTGATGGCTGACATCCATCGGCAGCGTAGTAGAATTGCCAATGCTTTTAAATTCCTCTACCGATTCTGGATCTACCGGGCGAAAATCAATTCCGTTTGCCCTTTCCTTCAAACGAACTCCATTAATTCCAAGCAATGCTTTCAGCTGCAATTCATGAGCCTTTGCCAAATCACCTATCGTATGAATTCCAATCGTCCTTAGTTTTTCGGCCGTTTTCTTGCCGACTCCGTGCATTTCATCAGTGGGCAAAGGCCACAGGACTGAAGGAATATCACGTTTGCGCAGAATCGTAATCCCCATTGGCTTTTTCATATCCGAGGCCATTTTTGCCAAAAATTTATTGGGTGCAACCCCTATGCTGCAAGGTAAATCAAGCTGTTCATAAATTCGCTTTTGAATATTTTGGGCAATTTCAATAGGGCTGCCCAATTCATAGGAATGGGTGATATCCATGTATCCTTCGTCAATCGATACAGGTTCGACCAGGTTCGTATAATTCCTTAAAATGGTAAACATACCAATAGACGCCGCACGATACCGCTCAAAGTTAGGTTTTTTCACAATCAGCTGCGGACATAATTTTTTAGCTTCCCAAAGCGGCATCGTTGTTTTCACGCCAAATTTCCTCGCCTCGTAGCTGCAAGTGACAATAATGCCTCTTCGCTCCTCCACATTTCCGGCAATCGCCAGCGGCTTCCCCTTTAAACTGGGATCATAAGCCATCTCTACCGAAGCATAGAAACTATTCATATCAACATGTAAAATGACCCGTCCTTTTTTCGGATACATTTCTTTCATTTTGATCATCCTTGTTCATATCTATGACCTAAGTATAACAAAAAGGAGAGCCAATGGCTCTCCTTTAAAGAATAACTACTGATTAGACACGGTATCTATTATCGCTAATGTCATATCAGCCAATTTGTATAATTCTTCAATTGGCATGCGTTCCTTGGTTGTATGAATATCTTCATATCCAACAGCAAGGTTGACAGTTGGAATTCCTAACCCATTGATGACGTTCGCATCACTGCCGCCGCCGCTTTCCTGCAGTTCACAGCGGCGGCCAATTTTTGCTGCTGCTTTACGGGCAATTTCCACGACTTGGTCACCTTCGCCAAATTTGAAGCCAGGATACATGACTTGCACATTTACTTCGGCTCTGCCGCCCATTTCTTCAGCTGTCGTTTCAAAAGCATGCTTCATCTTGCTGACTTGGGCTTCCATTTTTTCAGGAACAAGTGAGCGGGCCTCTGCTAAAATATCAACACGGTCGCATACAATATTCGTAGCCTGCCCGCCTTCAAAACGGCCAATATTGGCAGTCGTTTCTTTATCAATTCGGCCTAATGGCATTTTCGAAATCGCCTTAGCAGCAATTGTGATAGCCGAAACGCCTTTCTCAGGAGCCACACCCGCATGAGCGGTTTTTCCATATATCACAGTTTTTACCTTTGCTTGGGTCGGAGCAGCCACCACTACGTTACCGACTAAACCGTCGCTATCTAGCGCATAGCCGTATTTTGCCTTCAGCAATGATGAGTCTAATGCTTTGGCACCGACCAGACCGGATTCCTCTCCGACCGTAATGACAAATTGAATGAGTCCATGCTCGATATTTTGTTCTTTTAGTACCCGAATGGTCTCCAGCATGACGGACAAGCCGGTTTTATCATCGGCACCTAATATGGTGGTACCATCTGTTACAACATATCCATCCTTAATCGATGGCTTTACCCCTTTTGCCGGAACCACAGTATCCATATGGGATGTAAAGTAAATTGGGTCAACCCCTTCTTTTGTTGCCGGAAGGGTGCAAATAAGATTACCTGCACCATGCCCGGTCACTGATGTAGTATCGTCTTCCACCACTTCAAGGCCTAGGCCGGTAAACTTTTGTTTAAGGACTTTGGCAATTTGCGATTCATTTTTTGTTTCCGATTCAATTTGAACGAGCTCTAAAAATTCGTTTAACAGTCGTTCCTGATTAATCATTTCGAAGACCTCCAAATATGTACTGACTATATCAGTATACCTTTTCAGATTCCTATCATCAAATGAAAGGCTGACCTGGCACGATTCTTGTTTATAACGGAATATTCCCATGTTTTTTATTCGGTCTTGATTCTTGCTTAGTCCGCAGCATTTCTAATGACTGGACAATCTTAATTCGTGTGTCCCTTGGATCGATGACATCATCCACCATTCCCCTGCTGGCGGCAACATAAGGATTGGCAAACTTTTGCCGATACTCTTCAATCTTTTGCTGCCTGGTCCATTCAGGATTTTCGCTGTTTTGAATTTCCTTGGCAAAAATAATATTCGCGGCCCCCTGAGGACCCATAACAGCAATTTCGGCATTAGGCCAGGCGAAAACCAGGTCAGCTCCTATCGACTTACTATTTAAAGCTACATAGGCCCCTCCATATGCTTTTCTTAAAATAACGGTAAGCTTCGGAACAGTCGCTTCTGAATAAGCAAATAAAATCTTTGCCCCATGACGGATAATTCCGCCATGCTCCTGTTTGACACCCGGAAAAAACCCGGTGACATCCTCAAATGTAATAATTGGGATATTAAAAGAATCACAGGTCCGGATAAACCTTGCCGCCTTATCAGAAGAATCAATATCCAGGCCGCCGGCCATGACCTTAGGCTGATTGCAGACAAGCCCGACAGTTTCTCCCTTCACTCTGGCAAATCCAACCACAATATTTTTGGCAAAATCCTGGTGGATTTCCATAAACGAATCCTCATCAACCACCTGTTCAATGACTTTACGGACATCGTATGGACGGATGGCATCAAACGGAACGACATCGATTAAGTCTGGCCGATAATCATCCTGCTCGTCATGATCTTGCCGTGGGGGCTTCTCTTGATTGTTTTGAGGCAAATAGCTTAGCAGCCTGCGGACATTTTGCAAAACCTCTTCTTCTGTCGCCGCTTTAAAGTGGGCATTACCGCTGATCGAATTATGGACGGCTGCACCGCCTAAGTTTTCCGGCGAAATATTTTCTCCTGTTACGGTTTCGATCACCTTTGGACCTGTAATAAACATTTGGCTTGTCTTTTCCACCATAAAAACAAAATCAGTAATAGCAGGTGAATACACGGCCCCTCCGGCACACGGGCCCATAATCACTGAAATTTGCGGGATGACCCCAGAATAAATGGCATTCCGATAAAAAATTTGCCCGTATCCATCGAGTGAAACGACTCCTTCTTGAATCCGCGCCCCTCCGGAGTCATTCAACCCAACAAACGGCGTTCCATTCTTGGCCGCCAAATCCATGACATTGGCGATTTTCTTGGCATGCATTTCCCCTAAGGCTCCGCCAAAGACGGTAAAGTCCTGCGAAAATAAATAAATGGGCCGCCCGTTTACTTTTCCAAAACCAGTAACGACTCCATCACCTGGCCCTTTTTGTTCGTCCAGGCCAAAATCATTGGTCCGATGTTCAATAAACGGATTCAACTCCACAAAGGTTCCGCTATCAACTAACAAATCAATCCGTTCTCTTGCTGTCAGCTTCCCTTTGGCATGCTGTTTATCGATCCGCTCATCACCGCCGCCAAGCTCGATTTCCCTTCTTTTATCATATAATTCATTAATTTTTTCAAAGATGTCGATCATTACCCCTTCATCCCTTTCTTTTCGCATAGCTCAAATAACACACCAGAAGCCGATTTTGGATGCATAAAGGCGATGTGTGCTCCCCCAGCACCCAGCCTTGGATTTTCGTCAATCATCCGAATCCCTTGTTCCTCCAATTGCCTGATTCTTTCTTCAATGGATTCAACCCCCAGCGCAACATGATGGATGCCTTCTCCGCGTTTTTCTATAAACTTGAAGACAGCGCTTTCCGGTGAGATAGGCTCCAAAAGTTCAAGCTTCGTTTCCCCTGCCTGCAGAAAGGCAACTCTGACCTTTTGGCTGTCCACTTCTTCAATCTTTAACAGCGGAAGCTGCAGCACCTTCGTATAAAAAGGAAGAACAGCTTCAAGTGACTTGACTGCTATACCAATATGGTCTACCTTTTTAATCATGATTTCTCCCCTAGTCTCAATATTAACATTTATTTGACAATTACATTATTCTAGAAAAAATTCATAAATCCTTCCTAATTTCCCATATCCGTTCCGTTGTTAAACTTGCCCCATCCATGTAAAATGTTTGTATAGATTTGTGATAAGGAGGTACTTATCCATTGAGAAATAAGAAAACAAGAAAAATAATTGTCTATTTGATGCTGTTCGCTATGCTCGCCTCCACCCTCCTCCTTGGAATCGCCAAGTTTTTAAATTAGTGAACATAAAAGAGGATGACTTTTATGGGTGTACACCCATAAAAGTCATCCTCTTTGCCTTCATTTGAAAATTATCATGTTCACAAAAATAAAAGATGGCCAATGATGACCATCTTTAAACAGATTTTTATTAAAGCATTTTTTGTAAGAATTCTTGTGCTCTTTGGCTCTTCGGGCTTGTGAAGAATTCTTGCGGAGCGCTGTCTTCGATAAGCATTCCATTATCAAGAAAGAGTACCCTGTCTGCTACTTCCCTGGCAAAGCCCATTTCATGGGTCACGATCGCCATGGTCATGCCTGTATGGGCCAATGATTTCATAACGTCTAATACTTCTTTGACCATTTCTGGGTCCAGCGCTGAAGTCGGCTCATCGAATAACATGACCTCCGGCTGCATAGCCAGTGCTCTTGCGATGGCTACCCGCTGCTTTTGGCCTCCAGACAGCCGATTAGGATATTCGTTGGCCTTGTCAGATAAGCCTACTTTCCCAAGGAGTTCAAAGCCTATTTTCTCCGCTTCAGCTTTTGTTAAACCTTTTGTCTTAACTGGAGCATAAGTTAGATTTTCCAGAACGGTTTTATGCGGGAATAAATGAAAGTGCTGAAACACCATGCCTACATTTTGCCGGACTTTCATAATATTGGTTTTCTTATTGGTCAGCTCCTGATCGCCAATCCAGATTCTTCCGCCTGTCGGTTTTTCAAGATGGTTCATGCAGCGCAGGAAAGTGGACTTCCCTGATCCCGATGGACCGATAATGGCCACCACTTCGCCAGTTTTTATAGAAGTAGTGATCCCTTTTAATACCTCAAGTTTTCCATAGCTTTTAAATAAATTCTCTACCTTAATCACTGCGTCTCATTCTCCCTTCAACCGCTTTTCCTAAGAAGGTTAATGTAATTACCATGAGATAATAAATCAACCCGGCAATTAATAATGGTTCAAAGTAGGAGTAATATTCCGCGCCTACCTGATAAGAGCGGCGCATAATGTCCATTACCCCAATCGTTGTGACAATGGCGGATTCTTTGGTCAAGGAAATAAATTCATTCAATAATGCCGGCAGAATATTCTTTAATGCCTGTGGCAGAATAATATCCCACATCATTTTCCCGTACGGTACACCTAAAGCCATCGCCGCTTCCTGCTGTCCTTTATCGACTGCCAGAATTCCAGCCCGGATAATCTCGGAAATGTAAGCACCAGAATTGAGTGAAAAAGATAATACGGCAGCTGTATATGGTTCGATTTGAAAGCCAAAAATCTGCGGTGACCCGAAATAAATCAGCATGAGCTGCAGTACGAGAGGAGTTCCACGGAAAATCGATGTATATAGATCGGCAAACCAGCCAAGTACTTTAATCGAGCTTATTTTAAATAAAGATAAAATAATACCAAAGATAAATCCCAATACCCCTGCTAAAATAACAATTTTTAAGGTTACTATAACACCTTTTAAAATGTAGGGCAGAGAAGGGATAAATTGCGTAAAATCCAAATTCATGTTTATCGTCCTTCCTAATAAAAATAGCAGAGACGTCCAGAAGCCATAATTCTTCCAAACGTCTCATTTCGACATCAATGTTATTGTTGATCGCCAAACCATTTAATGATTAATTCATCCAGTTCCCCATTTTCCTTCATTTTCTTTAGCTCTTGATTAAACTTTTCAGTTAAATCGCTGTCCTTTGGAAATGCAATGGCAGAGCCTGCTTCAGGGTCGTCATTAAGTGTAAAGCCTTCTAGCTCAGTCTCTTTTGTGAAATAGCCCTTCGCAACGGTATCTTCAATAATCGCCGCATCGAATCGGCCCGATTTAATTTCTTGAATAAGATCCTGTATACGATTGCGGTCTTCAATCTTAATAGGAAGCTCTTCATTAATTTCTTTTGCTTTATCTGCTTGAATCGATCCAAGCTGCACGCCGACAGTTTTCCCTTTCAAGTCTTCTAATTTTGAAATGCCGCTGTCCTTTTTAGAAACGATCATGAATTGTGCCGTATAGTAGATGTCGCTAAAATCGACGTTTTTCTTTCTTTTTTCTGTTGGAGTCATTCCGGCTAAAACAAAGTCTGCCTGGCCAGATTTCAGAGCTTGCACAAGACCGTTGAAATCCATGTCTTTTACTTCCATCTTATATCCGAGCTTACTAGTAATCGCCTTCGCCAAATCCACGTCAAAGCCGATAATTTCATCACTTTTCTCCGTTTCGATATACTCGAAAGGGGCATAATCTGCAGAAGTTCCCATGACCAATACCTTCTTATCACTGGCAGCTTTGCTCGTCTTTTCGCTGGAACCACAAGCAGCCAGCAGTCCTGCAGCCAAAACCATTGACAATAATAAAATTAATCCCTTTTTCATTTGTTTTCCCCCTATAAAGTTATCTGATTATTCTAGTTATTGTTTTTTACATAATATGAATCCAATTATATACCCAATCAGCAGATTAGTAGTTTATCGGATTAATATTTATTCAACGTAATGAATTTTAACACAGATAAATAATTATGCAAATATATTTTTAATAATTCTTTTATATTTTTTCTCAGTAAATTTTTCCAATAAAAAAAGGCCATTTCCCAGAGGAAATTGACCTTTTAAAATTTATACTTCTTCGCAGTATTTATCGAATTCTTGCTGCAGTTTTGCCACGACCGTTGCAGGATCATAGCCTTCAATTTGGTGCCTTTCAACCATTGTGCATATTTTGCCGTCCTTTAACAGGGCAAAGGATGGAGAGGATGGAGGATACCCAGTAAAATAGCTTCTTGCTCTTTCCGTAGCCTCTTTATCCTGTCCTGCAAAAACAGTTACAAAACGATCCGGACGCTTATCATAATGAACGGCATAAGCGGCTGCAGGACGTGCAACACCTCCAGCACATCCACATACAGAATTAATCATGACCAATGTTGTGCCTTTTTGCGTCAGTGTCTCATCCACTTCTTCCGGCGTTTTTAGCTCTTCATATCCTGCAGAAACGATTTCCTGCCGCGCCTGGCGGACCACATCGTTCATGAATATATTAAAATCCATGCTCATAAGATCACTCCTTTTTCAATCTATATACCTACATCATAACAGTTGAAACAGGTTTTATACAAATGAATGATTCCAACAATGGCCAAGGATTATTGTTTATGTTCCATAAACAGTCTAAATAGCGCATTAGCTGCACTGGCCACTGTCATTTCACCGGCAATTACCTGATTCTCCAATTTAGGGAGCTCCGCCTTTACCTGCGGATGATGATAAAACTGATAATGGAGCTGATCGGCAATAATGGAATATAGCCACTCCCTTGCCTGCATTTTTCTTCTTGCTTCGAAAACCCCAGAAGCCTTCCCTGCTTCTTCAAAGGATTGGATCATCTGCCACAGCTCGCCAATACCCTCATTAGTTAAGGAAGAGCAAGTATAGGCTTTCGTTTCCCATCCTTTAGTGGCAGGCTGCAAGAAATGCAAAATCCGATTATATTCCTGCCTTGTCTTTTCCGCCTTTAGTTTATTGGCTCCATCTGCCTTGTGGACAATAACAGCGTCTGCAAGCTCCATAATCCCCTTTTTCATTCCCTGCAATTCATCCCCGGCACCAGTCAGGACAAGCAGCATGAAAAAATCTACCATATCGCGGATCAGCACCTCACTTTGCCCGACCCCAACCGTTTCAATCAGAATGACATCATAACCGGCAGCTTCACAAATCAGCATAGCCTCCCTTGTTTTGCGGTGAACCCCGCCCAGCTTTCCTGCTGTAGGAGAAGGACGAATAAACGCCAGCGGATGTTTTGATAATTGCTCCATCCTTGTTTTGTCGCCAAGGATGCTGCCGCCGCTGATGCTGGAGCTCGGGTCAATGGCCAAAACGGCTACACGAAACCCCTGATTGCATAAATGCATCCCGAAGGCTTCAATAAACGTACTTTTTCCAGCCCCCGGCACACCGGTAATCCCTATTCGAATGGATTTTCCAGTGTTAGGCAGCAATTTTTGCAGCAGTGATTGGGCTTTTTGGAAATGCTGCTCCGAATTGCTCTCTGCCATCGTGATGGCTCTTGCCAAATAACTCCGATTACCTTGGATCACTCCTTGATACAATTCATCAATAGTTGGCTCCAGGTTTCGTCGCTTTTGAAACCGGATATTTTTTTGAATCGATTCAGGATGTTGGTCAATCGCCATTTATTGTGCCACTTCCTCATAGCCCAGCTGTTTATAGATTTCTTTAATCACTTTTTGGGCCGCAACAGGGATAATCGTGCCCGGACCAAAGATGGCCGCCGCACCATGATCGTATAAAAACTGATAATCCTGGGCAGGTATAACCCCTCCGACTACCACTAAAATGTCTTCTCTGCCGAGTTTTTCCAATTCTTCCACAAGTTGAAGCAGCAATGTCTTGTGTCCAGCGGCAAGCGAACTCATTCCAATGACATGAACATCATTTTCGACCGCCTGTACAGCTGTCTCCTCCGGCGTTTGAAACAGCGGTCCAATATCAACATCAAATCCTAAATCCGCAAACGCGGTTGCGATGACTTTTGCACCGCGGTCATGGCCGTCCTGGCCCATTTTCGCAATTAAGATCCTCGGTCTTCTTCCCTCGTTTTCCAAGAACTCCTCGGTCATTTTTTGAACCTCTTTGATGTCCTCTTCCTGATTGAAGGCTGTGCTGTATACGCCGCTAATCGAACGAATCACGGCTTTATGCCGTCCGGCCGCTTTTTCGATTGCATCAGAGATTTCCCCCAGTGTCGCCCGGACCCGTGCTGCCTGAATGGCCAGTTCCAATAAGTTGCCCTCTCCGCCTGCCGCAGCCGCTGTTAATGCGTGCAAAGCTTCCTCCACTTTTTGGCCATCGCGGCCTGCTTTCAGATGATTTAGTTTTTCAATTTGTTTCAATCGGACAGCTGTATTATCAATGTCCAATATATCAATTGGCTCTTCCCTTTCCGGCCGGTATTGGTTAACCCCAACAATGATTTCTTTGCCTGAGTCAATTTGCGCCTGCCGCCGTGCTGCTGCCTCTTCTATCCTCATTTTTGGCAGCCCTGTTTCAATCGCTTTTGCCATGCCGCCGAGACTCTCAATTTCTTCAATATGGGTCCAAGCCCGTTTGGCTAGTTCATCCGTCAGCTTCTCCACATAATAGGAGCCTGCCCAAGGGTCAATGACTTTGGTGATGCCTGTTTCCTCTTGCAAAAATAATTGCGTATTTCTGGCTATCCGTGCTGAAAAATCGGTAGGGAGGGCAATCGCTTCATCCAATGCATTGGTATGCAGTGATTGGGTATGACCCACGGCTGCTGCATGCGCTTCAATTAAGGTTCTCGTCACATTATTAAAAGGATCCTGCTCGGTCAAACTCCATCCTGATGTTTGCGAATGTGTGCGGAGTGCCATCGACTTTTCATTTTTTGGTTGAAACGATTTCATCATTTTTGCCCAAATAAACCTAGCCGCCCGCATCTTGGCCACTTCCATAAAATAATTCATGCCGACAGCCCAGAAAAATGACAGCCTTGGTGCAAAGGAGTCGATATCAATTCCTGCCTTCAACCCAGTTCTCACATACTCCAATCCGTCTGCCAGTGTATAGGCCAGCTCAAGGTCAGCTGGGGCCCCAGCTTCCTGCATATGATAGCCGGAAATACTGATACTATTAAACTTCGGCATGTATTTAGACGAATATTCAAAAATATCGGCAATAATCTTCATCGACATTTCTGGCGGATAAATGTACGTATTGCGGACCATATATTCTTTTAAAATATCATTTTGAATCGTGCCGGCAAGCTGATTCTGCGTCACTCCCTGCTCTTCGGCTGTTACGATATAAAAAGCCATAATCGGCAGTACCGCCCCGTTCATAGTCATTGAAACGGACATTTGGTCTAAAGGGATTCCTTCAAAAAGTGTTTTCATATCCATTATAGAATCAATGGCAACCCCTGCTTTGCCGACATCGCTCACCACCCGCGGGTGGTCAGAGTCATAGCCTCTATGTGTAGCCAAATCAAAGGCAACTGACAATCCCTTTTGCCCCATTGCCAGGTTGCGGCGATAAAAGGCATTGCTCTCCTCTGCGGTTGAAAATCCGGCGTATTGGCGGACCGTCCAAGGCCGGTTCACATACATGGTCGGGTATGGCCCCCTTGTAAATGGGGGGATTCCCGGAAGATGATCAAGATGCTCCAATCCTTCCAGGTCAGCTTTTGTATAAATGGGTTTTAGGCTGATTTGTTCATTTGTTTCAAAGAGTAAATCTTCAAGTGAAGCTTGAAGCTCTCTTTCCGCCTGTTCCTCCCATTCTTCTTTCATAAGAAAGTCTGGTTGATCAAACAAGGGCAAGCTAGTAAAATCAGGCTTTTGTTTCTTCAATGGATGTCACCTCCAGGCTGGTTATAATAGCAGATAAGGTTTCATAACAATTGCTTTTTGCATGTATAAACAGCTCGATCCCTTCTTGTTTCCACTGCTCCTGTTTCTCTTGGCCGGGCAGGCCTGCTAAACAGAATACCAGATGGGGAAATTCCGTTTTTAAAGCAGAGAGCAGCTCAAGCCCCATTTGTCCATAATGATCATCAGATCCGCATAAACAAACCCATTTTGGCTGTTCCTGTTTGACAAATTGCTTTGCCTCCTCCAAATCAAAAATTGGCCTGCTTTCAATTGTTTGGATACCGCCTGGCGCCAAAAATCCCTTAATAAAATCAAGCCTTGGTTTATGCTGCTTCAGATTTCCAAGACAAAGCATCCCGACAGCGGCCGGAGTGCCCAGTTTAGCCTCGAGCTGTTTTGCCCTGTATCTAAGTTGCTCATAGGGCTCTGATAATCTTCTCTGTGGAATGCTCGCGATTTGGATGCCTGGTCCGGCATGAATGTCTGCCGCTTGCGTTTTGATTGGCACTGGCTCAGGAGGATTCTCATCTACCTTAACATAGACATTGGTTCCGACAATGCTTTTCTTTCTTGTTTGAATATCTTCGTTTCTTTTTATAAAAGTCGCTTCAACCTGCTCTTGCAGCCAATTGTTTTTTACGACTTCAAGGATGCCCCCTTTTGCTTCAATCCGTTGGAAAAATGCCCATGCTTCCCCAGCCAGTTGATTGGTCAGCGTTTCGAGATACCACGAGCCGCCAGCAGGGTCGATGATTTTTTTTAGCTGGGTTTCTTCTTTTAAAATCAGCTGAATATTGCGGGCAATCCGTTCCGAGAGAGGGGTCGATCCAGTTATTTCATCAAATGGTGTGATGTGCAAATACTGCACGCCGGCTAAAACGGCCGCGAACGCTTCATCAGCTGTCCGAAGCAGATTTACATGCGGGTCTGTTACCGTCATCGTAAACCGGGATGTCTCTGCAGCTATCTCCATCCCCCCCGCCTGTTGTCCTGCCCCATATAGGGAGGCAATCCTTCCCCAAACAATCCGGGCTGCTCTCAGCTTGGCTAACTCGATAAAAAACTCGCAGCCCATTGAGAATTGAAAAATAAGTTTAGATAGGGCACTCTCAAGACTCATACCAGCTTCCATTAGCTGCTCAAGATAAAAAACGCCGATGGCCGCTGCAATGCCAATCTCTTGGACCGCGTTTGCCCCGCCATTATGATAGGGGGATGTATCAACAAGAACTGTTCGTAAGTTGGGATAATACTGATTCGCTTTTACAATATACTCGGACCATGGTTTAAAAATATTTAGATTGAGTTCACCCCGCTCCACTGACAAAGAGAGGGGATCATTGGCAATATATCCAGTTATATGTCCAGGAGCATATCGGTGGTTAAAAAGATGCGTTAAAAATTCGGCATGGAGCCATTTTGAATTCACTGCGAATGGGTAATGTGAGCAAAAATCTGTATAACTGCTATTTTCTAACAGCGCCATCGTTACCTCAAAAGAGATGGCTGTTTGTCCGTTTTCAAATGCGTGGTTAAGTTTATCTTTTAGTACTTCTGGTGTATCCGCTTTTAACCGTTGGGCAATCTTCCATTCATTTGCCAAATATCCTAAAGGATAGACCCCTCTTCTTAAATCAGAGCCGCCGGGATACTGTGGCACAGCTTGTTCGTCTAATCGTGAATATAGAGGCTTCAACGTAATATTTTCATATGTAGTGCCCGTTAATGCTTCAAGCGGTTTTCCTTTTAAAGACTCTTTGGCCCGTTCTTCCCACTCCTTTATTGATGGAGAAGGAAAAGATTGATTTCTGATGCTTTCCATACCTTCTTCATCCCCCTTCCTAAAAAATAATAAAATCATAAAATTCAATCAATTTTATTGTAGGATAGAAAGCGTTATCAATCAATAAAAAAAACGCTGCCATGTTTGACAGCGATATATTTAATAGATAGGTGTCGTGGTTTTGGATGTATTTTCGATTATTTCTTTAACACGTTGAAGGAATCGGCCGCAAATCAAACCATCCAATATCCGGTGATCGAGTGACATGCAAAGATTTACCATATCCCGAACAGCGATCATTCCGTTTATCACCACTGGGCGTTTCACTATAGATTCCACTTGCAAAATGGCGGCCTGTGGGTAATTTAGAATGCCCATTGATTGGATAGAGCCAAAAGAACCCGTGTTATTTACGGTAAATGTGCCTCCCTGCATATCTTCCGGACGAAGTTTGCCCGTTCTTGCCTTAACAGCGAGCTCAGAAATTTCACGGGCAATGCCTTTGATCGTTTTTTCGTCGGCATTTTTAATAACTGGAACGAATAAAGCATTCTCCGCCGCAACGGCAATGGAAATATTGATCTCTCTTTTCTGAATAATTTTTTCCCCCGCCCACATCGAATTGATTTGCGGGAATTCTTTTAAGGCCTGGGCGGCCGCTTTAACAAAGAACGCAAAATAAGTTAAATTAAAACCTTCTTTGGACTTAAACTCTTCCTTTATCGAATGCCGGTAGCCAACAAGATTGGAAGCATCCACTTCGACCATGGTCCACGCATGCGGCGCCTCATGCTTACTCCGCAGCATATTCATGGCAATTGCTTTCCGGACACCGTTTACCGGTATCTCAATGTCCCCTGCAGCCACTGGGATATTCACAGCCGGTGCTGCTGGTGCCTCCGGCGCACCGCTGACGGGCTGGTGCTCATTTGAAACTAAAACAGGCTGACTCGGCACTTCAGACTGCTGGCCAGCTATTGGAATGGTTCCTGATTCAATTATTTTTAGTAAATCTTTTCTGGTAATCCGGCCGCCTGCACCTGTCCCTGTTATTTGCATTAAGTCAATGCCGTGTTCCTGGGAAATTTTTAACACAGCTGGAGAGTACCGTGCTTTGGCCGCATGATGACTCCCGGCCGCCTGAACCGGTGCTTCAGGCTGCTTTTCCGGTGCCACAACAGAAACTTCACCTGTATTTCCCTCTATTTCAATCGTACAGATCATATCTCCAACTGCCAATGTATCTCCCTCTTCGGCGAGTAATTGTTTGATAACACCTGAAAAGGAAGATGGGACCTCCGCATTGACCTTATCGGTCATGACTTCTGCCAGCGGGTCGTATTTATTAACGCGGTCTCCCGGCGCAACAAGCCATTTACTGATGGTGCCTTCTGTTACACTTTCGCCTAATTGAGGCATTTTAATATGTTCAACAACCAATGGTCATACCCCCTGTGAAACTTCTGTTCCAGCTCAGATTTATGCGACAGAATCGACACTACCGCCATTCATTCTGATTAAAACTCGGCCAGCTCCCGCATGGCTTTCTCAACCTTATCCGGATTTACCATAAAAAACTTCTCCATTGTCGGCGCATAAGGCATGGCTGGTACATCTGGGCCTGCCAGCCGTTTAATGGGTGCATCTAGATCGAACAAACAATGTTCGGCAATGATGGCAGCTACCTCACTTATGATGCTTCCTTCTTTGTTGTCTTCTGTAATCAATAGTACCTTGCCTGTTTTAGAGGCGGCTTCGATAATGGCTTCTTTATCAAGCGGGTAAACTGTACGCAAATCAAGAATGTGAACTGAGATTCCATCCCCCGCTAATTTTTCAGCTGCCTGCAGGGCAAAATGAACACAAAGACCATAGGTAATAACCGTGAGATCTTCACCCTTCCGTTTTACTTCTGCTTTGCCAATTGGCACTGTATAGTCCTCAGCGGGCACCTCGCCTTTTATTAACCGGTAGGCCCGTTTATGTTCAAAGAATAAAACAGGGTCATTATCGCGAATGGCGGCCTTCAGCAGCCCTTTTACATCATACGGAGTTGATGGCATGACAATTTTTAAGCCTGGCTGATTGGCAAAAACGGATTCAACCGACTGGGAATGGTAAAGTGCCCCATGAACACCGCCGCCATATGGTGCCCGAATAACAATCGGGCAGTTCCAATCATTGTTGGAACGATAACGGATCCTCGCCGCTTCGGAAATAATTTGGTTTACGGCGGGCATAATAAAATCGGCAAACTGCATCTCAGCAATTGGCCGCATTCCATACATGGCGGCACCTATTCCTACACCTGCAATGGCTGATTCCGCAAGCGGCGTATCGATTACCCGTTCTTCTCCAAATTGCTCATACAAACCTTGAGTTGCTTTGAAAACCCCGCCCTTTCTTCCCACATCTTCCCCCAGGACAAATACCCGAGGGTCACGTTCCATTTCTTCACGAATGGCCATTGTGACCGCATCAATGTATGAAATTATTGCCATGTTCCTTCCCCCTTAATCTCCATAAACATAGTTTAAGGCATGCTCTGGTTCTGCATATGGAGCATTCTCCGCGTAATCTGTAGCCTCATTGACAATCTTCATTACCCTGTCATTTATTTGTGATTCCAGATTGTCATCCATCACACCCGTTTCTTTCAGATAGGCACCGAATGTAATAATTGGGTCTAATGTTTTAGCTTCAGCCACCTCATCTGGTGCCCTGTAGGAGCGGTCATCATCATCTGAAGAATGCGGGGTCAACCGATACGATACCGTTTCAATTAAGGACGGGCCTTCCCCCCTCCGGCCACGGCCGGCAGCTTCTTTTACTGCTTGATAAACCTCTAATGGATCATTCCCATCTACCGTTACCCCGGGCATTCCATAACCAATGGCACGGTCGGAAACCTTTTCGCAGGCTAACTGCTTTTCAACCGGAACCGAAATCGCATACTTGTTATTCTCACACATGAAAATCACCGGCAGCTTATGAACGCCTGCAAAGTTGGCCCCTTCATGAAAATCCCCTTGATTGGAGGAACCTTCCCCAAAGGTTACGAATGAAACAAAATCCTTTTTTTCCATTTTCCCCGCCAGTGCAATACCGACTGCATGCGGCACCTGTGTTGTCACAGGAGAAGAACCAGTAACGATCCGATTCTTTTTTTGGCCAAAGTGGCCAGGCATTTGCCTGCCGCCTGAATTAGGGTCTTCTGCCTTTGCAAAGGCGGAGAGCATAATATCCTTAGCGGTCATTCCAAAGGTTAATACGACTCCCATATCACGATAATATGGAAGCACATAATCCTTATTGCGATCCAAAGCAAAAGCGGCGCCGACTTGGGCAGCTTCCTGCCCTTGACATGAGATCACAAACGGAATTTTTCCAGCGCGGTTCAACAGCCACATCCGTTCATCAATGCGCCGGGCCAAAAGCATCGTTTCATACATTTCCAATACTGTATCATCATTTAAGCCTAATGCTTCATGACGCTTGTTAACCATCCATGTTTACCTCCCATTTGTCCAAATCATTCAATACTCATCCGTGCAAGGCTCTGCCATCGACTGCCAGCGCAGCCTCCCCGATAGCCTCAGATAGAGTAGGATGCGGGTGAATCGTATGGGCAATTTCCCATGGAACCGCATCTAAAACCATCGCCAAACCCGCTTCAGAAATCATGTCAGTGACATGCGGACCGATCATGTGTACCCCAAGAATATCATCGGTCACTGTGTCGGCAACAATTTTCACAAATCCATCAGCCTCTCCAAATACAAGGGCTTTGCCAACTGCACGAAAAGAAAATTTTCCGACCTTTACTTTATGCCCCTTTTGAACGGCCTGTTCTTCTGTCAAGCCTACGCTTGCGGCCTCGGGATTACTATAAATGCACTTAGAAACCAAATCGTAATCAAGGGGAGAGGGTTTGTTTTCGGACATATGCTCTACAGCGATAATTCCTTCATGGGAAGCGACATGGGCCAGCTGCAATCCCCCAATGACATCCCCAATGGCATAGATATGGGATTCTTTTGTTTGATAATATAGATTGGTGACAATATGGCCTCTATCAACCTGTATGTCCGTATTTTCCAAGCCCAATCCTTCTATATTTGCTTGCCTCCCTACCGATACAAGCAGCCGCTCGGCTATAAATTCTCGATTGGCACCGTTCACTTCCGCTAAAATGGATACTTCGCCATCTTTACTGAGTGTTTCTGGCAGGACTTTTGCCTTTGTTATAATTTTTATCCCCTTTTTCTTCATCAGCCGCTGCATTTCCTTTGAAACTTCCTTGTCCTCAGTCGGTATGATGCGGTCCTCATATTCCAGCACTGTAACCTCGGCCCCAAAATCGGAGAGCATAGATGCCCACTCGATTCCAATTACTCCGCCGCCCACGATGATAACCGATTTTGGTATCGCCGTTAGCTCCAACGCTTCATCAGAGGTCAGGACATACTCGCCATCAATTTCCAAACCAGGAAGCGGCCTTGGTCTCGATCCAGTAGCAATAATCACGTTCTTGGGGATCAGCATCTCATTTTCTGCCCCACTGTTCATTTCAACAGAAATGGTTCCGGGCAGCGGAGAAAAAATCGATGGTCCGAGAATTCGGCCTATCCCTTGATAAACATCAATTTTCCCCTTTTTCATTAATTGTTCAACTCCGCGATGGAGTGTGTCAACGATTTTCATTTTCCGTTCTTGAACCTTTGCGAAGTTAACGGTGACGTCATTGGCAAAGACCCCATACTCTTCACTATTCTTTGCAGTTTTATAAATTTCAGCACTTCGCAGCAGTGCCTTACTTGGTATACAGCCTTTATGGAGGCAGGTGCCTCCGAGTTTCCCCTTTTCAACGATCGCTGTCTTTAACCCAAGCTGTGAGGCGCGGATGGCAGCGACGTAACCGCCAGTGCCACCGCCAAGAATGACTAAATCATACTCTTGTGCCACAACTTTTCCTCCCTAAGATTCCGCCTTTTTACAGGTATACAATGTCATGGATAACCCTTTATAGTTCCCTATTATTCCCAAAAACATATCGATCCATAATTTGGGGATGTAAGTTACCTGGTCCTTCTTCTGCTTAAAATATGATGGCCATTTTGCAGAAATTGGCTTCTCGAATTGCGTACCTTTTCAATCCTTTCCTCTGCGAGCCGATCCGCCGCCAAATAGGTCGGTATACCATCACGCTTGGAAATTTCAATCACTTTTTCAATACTGTTGTAAATCTGTTCGACTTTTTTCATTGCCCTGTCATGATTATAACCGTAAAGCTCATCTGCCACATTAATGACACCGCCAGCATTAATCACATAATCAGGAGCATATACGATCCCCATCTCATGGATCATATCCCCATGGCTTGAATCCTTTAATTGGTTATTAGCAGAGCCGGCAATGACTTTAGCCTTTAACAACGGAATGGTTTGATCGTTGATGGTTGCTCCCAGCGCACATGGAGCATAAATATCGCATTCCACCCCATAAATATCATTTGGATCGGCCGCTGCTGCACCAAACTCCTCAACAGCGCGATTTACGGCCTCTTTATTAATATCGGTTACAATGAGCTGGGCACCTTCTTCATGTAAGTAGCGGCAAAGCGTGTAGGCGACATTGCCAACGCCCTGAACCGCTACCACTTTTCCCTCAAGAGAATCACTGCCAAACGCTTCCTTGGCCGCAGCTTTCATTCCCCTATACACACCATAAGCCGTAACAGGCGAAGGATTGCCAGATGATCCGAAGGCTGGCGATATGCCTGTTACATAATCAGTCTCTTCATGAATGAGATCCATATCAGCAACGGTTGTTCCCACATCTTCGGCTGTGATATACCTTCCATTTAGGCCTTGGATATACCTTCCAAACGCCCGAAACAATTCTTCGCTTTTATCCTTCCTAGGGTCTCCGATGATCACAGTCTTTCCGCCGCCAAGATTTAATCCAGCTGCTGCGTTTTTATAGGTCATTCCTCGTGCCAGCCTTAGCGCATCTTCTATCGCAGCCTCTTCTGAAGCATACGTCCACATCCGGGTTCCTCCTAATGCAGGTCCAAGTGTAGTATCGTGTATCGCAATAATGGCTTTTAAACCAGAAGGTTGATCTTGACAAAAAACAAGCTGCTCATAATCATATTTTTCTAGATAGTTAAAAATCTCCATTATTATTGTTTCCTCCTTAAAATTGAGAAAAAAAATATCGGCCTTCACGTTAGATGGTCTATTTGTTTCCAGAATTCCATTTTTCTTTTAAAACCACTCCGATAAAGTAATATGCAAATTTCGTGCCATGTTACATTTCTTTGTAAACGCTTTACAATCGGAGATAAAGTCTGCAATGTTTTTCTCACCATGCAAATTATTGCATGCTATTATTTTCAAGTTTATATTTTTCAAGCTTATAATATAAATTACGCACCGAAAGACCCAATGTTTTAGCCGTTAAGGTTTTATTTCCATTGAAACGCAATAGGGCCTGAGATATAATTTTTGCCTCATACTCTTCGACCATTTTCGATAAAGGCTGGCCGAAAATGGATGCAATGTTGTCATCGACAGCTGAATCATTCACCTGTTTACGATTGATTAATTCGGGCAAATGATGAACTTCAATAATTGTTTCCGCATAATGCATAAAAATAATCGCCCGGCCAAGAATATTTTCCAATTCTCTAACATTGCCCGGCCAATCATAGCGCATAAGCTGGTTTAGTGCAGACTGGGAAATTCCTTCTACATTCCGGCCATAGTCACGATTAAGCTTCGTTATTAGCCTTTCACATAATGACGGAATTTCTTCCTTTCTTTTCCGTAATGGAGGAATATGTATGGGCATTCGATTTAACCGATAATACAAGTCTTCCCGAAACGTACCTTTAGCAATCCCCCTTTCCAGATTGACATTCGTGGCTGCTATGACCCGAACGTTAATGGAGAGAGGCTTTGTGCCTCCTACACGGATAATTTCATTTTCTTGAAGCACCCTGAGCAGTTTGGCTTGAGTATTGGCAGATAGTTCACCAATTTCGTCTAAAAATATGCTTCCATTGTTAGCTTCTTCAAATAGGCCTCTTTTTCCGCCCCTGACAGCTCCTGAAAATGCCCCTTCCTCATAGCCAAATAATTCACTTTCCAATAAAGAGGCAGAAAGGGCAGCACAATTGACCCGAATGAATTTGTTATATTTTCGGTCACTCGCATTATGTATGGCATGGGCAAATAATTCCTTCCCTGTACCAGATTCCCCCCTAAGGAGGACCGTTGCCGGGGTTTTAGCCCCCAATTTGGCCTGCTCAATTGCAAGCATCATTTCGTCTGATGTTCCAATTATATCCTCAAAGGTGTATTTTGCCTCTAATGTCCGAATCAGCTGTCTGGCTCGATTTAATTCTCTGCTGAGCGATTTCATTTCAGACATATCGTGAATAACGCCAACACTCCCCTTTAAATTTCCATTTACAATGATAGGTGCCACGTTGACAATGACTTCCCGCTTACTCGGCCCGACTCTCATCGGAACCCCCCTGACCGCTTTTCTAGTTTGCAGGACCCTCATATGCATGCTTTCGCCTTCTGAAATATCAGCAGTAGCCGGCTGGCCGATGACTTGTTCCTCAGTAAGTCCGGTAATTCTCGTATAGGCGGGATTAATAAGAATTCCCCGCCCGAATTCATCCACAACTGAAATGGCATCATCGCTTGATTGAATGATTGCCTGCAGCATGGTTTGAATTTCTTTTAAATCGGTTATTTCCTCCGCAAGTTTCACAACCTCTGTGATATCCTTAAATACAGCCAGGGCTCCAATCAATGTTCCATTTTCCTCTATAATTGGAATCCTTGTCGTTATGACTTTTCTCCCATTGCCCAGCATCATTTCTTGATTCGTTTCGACCCGTTTCGTTTTTAGGATCAGCGGCAGACGGGATTTTGGAATCACTTCGGCTACATATCTTCCAAGGGCATCCTCTCGCTTTACCCCCATCATTTCTTCGGCACGCCTATTAAATAAAATGACGGACCCTTGGCTGTCAATACCAACCATCCCATCATTGGTGGCGTTAAAAATTAATTCCTGCAGATAGGATTCATATTGATGCTTATGGATCAGCTCTTCCTTTTGCTCCATTAGCTTTGAAACGAGAAAAGCAACACTGCCAGGAATTAATACCGTTTGTTTCGGCTTAGATTTCCGTAAACTTTGAAAAACATCCTCATTTCCAGTTACTTCAATCACAATGTCAATATGATCAGTCAAAAAAGGAGCCCAATCTGCCCCAGTTGGAATTCCTTCCTTTGCCGCAAGAATAATGCCGGGAGCACTTTGATTGCGGTCAATGACGGCTTTTACCTTTAATACTTCGGATTCTTTTAATATCTTTAGGACGGCCGTTCCGCCTTTTCCCGCTCCAACAATCATAACGTTCTGCATGTTCCCATCCCTTTCTTAACGGTGGATCGAGAAAATTTTTTCAACCATGTGGGAAATATATGAAATCTTTTTCATACTTTCATTTTAAATTGAATAAGTTATCTTGACAAATGGCAACCATATACTATTATTTTTGTAAGGGAAAAGAATGGTGGAAGGAACTTAAAAATGAAGCGAATTATAGCTCTATTGATTTTAGTGTTTCCGGGAATACTTGCGGTTTGGGGAATAAAATTAATGCGGGATATGACCTTTGGCATTTTAGATGAACCCTTTCCTTTCTATTGGCTTCAATTTTTGGCTGGACTTATCTTATGCGTTGGCGGTATTGGTTTTATTGCAGGTTTTATTTTGCACCGTGACCGAAAACGAAATAAAGTTCAAACTAAATTCAAGAAATCCAATTAAAGCAAGACACAAAAAAGATGACTCAATTATGGGTCATCCTTTTTGATAAAGTTTTCTAAGGTTTAACGCCTTGACAGGGTCATCGGTAATGATGGCAGTACAGTCTATTTGAAAGAAACGCCTCATATGGGCATCTTTATTGACTGTATATGGACGGACGGCGATTCCATTTTCCATCGTTGTTTTGATAATTTCATCAGGCAGCGTCGAATGTCTTGGATGAATCCCTTTCGCCCGAATGGATTGCGAATAAACCCATGGCATATAGATGCTCTCAATAAACAGAGGCGCTGTTTGAATTTCTGGCGCGATTCGATAGCTATAAACAATACTGTAATGGTTAAAGGAGGAAAAGATAATCCTGTTTGATAAATTGTATTTTTGGACAAGATTGACGACCTTATCTTCCATGCCTTCATACGGAATTAATCCATTTTTGAATTCAATATTACAGATCAGCTTATTTGTCTTCAGCCATTCAAGCACTTCTTCCAGGGCGGGAATTGGTTCTTTTCTTATCCCTTTTTTATTGGCATTCAGTTTCCTGATATCTTTAAACAAAAAATCTTTAACAAATCCGTTGCCGCTGGTCGTCCGGTCGACCTTTTCGTCATGGATGACAACCACTTCTCCATCCTTTGATAATTGGACATCCAATTCAATCCCATCTGCCCCTGCCTTCTCTGCAGCTATAAAGGAGCCCATTGTATTTTCTGCAAAAGAGGCGGAATATCCCCGGTGTGCAAATATCTGTGTCATCTACTCACATCCTAACTATCAATATGCAGTCTGCAAAATATCTTCCAAGACCAGCTTATGCAAGTTCTGTGAGTTTTCCCCTATTTTCCCAAAAGATTGATAAAAATGCCTCAAGGAACGGGGGTTTTTACGATTGCACAGTTATAAAAATTAAGATGCCTTATGCTCAAGGCGCAGTTTATCCGCAACCATGGCAATGAATTCAGAGTTTGTCGGTTTTGCTTTTGACATGCTGACTGTATAGCCAAATAAAGACGAGATGGAGTCAATATTGCCGCGGCTCCACGCAACTTCAATCGCATGGCGGATGGCCCGTTCCACTCGGCTGGCTGTTGTATTATATTTTTTTGCAATATCAGGATACAGCACCTTGGTAATCGAACCTAATAATTCAATATCATTGTAAACCATAGCAATGGCTTCACGAAGATATAAATACCCTTTAATATGGGCCGGAACACCAATTTCATGGATAATGCTGGTGATGGAAGCATCCAAGTTTTTCGGCTTCGCCTCTGCTTGGGGCCGGTAGCTGCCTGCCGCTGCCTTTCTAGCAGAAACTGTTGTTCTGCTGCCGCTCACTTGGCGAATATGGCTGCCTAAGTTCTCCATATCAAATGGTTTTAAAATAAAATAAGATGCCCCAAGTTCAACTGCCTTCTTTGTCACATCTTCCTGGCCAAAGGCCGTCAGCATAATGACATTCGGCAGGACTCCCTTTTTCAATTCACGAAGCCGTTCCAGAACAGCCAGTCCGTCAAGGTGAGGCATTATAATATCCAGCACGAGAACATCAGGATCGGTTGAGCTTAAAATATCTAAACATTCCTGGCCATTATGGGCGACTCCGACAACTTCCATATCTTCCTGGGATGATATATAATCCTCTAATAATTCAACAAGTTCTCTATTGTCATCAACGACACAGACTTTTATTTTTTTCAACTTGGTTCCTCCTCAATGCGAATACCATCTATTTTTTATTTAACATAATCATCTAACTCTATTCTAAATTAGAAATTCGACAATGCAACAAAAATTCCTCTCATTTTTTTAATATTTCATAAAATAGTGATAAAATCTTATCTTTTCTTAGTTTTTCTCGTTTTTTCGACTTGAAACGATATTTATCCGATGATTATCTTCTTTTTGTCGAAAAATCTCCATTTAAAAAAGAAGCAAAATAGGAATTTTTACCTATTTTGCTCCGGAGTTAACTTGCTTTTTCTTTAGGCATTTCATATATGTTAATTCCCGCTTCATTTAACATCCATTCGATATGGACTCCATAACCAGAGGTTGGATCATTTACAAAGACATGTGTCACAGCCCCCACCAGTTTTCCGTCCTGAATAATCGGGCTTCCACTCATTCCCTGTACAATCCCTCCTGTTTTTTCAAGGAGCTTCGGATCCGTTACCTTGATAACCATGCCTTTAGTCGCTGGAAATTTTTGCGGGATCGTGCTTACAATTTCAACGTTAAACTCTTCCACCTTGTCATTATCCACTACTGTCAATATTTTAGCTGGTCCTTCTTTAACCTGATGGGATAATGCAATAGGAAGCGGCTTATCCATGACACCATTTTTTAATTCTTTGTTTAGTTCTCCAAAAATGCCAAATGGACTATTCTTTGTGATATTGCCCACTATTTCACGGTCCGAGGAAAAACGGGCTAATTTTTCTCCCGGGTCTCCATTACTCCCTTTTTCAATGGAAGTAACAGTCGAACGGACGATTTGTCCATCTTCGACAACAATAGGTTTCCTCGTATCCATATCCGATATCACATGGCCTAATGCTCCATATTTCTTTGATTGCGGATGGATAAAAGTCATGGTTCCAATACCCGCAGCTGAGTCCCTAATATACAAACCAAGCTTATAGGTATTTTCTCCTTTATCCTTTAATGGAGTTAATTTTGTGGTAAACTTTCCATTTTCCCTGCTTATTTCCATGTCAAGCGGCTTTCCGCTTTGTCCTGCTGTTTGAACATATGGTGCTACATCAGTCATTTTTTCTATTTTGTTTCCATTGATTTCCGTTATGATATCGCCAACTTTAATACCTGCCAATTCACCAGGGGACCTTTTTCCATCAGGAGTATTGACTAAATGGTGCCCCACAACTAAAACTCCAACGGTATTTAATTTGACCCCAATTGACTGGCCTCCTGGTAGCACCCGAAAATCTTTGAGTACATTAACATCTACTTTTTTTATGGGGATTCCTGCATATTCTAACAGCATCTCATTCTTTCCTGGTTCTGATGCTGTTAAAGAAATGGATCGCTTTCCCTGATCAAGTGTGAGATTGTTTTGGGACTTGATATGAGCTGAAACCGGAGAAGCTTTGGAAAAATGTATATTTTCTCCTTCAAAAACGGTAACCGTTTTAGGGATACTTACATATTCACGCATAGGCTGAAAAAAAATAAGGCTGATTAATGAAACAAGGAGAATTCCACCAATAATTCTTCGCAATAGCTCTAACTTCAATTTTTTCACTCTCCTCGCTTCTTTTGCAATATAAATGGCTACATCTTTAATTTTGCCTCCTTGACAATCATTTATAACTCGGTCCCAGATAAAAAAGCTACCCAAGTTGGATAGCTTTTCATCTTTTTATAAAATTAACATGTTTTTTGAAATACTAAACGGGAGTTTCCACTTTGATTTTTACCGCCAGCTGCAATAACTCTTCAGCGTGTTGTTTGGTTAGGCTGGTAATTTCTGCTCCAGAAATCATCCGGCCGATTTCTTTTATCTTTTCTGTTTCATTTAATGGCAGTACGGATGTTTTGGTTCTGCCCGCTTTAATTTCTTTAGAGATAAATAAATGAGTATCTGCCATGGCTGCTACCTGCGGAAGATGTGAAATGCACAATACCTGCGAATTTACTGCAACTTTATATATTTTTTCAGCAATTGCCTGAGCCACCCTGCCGCTCACACCGGTATCCACCTCGTCAAAGATGATTGACGTGACACCCTGATGTTTAGAAAAAATACTTTTTAATGCCAGCATGATTCGTGACAGTTCACCGCCGGAAGCCACTTTTGACAATGGTTTTAATGGCTCACCCGGATTGGTCGAAATATAAAATTCTACATGGTCTGCACCAGTGCTTGAAAAATGCTGCCAGTCGGTTTCAAACCGGATTTCAAAGACCGTTTTCTCCATGTATAATTCCTTTAATTCTTTATGTATGAGCCCTGTCAGTTTTTTAGCCGATTTATGACGTAGTTCACTCAAATTCTTGGCTTCTAAAATAAGATCTTTTCTAACCGATGCCAGTTCCTTTTCTAGCTCGTCGATTCGTGATTCTTTATTTTGGATATTATCGATTTCCTCTTCAATTTTTGCCGCATATTCTAAAATTTCTTGAATCGTTTTCCCATATTTTCTTTTTAAATGGTTAATTTCATTTATCCTGGCTTCAATTTCATTTAAACGCTGGGGATCATATTCTAATCGGTCCAATTCCTGTCTTAATAAATTAGAGGCATCCTCCAATTGATAAAAGCAATTCGTCACCGTTTCATATACAGGCCGGTAGGCTGAATCAAGTGAGGCAGCATCCTCCAAATGGCTCATCGCCATTCCAAGCCAATCAAGACCCTTTTGCTCTCCATTTAAAGCATTATAGCTCATTTGGAAGGCCTCGAATACTTTCTCAAAGTTCCCTAATTTCCTTTTTTCCTCATACAGCTCATCATCTTCACCAAGCCTTAAATCTGCATTCTGTATTTCATTTAACTGAAATAAAATGAGATCGAGACGATGGGCCATTTGCTGGTCATTTTCACTTAACGCCTTTAGCTTTTGTCTAGTGTGTTCATACCGGCGGAAAACCTCTTGATATTCCTTGAGCGAAGCAGAAATTCCGTCCCCCCCAAATTGGTCCAGCAGCGGCAAATGCCTTGTTTCATCCATGAGTTCTTGGTGTTCATGCTGACCATGAATATCCACCAGCGTTCCGCCGATCTCCCGCAAAGTGGAAATGGTCACCAGCTTTCCGTTAATCCGGCAAATGCTTTTTCCATTTTTGGCAATATCGCGGCGCAAAATGACCATGCCTTCTTCAATATCAATCCCAAATTCCAAAGCTTTTTTATATATGGGATGGCTGTCATTATCGATTTGAAATAATCCTTCAATCTCCGCCTTTTCCTCACCGTGGCGGACAAATTCTGCCGACCCTCTCCCGCCGATTAATAAATGGATTGCATCAATAATAATGGATTTGCCTGCACCGGTTTCTCCAGTTAAGACAGTCAAACCCTTTTTGAATGAAATAGTTAACTTCTCTATAATCGCAAAGTTCTTAATTGATAGTTCTGAAAGCATGAAACACTCCCCCAAATTAGAGCATATCCAGGAACCTTTGTGTGATGGTTTCTGTATCTTCCGGTGTCCGGCAGATAATGAGCATCGTATCATCACCGCAAATGGTGCCTAGTATTTCATCCCAGTCGAGATGGTCAATTAGAGCGCCGATTGCCATGGCATTGCCGGGCAGACATTTCATCACAAGCAAATGTCCTGCCGAATCAATCCTGACAAAGGCATCAACCAATGCCCGTTTTAGTTTTTGCAGCGGGTTAAACCTTTGATCGGCAGGAAGGCTGTATTTGTAACGGCCATCAGTTAATGGCACTTTAACAAGATGCAGCTCTTTAATATCTCGGGAAACGGTCGCCTGAGTCACATTATAGCCTGCATTTCTAAGCTCATCGACGAGCTCATCTTGTGTTTCGATATCATTGCTGGCAATAATTTCTCTTATTTTGATATGTCTTTGTCCCTTATTCATTCTTTCACCTCAAAGTTTAAGACACCTTAGTATATAACTGCTAACATGTCTCTTCTACCCATATGTTAGCCGATTTATCCAAATTTGTCATGCAATGTTTGTATGAAAATAAGCAAAAATGTATAAAAAGGATAAGCTCAGCGGCTTATCCTTTTCCAAAAAACACCTGCATCATCACTTATTCTTGTTTGGAATGGAACGCATGGTGCGCTTCCTTTACTACATCAACAGGAGGAAACGGCAAATGATTAATACCTAGATCATCGTTTCCGAGCCATTTCAGGTGAATCAGGAATTCGATATTTCCGTCTCCGCCAGTAATGGGTGAATAGGAAAGATTCCGGATATCATACCCTTGTTCAAGAGAGAAATTCATAATTTTTTCAATCACCTGAAGATGAACTTTTTCGTCCCGCACAATTCCTTTTTTGCCGACTTGCTCCCGCCCCGCCTCAAATTGTGGCTTAATCAGGGCAACAATATCGCTTCCTGGCACAAGCAGCGTTTTTAATACTGGCAAAATTAAGGTTAGGGAGATAAAGGAAACATCAATGGTAGCAAACGTTGGCATTTCCTCTTGCAAATCAGCTGGGGTTACATAACGGAAATTAGTCCGCTCCATCACAATGACTCGATCATCCTGCCTAAGCTTCCATGCCAGTTGGTTGTAGCCAACATCCAAAGCGTAGGACATTTTGGCACCGTTTTGCAAAGCGCAATCAGTAAATCCCCCTGTTGATGCACCAATATCCAGCATGATTTTATCAGCTACTGAAACATCAAATACCTTTAGCGCTTTTTCTAGTTTTAGCCCGCCCCTGCTAACGTAAGGCAATGCATTGCCTTTAACTTGAAGCGGAATATCCATTTTGACTTTTTCACCTGGTTTGTCAAGGCGTTCTTCATTGGAATAGACCAACCCCGCCATAATCGCCCGTTTTGCCTTTTCTCTCGTTTCACATAAACCTCTTTCAACCAATAAAACATCTAATCGTTCTTTCGTTTTCATTATGTTAAGCCCTTTGCTGTTTTTTGCCGGCCATAATAGAGATTCTTTTTACAGCTTCCTCTGCGGTAAGTCCAATTTCTCCAAGCAGTGAATCCACATCTCCATGTTCAATAAATTGGTCCGGTATACCCATTCTGTCAATTTGCGTGTGATAATACCCCTGGTCATGGGCATACTCAAGAACGGCACTGCCAAATCCCCCTTGAAGAACAGCTTCCTCAATGGTAAGAATTGGGATATGCTTATCCAAAATATTCGTCAGCATTGTTTCATCAAATGGTTTGATAAACCTGGCATTGATAACCTGTACCGATATCCCCTGCTTTTCAAGCTTCATGGCGGCATCAAGTGCCATTGGGATGGTTGTTCCGAAGGTTAAGATCGCTGCATCATAGCCTTCTTTCAAAACCTCCCAGGACCCAATCGGGATGGCCTGCAAGTTCTCATCCAAAGGAACACCGACTCCATTGCCGCGCGGAAATCTCATGGCAATTGGCCCTTTATCATAATTTAAAGCCGTATAAACCATATGCTGGCCTTCATTTTCATCTTTCGGCATCATTAATACTATATTAGGAACATGCCGTAAAAACGCAATGTCAAAAACTCCTTGATGGGTCTCTCCGTCTGCTCCAACTAACCCCGCACGGTCAATGCCAATAAACACGTTCAAATTTTGCCGGCAAATATCATGAACCACTTGATCATATGCCCGCTGCAGAAAAGTGGAATAGATCGCCAGAAATGGCTTCATATCCTGAGTTGCCAGACCTGCTGCGACTGTTGCCGCATGCTGTTCGGCAATCCCCACATCATACATGCGGTCAGGAAATTCACGGGCAAATCCTTCAAGCTTAGAACCGACAGGCATAGCCGGAGTGATGGCTACTACCCTGTTATCATCACGGGCAATCCGCCTAACTGTCTCACTAACCAAACTGCTCCAGGCTGGCGGCTGTTTTTTGCTGGGTTTCACAAAATCGCCTGTATCCATTTTATAGGGCCCTGTGCCATGCCAAGTACCTATTTTATCCGTTTCCGCCGGTTTAAACCCTTTACCCTTTTTGGTCACTACATGAAGAAGAACTGGCCCTTCAGTTTTTTTGGCATAGGCCAGATTTTCGAAAAGAGCTTCAAAATTATGTCCATCGATTGGCCCTAAATAAGTAAATCCCAATTCTTCAAAGAACATGCCGGAAACAAAAAGATATTTCAGGCTGTCTTTAATTCGTTCTGCGGTAGCAGCCAATTTGCCGCCCACAGCAGGAACCTTTTTCAAGAGGACCTCCAGTTCATCTTTTACCCATTGATATTTTCCTGCTGTGCGTAATTGTCCAAGGATATTATGCACAGCTCCCACATTTGGGGCAATCGACATTTCATTATCATTTAATATGACAATCATGTCCTTTTTTTCATGTCCAATATGGTTCAAAGCCTCTAGCGCCATACCGCCGGTCAAGGCCCCATCACCGATTACAGGTACCACATAATGCTTTTCTTTTTTGAGGTCTCTAGCAATCGCCATCCCCATTGCAGCGGACAACGAGGTAGAACTATGCCCAGTCTCCCAGACATCATGTTCACTTTCGACCCTTTTTGGAAAGCCGCATAGTCCTTTAAACTGTCTTAATGTATCAAATTCACCAGCTCTCCCTGTCAGGATTTTATGGACGTATGACTGGTGCCCAACATCCCAAATAATCTTGTCTTTGGGACTGTCGAAGCATTTATGTAAAGCGATGGTTAATTCCACCACTCCTAAATTGGGTCCAATATGGCCTCCGGTAACGGAGAGCTTTTCGATTAAAAAGCGGCGGATATCCCTGCTTAATACCTCGAGTTCAGCATTTGACAGCCCTTTTAGAAAGGCAGGGTCTTTGATTGATAATAGATCCATACATGGATCACTCACTTTCATACTTTTTCTTCTCTAGCGGCTAGTTAAAAATAAGCCGCTAACACGGGCGTGATAACGGCATTGTTCACGGTTCTAGATTTCAATTCATTATAACATACTAATTATATTGCCTCAAATAGCTGTTTTTTAACGGTCCCGTGAAGCAACTAAATCGGATAATTCCATTAGCAAACCCGTATTTAGACCTGTGAGCTGCAGATATTCCTTGGCGCTCAGTATGTGGTTCCTGAGGGCATCCCTTGCGCCTTCCAAAGTCAAAACTTTAGGGTAAGTGCTTTTATGATTAACTGTATCACTGCCAACTGGCTTGCCGATTAATTGTTGATTGCCTACCAAATCAAGAATATCATCCTGAATTTGAAAGGCAAGTCCAAGGTGATGGGCATATCCGCGAAGCTGGTCAAGCAATGTTTGGCTTGCCTCAGCCAAGATCGCACCTGCCTGAACACTAAATCCTAACAGCTTACCGGTTTTATGAATATGGATGTACTCAAGCTCCTCGATGGAAAGTTCCTTTCCTTCCCCTTCCATATCTGCCACCTGTCCGCCAACCATGCCTTCCGTCCCTGCCGCTTTGGCCATTTCAGCAATTAGCTTAAGTTTGGTCTCAGGAGAAGCAAATTCTGACGGAGTACTTGCTATCACTTCAAAGCTATAAGTTAACAAAGCATCTCCAGCAAGCGTGGCTACCGCATCGCCGTATACAATATGATTGGTTGGTTTTCCACGTCTTAAATCATCATTATCCATACTTGGTAGGTCATCATGGATGAGTGAATAAGTGTGAATCATCTCAATGGCCGCTGCCGCCCGGAGGCCATTTTTCGGGTCAATGCCGAAAGCATCAAGTGTGGCAAATAAAAGCAATGGCCGCATTCTCTTCCCGCCGGCTTCAAGAGAATATATCATCGACTCCTTCAATATTGGCGGAGCATCCAGCTGTTCCACCAACAAGCGCAGTTCCATCTCAAGCAATTTTTTATATTCATCAGCAAATGAGTCTAACCTGGTTTCCACCACTAATCCTCCTCATCAATTGAAAAGCTCTCCGTACGCCCGTCCTCTGTAATGATTTGGGTTAATTGTTCCTCAACATTTTTTAATTTATCATGACAAAGTTTCGATAATTCCATGCCCTCTTTGTAAAAGCTGATTGCCTCTTCTAAAGGAACATCTCCTTCTTCAAGCTTTTCAACAATTTGCTCTAATTTTGCCATTGCCTCTTCAAAAGAAAGGTTATTTTCCGCTGGCATTTTTTTCACTCCCCTCGATAGTCTCTACTTTACAGTATACTTGCCCATCTGTTAATTGTATTTGAACTTGTTCATCCGGCTCGACTTGCGTAACACTTTTTAAAAGCCGATGATCCACTGTATAGGCCAAACTATAGCCCCGTTCCATAATCTTCAATGGACTCAGCGCTTGAAGGGTGGAAAGAATTTTGTCAAAATCAGTTTGTTTTTTGGTAACCGTATGCTGCAGGGCCCGGTTCATTTCCTTTTGTAGTCTCTCAAACTTTTGTTTGGCATCCTCTAACACCTGGCGGGGATGATTTCGCTGAATTCGTTGGAACAAAACTTCATGTTGTTCCTTCTTCCCCATAATTAAACGTAAGGTATTCCGTTCCAGCATTTCAGTAAGCTTGTCGGCCTGTTCCAACTTTTGCTCATATAACCGATGCGGGTAGCGGAAGGCATAAGATTTTTTCACTCGGTTCAGCCGTTCTGATTCAAATCGGAATCTTTCCCGCATGGATCTAAGAAGCCTTGACTGCCGCTGCAATACTCTATCCATTAATTCCTCGATATGCGGTACTGCCAGTTCTGCAGCGCCGGTTGGGGTTGGAGCCCGAAGGTCAGCAACAAAATCCGCGATCGTAAAATCCGTTTCATGGCCAACCGCAGATATAATCGGAATCCGCGATTGGTATATCGCCCGGGCGACAAGTTCCTCGTTGAAAGCCCATAATTCTTCAATTGACCCGCCGCCGCGCCCAACAATTAAAACATCCATTTCTCCCATCGCATTGGCTCGTTCAATGGCTTTGGCAATCGATGGTGCAGCATGATCCCCTTGGACAAGAGCGGGAAATACAAGGATTTTTCCAATTGGATATCGTCTTTTTATGGTCGTTATGATGTCCCTGATCGCAGCGCCTGTCGGTGAAGTAATTACCCCGATGGTCTGAGGAAACATCGGGAGAGGCTTTTTATTTTGAGAGGCAAACAATCCTTCTGCTTCTAATCTTTGTTTTAATTGTTCATATGCTAAAAATAACTCCCCGATCCCATCTGGCTGCATTGCTTTTATATATATTTGATACTGGCCGCTCGGTTCATATACAGTGATATCACCTTTCACGATGACCTTCATCCCGTTTTCCGGAGAAAATTTCATGGTCCTGGACTCCCGCGAAAACATAACTGCCAAAATGCGGGCGTTTTCATCTTTTAAGGTAAAATACATATGGCCGCTAGAGTGCTGTTTAAAGTTTGAAATTTCTCCGCGGACATGGATGTCACGCAAATGGGGGTCTGCATCAAATTTCCGTTTTATGTATTTAGTTAACGCATGTACAGTTAAATATGGTTGTTCCTGCATAACGGCTCCTTCTTAAAAGTGAGAATAAAACTGTCCTTATCTATTATATATTCAGCACATGGTTTTGTCAGGATGATGAACCAACCGGCTGAATAAAAGATAAGGACAATTCACATTACACTCTATTGGTTTAAACTTTCTGCCGCTGATTTTAAAGTATTATACATCAGCATCGTAATTGTCATGGGGCCCACACCCTTAGGAACTGGGGTAATAAAACCTGCTTTTTCGCTTACCTCATCAAATTTCACATCACCGCAGAGCTTCCCTGCTTCATTGCGGTTGATCCCTACATCAATTACGACTGCCCCTTCTTTAATATGGTCTGCGGTAATAAAGTTTGGAATTCCTACGGCTGCTACAACAATATCAGCCTGCCTGGTATGTAACTTTAAATCCTTTGTTTTGGAGTGGCAATATGTCACCGTTGCATTTTGATTTAAAAATAACTGTCCGACTGGTTTGCCGACAATATTGCTTCTTCCAACAATAACGACATGTTTTCCTTCAACAGTAATTCCTGTCTCATCAAGAAGTACCATTATTCCATATGGGGTACAAGGTAAAAAGGCATTCTGCCCTGTCATCATTCTGCCGATATTTATCGGATGAAACCCATCCACATCTTTTAATGGCGAGATCGTTTCAATCACTTTTCTTTCGTCAATATGGTCTGGAAGCGGGAGCTGCACCAGAATTCCATGAATGGCGGGATCATCATTTAATTCTTCGATCTTGGCAAGTAACTCCTGCTCAGGCACCCCGTTTGCCAGTTCAATTAGCAAAGAGTTCATGCCAAGTTCCTGACATGCTTTTTCTTTATTGCGTACATAGGTTTTTGACGCATCATTGTTCCCTACCAAAATGACAGCCAACCCTGGGGTAATCCCATTGCCCTTTAGAATTTGCACCTCTTTGGCGATTTCAACCCGTTTTTTTGCGGCAATATCCTTGCCATTAATCAACTGTGCAGTCATGTCACTCATTCTCCCCTTACCCTTTGATTATTCACTCGCCAGTCAGTTGTTGTTTCACCTTGGATAGCACACCATTAATGAACTTGCTTGACTGGTCGTCCCCGTAGATTTTGGCAATCTCGATGGCTTCGTCTATAACGACATTTGCCGGCACTTCCCCTTGCAAATATTTTAATTCATAAGCAGCAATCCTCAGGATATTCCGGTCAACAGCTGCCAGGCGGTCCATCGACCATTTTTCAAGGTTTTTAACAATAAGCTGGTCGACTACTTGTTTATGATCGATTACACCTAAAACAAGGTTTGATAGATAATCATCCCCAGCTTGTCCATCCAATACGTGGCCGATCGCTTCTGATGGCTCACTGCTGCTGACATCAATTTGAAATAGTGCTTGCATTGCCTTTTCTCTGGCTGTTCGTCTCTTCATTATACATATATCTCCTTTTACGGTATTAACTAGTTTTGTCTATTTATATACATCATTTAGTATTAAACAAATAGAAAACCTTACACATAAAAAGATAATAGCATAACTAACAAGGTTTAGCACGGTCAGAAATAAAAGTGGCAATAGAAAAACCAAAGGCTGCCCTTTGGTTTTTCGGTTAGACTTCTTCCTCAACGGCGGGTTCTTGCTTTTGATTTTCAAATTGAACCCCGACGACATGGATATTAACTTCCTCAGCCTCTAAAGCTGTCATGTTTAATAAAGCCTGGCGGATATTTTCTTGAATCTTTCCAGCAACAGCTGGAATGGAAATGCCAAATTTTATTAGGCAGTACACATCAATTTTGATGCCGGTATCGTCTAGTTCTACTTTTACACCTTTACCATGGTTTTTTCTTCCTAACCGTTCTACTACTCCGGCAGCAAAATTCCCGCGCATTCCAGACACACCTTCAACCTCAGATGCTGCTATGCCGGCAATCACCTCGATTACTTCTGGAGCAATCTCAATCTTTCCAAGTCCTTCATTGTCTTGTTCCATTTCTAGAATATTAAACTCACTCATCCCAAACACCTCCAATTATTAAACAGTTTTCATCACATCGTACATTTCAAGAAATTTGGTGTTGAATGCCCCTTCAACAAACTTTTCATGTTCGAGGAGTTTTAAGTGAAACGGAATGGTGGTGTGAATGCCTTCCACAACAAATTCACTCAGTGCCCGCTTCATTCTGGCAATCGCCTCATCCCTTGTACTGCCATATGCAATTACCTTGGCAATCATCGAATCATAATAAGGCGGAATGGTGTACCCAGGATACGCGGCAGAATCCACTCGGACTCCCAGGCCGCCAGGCGGCAAGTACATCTTAATTTTTCCAGCTGAAGGGAGAAAGTTTTTCTCCGGATTTTCAGCATTGATCCGGCACTCGATTGCCCATCCGTTAAAGGTGACATCCTTCTGGGCCAACAATAATTTTTCACCATTTGCAACCCGGATTTGTTCTTTAATTAGATCTGTCCCGGTTACCATTTCCGTTACTGGGTGCTCCACCTGAATTCTGGTATTCATTTCCATGAAATAAAATTTGCGATTTCGGTAATCATATATAAATTCTACCGTTCCCGCCCCTGAATAATCAACTGCTTTTGCAGCCTTAACAGCCGCATTTCCCATTTCTGCACGAATTTCTCCATCAAGTGCCGGTGAAGGTGATTCCTCCAGCAGTTTTTGCAGGCGCCGCTGGATGGAGCAATCCCTTTCGCCCAAATGAATTGCATTGCCGTAATTGTCAGCAAGGATTTGAATTTCAACATGTCGGAAATCTTCAATATATTTTTCCAAATAGACCCCAGGGTTGCCAAAGGCTGTTAATGCTTCCTGCTGGGTAATATTAATGCCTTTGATCAATTCCTGCTCATTTCTGGCAACGCGGATTCCTTTCCCGCCTCCGCCGGCAGTTGCTTTTATGATTACAGGGTACTCAATTTTGCGGGCCAAATTAATGGCTTCATCGATATCACTGATAATTCCTTGCGATCCAGGCACAATCGGAACACCAGCTTCTCTCATGGTTTCTCTTGCTATATCCTTCGTTCCCATCTTGTTAATGGCTTCTGGACTTGGACCGACAAAGGTAATATTGCATTCCCGGCAAAGTTCAGCAAAATCGGCATTTTCCGCTAAGAAACCATAGCCTGGGTGAATGGCGTCACAGCCTGTTAATTTGGCTACACTGATTATATTTGCTACGTTTAAATAACTGTCCTTTGACGATGTGGGTCCAATACAGTACGCTTCATCAGCCAGCTGCACATGCAATGCCTCGCGGTCTGCCTCAGAATATACAGCAACTGACTCGATTCCCATCTCACGGCAGGCCCTAATGATCCTGACTGCTATTTCTCCTCTATTTGCAATTAACAGTTTTCTTATCATCCTGTTACGCTCCTTATTCAGGTCTTACCAAAAATAACGGTTGGCCGTATTCTACTAGCTGTCCATTCTTCGCCAATACTTCGACAATTTCTCCATTTACTTCGGCTTCAATTTCATTAAATAATTTCATAGCCTCCACGATACAGACTACTGTATCTTTGGATACCTTTGAACCTGGTTTTACGTATACATCAGCATCCGGACTTGGAGAAGCATAAAATGTGCCAACCATAGGAGAAGTAATTTTATGTAGATTTTCAGAAGCAGGTGATTCCGCTTTTGCTGTTTCCTGTGCTGGCTTTTCTCCAGAAACCGGTGCCGCTTGCTCACTGACCGCTGCAGACGTCACTTGAGGCGCAGCAGGCACTTGTGGAGCAGCTGCTTGCACAATTGGCTGAACCGTTGTCACTGCTGCTGTTCCAATCTTCTTCATTTTAATTTTTGAACCGTCATTCTCATACACAAATTCATCAATGCTAGACTGATCCACTAGTTTAATTAATTCGCGAATTTCTTGTATTTTCAGCATTAACATACACCCCTTGTACTTTATAATGTACTGTTTTATGATTATTGCCGCTGTCTAAATTCTAACTGCTTCATAAATTGACTCTTTAGAAATCATGAATGAAGCGACTGAATTTATGACTAGCTACTAATACTATACGATAATACCTCCTATTAGTTCAATAAGCTATTTTTAGTATTATGGAGAGACTCCCCTTCTTTCATATTAATATGTTCTGGTAAAAATGTGAAATTTGATGTCCTTTAATGACTATCAAAAGTTTATTTTTTCCTTTTTAACAATAAATAAACAAAGGAAAGCCGTTCCGGCTCTCCTTTTTGACTAATGGTAATGATACCTTGTTTTTCCTAGGTTTTTTATTTGGAAGGCTGGTAGGTTACAGCGACAAAATTGGTTTCTCCCATTTCTTTCTTAACCTCAAGAATGATTTTGTTTGCTTCAGAAGCGGATGGTTTATTTTTTGATTTAACCGTCACATTTACTTTTTCCCCATCGGCTCTGACGAGGACATCCTCATATCCCATTGTTTTGATTAAGCCCTCCAACAGTTCTTCCTTTTGGGCAGTTTCCCTCAGCTGCTCCATTTGATCCTTGGCTTTGCTGCGCTCACTAGGCGGGAGATTGGTGGATGCAATCGTATTGGTTAAATCTTCTTCCTGCTTGCTTCGGGATTCATCAAGCTCCATCCGCATTTCTTCAAATTCAGCATCGCCGGCAATGGTAGAAACAATGGTCTTTTCATCCTCATTGGATTTTGCACTTGATTTCGTTTTAGTTTCTGCCTTATCTGCTGCCTCTTGCTGCACCTGGGCAAGATTGTTTGTTTTTTGCTCTGGTGAAGTAATGTAATAGACTGATAATACGACGACAAGACTTAACATGGTTAATAACCAAACTGTTTGTTTTTTCAATAGCATGTAAAATCCCCCTTTTATTTTTTAGGAAATACCCCAACGCGATGGCTTGGGACGCCCAATGCCTTGGTTACTGCTTCCACAATCCACTTTTTCACTTGAATATTTTCGGCGCCCTTGGCTACTACCATGACACCGCGAATATCAGGCCTTTTGGTTTCAACTACAATGGGAACCTCTTTTTCGCCATTGCGAATAATAACAACTTGTTCATCTGTTGAGATATCCTGGACTTTTCTTTGGCCGCCTTCCCGGTCTGTTTCCTCGGTAGTCTGTTCCTTCGTCACCTGATTTTTTTCGAGAACCTTGCGATCAGTTGAATCAATCGTAACAACAACCGTTACATCATTGACACCCAATATTTCTTGGAGAGCCTTTTCCAGCTGGCTTTCATACTTTTCTTCATAATCTTCAATCGCCTGATTCGTTGAACTTTTTTTCAAGCCGAATGCCGGAACATCTTCGTCTGATTCAGTTGGGGCTGCATTTGACTGTTGGTTTTCCCCGGAGCTCTTTCCAGGTGTCATAACGACATTGCCAACAATCATAAAGGCTGCCCCTATACAGAGGACAAGCAGCATATACTGATATTTCCCTGGTTTTTTTCCGGGTTTTTCTTCGCTCGTTTCATTGTTAAGTTTCAATAGTTTTTTGAACCATGAAAACGGTCCTTGATTATTGCTCATCTTTCGACTGGATCCCCCCTTCTATCGAAACATCGATTGTTTCTTTGGATACGTTCCATTTTTGCGATAGAAATGCTGCTATTTTTTCAGTTTCACCTGATGACTTTTGAGATGATGGAAGAGGTGTTTCTGTATCAATTTCTATGGGCTTGATTGCTTCCACTGCCTTACTGCCTGTATCCGGCTGTTTTAAATGAATCATTACCTTTTGGAGGTTTTCAGGAAATGCTTTGTCCACTTGTTCATCCGTTTCAATATCGATTTTTGCTATCTCCAATCCGTATTGTTCCATCAACTCCTCCTTAACTCCGCTTTTCAGCTGGACAGCCATTTCTTCTAAAATATATGCATCTTGTGAGGCTTGTATTTCTTTTTTCTTCAAATCTATTAAATTTTCCATATTTTTTTCTCCTGAGTTTCCTGCCGATGGAATGGCTGCAATCGCTGATTCGAAGTCATTGGAGATAAGTTTCAAAATCGGAGTGAGAATAATCGCAATTAATAGTAGCCCTGTCACCATTTTGGTGTATTTTTGAAAGCTGGAATTTGGAAGGAGCATATCAATGACGGTCGCCAGCAGAATGAAGAGAATGATATTAGTAACCCACTCTTTTAAAAATTCCATCTCGGCTGCGCACCTCCTATCTCATCATCATCGTTAAATTTCCAGCGGCCACAATGACCGTAATGCTTAAGAAGAACATAAGTGAAACAATGGCTAATGCTGCAAATACATAAATCACACTCTTGCTGATAATATCCAAACAGGTAATGATTGGCCCGCCGCCTAACGGCTGAAGGATGGCAGCGGCAAATTTATAAATAAAAGAAATCATTAAAATTTTCAAAGCTGGAAATGCCACAATGATCAGCAGGATTGCCACTCCGGCGATGCCAACCGTATTTTTTAACAACACGGAGGCACTTACGACCGTATCGGTCGCATCGGTAAACATTCTGCCGATAACCGGTATAAAGTTTCCCGTAATAAATTTTGCAGTTCGGATCGTGATTCCATCCGTGACGGCAGCTGATGCCCCCTGCACGGATATAACCCCTAGAAATACCGTTAAAAACAATCCCATTAATCCGATGCTCCAATTTCTCAGCAGCCCAGCCAGCTGTGTAACCTTATACTGTTCAGATATGGTGCTGACAACACTGAGCAAGGTGCCTAGAAAAAGCAGCGGAAGGATAATGTATTGCATGAACAACCCACTGGTATTCATTAAAAACAGGATAACTGGATGAAAAAAGGCTGCTGACACAAGTCCTCCGGAAGCAGCAATTAAAGCAAGGAGAATGGGAATCAGCGCAAGCACAAATGATATCATCGTTTCAATTGCTTCAGTGGTATAACTGATGGCAATGTGAAAGCTATTGAGCGCAAGAATGACCAAAACCATATAAACAATCGCATAGGCAATTTTGCTAATATTGCTTTTTTCAAACGCGTTTTGCATCGATTGCAGGAACATACTAAAAATAGCCAGCATAATTAAAGTGCCCAGCAATTTTCCATTCGCTGTGAACTCATGGAAGACAAATTTTAAAAATCCCTGCCCCCACTCTTTTAACGAAAAGTCCTTCTCCCCTTTAATAAACTCATAGAGGCTCCCCTTTTGGCTTTCGGGCAGAAAACCGCCATATTTTTGGGAGATATCTTCCCAAAACTTTGTGAGTTCAGATAAATCCAATGTTTCCAGCTGAGCATCTACCAGTTCCTGAGGTGAGGAAGGAGTTTTCGAATCTTCATTATTCTCGACAGCTTGTACACCTGACGTAAAAAAAAACATAAATAGAACTATCATTATAGGAATGAACTGCAGCCTTTGCTTCAATGGTTACACCTCTTTAAAAACGCCAAGCGCTCCTCTCTTGCCATTAGTACTCCAGCGCTCCGTTTTCTTTTTTACTTCAGTCCTGGTTTTAACTTGGAATCAGCTTGATAATCGTCTCAATTAGCACCGTCAGGATCGGTATAGCCATGGCTAGAATGATGATTTTTCCTGCTAATTCAATTTTTGAAGCGATTGCTCCCTGGCCGGCATCCTTGGTAATCTGGACAGCAAATTCGGCTATGTAGGCAATTCCAATGATTTTGAGGATTGTTTCCACATAAACCATATTTACCTTTGCATTCAGCGCCAGCCGCTCGAGCATATGAATGATCTCATAAATTTTATCTACTAAAAAAAGAAAGATGGAGCAGCCGACAAACACAATTAACAGGAAGGCAATGTTTGGTTTTTGCTCTTTAATAATTAAGGAGAGAAAGGTAGCAACCAGCGCTATTCCAACTATTTTAAGAATCTCAATCGCAAAGCCCTCCCTTCTATTGAAACAAAAACACCGATTTAATTTTTTGGAACAAATCACTCACAATCGATGCCACCTGGAAAAGAATGTAGATGAATCCAAACAATGTCACCCATTGGGCATACTCTTTTTTGCCTACTTGATCCAGCACGGTATGAAGAAATGCCACAACAATTCCCACTCCGGCTATTTTAAAAATAATATCCACTTCTAAACCCATTGCTTTTCCCCCTAAAATAGTAGAATAATCAACAGCAAGCCTGACAAAAATCCCAGACTCTTGACCATTTTTTCGTATTTTGCCTGTGCTTGGACAGCTTCAGCTTCTTCTCTTTCTAAATGGGAAAGAGTCAGCATAATCTGCTTTTGCTGGGAAAAGCGATCATGGCGCCCCAAGGTCTCTCCAAATTGCTTCATAATCTCAAATTCTGCTTTTTTGAGGGCCGTAGCATTCCAAACTTCTTTTAGACTGGACTGCCAGGCCTCCTTTACTGTCGTTTCAGTATCCATTAATTTTTGAGAAAAGGTGGAAAAGAAGGTGGAAAGCGGCTTAGACAATTGTTCTGCCAGCCTCCTTGCTGCCTCATGCAAGGGGGTGTGCCCATACATAATTTCTGCTTCAAGCGATTGCAAGGCGCTCCTTAACGCCCTTAACTGTTTGGGACGGTCACTAAAATGCCTGGAGGCCTCGAAGCCGGTCAATGTGGTGGCCACAATAATAAATATGGCGCCAATCAGTTTTACCATCTATGTCACACTCACTTTTTGCTTCAATTCTCTTCCGGATTCATCCAGTATATGAGTAATCGTTCCAGGACCATCGCTTCTATTAAGGACAACAAAACGCTGAAAAATTTTCTGGCTGATTATCTCTTTTAGCGTCGGCCTCCCCGTTATCTCTTCCAAGCTCGTCCCGTGCGTTGTCATGATCAGCTTAATTCCGGCATGGACAGCCTCCAGTATGGCCTCGGTGTCTTCCCAGCGGCCAATTTCATCCACAATTAACACCTCTGGACTCATGGAGCGGATCATCATCATCATTCCCTCCGCTTTTGGACAGGCATCCAGCACATCCAGGCGGTGCCCGAATGTTAATTGCGGAACCCCATTGACACATCCGGCAATTTCACTTCGTTCATCGACAATTCCAACCTTGCAGGCAGGAATATTTCTGCCGCCGGTTGAAATAATTCTGGCAATATCTCGAAGCAAGGTGGTCTTTCCTGTTTGAGGCGCTCCGATTACCATGGTATTCTGCCAGGTTCCGTTATATATAAATGGAATGATGCCTTGAGCGCTTCCGATTTTTTCCCTGGCGATTCGAATGTTAAATGACGAAACATCCCTAATCGCCTTTACCCTGCCTTCTTCCAAGATGACTTTTCCGGCCAGCCCTATTCGATGACCGCCGGAAACTGTTATATAACCTCGTTTAAGTTCCTCTTCCAGGGTATAGATCGAAAAGTGGCTGATTTTATTTAACAAGTGAATGGCATCCTCCGGCTGAATGATATACGGCAAAAAACACGGGGTCCCCTTTATCGACAGCTCAATCGGCCGGTGAATTCTAATTCTGATTTCTTCCAATTCTTCTAGCTGTTTAGGAGGGATTTGTTTCATTTGTTCTGCAATGTTTTTTGGCAAAAAGCTTTGAATGGTTTCCACATAGCTGCCTCCTTTAGTTCTTTGGCTTATTAAACACTTCTTTCGGATTCCATTTGGGATATCTTGCTTGTTTCGCATCCTTGTTACTGGCCTCTCTAGTATCTGCTATTTAAAATGTATGCCTGCTTGGCCACATTATGACTGTCAAATCACGCTATTCTTTTAATCTACTGATTGAATTTGCAAACAAAAAAAGGATTGAACCTTAATAAAGGCCAATCCTTTTCCTATTAGTTGTCGTATTTTTTTGCCCAGTTGTATAACTGCATTTCCGTTACCGGACCGTTATAATGTTCTCTGATGACTCCCTGTTTATCAATGACAAAGGTTTCCGGCTGTCCCGTTACATTAAACTGCTTTGCCACCTTGGCGTTATAATCAAAGAGATACGTCATTTTGTCTTTATTGTTTTCAGAAACCTTTTTGATACGATCAATGGTTTCACCACGATTTATCATCAGTAAAGGATATTTGTTCCCATAATCCTTTTGAAAGGCCGCCAGCTCTGGAAATTCTTCCTTACATGGAGCACACCAGCTCGCAAAGTAATTCAAAATCACCACTTCGCCTTTATAATCCGAAAGTTTGGTTGTACTCCCATCATAATTTGGCAGTTCGAATTTATAAGCCTGGTCACCTACATCCGTGTGTTTTCCTTTTGTGACCAAGCTATATCCAAAAAAACCAAACATGCTAATAATTAGAATCAACACGAGTGATTTAATGATCGGTTTCTTCATCGTATCGCCTCCCCTACCACCCATGGGTATTGTACGAAATACGCCGGCGTAATCGCCAGCCTAATTCAATTTATTTCTCCAGCAGTTTTAAAAATTCAATTTCCTTCTTCAGTTTGCTTTGTTTTCTGTCCAGAATAAAAATATAGCCAAAAATAACAACCCAGGCAACCGTATATGCGGCATACATATATTGATAATTCATCTTAATTCCTCCTAATTTTCCATATCTGCTCTTAATTTTTCTTTGTAATGCTCTACCTTTATTTTCATATTTTCAAGTGTGACACCCTTATTTAACAGATAACCATAAAGAACAGTGAAAGCTAGTATCGAAATTAACAATGCGGCAAGCATGGTAGGGGCTATGCCGCCTCCTGATTGGTCCGATCCTTCACCAAATACGACCGGATGCAATTTTGTCTGCCACCAGCGAATGGCAAAGAATACGATCGGAACATCCACAAACCCAATAATGCCAAAGACAGACGCCAGCCTTGCCTTTTTATCCCAAACTCCATCCATTTGGCGAATCATAATGTAAGCAATGTAAATAAAAAATAGAATCAGGGTGGTAATCAGCCTCGGCTCCCAAACCCACCATGTGTTCCACGCTGACTTCGCCCAAATGGGACCTGTTGTTAAAACAATGATGGTGAATACAACACCAATTTCCGCTGACACATAGGCATATGTATCAAATATCCTTTGTCGTTTTACTAGAAACAGAATACTAAACACACAAGTTACAAAAAAGGCAAAAAAGGCAACCCACGCGGAACTTACATGGAAATAAAAGATTTTTTGGGCAGCGCCCATTGTTTTTTCTTCCTCTGCATAAAGGAAGATAAAATAGATTGACGTCAACATTGTCACAATGGTACTGCCCAATAATACCTTTGGCAGATACGAGCGCTTCGTTTCCGAAAGCTTTGTTTCAGGGAGCACCGGTTTTTCACGTTCTAGATTCATACTCATTGCTTAAACCTCCAGCACATAATCAATTAAAAATAATGAAATGACAAAGAAAATAACATCATAGGATGCAACCATCTGGGTCCATGCCAGTGCACTCGATAATTTGCTCATATCTGATAAAATGATCCTAGTTGCCTGGGTAACCCCGATCAGAACTGGACTTGCAATTGGAAACAGCAATAAAGGAAGCAGCATTTCACTGCTTTTTGAATTCCCGGCCAACGCTGCTAAAAACGTTCCGATGGAAACAAAACCAAAGCTGCCAACAAAAATAATCAGAATAAAATAAGGGATACTTCCTGCCATGTTAAAATCAAACAGCAAAAACAAAAACGGAATCGCAATGATCTCAACAATGATAATCATCGTGAAGTTGGATAAGAATTTCCCTAAAAAAATGCCAGCTGGCGCCATGGGTGCCACTAATAAGGCATGCAAGGTTTCATTTCGCTGTTCTGAAACAATGGATCGGTTTAAGCCCAAAACACCAGCGAACACGATAATAACCCAAATAATTCCCGGGATCACGGCCTTTGTCATATTATTGGAAGGGTCAAAAGCAAAGCTGAATACCACAATCACCAAACTGGCAAAAATAATCTGGGTGACAAGCACCTGTTTCGTTTTCCATTCAGAAAACAAATCTTTTTTTGCCAGCAGGAGGGAAGATTTTAATAGGTTCATGAAACTCCCTCCATCTGAATCTTATACTTTTCAGTTACCATTCCCAAAGATTGATCTTTCACTGTAAAATCATCCACTATTTTTCCATTTTTTAAGATAATAATCCGATCACAGATTTCGGCTGCCTGCTTAAAATCATGGGTGACCATTAATGTGGTCGTCCCTTTTTCTTTCATAGAAAGGATGACATTGTTTAAGATCGTCATTGCTCCCTGATCCAGGCCAGTATGCGGTTCATCCAAAAGCAGAATTTCCGGGTTGTGGATTATCGCTCTGGCTATGGCTATTCTTTGAATCATCCCGCGCGAAAAGTTTTTTACTGGGTCATGTAAAAAGTAAGATAACTCTACCTCTTTTACTAGTTGAATGGCACGCTCTTCCGCGTTATCCACTCTGTATAATTTTCCAAAAAAAACAAGATTCTCCAGTGGTGAATAATGGTCATAAAGTAAGCTTGCATGGGGCAAATAACCGATGCTTTTTTTTACTTCATTGGCATTTTTCCTCAAGTCGAGCCCCTTCATCTTGACTAACCCGGAAGTGGGTTTAATCAAGCCTGCCATAATCTTTAAAAGTGTACTTTTACCAGCTCCATTTGGTCCCAGGATGGCTAATGTTTCTCCTTTTTTTACCTTGAGGTCAATGCCGCGCAAAATCAACTTATTGTCCGCTTGCTTTGTCAGCTTGGTTATGTCTATCATTTGCAGTCCCTCCCATACTAGCAAGCTACTCAATGAATTGGCGCAAACTTAATTTCACCTGCACTAAATGCTGTTTATAGGCATTAAGCTTTGCCTGATATTCTTCTTCGTTCAGCTTACCATCACCAAAGGTTTCTTCTAATTCGATAATTTTATCCATAATCGCTTTTTGTTTGGACATGAGCAGTTTAAAGGCCTTCTCTTCCTTATCTGCTCCTAGACGTTCCTGGTCTAATCTAGCTTTCCTTCTAAAATATATAAAGTAGGAAACCCCTGCTATGATGATGGCTCCCATGATGATCAAAAACACATGCGGATTAAATCGGTGCAATGGTGATTGGGCCCACATTCTTAAGTGTCCGGGGTTATGGAAAGCAGGTGCGGTATGTGTGACAGAGCTGGTGCTTTGATTTGTTCCATCGGTCTCCGCCTGCACGGCATCATCACTTTTAGGCTGAACGTCCTTGTTATAGACCATCGTAAACGTCTGGTCCGCCTTGATATTTTCAATACTGTAACCCCAATAGTTTTGATCATCAAATTTGAAAAGCCCTTGGCTGGTAAAATCCATTCCTTTTATTTCAATACTTCCCATACCCTCCGGCACTAGAATTTGGAACAACTGTACCGGATAGTCTACAGTGAGTTTGATCTCCTCCCCTTTTTCGACCCTGTAACTGTAAGGCAGTACCATGGTTTGATTGGCAGGTATTGGAGTAGTGGTAATAAAACCAGTTTCTGTCTGTTTAAAGGCAATTGTGTTATCTGAAAAATTTAAGTCCTTCATCCCTTTCGGAAGGGTTACCTTCAGTACTGCCTCGCCTTCTCCATCACCTTTATATTCCTGATCAGATGTATTGGAATAGTTCACCATGTACATCATATTGGTGGATCCATCCTCCCCGGGACTGACAACAAGATAATCCATATCAATCACAATGTTAGAGTCAGATGCTGCTTTACCATAAATAGGGAAAAGCAACAGCAAGCCAAGGAGGAATACGGGGATTTTCTTAATCACTTTACATCCCCCTTTTGCTTCCTGTAGGATTTCATTTGTTCTTCAATTTCTTTTTCCACTTCATCCATTAACTCTTGGTCAATGCTGACTGTCTGCAGTTGTTCTTCTTCCTGCAAAATGTTCGCAATTTCCACCTCATATTGCTTTTTTAAATTTTTGTAATCGGTATGAGAAATCTTATCCATTTTGTACTCGAATTCCAATTCATTTAAAGTCGTTAGCAGGGACTCTTTTGTTGCTGATAAATCCTGGCTGCCTGGCCTAAAATGAAAGTAAGTGTCCCACTTAAACATCGGGGATAAGATTAAAAATAGGCAAACTAACACTAACGCAGCAGTAAATATTATGGAAACAATGGAGATATCCGGCATAATGTTCACATCCTAAAGATACTTTTTACGTTCTTCATCAATTAAGGATGATAGGATTTCATCCTCAACTTCTTCTTCGATATTCTGCTCAACTGCAGCTGTCTCCTCAGGGCCATTTCTCTTGACCCACTTACGGATGACAAAAAATAATCCGGCTCCAGCGATGCCTAAAGCTGCAAAAGGAAGAATCCAAGCCGTCAAACTAAACCCGCTTTTTTCAGGAGCGGTCAGTATTTCCTCTCCATAGATGTTGACATAATAATCTCGGATTTTATCTTTATCCCAGCCTTTATTCATCATATCAACTAGATCTTTCTTAAACTCTTTGGTTTCACTGCATGTGTTTGGGTCACATTCATAATGATCCTGCCCACATCCGCAAGTGCAGCGAAACTGCGATGCGACAGCCTTGAACTCGGCAGATTTGTAATCAATTTCTGCTGCCTTTACTTGTATGATTGAGGTTTGTAATAAGATGAAAATCAAAAGAAAAGCTAAATAGAATTTCCTTTTCATGCTATGCCACCTCTTTGCGCACCCCAGTATACCTCGGGGTGACATTTCCATATTTCCCATTCCATATCGCAAAAAGTGCACCTATGACAATCATGAAGGATCCAATCCACAACCAATTCATCATAGGGTTTATTTTAACAACGAAAGTCGCCTTTCCGTCATCCTCCCATGCGCTTAAGACAATGTATAGGTCCTCTTTCACGGACGAGATGATCGCCACCTCAGAAGAGGGCTGGTCCCAGTTGCCATAAAAAACTTTTTCCGGCTGATAGGTTCCTAGTTTTTCACCGTTCTTAAATACAGTCACATCCGCGTATACGATATCATTGATTCCTTCTTTTTTCTGATCAAGACGTTCATAGTTGAGCCGGTAATCACCTAGTTCTATTGAGCCGCCTAGTGGTACTGTTTTCATGGTCTCTACATCATAATTTTGGGAGCCGATAATTCCCATGGCAATAAAAGCAATTCCCAAGTGGACCAAATATCCGCCATACCGGCGGCGATTGCGGATCATTAACCGATATAAAGCAACAAGCGGCCTTTCCTTGGTCATTTTTCTTCGGGCCTTAACCCCTCGGTAGAATTCCAAGAAATGGGTGACCAGCAAGAGACTAATGATCCCATATCCAATTACAGCCCATGCTTTATGCATTCCCAAGGCAATCATTAAGGCCATGGCGATCACAGCAAGGATGGCAGGAATCAAAAAGTTTTTTCTAAGGTTTTTGACGGTGGATTTTTGCCAGGCAAGCATAGGACAAACCGCCATTACAAACATCATCGATAATAAAATTGGCGCCTCAACTTTGTTGAAAAATGGAAGACCTACGGTAACTTTTGTTCCTCGAACAGCTTCTGAAACCAGCGGAAAAATTGTTCCCCAGAATACAGCAAAAGCGGCGCCGACAAGCAGAAGATTGTTCACCAGGAAGCTGCTTTCTTTTGAAACGAGCGATTGGAATTCACCGGCACTTCGTTTTAACAAATTGTAACGGCTCATTAACACATAAAGCCCGCCAATAACGGCAATAGCCATAAAGATTAAGAAATATAAACCGAGATTGGAGTTACTAAAAGCATGGACACTTGTTAGTACACCGCTTCTTACTAAGAAAGTGCCGAACAAGGTTAAGGCATAGGATACAATAATCAAACTGATGTTCCAAACCTTCAGCATATTCTTCCGTTCCTGAATCATGACAGAGTGCAGGAAGGCTGTGGCTGTCAACCATGGCATAAATGAGGCATTTTCAACTGGATCCCATGCCCAATATCCGCCCCAGCCAAGCTCTACATAAGCCCATTGGCCGCCAAAAATATTTCCAAGGCTTAAAAATAACCAGGCAACAATAGTCCAGCGTCTAGTCATTTTGATCCAGAAGTCATCAGCATTTTTCAAAATCAGCGCTGCCATGGCAAAGGCAAACGGCACTGCAAGACCTACATACCCGAGATAGAGAGTGACCGGGTGGATAATCATTCCCGGGTTTTGCAGCATTGGATTCAAACCTTTTCCCTCTGCCGGAATGGTGTCTAATAATACGAATGGCTTTGCCACAAATGCCAAGATGATAAAGAAGAATACAGCATTCGCCATAAGTATGGCAGAGATATAAGGAATCATTGGATTCCCTTTCATTTTTCTTGAAAAAGCAATCATGACGGCATAAAGAGTTAAGAAGAACGTCCACAGCAATAAAGAACCTGCGTTGCCAGCCCATAGAGCTGTTAGTTTATAAATGAGCGGCAGTTCACTGCTCGTATAGTCTGTGACATATTCATACTGGAACTGTGATGTTCCCAGGAGATAGAATAATGACAGCATGGCCATTGAAGCACAAATCAATAAGGCAAGCATTCCGCCTTTTCCGCTGTTAACCATCTTTTGATTCTTCGTGCTGATGCCTAGAGTGATGATAAGCAGTGAGAATACTGCAAGCGCTAATCCTAAATAGATCGTTGCGTTTGAGAATAGATACATTTGGTCACCTTCTAAAGTTATCCTTTTATTGTTCTTTCGGCGGCTGATTTAACTTGTCTTTGTGCGTCTCAGGATCATAATTTTTGATATCCTGACCTTCATATTTCGAAGGGCATCTTGTTTTGACGTTCTCTGCCACAAATGTGTCTTTTTTTGTTGGGGATCCCTCAAGAATCGTTATGACACCTTCTACAAAGTTGTCTGGTTTCGTCCCATTGTAAATGACATGCATCAGATTCCCATCGTTATCCTTCACATCAAATTTCAATTCAATTTTATCCGGGTCCCATTTGATCGAGTCTTCAATTAATAATCCTTCCACCGTAACAAAATCATCTTTATGCTGGTCTTGGGTGGCCAAAAGCTTGTCTAACGTTAATTCCACTCCGCTCGAACCTGGAGTGGCAGCCATCAGGAGGAATACAATGGCCCCTGCAATAATAAATCCGCCAATGATGACAAGCGTATTTTTCTTCATTCTGCTCACCTCACATTAGATTAACTTTTTCATTTCCTCTTCATAGGTGTCTTGGTCTATTTTTCCTGTAAGAAGCTTTTTTCGGAGTTCCTTTTTTTCTTCTGAATGATCTTGCTTGTTGTCTTTTTTTGCCGCAGCCTGTTTTTTGGGAGTCTGCTTGTTTGAGTTTGATCTTGCAGTCTTCGCCATACTTTGAGAATTTGCTTTTAACCCCAAATATACAAATATTCCAGCAATGATAAGGGCAATCCCGATGATGGAAGCACCGCCAATTCCAATGAGGGGCTTATTGGAACTGCCCGATTTGCTGCCGCTTGCAATCTGGTCGGTAGCTGTACCATTCACCCCTTCGTGATTTTCATCATTTGGGGGATCCAGCTTGCTAATAGCCTCCATGGATGATTCGGTTCCATCTTTTTTGTAGGAGAAAGAATATTTTAGCGGCTCACCAATTTTCACATTGCTGTATTGATAAAAGTAGAGCTCCTCTCCATAATCATCCTTGGAGGTTTCCTGTGCTTTAGGCTCCATTTGGATATCCGACGCATTCATAGGGGCATAATAAACAATGTCCAACTGCTCAATTTCCGCATTATTCTTAAGCTCATATGTAAAGGTCTTGCTGTCTTTTACCTCAATCGTTTGGGTGTAGTACTCAATGACAAATTCATATGTTTCATTGTTCTTAATTGGGTTTGACGGTTTCCAGGAAATGATCCCTTTTTCTTTGTCAACATCATAGGGGCGCTGCACTTCAGGCTGATCAGTTTCTGGGAAGTCAGCCACTAAAATGGCCTCAAAGCCTTTATCGTTGGCTGGCACGGGAATTTCAATCTTTCCATCATAATCTTGGCCGCTGTTATTTGTAATAGTTCCATACTGGCTGATTAATAAGGATGGGATGTCCCGTGATTCCCAGTCCTCAGGATAGTCAAACTCCGGCATTATTTGAATCTGCATGGATTTAAAGGGAAACTTATCCGCTTGAAATGCAGATTCTGCATAGGCCTTTGGAGTGATAAAGCCGGTTAAAAATAAACCGATTACCAAAAAAGCAGCAAACCTTCTCTTTCGCATAAAAATCCTCCTTGATTTGAAAACAACTGCAAAAATGTTAATGCTTTCCACTATAGTCCTCTTTGAAATAAATATATTCTTTATCACGGCCTAACGGCAGAAACACTCTTGAACATTTTGTTAAAGGGCTGAAAACGTTACGTTTTCGACATAAAATAACCACAAAATGTTCATAATTCCATTTGAAATGGCCATACAAAAAAACCGCTAAATCAACAGTTCATTCAGCGGTTTTTGAAGGTGCATTATTCTGTTCTAAAGATCGGATATAGCTCACAATGTCAGAAATGTCTTGCTTCCTCAGCTGACGGACTCCTTCTTGTCCTTTTAAGGAAGGTCCCATCCTCGTTTCTTCACGGCCATAAGCTGTATCAATCCAAATTTGAGAATCGGCAGTATCTTTTAAATATTGAGGGTTGGATAATGCCGGTCCCATTTTCAGGATGCCGGCTCCTGCCTCACCATGGCAGGAAAGGCAATATAAACTGTACAGTTTTTCCCCATTCTCAGGGCTGCCTGTTATGGATTTGGGAGCTTCAAGATCGATTTTCTCCGTCTGCCAATTTCTTATGAATACGGTTAGATTTTTGATCTCTTTATCCGATAATCTTGGTCCATACGCCGGCATTGCGGTGCCTTCCCGGCCATGCTTTATATAGTTATACAAATCTTGATCGGAAACAGAGTTTAAAAAATGCTGATTGTTTAGAGCCGTTCCAGCATTTTTCCCTTCACCTTTCCCTGTCTCGCCATGGCAAATAAGGCAGTTTTTGTTATAAACCTTTTCTCCAGCAGCTATTGCTTTGGAATTTTCGTTATCAAATAGGTTACTGTTTCCTATAGCAAAAACAATGCCAATCATAATCAAAATATAGATTCCGATTAACAGTTTCTTCATGGGTCACTCCTTATTTTGGCTCAGGTGTTGGAGTTGGTTCCCCAAAATCTTCATATTTTTTGGTTATTAAGTCGTAAATTTTCGCTGGGCTTTTTCCGCTAAGATTCATGTCGATCGCCTCCCGGGCGATATCTACACAAACATCTCAGGCTATACCCATAGAGTCCCATTCTTCAACAGCGTTGTCCTCGCCAAAATGATCAATGAAGCAGTCTAAATTGCTTTTATGGCCATCGGAAACATAACAGCCGCAATAGCAGGGAACCCCCGCTACAACCTCTGGGTAGTTAGAAACCATTTTATAGGTTTCTTGAACTTTTTCCGGAGCATTTAAAACATAATCAGGAAGCGGTGCATGTTTTTTATCAAGCTTTGTATTAGCCTTATTCGAGCTGCAGGCAGCTGCAATCAGCACTATTGCCAGGCATAGCACCATTAGAGAAGAAAGCTTTTTCATCAGTAGTATCACCTCTTTGCTCTAGGTTTGTTTACGACTTCATTTTAGCAAATATGTTTTCTTGAAAAGGTTCGTAAATCTTACTATTTGGTGAAGTTTTTAATTTGTCCATAAAAAAAACACCTAATCCTCATGTGAAGATTAGGCGTTTTTCTGCATATTAAGCTCTTGATACATAGGTACCGTCTGCAGTATTGATAATTAAACGGTCTCCTTGATTAACAAAGAATGGAACTTGTACGACAAGGCCTGTTTCTACAGTAGCAGGTTTAGTTCCGCCTGATGCTGTATCTCCTTTAATGCCAGGCTCTGTATCTGTTACTTCCAATTCCACTGTATTTGGCAATTCTACACCTAGTGTCTCGCCTTGGAACATCATGATATGAACTTCCATGTTTTCCTTTAAGAATTTCAATTCATATTCAATGCTTGCTGCCGGCAGTTCTACCTGCTCATAAGATTCCATATCCATAAATACGTGCTGGTCACCGCTTGCGTATAGATATTGCATCTTACGATTATCAATTTGCGCTTTTTCTACTTTTTCACCCGCACGGAATGTTTTTTCTTGAATGGCACCAGTCCGCAGGTTACGTAGTTTGGAGCGGACAAATGCAGCTCCTTTGCCTGGCTTTACGTGTTGGAAATCGATAACGCGCCAAATGCCGCCATCCACTTCAATGGTTAATCCGGTACGGAAATCGTTAACTGAAATCATGTTTAAAAAATCCTCCTAAATAAATTACAATATTATAAGTTCTTTTGCAGAATGCGTAAGCGGTTCGTTTAGATCATTTGTAATGAGCAAATCATCTTCTATACGAACTCCTCCAAGACCCGGGACATAAATGCCTGGTTCATTTGTTACCACCATGCCAGGCACTAAAACGATATCTGATTTCATCGAAAGAGCAGGACCTTCATGAACCTCCAGACCAATCCCATGGCCAGTAGAATGTCCAAAATTGTCACCATAGCCTTTTGCAGTAATATAATCTCTTGTTAAGGCATCTGCCTGTTTACCAGTCATCCCCGGTTTGATTCCTTCCATCCCTCGGAGCTGTGCTTCTAAAACAATTTGATAAATTTCCTTCAGCTCTTCAGCCGGTTCACCTACTGCAATGGTCCTGGTAATATCCGAGACATACCCTTTATAATAGGCACCATAATCCATGGTCACCATATCACCTTTTTCAATGACTTTATCACTAGCCACACCATGCGGCAGGGCAGACCTGACTCCGGAAGCAACAATCGTATCAAAGGAAGAAGAAGCGGCCCCGGCTTTTCTCATGAAAAATTCTAACTCATTCGCAACTTCAAGTTCAGTGACTCCTGGGCGGATAAAATCAAGAACATGTTTAAATGCAGCATCTGCAATGTCCGCAGCATCCTTTAATATCTTAATCTCTGCCTCGCTCTTAATCAAGCGTAACTTTTCAACTACACCAGAGATTGGGACAAGTTCAGCTGTTACTTCTTTTTCATATACTTTAAAGGAAGAGTAAGTTAAAAAATCCTCTTCCACTCCAAGCTTCTGAATCCCTAATTTTTTGGACTGCTCAGCCACTTCTTTAGGAATCGAATCAGAGTACTTAACAACTTCAAATCCTTCACATTGTTTAGACGCTTGTTCAATGTAACGAAAATCAGTTATAAACTGGGCCTTTTCTTCACTAATTAAAACGACCCCAGAGGATCCAGTGAAATTTGATATGTAACGTCGGTTGTAAGGGCTTGTAATCAGAATTCCATCAATACCAAATGCGGCAAATTGCCCTCTAAGACTCTCTAATTTTCCCAATGGTTTCCACTCTCCTTTTGATCCACACAGATAAAAATATTTTATCACAACTATAGAAATCATACTAATTAAATCTGCGGGGCCGCCTCTTTATCTAGGAGATTCCTGCTTTCATGCTCATATTGAATCGAGTAACCGATAAAGATTCCGTAAAGCGCAAATAAACAAATCGAGGTTATGACAGTATTGCGGCTGAGGTCAGTGATTTGCTTGATTCCTGGCAGCAAGGGATTTAAAACAAAATAGACGATCAGAAACAATATGAGCCCATAAGCCATGCCAACCCAAATGCCATTGAATTTTCTTAACAAAGCGAAATAGATAAACGATACACATACCGAAATAATCCCTAATAAAAGTATGGAAAGCATGGATCCCCCCCAGCCGTACTTCCAATCACCCGCCGCCCATGGTTCTAAGATCCCATTTGGACGGATTTCAGTTAAATGAAAGAAATACGAAATGTACCAAATAGCACTCCAAAAGACTCCCCCAAACAGGCCAGTCCAAAACACCATTACTGGAAATGGCATAGCTTTTGGATAGTACTCTGCTTTACGTATTTTTGACATAAAAAAACCTCCAATTGGCGCGATTTTGATCCGAATCGTAACAACACTTGTTAACAGTATAGGAATAATATGCCCTTTGGACCCGGTACTTTTTCATAAAAAAATATTTTCACTCGAAATGCAAATTACCTGACATTTTATAGAGGTTTTTTGATTTTTCAAGTAGAATACATTTAAGTACATAGAGATTGCCAATTGTCTCTTATTCTTTGGCATGTTTCTGCTTGAATCATTAAAATCTTAGGATTTTTATTGAAATTTGCACATGGACAGCGAAAAACGAATAAATTGTCTAAATCTTTCCTCTAAAGTGTTTAAAAGGATAAAAAATTGCTTAAGATGCTCTTAGGGAGGTGGCTTTACTTGAAAAATCGGACATCTGCTTTTATAATTGGGGGACTTTTTATCCTGGCTTTAATAGGGCTTTTCGGTTCATTTACAGCAAATCCTGCTGGTTTTATTCAAAAAATTGCTGTTTTCGCATTAATTGGTTTACTGATTTTTTTCCTTGTTCGTCGGTTTTCAACTTCAAGCCCTCAAAAAAGGGAGCAGCGGGCATTTCTAAAAGCGGCTAAAAAATCCAAGAAACGACTGCAGCAAAAGAGCGGAGAGACTGCTTCAAAAAGTTCCACATTCGGCACGCTGGCAACCATTAAGAAAAATAAAACCAAAAAGAAGCCCCCTGCTCATCTCACCGTAATTGAAGGAAAAAAAAGCAAAAAGAAAAATCGAGCGTCATTTTAGACGTTCGATTTTTTTCCCTTATAAAAGAATTAATAACTCCATTGATTTAAAAACTGCCTTGCATGATTTCTCCCCAGTTCAAATAGCTGCCGTTTTTGTTCTTCGGTTAAGTGAAATTCCATTGATATTACCTCTTTTGAAGGGATAAATATGATGTTTTGGGCATGTTTTCTAGAAATATACCTGGCGTCATGTGCATCCTTCATCGTTTCAAATAAGGCCCCAAACATTTCGATTCCGTTGCTGATTTTATGTTTTTCGTGTTCTTGCTCACTCGGGCTTAACTTAATTCCGAGAACGGGCCTCACTTTTTTAATATTTTCTTTGTCGAACAGCCACATGGGGAAATTACTCAATACACCGCCATCCACAATGATATTAAGCCCATCATAAGAACGCATTTTGACAGGTTCAAAAAAATAGGGAACACTGCAGCTCATTCTAATCGCTTTGGCAATCGAGAATGACCCAGGAGATATGCCGTACCTTTCTAGGTCGTCCGGCAAAACCGCCATTTGGCCATTTGAAAGATCAGAAACGACCACCCGGAGTGTTTGTGGAGGCAGGTCAGAAAAGGTTCTCAGTCCCTTTTTCTCCAGCATGCCCTTTATCCATTTTTCCAGTTCGTTTCCTTTGTAAAGTCCCAGTTTCCAGTACAGCAACAGCCATTTTGCTATTTTCGAAGGAATGAAAGTTTTTCGGGCGTCCAGCATTTGGGACAAATCCAGTTCATCCACTAACTGGTACATCTCTTTGCTGGTATAGCCGGCAGCAATCAAGGCAGCAATAATAGAACCGGCACTTGTACCTGCAAGCCTTACAAATTGCAAGCCCCTGCTTTCAATTTCCTCAAATGCCCCAATCAGGGCAAACCCTTTAATACCCCCTCCGGAAAAAACCCCGTCTATATTCATGGCAGCACTCCTAAAGATGGATTCCTTTCTACATCTTTAAGCGCCTGGCATTCAAAATAGTACAGCGGACATGCATAAAATTTTTGTTCACTCTTCATTAATTAGTAACAATTTGTCTACAAAATGTTCACTAGGACCATTTGTTTCTTCATATTATCAACACATTACTTCCTTACAATTGCTTTATCCTTCATTATTGTCAAAGTAAAGGCAGGGAAATATATGGGCTTAAAAAAAGAGAGAATTAAAGTATACGATATGACTTGTACATCCTGTGAAAGACGCATTGAAAGAGCCGTCAAAAAATTGGAAGGTGTTTCCCATGTTAAGGCCGATTTTACTGGGCAATTTGCAGATATTGAATATAATGACGAAATATGTGACCAAAACCAAATAAAAAAGGCCATTCAGCATGTCGGCTATAGCACTGAAAACGGAAAAGGATTTAAACTTATAGGCATTTTTATTGTCGTGGCCGCTATTATTCTTCTGGGAATCAACACTGGAAGCTTTAATATGGATGATCAATTACAGAATGCTTCCTATGCCGTTTTATTTACAGTAGGATTAATTACCTCCCTTCACTGTGTCGGGATGTGCGGTGGAATCATGCTTTCCCAAACGATTGGCAATGAAAGCAGGTCTAGGTTTGATACATTAAAACCAGCTATCTTATACAATCTGGGGAGAGTCTTATCTTATACCATTATCGGTGGTGTCATTGGCGCGATTGGGTCTGTGTTTGCCCTTTCACTCACGGCTAAAGCAGGACTGCAAATTTTTGCTGGTATTTTTATGATAATAATGGGCTTCAACATGGCAGGATTCAAAGCCTTTAGAAAATTTCAATTGCGAATGCCTGCATCCATAATGAAAATAGTCAGTAAACCTAAACCAAGAACGCCGTTCTTTGTAGGTCTATTAAATGGGTTCATGCCCTGCGGTCCGCTGCAAACCATGCAGCTGTATGCCTTAGGTACGGGCAGTGCCATAAGCGGTGCTCTTTCCATGTTTATGTTTGCAATCGGAACCGTACCTTTAATGTTAACATTCGGTGCCCTATCAAGCCTATTAAGTAAAGGGTACACAAAGAAAATTCTAAAGTTCAGCGGTATCTTAATTGTGGTTTTAGGAATCATTATGAGCAATAGAGGCCTGGCACTGGCTGGGATGAATTTTAGCCCTAGTTCGATGATTGCAGGTATAGGAGGCTCAACAGACAGAAATTCTGCTAATGCCGTTAAAGCAATCATGAAGGATGGGGTCCAGGTCTTGAATATGACAGCAGATGTATACGGCTATACCCCGCAAACTCTGTATGTCAAAAAGGATACTCCCGTCAAATGGGTTGTTGATGCCAAAGAATTGACTGGCTGTAATAATACCATCGTTATCCCGGATATGAATGTAGAACAGAAGCTTCAAAGCGGACAAAATATTATTGAATTCACTCCTGGAAATGAAGATATTTCTTTTAGCTGCTGGATGGGCATGAAACGCGGCGTCATAAAGGTGGTCGACAATCTTGATCAGGTATCAGCGAAAAGCAGTGATGGAAAGGGTGTAGATGCTTCAACCAATGCGACATCATCCGCGTCTTCCCAAACAGCTCCCAGCATTTATGGGGAAGATATCAGTCAAGTGCCAACTGGCCGTTTGGTAAATAAAGCGGCTTTGGCTGAAGGCGGGCAAAGCTTCTCCGTTAAAGGAATTGGCTATGAATTAGAACCGCTTATTATGGTGACAGCTTCGGGCATTAAAACAAAGATGTCGATTGATTTAACCTCCTTTGATCAGCCTGAAGGGTATTTTTTAATTATGAATGCCAACACGAAACAAATTGTCACAGATTTCACGGGATCTAAAGGAATGGTCGACGTTGAATTTACAATCGAAAAACCTGGTTCCTATGGAATTTACTTAAACGAGGATCAATTGCTTGGGGTAATTGAAGCAGTTAATGATGTAAACGGCGCTGACTTAGAACAAATCAGAAGCAAATACTTGGAGTAATAAAAAACGGACTTTGGAATGCCCACCCAAAGCCCGTTTTTTTCATTTAGTTATTCAAATCTTTGGAAAAATAAAGGGAGAACTTAGTTCCCTTCCCCTCCTGGCTTTCGACATCAATCCCTGCATTATGCAGCTGCAGAATATTCTTTACAATTGTAAGGCCGATTCCACTCCCTTCGATGACATTCCTGCTTTTGTCACCGCGATACAGCCGCTCAAAAATATACGGCAGGTCCTCCTGGTGAATGCCCATTCCATTATCCTGAACTTCCACCACAATCGTTTTATTCTTTTCAAATAAGTTAATCCAGACACCCCCGCCTGGCTGCGTAAATTTGAGGCTGTTAGACAATAGGTTAATAAATACTTGCTTCAATTGATCTTTATCCCCTGAGATACGATACTTATAGTTTGGCTGAGTGGCAATCGATAATTTAACGCCTCTATTCTCTGCCGCAAGACTAAAATCATGGCATATTTCAGTAATTAATTCGTCCAGAAAAATCACTTCGAAGTTCAGTTTGGCTGCTTCAGACTCAAACTCCTTCAATTCATTTAAGTTATTGATTAATTTGCCAAAACGAATGACCTCCTCATTTAACGATTGCAGATTCTCGGTTGTGACAGGAAATATTCCATCAACCATCGCTTCCACATTGTTTTGCAATACATTCAACGGGGTCCTTATTTCATGCGATAGATCTGAAACAAGTTTTTTTCGCAGCATGTCTTGATATTTCAGCTTGCTGGCCAGGTCGTTCACACTTCTTCGAAGATCCTCTATTTCCTTAATGTTGCTCATTTTCGATGATTTTATGTTAAAGTCCCCTTTTGACAGCCTGACAGACATATTGGCTGCTTCCTTTATCGGGCTGGAAAACTGTTTGGAGAAATAGAGACTTAAAATACTAACAATGATTAAGGTAATAACACCGCTCGCTACAATGCTCTTGTTGATGGAGGATTTAAATTGAACGTCTTCCTCAGACAGCAATACGGAAGAATATTGCCCGATATTTGCATACCCGACAACCTTCTCGTCTACTATTATTTTAAATAATTTTGAAGTGTAAACACCGCTGTCCTTTATCGGCATGGATTCATCGTTTAACTGCCTTTTTATATCACTTGGATCCATCCCCCAAACAGGCTGCTTATTTTGATCCAAAAGAGTGATGCAATAATTGCCCATATAGGCTTCATGCATAAGTTCAATCCCGGTCTTTTCTGTCCACTTACCGTCCCTTTTATAGGCTTCTTGAAAATAGGAGACAATTTTTTCATATCGTTTATTTTGGATATCAATCATGTAACGATTAAATTTATTCGTCACGGTCACATTTACAAACAATGTTACTAAAAAGATAGCGGCGAGGGTGCAAGTAATAAATAATAGACTTAATTTTCGATAAATGGAGTACACTTACCATTCACCGCCAAATTTGTACCCAGCTTTCGTAACTGTGAGAATATATTTCGGACTTTTTGTATCCTCTTCTATTTTCTTCCGGATATTTTTAATATGGACATCAATAGTCCGATCAAAGCCGCCATAGTCCTCTCCGAAAATTTTGGCAATCAGCTGTTCTCTAGAAAGGACATGTCCTTTGTTGATGACCAAGGCTGATAGAATATCAAATTCATTTGGGGTAAATGATACTTCATTACCTCGGACTTTTATCGTTCTTTTCTCACTATCAATGATCAAATTTCCATCATTAAACAAAAAGCCCACTGAATGAAATCCACGATTCATCCTGCGGAACAAGGCATTTACTCTGGCCGTCAGTTCTCTTGGACTAAGTGGTTTAATTAAGTATTCATCAGCCCCTAATGTTAATCCCTCAATGCGGTCATTAAGTGCACCTTTTGCCGTCAGCATGAATATATGTACATCTGAAGATTGGCGGATGATTTTACAAATCTCTTCCCCGCAGATATCTGGCAGCATCAAATCCAAAATGATTAGGTCAATCTGGCGGGTCTTGAAAATATCGATTCCTTCCATCCCCGCAGATGCGCAATAAACCTGATAGCCTTCCTTTATTAAATAGGCTTTAATCACCTCAGATACACTTTTTTCATCTTCAATAATCAAGATTGAATTCATTCCTATCACCCAATCCATCCTTAATGATATTAATCTAGTTTTAGTATACTAGTTATAAATAGTGCAAAAATGACAAAAGGCTGACAATTATGTGTCAGCCTTTTCCTCTCTAAATTTCGATACTACAATTTCACCTTTTGTAAACGCAATGAGTTTAGGACTACCGATACTGAACTGAATGCCATGGCTGCGCCAGCCAGCCATGGAGCCAGGAATCCAAATGCAGCGACCGGGATGCCGATTGAGTTATAGGCTAGTGCCCAGAAAAGATTTTGTTTAATATTGGTGATCGTCTTTTTACTCATGAAGATGGCATCAGCAATACTATTTAAATCACCCCGGATCAGCGTAATGTCAGCCGCTTCCATGGCCACATCTGTCCCTGTCCCAATTGCCATGCCAATATCAGCTACAGCAAGGGCTGGTGCATCATTGATTCCATCTCCGACCATGGCTGCCTTTTTACCTGCTGCTTGAAGCTTTTTAATTTCGGCTGCTTTTCCTTCCGGAAGTACTTCGGCAATGACTTGATCAATACCGGCTTGTGCGGCAATTGCCTGTGCGGTTTGCTGATTATCACCGGTAATCATGATGACATCCAATCCCATTTGTTTGAGTCGAGTAATCGCTGTTTTGGAAGTTTCCTTGATCGTGTCGGCAACGGCCACTGTGCCGGCATATCGTCCATTAATCGCAGCCAGCATGGCTGTTTTTCCCGACTTTTCCAGCTCCTCCATTTTCGCAAGAGCGCTAGTGATCTCTATATTGTACTCATTCATTAATTTTCTAGTTCCAACTAGTAATTCTTTACCGCTTACGAATGCACGGATTCCAAACCCTGGAATGGCTTCAAATTTTTCAGGATTGGCCAGGACGATTCCTTTGTCCTTAATCCCTTGGACAATCGCCTGTGCCAACGGGTGTTCTGACTGCTTTTCTGCAGAACCGACTAAAGATAAGAACTCTTCCTCAGCACCATCCGTTATAATATCCGTTAAAACTGGAGTGCCATTCGTAACCGTACCCGTTTTATCCAAGACTACCGTGGTAATTCGGTGAGTCATTTCCAAATGCTCTCCGCCTTTGAAGAGAATGCCATACTCAGCTGAACGGCCAGAGCCGGCCATGATCGATGTAGGTGTAGCCAGGCCTAATGCACATGGGCAGGCAATAACAAGGACTGCAATCATTTTTTCTAAAGCTTCGGCAAAGTTTCCAGGACTTGCCCAAACATACCATATGATAAAAGTGACAGCGGCAATAGCAACGACAATTGGAACAAACACCCCGGAAATCTGATCGGCCAGCCGTTGAATCGGAGCCTTTGAGCCTTGTGCCTCTTCCACCACTTTAATAATTTGTGCCAACGCAGTATCTCTTCCAACCTTTGTTGCTTTTACTTTTAAAAAGCCATTCTTGTTGATCGTTGCGCCAATGACTTCATCCCCGGTTTTTTTATCTACTGGGACACTTTCACCGGTCAGCATCGACTCATCTATGGCTGATTGGCCTTCTTGAATGATTCCATCGACAGGAATCTTTTCACCCGGCTTGATATGGAGGACATCTCCTACTGCTACCTCCTCAATCGGGATAACGATTTCTTTTCCGTCCCGTTCAATGACGGCCGTTTTTGCCTGAAGCCCCATCAATTTTTTGATAGCTTCCGATGAACGGCCTTTTGCCTTCGCCTCAAAAAGCTTGCCTAAAATAATTAAGGTAATTAACACCGCACTGGTTTCATAGTAAAGCTCCATGGCATGGCCTTTTCCCATGAGAGTCATGATCGATAAATATAAACTATAAAAGTATGCTGCGGATGTTCCTAATGCTACCAGTACGTCCATATTCGCGCTTTTGTTTTTTAAAGCTTTAAAAGCTCCAACATAGAACTGGCCCCCAATAATAAACTGAACCGGTGTCGCTAAGGCTAATTGAAACCAAGGATTCATAAATAGATCAGGCACCCAAATGAATTGAGTAAACGAAAAATGTCCTGCCATAGCCCAAAGAAGCGGAAATGCGAGGATTGCCGAGAAAATTAATTTTTTGGATTGCTTTTTAATTTCTTTCTGGCGGTAATCACTTGTTTCCTTCGCATCTTCCTTTAAGTGTGCGCCATACCCCAGGTTTTCTACTTTTTTAATAATTTCCGCAGGCGTTACAGCAATGCCATTGTATTCGACTGTCGCTTTTTCCAGTGCTAAATTAACGTTAGCCTTCAATACCCCATCTAATTTATTTAAGCCTTTTTCAATTCTTGCTGAACAGGCGGCACATGTCATTCCGGTTATTTCAAACTCAGCCTTCTCCGTTACGACCTCATACCCTAAATCTCTGATTTTGTTTTCTATGGCGTCTATATTGATTTGTGAAGGGTCATATTGAATGGATGATTTTTCTAAAGCCAGATTGACAGTAGCAGTCTCCACTCCAGTCAATTTGTTTAGGCCTTTTTCAATTCTTGCTGCGCAGGCAGCACATGTCATTCCAGAGATTTGCAAACTCGTTTCTTTTAAACTTTGACTCATATAAAGCCAGCTCCTTATACCCCACACCGGTATATTTCATTGTAAAAAGAACGTGCTAAGGATTTAGCACGGACTCTTTCAATTATTTTACATCATAGCCTTGGTCATCAATCGTTTCTTTAATTTGCTCCAATGAAAGCTGTTGTGGATTGAATTCAACATCAACGGTTGCAGCATCCAGGTTTACTTTTACGGATCCAATGCCATCCAGTTTTCCAACACTGCCTTCGATTGCTTTTACACAATGATTACAAGACATTCCTTCTACATTTAGGGTTACTTTTTCCATTTTTTCAATACTTCCTTTCCTTTGTATATGGATGATAAATAGTTGTTGTTAACTTTACCTATTTATTTTACCATACCCCCCCATCCTATGTTAAGCATTAAATACGAATTTTTTTAAATTACTTAGTCACATTCACAAAATGTTCATAAAAGCTTATGAATAATCATTACAGTGTCCAATAGGTTAATGTATCGAATATACCTATTATCAACATAAAGATCCCGGCAATTCTTTGTACATGGATGCCAAATCTCCGGCCATTTTTTAGCATAGCCCCGCTGCCTCCAAAATACCATATAAGGAAAACGACCACTAGCAGGGGAAGGGCGGTTCCAAGAGCAAAGATCGCGGGAAGGATAAAACCATATGAAGCGGATAAAGTAACCGGCATTAATGTAACAAAAAACAGAATAAACATGGTTGGGCAAAAAGCTAAGGAAAAACTAAACCCGAGCATAAATGACCCAAATCGATGTTCCCCTGAACGTCCCTCAAATTGCTTAAATAATGTCAATGTCCCCTTTAACTTGATGAAGCCTGTCATATATATGCCTACGATTATTAAAACTGGACCCATGATCTTGCGCATCCAAGGAAAATACAGAGTTAAATTTTGTTCTATTTCTTTGCCCAGCAGCCACACTAATCCCCCCAAAAGTGTGAAAGCAGCAATTTTTCCCAGCGTGAAACTAAAAACATCCTTCCAGACTATTTTCTTTTGGATGGAGTAGTTCCCATAAAGAGTAATTGCGCTAATATTCCCTGTCAGCTGGCAAGGCGCAAGCGCACCTATCAGTCCCAAGATTAATGCAAAAACGATCGGCCATGATTCTAAACTGTTGGCTATATTAAATAAAGGGCTGCTAAAGAAATGGCTGATCTGACTAAGGAAACTATACATGTAAACCCCCTGTTTCTAGTTTAATAGTGTTAGAATACCATAGCAAAATGAAGAAAATTTGAAGATAGAAGATTGTTCATATAATCGACGTATATTAGGAAAAGGCTTATGACTTTTGTTCCATCCTCCCAGCCCACTTATCCATAAAATGAAGATATTCCAGTCATCCCTCGGGTATAAAGGGGCTGCTAAATATGGAAAAGTTAAAGAACTATATAAAGATGATGAACATATATGTATGGAAGTAAAAAAGGTGAATTCACGATTTTTAATAAGTGAATTCACCTAAAATTTTATATTTTATTCCTTATAGCCCGCATTTTAATTGGGTACCACAGTTTGAACATGTATTGCAGCCCCCGATTTCTTCAACTTTTCCTTTACGGCAGACTGGACATGTATTGCCAACCTCAGAACCAATCGTTACGTCTGTTGAACGAAGATCACTTATGGTATCAACTAGAACGACGTGCTGTTTTGGTTTTTCTTTGAAGACCAGTTTTTCTTCTTCAATATTTTCTTCAGCCTTGAGTGTCAATACTTGGGAATCACGCGATCCGTCTACATAGACAGTACCGCCTTTGGCGCCGCCGCGGTATAGACGCTCGTATACTTTTTCAACCTGCTCAACGCTATAGCCTTTTGGTGCATTGACTGTTTTGCTGATAGAGCTGTCAATCCAGCGCTGGATGACACATTGAACATCAGCATGTGCCTCTGGTGCCAATTCCATTGCAGTAACAAACCAGTTTGGCAGATTATTTTGTTCAGCTTCTGGGTGGCGGCCTAAATACTCTTGTACGATATCAGCGTGAACTTCAATAAATTTGCCAAGACGTCCGCTCCGGAAATAAGAAAAGGAAAAATAAGGTTCCAGTCCTGTAGAAACTCCAACCATCGTCCCAGTGGATCCCGTAGGAGCAACAGTAAGCAAATGTGAATTTCTAATTCCCGCTTCAAGGATTGATTGACGGATATCTTCAGGCATTTTTTTCATATAACCAGTCTGAATAAATGCTTGTCTTAGACGGTTTGTTTCTTCTTCCGTTTCCCCAGTCAAGAATGGGAAGCTGCCTTTTTCTTTTGCTAATTCAATAGATGTTCTATATGCAGTTGTTGCAATTGTTTCAAATACTTTATCCACAAGCTCGTTTCCTTCTGGTGAACCATATTCAGTTTCACAGTAGATAAGCAGGTCATGCAGTCCCATTACGCCGAGACCGACTCGGCGCTCACCAAGAGCTTGTTTTTTATTTTCTTCCAAGAAGTATGGAGTGGCATTGATCACATTGTCCTGCATACGCACGCCAACAGCTACCGTTTTCTTAAGCTTTTCAAAATTGACCGTTTTGGTTTCCTTGTCTGCCATTTCCGCTAGGTTTACAGCTGCAAGGTTACACACTGAATAAGGTGCAAGCGGCTGTTCCCCACATGGATTTGTTGCTACTACTTGCTGTCCATATGCTTTTGCATTGGTCATGTCATTGGCATTGTCGATGAAGAAGATTCCAGGCTCTGCTGAGTAAGTTGCACAAATATTGATCAGATTCCAAAGTTCTTTAGCTCTAATCTTTTTGTAGACCCGTACTTTGTGCCCCAATTTCTCCCACTCACGAACATCTCCAACTTGATGCCACTGTTCATTGTAAATCTTCATTTCCTCTTGATCGTATGCTTCAACATAAGGGAAACGCAATTCGTATTCACTATCATTTTCAACAGCTTCCATAAATTCTTTTGTTAAGCATACAGAGATGTTTGCACCTGTTAAGAATTCAGGATTATGAACGGCATAATGGCCGCCAGTTGCCAGTTTTTCTTCTGCCTCAGCGATAATTTCTTCCGAGAAACCTCCTAAGCCAGGAATCACTTTATAGTTCACAATCCCTTGATACATTGCTCTTTCCTGTGCTGTTAATGGTGTAAACTTCAGCTTATCTTTAGCAAGCTTTTTAATTGTTTCATCTTTTGTATTTTCAATTAAGAACCGCAAGATTCTTGGATTTTGCATTTTGGAAATAATAAATTCAATAATATCTGGATGCCAGTCAGCCAGCATGATCATTTGTGCACCTCTGCGACTGCCACCCTGCTCAACCAAATGGGTCAATTTCGCAATATCATCCAGCCATGAAACGGATCCAGATGACTTCCCATTGACCCCCCTTGCCAAAGTATTTCGAGGCCGTAACGTTGAACCATTGGTTCCAACCCCGCCGCCGCGGCTCATAATTTCCATTACCTGTTTACGGTGGTCGGAAATCCCTTCACGAGAATCCGCTACAAACGGCATGACGTAACAGTTAAAATAGGTTACCTCGGTACCCGTGCCCGCTCCGTAAAGAACACGGCCAGCCGGAATGAAGTTCAAATTAACAAGCTCTTGGTAGAACTTCTCGGTCCACTCAATCCGCTTCTCTTCCGTCATTTCCACTTCAGCCAGCCCAGTTGCCACACGCTTGGCAATTTGCTCATAAAACAATTCGAGCGGTTTTTCAATCACATCCAGTGACCGCCAAATGATTCCTGTACTCGATTCATCTGGGCCATCCAATACGCCGCGAAACTCTTCCTCCACTAAAACCTTTGCCTTTTTCTTTTCCCAATCAATTTCCTGAATATACCCTAATCCGCGTGCAGGAAACTTAGGGTCTTCCTTAATCGTCAAAACAACAAAGTCACCATTTGTAAGGGTAATTTTTTCAGTGTCCTTAAAGGTGTAGCGATCAAGCATAACCAAACGTGATACACCTTTGTGAGTTATTTTCATATCTGGGGTAACTGGGTGTACCTGGGGAAATAAGCGGATATCCTCATTCAACCTTTCAAAATCAATATTTAATTTTTGTCTAAAAACAACAGACATGAGAACAACTCCTTCAACTAATATATCTCTATGTGCTAGATTCTAGTTGTCCAAGCTAGATCTAGTTGACTTCATATACTAAAGGTATCATAGCTGGGCCAAAAAAATCAATATATAGTATCCAAATTAATTTCGACACCACAATATATTGTATAACGAGCAAAGAATATTTATTTTGTCAAACACAAAAATAAATAGATTTACGAGAGAATAATAGATTTTCTACATTTTTCTCTATAAAACAAGTAATTTTAACAAATTTTGCGGGTTGCCTTTAAAGAAACCGAACGTCCCCAAAAAAAGGAAAAAAGCGGCAAACACCGCTTTCCGTTTTAGCGTTTAAAATTCCAATCATCGTTCTCATATCGTTCTTTCGCTAATTTCTCAACGTGCTCCATTTCCTCATCACTTAGCTGATAAGGCACCAATTCAATTTCAAGCCCTTCAGCGAATCCCTTATAAAAAGCTTCCTTCGCTTCCTCCAGCGTGATCTTCCTTGGACTGATTTCATTAATCGCAACCGCTTTATTCTTAAAGGACTTTTTCATCCTTTCCTTTACCCGGTCGTTTGGATATTTGAACAAGCTGAACAGTTTGTCCTCATCTAAATCCAATAAAATGGAACCATGTTGGAGAATAACCCCTTTTTGCCTCGTCTGGGCGCTGCCGGCTACCTTCCGGCCTTCCACAACCAGCTCATACCAGCTTGGCGCATCAAAACATACAGCAGACCGGGGATTCTTTAAAGCATCCCGCTCCTCAGCTGTCCTGGGAACAGCAAAATACGCTTCCAAACCCAACTGATGGAACCCTTTTAATATCCCTTCTGAAATGACCCGATATGCTTCCGTCACTGTTTTCGGCATCTTAGGATGCTCTTCCGTTACGATTACGCTGTAGGTTAACTCATGCTCATGGAGCACGCCTCGGCCGCCTGTTGGTCTTCTCACAAATCCAAGCTGATGAGCCTTAACGGCCTCCATGTCAATTTCCTTTTCCACCTTTTGAAAATAGCCAACAGATAAGGTTGGCGGATTCCAGCCATAAAACCGTATGACCGGGGGAAACTTCCCTTCACTATGCCAATCAAGCAGCGCTTCATCCAGCGCCATATTAAACGACGGTGAGCAATTCCCCGAATCAATAAAACGCCATGTTTCCTTATTCATGCAAAAACCTCTTTTACGAATTTATCTTTTTCAGTCTATCAAACTCTAGTTGAATTTCAAAATTAGAGATACTGGGATAATTTTTTATCAAGATTTTTTACTATTCATCTTTATCTTTATGGGTTTGACCACTATAATAAATACTAGTGCAGAAAAGCCTGAAAGGAGCAAAAGAAGTTGAATACACTTATTTATTTACTAGTTATCATCGGCGCTATGGCTATTTACTCCATTGCTAATTATTTTCGTCAAAAAAAGATTGTAAAAACGGTATCTGAAGAAGAATTTCGTGCTGGTTATCGAAAGGCACAATTGATAGATGTTCGTGAACCAAATGAGTTTGAAGGCGGTCATATTCTAGGCGCCCGGAATATTCCGATGTCGCAATTAAAAATGCGGATGAAAGAACTCCGGCCCGATCTTCCTGTTTATTTATATTGCCAAAGCGGTACGCGCAGTGCCCGTGCAGCTCAAATGCTGTATAAGAATGGCTATAAAGATCTGACCCAGCTTCAAGGCGGATTTAAAAAGTGGTCTGGAAAAGTTAAGACAAAGAAATAAAAACAAGGCACCGAATTTCTTCGGTGCCTTGTTTTTATTCTGCTTTCTGATACTTTAAGATCGGCTTGCGTGCCGCAGTCGTTTCATCCAGCCGGCTCACAACTGTTGTATGCGGAGCCTCTTGGACGATTTCCGGATTTTCTTCGGCTTCCCTTGCAATTTGGATCATGGCCTCAATAAAGGCATCTAGTGTTTCTTTTGATTCAGTTTCTGTCGGTTCAATCATAATGCATTCTTCCACATTTAGCGGGAAATAAATGGTTGGCGGATGATAGCCGAAATCAAGGAGACGTTTGGCGATGTCAAGCGTCCGGACACCCAGTTTCTTTTGTCTCCTCCCACTTAGCACAAATTCATGCTTGCAATGCTTATCAAATGGAAGGTCATAATATTCAGCAAGCCGTCTCATCAAGTAATTGGCATTTAACACAGCGTTTTCAGTGACAGCCTTTAGACCGTCCGGCCCCATGGAACGAATATACGTATAAGCGCGGACATTGATGCCAAAGTTTCCATAGTACGGTTTTACGCGTCCAATTGATTGCGGACGATCGTAGTCGAGCACAAACTCTGAAGCCTGCTTTGCAATAACTGGTTTTGGAAGGAACGGGATTAAGTCCGCCTTCACCCCAACAGGACCTGAACCTGGCCCGCCTCCGCCATGAGGTCCAGTAAAGGTTTTATGAAGGTTTAGGTGAACCACGTCAAAGCCCATATCACCTGGTCTGGCTTGCGAAAGGACTGCATTTAGGTTAGCCCCGTCATAATAGAGCTTTCCGCCAGCTTCGTGGATAATTTCCGCCATTTCAAGGATATTTTCTTCAAAAAGGCCTAGCGTGTTCGGATTGGTCAGCATTAACGCTGCTGTATCTTCTCCGACAACCCTTCGTAAATCTTCCAGGTCCACTAAACCTTGCTCATTGGATGTGACTGTAATCGTTTCAAATCCCGCTATCGCAGCGGAAGCAGGATTTGTTCCATGTGCCGAATCTGGTACGATGACCTTGGTCCGATTCAAATCCCCGTTAGCTTCATGATAGGCACGAATCAGCATTAATCCGGTCCATTCCCCATGTGCGCCCGCAGCAGGCTGGAGCGTTACCTCATCCATGCCCGTAATTTCTTTTAAATGCTCCTGCAAATCATATAATAATTCAAGGGCTCCTTGGATAGAGCTCTCATCCTGAAGCGGATGGATATGGGCAAATCCATTATATCGGGCGACGTTTTCGTTGATTTTCGGATTGTATTTCATCGTACAAGACCCCAGCGGGTAAAATCCGGAATCAACACCATGATTTCTCCGTGAAAGAGAAGTATAATGGCGCATAATATCAAGCTCTGAGACCTCTGGGAGTAAAGGTTCCTCTTCTCGCAAATATCCTTCTGGAACCAAACTCTTTAGGTCAAATTCAGGCACATCCATTTCTGGGAGGCTATATCCTATCCGGCCAGGTGTACTAATTTCAAAAATGAGCGCTTGGTCTTGATTATGCATGCAAATCCCCCAATTCCTTTACAAATGTGTCGATTTCTTCCTTCGTTCTTTGTTCGGTAACGGCAATCAGCATATGATTGGAAAGTTCCGGATAATCCCTGCCTAAATCATAGCCGCCAATGATTTCTTTTTGCAGCAGCTGCTGGTTTATTTCTTTTGCCGGTTTGTTAAGTTTAATGACGAATTCATTAAAGCTGCAGCCGTCATAAACAATTTCAAAGCCTGCTTGTTTAAAAGCCGTTTTTGCATAGTGGGCTTTTTGCACATTAGCCGCAGCCATTTCCCTGACGCCTTTTTTCCCAAGAGCCGTCATTGCAACCGAAGCAGCAAGGGCATTTAATGCCTGATTCGAACAAATATTGGAGGTGGCTTTATCGCGGCGGATATGCTGCTCCCTAGCTTGCAGGGTTAACACAAAGCCGCGGCGCCCTTCTTCATCTGTTGTCTGCCCGACCAATCGTCCTGGAACCTTTCGCATCAGCTTGGAAGTAACTGCAAAATACCCACAGTGCGGGCCGCCAAACGCTGTTGGAATGCCAAAAGGCTGGGCATCTCCAATGACAATATCGGCGCCTAACTTGCCAGGAGGAGTCAATATTCCTAAAGATAATGGGTTACTGGATACGACAAACAACGCTTTGTGCTGATGGATGATTTCTTCCAGATCCTTTAATGGCTCAATTCTTCCGAAAAAATTCGGATATTGAATAATGACAGAAGCCACTTCGTCATTGATCAGATTCTTCAATGCCTCTGCATCTGTAACCCCATCCTTCACCGGAACCTCCAACACCTGTAGATGCTGACCCTTTGCATACGTTTTAAGTACTTCCCGTGATTCAGGATGTACGGCTTCTGAAACAATAATGGTTTTTCGTTTTGTGTGGCCGGCACTCAGCATCGCTGCCTCAGCAAGTGCGGTCCCGCCATCATACATGGAGGAGTTCGCGACATCCATCCCGGTCAATTCACAAATCATCGTTTGGAATTCAAAAATGGCCTGAAGCTCACCCTGAGAAATTTCCGGCTGATACGGTGTATACGCTGTATAAAACTCCGACCTGGAAATCACATGATCGACAATGACTGGAATATAATGGTCATAAACTCCAGCCCCAAGGAAGGAGACATTTGTTTTTAAATCAGCATTTTTGCTTGACAGCTTAAACAGCTCTTTCATCAAAGCCGGTTCCGATTTGGCTGGTTTGATATTATATTCTCTTTTAAACCTCACCTTTTCAGGGATATCGCTGAAAAGTTCATCTACGGACGAAACTCCGATTGTCTCGAGCATGGTCCGCTTATCATGATCAGTCATAGGTAAATAGCGATGTTGCATTTTGTTTTCTCCCTCCTGCTATTGCTTTTCTCTTTTATAAAAAGGTGTTGAAACCACTTTTGCTTTTAACCGTTTTCCGCGGATTTCTATTTCCACTTCAGTATCCAATTCACTGAATTCAGTTGAAATTAGCGCTAACCCGATGTTTCGCTTTAAGGATGGTGACTGGGTTCCCGTCGTAACTTCCCCGATCTTCTGGCCGCCTTTATAGACAGGATAGCCATGGCGCGGGATTCCACGGTCAATCATTTCAACTCCGACAATTTTCCTTGCCAGTCCTTGTTCTTTTTGCTTCAATAAAGCAGGTTTTCCGATAAAATCAGCTGCTTTACTCAATTTCACGGCAAAACCAATCCCTGCTTCAAGCGGCGAAATTTCTGGAGATAATTCCTGGCCGTAAAGAGCTAAGTTTGCTTCGAAACGAAGCGTATCACGTGCACCCAATCCACAAGGAATAACCCCTTCTTCCTTCCCAGCTGCTAAAATTAACCTCCATAAAGCGACAGCATCTTTAGCATGGCAATAGAGCTCAAATCCGTCCTCACCCGTATATCCTGTTCTTGAAATGAGGGCAGTGATGCCATTTAGGTCTGCCTGCTGTTGGAATTTAAAGGAGCCCATTTGCTCTAAATCAATGCTCCGTACAAGCTTTTGCAAAACCTGTTGGGCAAGCGGTCCCTGCAATGCCAGCTGGGCAGTCGTTTCAGATAAAATATCAATGGACACATCGCCTTCTAAGTGTTCCTCAAGCCACTTATAGTCCTTTTCAATATTGGATGCATTGACAACGAGTAAATAGTGATCATCCTCAAGTTTATAAACAAGCAAATCATCCACTGTACCGCCATTTTCATTGCACATCACGGTATATTGGGCACTGCCATTTGCTAGTTTGGCAATATCATTGGTCATCATTTTTTGCAAGTATTTCAGGCTGTCAACACCCTTTACTTCCACTTCTCCCATATGGGATACATCAAACAAACCTGCTCTCATTCTTACCGCTTCATGCTCTTCCTTGATGCTGGAAAATTGGACAGGCAGCTCCCAGCCTCCGAAATCAATCGTTTTCCCGCCGTATTCGCAATATACCTCAAACAGCGGAGTTCGTTTTAAATCGGACATTCGATAACCCCCTACATTTAATGATGGCTCATAGAATTAAGTTTTCTTTCTTTTATAAGAGTTGAAAAAATTCAGGCTGCAAAGGGCATAAAAAAAGACAGAGACCTCCCTTTTCTACGAAAAGTGGTCTCTGTCCTTGCACCTGAAAGTTTAACCAATTATGGCGTTCCCCTTTGGTGGCTGCCTTTTGGCAGCACTCTCCAGAGCTGCGTCAAACAAGTGTACTTTTGCCTGAGAGATTCACAGGTTATCTGTTTGCTCCTTCGGCGCTGCCAACGCAGTCTCTCCCCTTGTTCTCATCCGCATTTATAATATTTTCCAAGTTGGTCATAATAAATATACTTAATTAAAAAGATACTCTTTATGAAAATATTTAAAACTTTCTAAGCTATTATCATCCTACCATTAAACCAAAGGTTTAAGCAATCATTTTTAAAGGAGCTGATAACATGACCGTTGACATCCATTTTGATTCCTCCTGGCAGGATGATTTTTTACATAAAATCGACCATGATGGCCCATGGGGAAATTGGGAATTGTTTAAGCTTGCCATTGATATCGAAAAACAGCTGGTCATTCCAGAGTTTGAAGGACTGCAGGCACCCAAACATCTGCCAAACTTAACCCCGCTGCCCCATCAGCTTGAAACGGCCAAACAGGTGATTGAAAATATGAATGGAAAAGCCATTCTTGCGGATGAAGTGGGTCTTGGGAAAACCATTGAAGCCGGCCTTATTTTAAAAGAGTATATGATTCGCGGACTGGTGAAAAAAGTGCTGATTCTTGTGCCCGCCTCGCTGGTTACCCAATGGGCGCAAGAATTAAACAATAAATTTTATATTCCGGCAATTACCCAAAGGAAAAGCTATGTTTGGGAGCAAGCGGATGTCGTAGTATCTTCTATTGACACGGCCAAACGAAATCCGCACAGGGATATCATTTATCAACAGAATTACGATCTGATTATTATTGATGAAGCCCATAAACTCAAAAATAATAAAACCAAAAACTATGAATTTGTCCAAAACCTGAAAAAAAAATTTTGTTTACTGTTAACTGCCACGCCAATCCAAAACCGGATTGAAGAAATTTTTAACCTTGTTTCGCTGTTAAAGCCAGGCCATTTAGGCAGCCAAACGGCATTTTATGAAAAATATAAACGGGATGCCCGCTCACTCAATGGTGATGAGCATCTAAAAGAATTAGTGAACAAGGTCATGATCCGCAACCGCAGGGCTGATACTGGCATTGAATGGACGAAACGTCATGTAGAAACGATTCCCATCGAATTTTCCCCATCAGAAAAAGAGCTGTACGATGCCATCAATGACCTTAAATCGGCAGGCGACTGGATCCAGGCAAGCAGTTTTTCTGTGATGACCTTACAGCGCGAAGCATGCAGCAGCAGGGAAGCAGTGTTTTATACACTTAAAAACATGCTGCAAAAGCACGAAAATCCTACGCAGGCTTACGAGGATCAAATTGCGTTTTTAATCAAAAAAGTGGAAGCGGTCCAAACCAATTCAAAAGCAGAAAAGGCGCTGGAATTAATCCAGCAAATGAATGATAAGGTGATTATTTTCACGGAATACCGCGCCACCCAGTTGTATTTGCAATGGTTTTTAAAACAGCATGGCATATCTTCCGTCCCTTTCCGAGGCGGATTTAAGCGGGGAAAAAAAGATTGGATGCGGCAATTATTCCAAAATAATATGCAGGTCCTGATTGCTACAGAAGCAGGCGGAGAAGGAATTAACCTGCAATTCTGCCATCATATCATTAACTTTGACCTGCCATGGAACCCGATGCGGCTGGAGCAGCGAATCGGCCGGATTCACCGGCTTGGCCAGGAACAGGATGTCAAAATCTATAACTTCGCCATTAAAAATACGGTAGAGGAGCATATTTTAAAGCTTTTATATGAAAAAATTGACTTGTTTGAAAAAGTAATTGGCGAACTTGATGATATTTTAACCAAATTGGAATTTGGGAATTTAGAGGACCATTTAATCGATATTTTTGGAAAATCGCGTTCTGAAGGTGAAATGAGAATTAAGATGGAGAACCTGTCCTCCATGATTGAATTTGCCCAAAATATGAAGGAGGAGGGAAATTCCCGTGCAGCAGCAGGAAATTCATAACTTTCTGTTAAAATATTTTCAAGCTAACGAATGTCCAATCATTGAGAACCACTCTGGTCATCTGACAGTGCAGCTTACCATTGAACTGGATAAGGAATTGATGAACCGCCCCTTTTACTGGCATTACTTAGAAAGAACAGGCGGGATCCCGAATCCGATGAAACTCACCTTGATTACGGATAAAAACACGGCTCCAGAAAAATTAAGAGGTGAAATTATTCATTTTGGTTCACCACGGCTGCATCAGATCTTTGAATCGACGAAAAATTTATCGAAATATATCCGCCTATATGAACACCATCCCAATGGAAGCAGACAAACGCCCTTGTATCCATGGCTATGCATGAATGTCAAAATCTCGTACCAATGTGACCGTAAACGCGATATTTATAAATCCATCGGCCTGCAGCTGATCAACGGCAGGATGGTAGAAGATTTCCATGACCAGCTGCTTAAAATTCCTTTAACACCGAAAATACCAGATTATTCTTTTACTTTATCCCCGCTGGTAAAACCCATCAGCGGCATGAAAAGAATTGAAAACTATCTAAGGATGGCCATTGAAGAAGAGGACCATTCTTGGGCGGACGAGGCAAGGAAACGATGGGAGAAAGATTTACAGCTTTTAGACCACTTTTACGAAGATACAGAGGAGGAAAACGAAAGCTATCTCATAGAAAAACAAGCGCTCAAGGAACAATATGAACCAAAAATCAATATATCCTTTATTAATGGCGGGCTGTTTTATTTAACGGAACGGGCCATCTAACAAAAATCCCCCAAAGGCCTTTAATGGCTTGGGGGATTTTTTGTATCTATTTAACTTTTCGAATTCTTTTTATCTCAGAGTACAGGACATAAGGCATGATTCCGAACCAGCGATACCAAAGGGAGGCCTTGGCCTGCTTTTTTTCTAAACGCAGTCTTTTTCGTTCCTCTTTTGGCTGGTCGGCATATTTAACCAGCGTTTGGGTCATATATTTTACATAATCATTTGACTTCATTACACACACCTGCCTTTTTCATTCACAAGTATGTCCAATATTTTAAATTTCATAACCAGAATTTACCCTTCCACCCATCTGATAAACTTTTTCATGCCGGTATCGAAATATCCTCTGGCAAAAACACTTTCCCCAGACTGCAGCGTTAACGTAAAGTTTACCCTTTGGACCGTTCCATTTGGCGTCTCCGCCGTATAATCGATTTTCCCTTTCTGATAAACAATTATCCCTTTTGCCGGAATGTTCTCCCCTGCTAGAAGCAGATTTTCGATTTTTGTTACAGATGAATGGAGATAATATTCTTCAAGTAAAATGCTGCCTGCTTCGTGAGATTGTTTTCTTTGAGCCGTTAATTGCCCGATCTGAATCGAGAAAAATAGGAGAAAGACAATCAAAAGGCATAAAGTAAGCGGATAGATGAATCCTTCTTCACGGTGTCTCATGTCCCGTTTCCCCCATTCCCATAGAAGTAGGCTGTTACTGAATACTCTTTCCCCCGCAGGTCTCTAACCGTCAGCTTCACTGCATTTTTTATTAAAGAAAATGAATATGCCGCAACATTTTGCAGAACAATTTCATGTCCTGTTGAATTTACCCTTCTTCTTAAGCTTGACTCATATTTCTCATAGAGGACAGTGTCTGTGCTCTTTGTCAGCAGCAATCGGTTGGACACGATCTCAGCCTTGCTGGAATTACGGATTTCCTTTTTAAATTGGCTGCTAAAGACCTGCCATTCCATCATCTGCAGACTTGCATTCGTTTCCCGTTTGTCCAGCATGATTTGAAATGCAGGCGTCGACAAGAAAATGACGATGGAAAGAATGGAAAGAGCAAGCATGACTTCTATTAGTGTAAAAGCTGTTTCATTCAAGCTTGCCGCAGATTTCAGTTCCTTGATGCAAATGGCTTTCCTCAACCTTTACGCACACCTCCTTCAAATCCCCCGTTACTACGGCCTTCCAATGAATCTGATACTCAATCGCATTACAAGTTGTTGTATAATCAGTAAAACTGTTATCCGTTAATTTCGCATGCAGTTCTTCATACACGATTTGCCGCGCTTGATTGCTTATCTCCAGCATGGCGGACTGGTTTCTTAACTCAATCAGTAATGGGACTAGACTTCCTCCTATTAGCAGCATAGCTGATAGCGACAGCAGCAAATCAAGCAGGAAATAACCTCTATTGCTCTGTAACATAGAATCTTCCCCGTCCTATCAAAATAGTCACCTTATAGGTCCTTGTTGAAGTGCGGATATAGAAGGTCCCAAACTTATTCACATTTCCGTCTGATGAAAATGTGAAATATAATTGGAGAGTACCTTCTGTCAGATAAATATTTTTTGAATATCCCCTTAGGACAACTGGCGGCACGTCATGCTGCATAATCATATAATATTGATATTGATCCGGCAAAAAGATGACGGAAACCTCATGCTGATGGGATATTGCATAGGTTTGAGCGAATAATAAGTCAGCCTTTAATTGAGTGATAAATGCCTGTTCCTCAAGAGCCGAATGCTGGGGCTTCAAGGAAAAGACCGTAAAAAGGGTGAGGATCATAAAAATGGAGAGAACGATTAAAGATTCGGCTAAAGTGAACCCAGTTTGATTGGAGGTCATTGCGAAGAAGAGTTTGTTGGTGCAATCGGAGCAGAGGAATCAGCGATTGTGACATCTCCTGTCGTACCATCAATGACGATACTCTTCGTGTTCCCGCAGCTTGCAGCATCCCCATTTAAATATCCATCAGTCTTTAATTCCTCAAGCGTAGGAACTTTATTTTTATCCATTTGATAGGCTTGCACTTGTGCTTGAACCATCTTAGCATAAGCTTCACAGCCCTTATTATTAATATTTGTATTGTGCTTTGCGACGTTTGGAATCGTAATAATCAATATTACGGATATAACCAGCATGACAATCATCATTTCAATCAGTGTAAAGCCTTGTTCATTTTTCAGTTTTTGTATCGACATTTCCTTAACCTCCCATTATTAAATGCTATCCAGCAGATGAAACATTGGCAATAATATGGCTAAATACATAGATACAACCAGAAACCCGATGAAAAGGTATAGAAGCGGCTGAACGATCTTTAAAGTTTTTTCGATTCTTTCCTCCATTTCCACAATACAATGCTTGCTAAAAAACAATAATTCCTGCTCTAATTTTCCATTTTCTTGGCCGTGTTTAACAATGACCGGGAACTCCTTTTCAAAGAAGGAAAAGGAACTTAAAATCGACCCCAATGTTTCCCCTGTCACAAGCTTTGTTTTAATACCTCTCCCAAGCTGGCTAAAAAAAGGCTGTTTGTGATTTTGTTCGAACAATGATAATGCCTCAGAGACTGAAATCCCTCCTTGCAAAAGGAAGCTTAATTGAATGGCAAAGTAATGAGTGAACAGTAATTTGAGGACCCTGCCTGCAATAGGCAGTCCGACAAGCAGTGTTCTTTGTTTTAAAACGGAGTACTTCCTGAAGATGAAGAAATAGTAACAGGCAATGACGCAAATGATCGCGATAAAAACCTTCACGACAAAGGGAAAATAAATATCAAATGCATAAACTATCTTCGTAAAAAAATTGTCCTCCAAACCCAGTGAAGCAAATAAACTGGTGAATCTTGGCAGCAGCGTATTCTCTATGAAGCCAAATAATAGGCCGGTCAATAAAAGGAGGAAAAGGGGGTATTGGAGCATTCTTAACAGTTTTTTTAAATCCCGGTCCTTTAGCTGAACGAGACTGCTGCCCTCAAGCAGCGCTTCCGCAAAACTGCCATGCTGTTCTGCGTAATATACGTATCCAATTAAATCATTGTGAAAACCAAGTTGGTCCAATACATCATGAAACGGGATCCCTCTTTTTAATTCCTGCAAACAATCCTTTAACACCTCCTTTCGGTGTTTAGGTAAATGCAAGGATATCGATTCGATTGCCTCCGCAATCGGGTATCCCCGTGCCAGCAATTCACCAACTCGTCTAAGGAAACTAGCCTGCTCATCTACTGGCCATTTACGTCTGTTCATCGTCATACACCAGGCGGTTGTATTCGGACTCTTGGATATACCCGAGGACGATCCCTTTTTTGACCATATCTTTTAGTGTCCGATACCTTGTTTCCGTCTTTTCTCCCTTTGCCGATTTCATCACAGCAGACAAATTTCTCCCCGACAATAATTCAAATACACTGGCTCTTTTCCATCTTCCGTAGGAATAACAATAAGGCGAACACTCTCCTTCACAAAACGGACAGGTTAATTCCACCAATCTTTGGGCTGTGACAGCGATTAATGTTTGCTCTACCTCCAGCCAGTTAACCCCGAACTCATGAAGCCGAAACACGGCCCCTTTTGCATCTCTTGTATGCATGGTGCTCAAGACTAAATGACCGGTCAACGCAGCTCTTACAGCAATTCTGGCGGTCTCTGCATCTCGGATTTCCCCCACCATAATAATGTCAGGATCATGCCGCAATATCGCTTTCAGTCCGGCCGCATAGGTGACACCTGCTTTTTCATTCACCTGGACTTGCAGCACCGAGTCGTAATTCTTCTCAATCGGATCCTCAAGAGTGATCACATTGCGCTGAAATAAGTGGGCTGTTTCATTAATTAAGGAGTAGAGCGTGGTTGTTTTGCCGCTGCCTGTCGGACCAGTAAAGATGATTAAGCCGTGGGCATGTTTAAGGAGAGCTAACAATTTTCTTGTCATGGATGGAAATAATGAGAGCTGGTGAAAGGGGATTTGATTTTGTTGGGGCAGAAGCCGAAGCACTAGGCTTTCCCTGTTATTGGATGGAAGTGTCGAGAGCCGGAGGCCCATTAATTCTCCATTCACTTCACAAAAAATGGCACCGCTTTGAGGGCGTCTTCTTTCGCCTATATCCATATTTGCCTTAAATTTGAAATGGGAAATGAGCCGGTCGCATTCATCTTTAGGTAAAGTTAATCGGGGAATTAGCCTGTTTGTTAAACGGAATTGGATGAGCGTATCATTTTTACGGGGAATGATGTGAATATCTGTTGCCTGGTTTCGTGCAGCATCGGAGATAATCCTGTCTGCTAAAATTTCAATGTCACTTACAATGGGAACCACCACCTTTTTTATTAATCACTTCTATAATTCGACAAGTTCCATCACCCTCCTGCTTCATTTTATAAAAAATAAATATTTTTTTCAGTATCTTTTTTTAATTGTTACAATATATCGTCTTAAATTGTGAACATTTTCTAAACATATAGTGTTTACATTGTTAACTGCGTTCCCACTTTATCCCCCCTATATTATAATAGAATAAATTATGGGGGTCCGAGGTGAACCGAGATGGAACAAACACTAAAGATAACAAACGTTTTGTCAGATCCAACACGTTATTACATTTATCAATACATCACAAAACGCCACAAAGAAGTAACTGTTCAAGAGGTAGCAGATAATTTTAACATTCACCCAAATGTAGCCAGATTGCATTTGTCAAAACTCGAAGATGTTAACATGCTGGTTTCTGAAACAAAGAAAACCGGTAAAGGCGGCAGGCCAAGCAGACTGTATCGGTTGTCTGACGATGTAATCCAGCTTCATTTCCCGTACCGTGATTATATGCTTTTATCTAAGGTTGCCATAAAAACCATGATGTCCTTGGGTGATTTGGGAAAAAGAGCACTCTTTTTAACAGGCAAACAATTTGGGACAGAAGTGATGGAACAAGAAATGGCCAAAAGGCCGGTTGGCGAAGATTTAACCTTTGAAGATAAGTTATCCATACTAAAAAGTGCAGCGACTCTTGCTGGTTTTTATCCAGAATTTGAGGCAAACAGCGATAATACAAAAATTTACTTTCAAATTTTCAACTGCCCATTTAAAGAAGTGGCAGAGGAGACCGAATCCGTTTGCAGTATGCATCATGAATTTTTAAAAGGCATGTTTGAAACTTTATTTGATTCTGTTGAACTGATTGAGCAGGAAAATATGATTTCTGGCTGCGATACCTGTTCCTATCAAGTAGTGATAGCCAATTAAGTTGAAACGAATATTTACTTTCTTCCTTCCTTTCCTTATAATATAGAATTGATGGTATTTATTGAGGGGTAAAGGAGGGATACATATGGATCGGATGTTCAGGGTAATGGGTTTTTGGACAGGTATTTTTACTGTTATGTTTTATCTAGGTGATATGAATAAAACGGCAATGCTATTTTTAGCCCAAACTGGGTTCTTTGTACTTCTTAGCTACTTGAAGCTATCTGAACGCATGTATATGTATGTATTCGGGGCATATTTAACCATTTTTTTCGCAGGCTTTACATATTGGACTACGTTCATGATGCAGCTTGGAGTCAATAAGTAAGCACGAAAAAACGCCGGAACTATCCGGCGTTTTTTTCTCTTTTGTCAATTCTCAAACAATGCTGATTCGTCTATTTTAATTCCTTTTTGTTGGATGATCATATGAAAATAAGAGCTCATTCCTCCAGGCAGGATTAAACTTCGAATGGCCCGGTTTCGCTTGGCCGCTTCAGAAAACGGATTGGGGTCGTACGATTCTTCCAATTCCTTTAGAATGCCGGCTTTTATCAAAAAATCATCCTGCCGCAGCTTGGAACAGAAACGTAAATCCAATTCGTTTCCTTTTTCAATCAAATAATCAAAATGAACATGTGTGGTGATGTCTATGTCCCCAGGATGGACTAGAACATTGTCCAGCATCTTATGTTGACTGTATCCTCGCAAGCTTCCGTTTTTCCTGCTTGGCTCCATCCACTCTGTATTTGTATAGCCATAATCCACAGATATCACTAAGCCTTTCGCAATGGCTGAAGAAATTTGGCCAAGTATGTTTTCCATTACTAAAGGAATCTCGATTCGTTGGTTTTCTGTTAACTCTAGTTTGCTTTGCTGTAAAAACGCTAGGATTGCAGGATTTGTAAGCAATATCTTTCTCTCGGTCAGCTTGCCATTCTCACAGCCCACCATAATTTCCATTAGCTTACCGTTTTGCTGTTCAATGACATGGACTGGTAATGCATCAAAAAGCTCATTACTGAAGAAAACCCCTTCAAATCCCTTTACGTCCATTAAGCTTTCTAATTGGGTGACCGATGAAAAACCCTTTAACAATTGGCTCTGCAGTTTTCGATGATAAGGACTGGTTTCCACAATGATGTATCGGATCGGCTCGTCAACCAATCTATGCCATTCCTGAAGAAAGGCATAGGCAAACCGGCCATTGCCAGCGCCAACTTCACAGATAGACGGAGCCATATCTAATTGATGAAAAACAGACAACAGCCATTTCGCCATTATTTTCCCGAATAGATCCGAGACGTTGCTCGTAGTAATAAAATCCCCCAATCGCCCGATTTTCTGGGAGTCTTTCATGTAATATCCATATTCAGGATGATAAAGCGCTTCGGAGATAAAATCTGCATAAGAAATCATTTTATCTTGGGAATTGGAAATTAATTTTTGCAAATAGGTGATCATTGGAACTCCTTTACATTAACACTATTGACATAGTGAAAACTTTATAATATTGTAGGATAGTAGCTTAACAATATCCCTCCCATTATATGAATAGAACATCCCCCAGAAAGACCCTTCTCAAATGAGAAGGGTCTTTCTATCGTTAGAAACCGTTTAAGAATGGATTGCTGTCCATTTCATCCACAATGGTCGTCACTGGCCCATGTCCAGACAAGACATAGGTTTCTTCTGGCAGTGTCAAAAGTTTATCATGAATACTTTTTAACAGCTGTATTTGATTTCCTCCAGGCAGGTCTGTCCGGCCAATGCTGCCTTGAAATAGGGCATCGCCTGATATGACAAAGCCCTCCTTATCAAAATAGTAGGAGACGCTTCCCGGCGAATGGCCCGGGGTGTGATAGACATGGAACACAAAATCATGAATTTGAAGGGCCCCCTCTTCTTTCATGATTTCATCTGCAGGATTAACAATGACAGGCTCAATAAGTGAGAAAAAGTCGGAACCATTCATTTTAGGGTCGCCAAGCCATTTTTCCTCTTGTTTATGTAAATAAACAGGGATGCTATAACGCTCCCTTACCACATCAACTGCACCGATATGATCAAAATGAGCATGCGTCAGCAAAATTGCAAGCGGCTTTAATCTTCTGCTGTTTAGAAGATTAATCAGCTTTTTCGCTTCACCGCCAGGGTCGAAGATAAGGCAGGTACGATCTGCATTTTCGACTATATAACAGTTTGTTTGAATCCCTCCCAAGGGAATTTGCTGCCATTTCACAATCTGTTACCTCCAATCCGAATTACGATAAAATAATATTACACCAAATATCCATTCTAAGAAAGAATTGGAGGCTATAAAAAAGGCCAATGCCAAAATTAGGCGGTTCCTTTGGTCATATTGTCAGAGAATTTATATTTTACCTCGACAAATTCAGGAAAAAAATATAAAATAGGTAACGAATGCAATAACATTGGTACATACTAATAATAGTCAAGCACGGCTTGTTTCAAACGGAAAAAGGGGGATTATCATGGGATTAGTCATTATTTTCGCTTTAGTAACAATACTTGCTGCACTTGGGGCATTGAAGTCCCTGAAGAGCAAAAATTTCTTGGGCGCATTTTGGGGAGTAGCATCTTTTGCCGTATTCGGCTGGTTCACCGTCATGACCCTTATCAATTCAGGATATCCTACTGGAACACATTAAAAGACTGTCAAATGACAGTCTTTTTTTGTTACTCTTCCTCTAAAAGCCGCTGGACCCTCTCAACCTTATATTCCATTGTCCGCTTCACATCTCTTCGGTCGTCGATTCGAATCGTCGTTGAAACCCGTTGAATTCCTTCAGAAAATGGGACTTCATGCATCGCTTGAATCACTTCAAACAGGACAGGTAACTCTCCTTCAATGACCGTATTCATAGGAGTTAACTGATAACGGATTTTCCCATCCCTTTCATAATTCTGCAATACCTTTTGCACGCTAGCTACATACTTACTCACGCTGGGAGTTTCCGTCCCAATCGGAATCACGGTTACATCCACAATCGCCATTTGCTGCACCTCCACTTATGTAAACATCAACGTGATTTTAACACAGTCATGCACAAAAGAAAAAGAATGACCATTGGAAATCATTCCCCAAATAAATGGTAAACTTTTTTTTCCTTCAAATCGATTGCCTTTTCAAGTTGATGACCGTAAAGCAGCATGTCACCGGATGGAGAAAACAGAATTGGCTCATTTTCTATGCCGGATAGGATCAACTGATGATTCCCATTCTTTACATCGTAACTGACCATATCAAACCCATCCGTATAGAAATCAGCTTCCCCGCTGGTGACTGGCTGCAGCGTCATAAATTGTTTCTTGTTTCCATTGTAGTCATAATACGGGATTAACCAATCGGAGTACATGGAAAGCTGCGGAATTGAGAAGGAAAAGATTTCCTGAAACTGTTCATTATATAAGGAATAGGTAGATTCAGATGGGTCTTTGCCGTCCACAGTTATGGTCAACAAGCGGTTTCCAAACATGTTGTAATGGATAACCGCCTCAAATAATGTTTTATCTGATCCTTCAGCAAGGCTTCTTACGATCAGAGGAGCAAATAAACCTGGCTCTTCTTTGTCCCAATCTAAATAGACCATCCTTCCTTCATCCTGCCATTTGATAAACGGCTGAGGCAGCAGCAGCTCCTGCATCGTTCCCTGCTTTACATTCAACAGGAAAGTTTGGTATGTCCAATCCTCATTGAATTTGGATACAAGTATTTCCGCTTCATTGTAAGGATTCCACTCAAAACTTAGCTCATGGGAAGGAATTGATTGGGTCAGCTTTTGGTTTCCTTTTAAATCAATGATTGTCACGACCCCCTCATAGGTGGAAGGGGAAGAATGGATTAAAATAAATTGCTTGGATGGGCTGATGAGCCCTGTAACAACAGGTGATTCACTTCGATAGATGAGCTCACTCGTCCCTGATAAGAGATTGTATCGATAGATGGAAGAAGTTTGCCCCTGATTGGTTATATAGACCACTTCCGTGTCAGAGGTCCAGCCTATAACTTTATAAAATTCACCCTCTTGAATAGATATGGGCAGTTTCCATTGTCCCACTGACGCTTCTGCCGGAGGGTTATTTATTTCATTTTCAGCCGGATTAGCAAGCTTGGACGGATTTTGATTTTTACATGCCCCTAAGAGAAGGGTAATCACCATGACAAGTAAAATCAGAGTATATTCTTTTGAAAAATCTCTCCAGTGATTAAGAAGCATTTCCCCCCTCCTCTCACATGATATTACGTTAAATCCTATCGTAATGTTTCAATTTCTAAAAAATTCAGACAGTCATTTATTCGAAAAAGAAAACCTGCATTTCAGCAGGCACTAAATAGTGGATGGCAAATTATTTTTAATGAGCCAGGCAGCCCCAATGACTCCCGCATCATTTCCTAAAGTAGCTAAGGCTAGTTTAGTAGAATTTTTCACGGCTGGAAAGGCAAATTTTGCAAAATAGTCATTAACAGAGTCTAGCAAAATGCTGCCCGCTTTGGAAACACCTCCGCCAAGCACAATTTTCTCCGGATTAAGGGTATTCGCTAAATTCGCCAAAATTAATCCTAAATGGAAGGAAACTTCATTTAACACTTTTTGTCCAATCGGATCCCCGGTCTTCGCCAAATCAAAAACATCCTTAGCAGTAATTTTTTGCTGATTAGCATACATGGATGTTAATTCTCCTTGGAGATCACCCTTCTTAATTTCCTCCAGTGCCAAACGAACAATACCAGTCGCAGAAGCAATCGTTTCAAGACAGCCAGTTTTACCGCAATTGCAAGGGGCACCACCAAATGGAACAGCTGTACTGTGGCCAATTTCTCCTGCAGCCCCATTTACGCCTTGGACGATGCGGCTATCGACGATAACCCCACCTCCCACACCTGTTCCAAGTGTGACACAAACCAGATCCCTTGCTCCCTTTCCTGCACCCATCCACATTTCACCTAGTGCTGCACAATTGGCATCATTTTCAACAGCAGCTGGCAATAAGCTGGCTGCCTCCAAACTTTGCTTTAACGGAAAATGATCCTTCCAGCCCAAATTAACCGCATTTAATATAACCCCAGTTTCATAATCTACAGGGCCCGGTGCGCCCATACCAATTCCCAGTAAATCTTCCTTGGTGGCCCCGATTTCTTTTAGCTTTACATCTATGGATGCTGCTATATTGGCAGTTATATTTGCACCTTCATTTGAGTTATCAGTAGGAATTTCCCATTTATGAATAATTTCTCCGCCTTGAGAAATAAAGGCAATTTTAGAAGTGGTCCCACCCAAGTCGATTGCTGCAATCCATTGATTTGCCATTCTCTTCACCTAACTTTGCTTAGACTTTTTCTCTTTTTCTAATTGAATTTCATGCCGTAAAATTAACAAAGCAGTTTGATAATCCTTCGTTTCAATAAGCTGTGACTGATACAAATCCCTTAACTCCAATTCCATTAATTGAAGATCTGCTGTTCTGTCACCAATATAAATAATGGATCCAAATCTTTTCAAGTATTGTTGAATTTCATAAATCGTTTTCATAGTTTCTTTCACCTTAACCTATTATGGAGAGCATAATCTACAATCAAAGTATACCCTATGGCAAATGAGTCCTCAAGGCAATCTTGTCATCCCCGCGGATTAAAATTTCCCAGATCCCCCCATTTGTTTTAGGCATTTCATGCATTCTAATCCCATATAACAATAGTAGGACAATCTTTACTGTCCAAAAAAATGCGGAGGGATGAATGCTTTCTTGAAAAACACATATTATGCGGCAGGATTAGGTATGATTGCCATAGCAGCCTATATTATATTTCACTTTCTTAGTGCCCCAAAGGCTATAGAAAGTATTACTTTTTTTCCAATCGAACCAAACGTCTCCTTTAAGACGGTTAAGACCTCGCTTTCACTGGAGGATCCTAAATCCATTTCTTGGAAAATCAGCTCTACTTTGGACCGAAAGGCATATTTGCGCCAAGATGCCGGCTTGTTATTTTTGAATGGCCGGCTGATTGAAAAACTTGGGGAGTGGAAGCAAAATACGGCTTCACTTGCGCAAGAAAAAAGTCTTCCAAGGCAAACCGGCTTGCTTCAAGCAATCACCTTTCATCATGCCGAGCTCCATGAGGGGAACAGCGAAATTTTCAGCTCGCAGGCGATGTCGGAAGACTCTTTGTATATTATTTCTCAGCCTCCGAACTCTGTTTTTTCATTTCGATCACCAAAAACAAATTCAGAGCGGGAATGGAAACAGAAATTGGATGAACAAACAGAGCGGATGCTCTATTACAGCTGGAATAGAGGGGTGAGGCATTTTTCCGTTCCACTTAGTGAATACCAGGCCTATCCGCTGCCCATTTTCAATAATCGTGCCAAAACCGGTCTCCCTGGTTTTTCAAAAGCTGCCTCGGACAAAATCATAGGGCAGCTTTGGGAAGGCATCTATAAAAATTATATTAACGGCATAAAAAAACAGGATGGCACTACCGTCTCTCCTGAAGGCAGCACCATCCCGCTCATTCTTTTAGCTAAAAATCAAACTCATTTATTAGTTCTGACAGAGACAAAGGACGGCAGCCCTATTCTTCTTCGCCAGATGATTGAAGCCGCCCATTGATTTCTTGGACCAATGCAGAATATTCCTCTTGGTCCGGTTCTAGGTCAGCGGCTTTTTGAGCGTTTATTTTTGCCTGTTCTAAATCATTTTGCTCAAGATTAACAAGCGCCAGATTAAAATAGGCTTCATGGAAACCTGAATCTAGTTTAATTGCCTGTTGAAGATGTAATTTGGCATCATCTAGTTTACCCTGCTTTATTTCAACATACGACAACAGAAAATAAGTTCTTTCTGTAGGAGATTCTGAAGTGCCTTCAAATCTGCTGAGCAATTCATACGCTTTTTGATAATTATTTTGCTTCAGATAGTCTTGGGCTAAAACCAAAACAGTACTCTCATCTTGAGAATGCCCCGATCCACTAAACGCATAGGATAGCGAGGCCCAAACAATGCCTCCTGTTAAAATCAAAAAGCCTAACTGGCGCAAAACGCTTCTTTTTTTAGGAAAATGGGTGATTCCGGCAGCCAAGAACCCTCCGGCTAATCCTCCCAAATGGCCAGCATTATCAATGCCTGATGTAGTGAATCCAAAAACAAGATTAATAATCAGAATAATAATGACATTTAAACCCATGGTACGGAGAAATAGTTTGCGATTTGCGGCGCCAAAATACAGCAGGGCCCCGAAGCAGCCAAATATGGCGCCACTCGCTCCTGCTGAAAGGTTCGGACTAAAAATAAAGCTGGCTATTACTCCTGCAAATCCGGCAATCAAATAAATCAGCAGAAATCTGAACCTGCCATATATACGTTCGACCAATGTTCCTAAAAAATATAAGGAAATCGTATTCATGACCAAATGCAAAAGGCCTATATGAAGAAAGACAGGTGTGATAAACCTCCACCATTCTCCTTGATCAATTAGCTGATTGACTTTTGCGCCGTATTTAATAAGGGTGGATGTGTTGGTGCTGCCGCCATTTAGCTCCAGCCATAAAAAAGCGGCTATTTGAATAATGATAAACACATAGGTAAACAAAGGTTTACTATTCTGCAAAATGGCCCGGTCTTGTTTTACCTGATTAATCGCATAATCCACAGCAGCCTTTTTCTGCAGATGAATCTCCTGCTCTGAATAATCATCAGCAATAGAAAATTGAAGATCTTTTCCAAGCCGGGTTGAAAGCAGCTGAAAAGCTGTTTCACTTATGCCCCTTGCAAAAAGAAAAGAATGGACCGTTGTTTTATTTTTGTCCGGAAAAACAAATGGATTCTCGAGACGAAACTTATAATCATCAACCGGGGGAAACTCACTAATATATATATTTATTACATCTAACTTATTTCGGCCAAGCTGCTTGCGCACGCTTTCCCCATTAGCGGCAGTAAATTCTATATCACGCTGCATCGCATTTCCCCAGTCCATGTTTTCGAGTAACATTCTAATTACTGGGGCATTCCTGTTTTCCATTTTTTCAAGCCAAAGTTCCCTTTGGTTTTCGAATAGTTGAATGATTCGATACCCATGTTCAGTTATTAAAGCATTCGCCATCCTCCAGAAAACATAACTCTCTCTATTGCTCATTTCTCCCCTACTTTCCATTAAACAGTATGTATTATTTTTTGCTTAACATCATCTTATTCGTTTGCCATACCTTCATTATAATCGAAAACGGGAGATAGGATTATATGAAATGCCATAGAAAATTAATGACTAAACATTTAAAAAATAGTAGTAACGATTTCAAAAAAAAAAAAACCATCTGCGGCATTCACCATTCAGATGGTCCTCCTCCAAATGCAGATCCCATTAATTTTTGTTTTACACCCGGCAAACGCATCATTGAACCGACCGCCAGCCGGCGTATCCAGCTTAAGCCAAGGAGAATGTTAATGATCCGGTAACGGTACTTGTAAACAATAAACCCTAATGAGACAATCATCAAAATAGTGGATAAAATGCGTGACATGTAAATCCCTCCTATTGATTATCCTTTGAAATACACGCAAATTTTATCCATAAAAAATAACTGCTGCTTCAATACATACCTTCCGGCAGGCACCAAATTGAAACAGCCGTTATTTGAGGTCAGGATTATTTAAAAACAGATTCCATTGTTTTCTTTAAGACGTTGACAGAATGCTCGAACTTTTGTTTCTCAGTTTCATTTAATTCCAGTTCTACAATCTCTCTAATTCCCTTTCGATTTACAATAGCCGGCACGCCAATATAAATATCATTCTGTCCATATTCCCCATCCAAATAGGCGGAAACGGTCAGTACAGAGTTTTCATTTTGCAAAATGGCTTTTGTCAGCCTCACCAGCCCCATGGCAATCCCATAATAGGTAGCCCCTTTGCGCTCGATGATATGGTAGGCTGCATCTCGGACATTCTCAAACATTTGATCTAAATCTTTCTGGCTGGTTCCGTGCGTTTTCTTCCATTTTTCTATCTCCATACCAGCAATATCGGCATGGCTCCAAACAGGGAGTTCTGTATCACCATGTTCGCCAATGATATAAGCATGAACATTTCGGGTATCTACATCAAAATAATCCCCCAGCAAAAACCGAAAACGTGCGGTATCCAAAATGGTTCCAGAGCCAATGACCCTCTCTTTTGGAAAACCAGAGAATTTTCGAACAGCATAGGTCAAAATGTCAACTGGATTGGTTGCCACCAAGAAAATCCCATCAAATCCGCTTGCTAGTATTCCATCAACAATACTCTTAAAAATTTTCGTATTTTTTTCAACAAGGTCCAAACGGGTTTCACCAGGTTTTTGATTGGCCCCCGCAGTGATGACCACAATATCGGCTTTCCCACAATCCTCATAACTGCCAAACCAAATTTTTGTGCGTGACGGAGCAAAAGGAAGACCATGATTTAAATCCATGGCATCCCCTTCAGCTTTTTCTTTATTTAAGTCTATTAAGACAAGTTCTTCTGTTATTCCTTGATTCAGCATAGCAAACGCATAGCTTGAACCAACAAATCCTGTGCCTATAAGCGCTACTCGATTTACCCGATGTAACATAGCCATCCCTCCGAAAAAGATTGTATTAAACAAAAAAATTTTGATAGCCAAATGGTCATCTGCCATTTGGATGAACCCTTTGCCTATTATAATAAAAAGAATCCAATTGCCGCCATGGAGGCCAGCAAACTTGATAAAAAATTCACCATATCATTGTCCACCAATGAAATGCCTTTTATTTTGTCCGTAGGCTGACTGCAGTGAACCCTTTTCTCTGTCGTGAGACCACAAATCCGACAGTGGTAAGTTTGTTGATAAAAAGCACCAATCAAAGTATCAATGACATTCCCTATGTATCCAAAAATAAAAATAGCCAGACTAACGAAAAAGGTTAGACTAAACAGCCAATAACTAATGAAGGCAATTAACAGGGAGCCTGCCAGTGCTGCAATACTTCCCAATAAACTGACCGCACCAGATGTCCCTCTTTCAACCGGTTTCATCGTTTTAATAAAAATTGGTTCTCTTTTACTTAAACTGCCTATTTCGGATGCCCATGTATCAGAATTGGCACTGGCAAGACTAACGGCAAAGCCGATAAACCAGACTGGGTTATGATCAAAATAGTATAGGATACTATAAAGGCTGGCTGCTCCTCCATTCGCTGCAACTTGGCGCCAATCTCTTGTTGAGCCCTTAGCCAATTTTTCTTCCATACGGTGCTTTGCCGATTTTTTATAAATAGACCAATAACTAGAGGTAGTGAAAAATATACCCAGCAGCAATAAGCCTCTGAGGCCAATCCCGATTAAAATAGAAATTCCAACCGCCATGGCTGCAATGGCCCCGGATTTATCTAAAAATTTAAAATGATAACCAGCTAAGCCGCCTAACACAATAACGACGATGAAAAAAACGGTTTGGTTCATCTAATTTTCAAAATCCTATCAGGAGTAATAATGCATTGAACAGGGATGTCATGGTCTTCAGCAGGAAGCTCATCCATGATTTGTTCATTAAATGCCAGCGATAGCGTATTTCCTGAATAACGGCTTAAAAAACGGTCATAATATCCGCCGCCAAAGCCAATACGGAAGCCGTCCGTTGAAAAGGCTAATCCCGGCACGATAACTAAATCCAACCGATCCGCAATTACTTCGTTAGTCATTTCCTCCCTCGGTTCATATAATCCAAAAAAAACAGATTCAAGCTGAGAAAATTCAGTTAGAGTCCGAAAAGTTAACTGCTTGTCACGGGAATGGCATTTTGGGACAGCCACTTGTTTCCCTGCTTCCCATGCTTTGCGGATAATTTGGTATGTATCAGGTTCAGGCGGCTTTGAAACAGTGATGCCTATGACTTGTGCTTCATTCCACACTTTTTCCTGATAAAGTCTGCAGGCAATCTTATATGAATAATCCTCGTAAATCGGTTTACTCAGTTTAGAAAGGGCCTGTTTCATCCCAGCTCGAATAGAGATTTTATCCGACATGGCTCTCCCTCCTTTTTTCATATAAAAAAAACAGCAGGAAGCCCTGCTGCTTATTTTGTTTCACGGTGTACAGTTGTACGCTTTTCTCTTGGGCAATATTTTTTAAGCTCAAGACGATCTGGGTTGTTACGTTTATTTTTTGTAGAAATATAGTTACGGTCTCCACACTCAGTGCAAGCTAACGTAATATTTACACGCATGTTCATTTCCCTCCAAACGATTAAGCTAGTAAAGTCCATACGACTTTTCTATAATATCATTTTTCAAAGGGAAATGCTAGTCTGTTTTTTAAAAGAGCTTGCTCCATAGAAATTACTTCATTTCTCCCTGCTCCAGTAATCGTCCATGTATTGGCTTTAATGGATCCATGCTGTTCCACCTTCAGATCCATGGCAAAAATACTCGCTGCCGGCCCTTTAGCCATCGGCTGATACTTTAATGCCCCATTTTGCGGTGAATTCCATATGTGGCTGGTAAAAGCCTTCCAAATTGGGATTGTCGTGTATTGGTGGATTCCGCTATCAGCCGTTTTACCGTTAACTAAAAATACTTCCTCACCATTTAGATGAAAAATGCGATTATCTGCCGGGGAAACAAAGGTCAAGTGGTCTTGGTCAATAGATGGAAAATAATGCATGGCCATGAGCTTGATATCTTTTTCTTGATGACTGTGATTACTGACGATTATTTTTGAAAAACGAATTTTCGAATGAATATGCTCCTGTTTCACTCTCACAATTAATGACTCATCATAAATCACTTTTTCGGTACTGTTATAAAGCCAATAGTACTTCTCATTCACCCATATTCCAGGCACAAATTGAAGGTGTTCCGCTGAATATCGGCGCTTGACAGTCTCACTCGGTTTTTGCGGTTTGATTAATTTCATCTTCATTACCCCAATTTTTATTAAGATTTCATTGTAAAGGTTTCCTCATCCCCATGTACCTGCATGCCTAATACAATGTCCTCCATTAATTTCCCAGTTTCATTAGCAATTCTCTTCCAGCCATATAAACTCAACGCTATCTGTCTGCCCCTAGAACCTATTTCTTTCGATATTTTTGGGTTCTCCATCAAATAGGCAGCTTGATTTAACAGGCTTTCGGCATTTCCTGGATTCATCAGCAAGCCTGTTTTCAGATGTTTCACAATTCCCTTTAACCCTCCTGTATTAGAAACGATCGTCGGTTTCCCAAAAATCATCGTTTCAAGGGCGACAATGCCAAAGGGCTCATAAAGACTAGGAAAGACAGCCATTTCACAGCCAGCTATAAGGGAATTTCTTTGTACGTCCGTTACAAAGCCAATGAATTCTACAAAATCGGTTAAGCCCTGCTGTTCAACCTGTTTCTTATATTCAAGCAGCATTGGCCCCTTGCCGGCAATAACAAAAAAATAATCCAGCTTCCTCTGTTTGGCGATTGCTGCCGCCTCCATAATCGTTTCGAATCCTTTTTCTTTGACCATTCTGCCAATTGAAAAAATATATTTACGCTGACTTAATGAAGGAAAGATTTCCTCCACCATTACCTGTACAGAAGTAGAAGTGCCAACTCCATTTGGAATGACTGAAAGTTTGTTCGGAGTCACTGAAAAAACAGTGGTTAAGGACTGCTTCATATAATCACTGCAGACGATCAAATGCTGGGATTCTGAAATTAGCTGCTGCTCTCTTTCATGTATAAACCGCTGAAATTCTGTATGGATGCCATTATTTCTGCCATGCTCGGTGGCATGTATGGTTGATAAGACGGGAACACCTAATGAGTCCTTTAAAACAATCGCTGCTGCCCCGACAAGCCAATCATGGGCATGAATCAAATCAAACTTCATTCCTCCGTTCAATTTATCTCCCATAAAGGCCATTGCCAAATTTAGCCCGGCAATCCATGCCAGAAAATCCCCATCATCGCCATTGACGGGCTTTACGCGGTGAACATGCACTCCATCAATGATTTCAAATGGCGTTAGACCCTCAATACTTGCAGTAATTACATGAACTTGATGACCGGCTTTGGCGAGATGAACCGATAAACCAAAGACATGTCTGGATAATCCGCCGACTACATTTGGAGGATATTCCCAACAAAGCATTAGTATCTTTAACCCTGAGGGAGTGATACCCTTTTGAAGAACATCAGTCATGATTGCCCTCCCGGTTCCGATAATAACTATAGGTACTGACATAATCACGCCAGTTAGGGCCACCCTGATTAGCCTGCTTAACTTGCGGCAATTCATGATTGGAATCATAGGCATTCAGATGCTGGTTATTTGGCAGCTGAATGCTGCCGGAGCGAAAAAATGGGAAAAACTGCTTTTCATTCAGGTACACCCCTATTTCCGACAAATACCAGCGATTTCCGGACAATCCCTTAATCAACCAGCAGCCATTCTGATAGGGGATGGCTAATTCATAGAAGTGATGAGCATTGTTTCCATTAAAATTAATATCAGTAACGTCATATATTCTGATAACGGTAATTAAGTCGTCAAACCGGAGACAAAAAAACGATTGGATTATTTTTTTTGGCAGATCTGTTGTATCCCAGAATAATGCGATTTTATCAGGAGAAACCAGCCTCATTTTTATTTCATTTATCGGAGGTTCAAAGTGAGGCGGCAGCGAATAGACGGAGGGTTCCTCTTTCTTTTTCAGTTGTGCCAATTCGTTGATTTTATTAAGCTTCATCATAGTTCTTCAACCTTAACCTATCATTATATAGATAAAAAGCCCAAATATTCTGTGAAGATAAGTTAATCGTAACACTAGAAGGAAAAACAGACAATAAACGCAATTTGTCGGTTTTTGCTCTCACTAGTGTTGATAAGTTTTTTAAATGGGAAAATTTTTTTGGGGGAGCCTTTGCCATATGAACCGGCATGTATTTTCGACAAAAAAAGATGAGCACTCAAGTGTCCCATCCTACATTTGTTCCATTATTTAATCATTGAGATTGTATCGTTTTCCTGTTTCAAGATAAACCACATTCTCTGCAATATTTGTTGAGTGATCAGCGATTCTTTCGATATAGCGGCAAACAAAGGCTAACTGGATAATTTGATTTGTAAAATCAGGGTTCTGAGGTATGTAGGTCAGAAGTTCTTTAACTAAGTTTCCGAACATCTGATCCACCTGGTCATCCTTTGCAGCACATTTTTTTGCAAGTTCAATATCTTCGGAATAAAATGAAGTAATGGACTCCGTAACCATCTCTAATGCCATTTCCATCATATTTGGGATATCGATCAGCTCTTTAACATGTTTTTCATTACCAATATGAACGGCAGATTTTGCAATGTTAACAGCAATATCCCCCAACCGCTCCACTTCGGAAGAAGCACTTAACGCTACATGAAGTCTCCGTAAATCTTTGGCAACTGGTGATTGCCGGGCAATTAGCATTAACGCTTTTTCATGAATTTCATATTCAAGGTCATCAATGACATTATCGCCATCAATGATTTTTTTAGCGAGTCCGAGATCTTGATTCAACAGTGCCCGCATCGCATTTTTGATGGCGGTTTGCGCTTCGTCCGCCATTTTTAATTGCAGAGATTTTAATTCCTTTAAACTTTGATCAAAATTGGATCTAGTATTCATGAACATCACCCAAATCTTCCTGTAATATAGTCCTCAGTTCTTGAATTCTTTGGCATGGAGAAAATCTTTGCGGTTTCGTCGAATTCAATCAGTTCTCCCATTAAAAAGAATGCTGTTTTATCAGAAACTCTTGCTGCCTGCTGCATATTGTGTGTCACGATCACAATGGTATATTTTTCTTTTAATTCAAAGATTAATTCCTCAATTTTTAAGGTTGAAATCGGGTCAAGAGCAGAGGTGGGCTCATCCATCAACAGCACATCAGGTTTTGTTGCAAGAGCTCTTGCAATACAAAGCCGCTGCTGCTGGCCGCCTGATAATCCGAGTGCTGGGGCATTTAAACGATCCTTCACTTCATCCCAGAGCGCCACATCCATTAGGGACTTTGTGACGATTTCATCTAAATGCTTTTTCTTCTTGATGCCGTGAATTCTTGGCCCGTAGGCTACATTATCGTAAATCGATTGCGGGAATGGATTTCCCTTTTGGAAAACCATGCCGACATGTTTACGCAATTCTACTAAATCAGTTTTGGGATTTAAAATGTTTTGCCCATCAAAATTCACTTCACCGGTTATTTTTACATTCGGAATCATTTTATTCATCAGGTTAAGGGTCTTTAAAAATGTGGACTTCCCGCATCCTGAAGGGCCAATCATGGCCGTTACTTCTTTCTTTTGAATCGGAAAGTTAATATCCTTTAAGGCATGATGGTCACCATACCATAGATTAAGCTCTTTCACATCGAAGATATCTCTTGTTAAGGTTTGTATAGACATATGTTCTCCCCCTTATCCAAACCTGCCGGAAATGTATTCCTCTGTTTTTGTAACAGATGGATTTGTAAAGATTTTTTCAGTCTTGTCATATTCGACTAAGTCCCCGCTTAAGAAGAAAGCCGTTTTATCAGAAATCCGGGAAGCCTGCTGCATATTATGGGTTACAATGACTATGGAATAGTCCTTTTTTAAGTCAACAATCAAATCTTCAACCTTCGCGTTTGAAATCGGATCAAGGGCTGAAGAGGGTTCGTCCAGCAGAATAACCGTTGGTTTCATGGCAATGGTCCTGGCAATACAAAGCCGCTGCTGCTGACCGCCAGAAAGCGAAAGTGCTGACCTATCAAGTCTATCCTTCACTTCATCCCATAAAGCAGCTTTTCTTAAACTTTCTTCGACCATCTCATCCAACATACTCTTCTTTCGAATTCCGGCAAATTTAAGGGCATGGGTAATATTATCGTAAATGGATTTAGGAAATGGATTTGGCTTCTGAAATACCATGCCGATTTCTTTTCGCAATGCGGTTACGTTAATATTCTCCGACAAAATATTAAGATCTTCATAAAGAATCTCTCCTGCTGCACGGGCTCCGGGAATCAAATCATTCATCCGGTTAATGCTTCGTAAAAAGGTGGACTTCCCGCATCCAGATGGGCCAATTAAGGCAGTTACCGAGTTTTTTTCAATATCCATTGAAATTCCATTTACGGCACGCTTCTCCCCATAATATATCTCTAAATTCTTTACTGTTAGAATGTTTTCAGACTGGAACTCACCATCACTAGGAACAGGTACATCCACAGTTCTTTTCTCCTTTACGGCTGTCACGATTCGACTCCCACCTTTTTATTTAGTTGCTGTTATCCGCTTATGAATCCTGCTTCCAATCCAACGGGCTCCTAAATTAAATATCAATACGGAAATAACTAAAACGGCCGAAGCGCCGCTTGAAACTTCGTCTACATCAGGGATCAAACCTTGCGTATTTACTGACCATATATGAACCGCCAGCGTCTCGGCAGGGCGGAAAATATTCAATGGTGATTGGTCTGAAAAAGGATTCCAGTTTGTATAATCCAGCCTAGGTGTTGAAAGGCCTGCTGTAAATAATAAAGCTGCTGCTTCTCCAAATACCCGTCCAGCGGCCAGAATGCCTCCAGTCAGAATCGATGGAAAGGCAGTCGGTAAAATAACGGTTTTAATCGTATGCCAATGAGTAATGCCCAATGCCAGACTTGCCTCTTTTAAATCACGCGGTACGGCACGGATTGCATCCTCCGTTGTACGCACCATTGTTGGAAGGTTAAAAATGGTTAAAGCCAAGGCCCCTCCTAAAATCGTATACCCCCAGCCAGTTGTATTAACGAACACCAATAAGCCAAACATGCCGATAACTATGGAAGGCAAGGATGACAGTACCTCAATACATGTACGGATAAGATCTGTAATTTTACCGGGTTTTGCATACTCAGCCATATAAACTCCGCCGCCTATTCCAATTGGAACAGTAATCAGCATGGTAATAAACAAAATATAAAACGAATTGAATAATTGATCACGGATTCCCCCGCCTGCACGCACATTACTAGATGGAGTTGTTAAAAATTCTAAAGAAATATTTTTAAACCCATTTATAAAAATATAGGAAAATAATCCAGCTAAAACCGCAACGATAATCAAAGCAATAGCAATAAAGACACCTGTTGCAATCCGATCAGCAGTTTTACTATTCATTATAATCTCCTCCTTGATGAAAGATAACGAATGAGGAGAATGAACGCGAAGGACATGATTAATAAGATAAGACCCATTGACCACAGTGTGTTATTCTCCACGCTGCCATAAGTGGTATGACCCATGTTTAGTGTAATGATTGTTGTTAATGTTGCAGAGGCGTCTAGGATACTTGTTGGCAGATCCCTTACATTTCCAATAACCATTTGGACGGCCAGGGCTTCGCCAAATGCACGCGCCATGCCAAGGATGATGGCAGTCAAGAGTGATGGCAATGCAGCAGGGATTAATACCCTTCGGATTGTCTGCCACCTCGTTGCCCCTAAAGCATAAGAACCTTCCCGCAAATGATTCGGCAGTGAACTGATTGCATCGGTCGCAATGGTTGTAATCGTTGGTAATATCATAATGGAAAGGACAATGGTTCCGGAAAGCAAACTAAAGCCCAGACCACCGACGTTCTCCCTGATAAATGGAACTAAAACCGTCAGACCGATAAATCCATAAACGACTGATGGGATACCGACTAGCAGTTCTACAACAGGCTGCAGGATTTTTCTGCCCCAGGAAGGAGCGATCTCGGTCATAAAGATAGCACCGCCAATTCCTAATGGAGCTGCAACTAGCGCAGATAAAAGCGTAACAGCAAAGGACCCAAAAATAAATGGGAGAACACCATAGGCTGGGTTTGCTGGATCTGTTGGATTCCATTTAGTGCTGGTTAAAAACTCTATAATGCTGATCCCGTTTTTAATAAAGGATTGCAGGCCTTTTGTCCCCAGAAAAATGGTAATGGCAATCGTTGCCGATATCATGATAATCGCACATACAATTACGATTATTTTCCCGCGCCATTCTCCGTCCAGCCGGCTTTTATTTGACTTCAGCAATCTGTCTCTTGCAGGAAGAAGCTTTTCCATAATAATCCAAACTCCTCTAAAATACGTCGTAACGGGGCAAATGCATTAAAGCATCTACCCCGGAAAATTAACTATCATTTAGTTAATCCATTAGATATCCTTTTGATTTCCTTCAGCATCGCGTTCTACTTTCATTTTTGTTACAGGCAGATAACCTTGCTCTTTTAATAGGTTATTTTGGATATCATCTGTCATTAAGTAATCTAGGAACGCTTTGGCTAAGCCATCTGGCTCACCCTTAGTATAGGAATGCTCGTATGCCCAAACTGGGAATTTACCAGTTTGCACATTCTCATCTGTAGCTTCAACGCCATCAATTGACAGTGGAGTTACAGTATCATCAGTGAAGTAAGAGAATGCTAGGTAACCGACTGCACCGTCAGTTTCAGAGATTATCTTTTTAACTGTATTTGAAGAATCTTCAGTGATTCCTTCAGCTGGAGTAGCGCCATCAAGAGCAAACTTATTAAATACTGCACGAGTACCAGAAGAGTCTGGACGGTTCACAAGAACGATTTTTTGGTCAGCTCCGCCAAGTTCTTTCCAGTTTGTAATTTTACCAGTAAATACCTTGATTAAATCTTCTTGACTAATATCTTTAATGCCAGCCTTAGGGTTAACAGCTGCAGTCATACCAACTACTGCAACTTTATGGTCAACAAGTTCGTCAGCTGGAATACCTTCTTTTTCTTCAGCAAAAACATCTGAGTTACCAATTTGTACGGAGCCTTCAGCCACTTGTGATAAGCCTGTACCAGATCCGCCAGCGTTAACTTGAATATCAACCTTTGGATTTTCTGCCATGAATTCTTCAGCTGCTGCTGCAACTAATGGCTGCATTGCAGATGAACCAGATATAACTAATGAACCTGAAAGTTCTTCTTTTTCTTCAGTCTTTGGCTCAGCATTGTCTGATCCATTTGTATCATCTTTAGATGCTCCGCCTCCACATGCAGCTGCAAATACCATTAAAGCAGCTAATAGTGCAAATAGGCTAAATTTCTTCAAGCTTTTCATTCCTGTAATTCCCCCTAAGAATTTTGGTGGTTAATATATTTGCTCTGCCTTACATGTTTAAGAATAATGCATAAGTGTTAATCGAGTTTTAACCAAGTGTAAAGGAATTGTAAAGTTGCGTGAAGAATATGTAAATAAGGTCAATCAGACATTTTAGATACAAATTCCAAAAAATTATTAATCTATAAGAAAAGCTCAAGCGCCCTTGTCAGCGCTGTAGGGCCTGGAGCAAGACCATTCTCAAAGTCTAAAACTTTTATACTATCTCATAAAAAAAGACACCTGCCTCCTTATGAGACAAGTGTCCATTATTATTGCCTGTTCTATTCGGTAGTTTCTACTGTCGTACCTTCTGCATTTTGATCCACAACTGGATCTGCAGTTGACGGGGCATTTTGGCGTGCATTTTTTAAGTCAAAATATGCATCCATTATTCGTCGGCCAATTGTATGGTTAATGCTTGGTCCGCTGCCCTGATAAGCCCATGGGACAACAACAGCCATAGCAACCTCTGGATTATCGAATGGTGCAAAGCTTACCAGACTTATGTTCCAAACTTCTGTACCTCGTTTTGATTTATCAGATCCGTCATAAAAAGCTTCTGCGGTTCCCGTTTTTCCTGCAGGATTATATGGGGCACTTTTCCAATAGCTGACTCCTGTACCGTCGCCAACTTGAAAGACCATCCGAAATCCTTCTTTAACACGATTGATCCATTCATCCTTCATATCTAGATGATTTAACACCTTTGGCTGGATTTCCTTCACAATCGGTCCAAGCTCATTATTATCCGTACTTGGCTCACGAATTTGCTTAACCAAATGCGGCTGAATGCGATTCCCTCCATTGGCGATAGTGGAAACATATTGTGCGAGCTGAATCGGTGTATAGGTGTCATACTGGCCGATGGCAAGGTCCAGAAGTAACCCCGGTTTTTCCTCAGAACCTGGAAAACCACTCATTTCATTAGGAAGGTCAATTCCTGTCCTAATGCCTAAGCCAAACTCGCTAAACGTTTTCCGCATGGTATCAAAAGCGGTATCTGTATCCAACACAAGCGGGCCGTTTGGAATATATTGTCCATGTGCCATCGCAATAACCGTCTTCCACATATAAACGTTAGAAGAAACCTGCAGCGCTCTTAAATCATTGATGGTTCCGAACGTTTTCCAGGACTTTTTAACTGGCGTATTTTTTATGACCAATGGTTCATCCTTTTGGGTTGAACCAGGCTGGATAGCTCCTGTTTTATAACCAGTTAAAATGGTCGCTCCTTTGACAGCTGAACCTACATTATAAGATGTTGTAATATTTCCTTGGGCATAATCGCGCATTTCCTGTTTGCCCGTCTCACTATTTTTCACAATCTGCTTTCCGGACATTGCTAAAACTTCACCCGTATTAGGGTCCATTAAGACAACAAATGCGCGATCCATTAGACCAGTGTTTGGACTTTGCTTAGCCTTCCACATTTCTTCTTCAATAATTTTGTCCACCTGGGCCTGAAGATCCATATCAATGGTCAAAACTAAGTCTTTTCCTCGCTGGCCTTCTGATATTACCTCCGTTGATAATACCTTCCCTGTTTTATCCGTCACATTCTTGACTTTTGCCTTTTCCCCATGCAGGACATCTTCATATTTTAGTTCAAGATAACTTTTTCCCACACGGTCATTCCGGCTGTATCCTTTTGCCAGATACGTTTCTAATTGATCCTTTGGAAGGCCTGATGCAGATGAAGACACTTCACCTAAAATGGACCTCAGGGTATCACCGAAAACATAACTGCGATCCCAGTCTGTAGTAGTATCCACACCTGGAAGGCTCTCCAAATTCTCACTCACTGCGGCAAATTCTTCAGGGGTCACGTCCTTATTTTTCACAATTTGCGGAGACAGGGCGTAGCCGCTGTTCATTTCCCGCCAAATGGCACAAACCTCTAATTCTTGCGGAGTAAGACTATTTAAATCTTCTTCTGTAATTCTATCAAGCTGAAGATCATAGATTTTATCATCATCCAGCTTCTTTTGTTCAAATAAGTCCCACTCATTTTCGGTAATTTTTTTCTTTGCTTTCTCTGGATGAATTAAAATCCAGAAATCCTTTTTATCCCGTTCGGTAACCTTAGAAGAATCCAGGTCAATTAGTTTTGCTAACTTTTCTGCTGTTTTCAGCATTTCCTCTGTTGTTGTGTCTGAGTACTTCGTATAAGTAATCGCATTTAACGGTGTATTATCGACAATAACCCTGCCGGTTCTATCGAGCATTCTGCCTCTCGGCACGGGATTGCTTACCGTAACATCTTCTGTCCGTTCAATCTCCCGCTTAAAATCATCACCAAAAACGATCTGTAATTCTCCTAGCCGGAGCACGAGGATGGAGAAAAGTAAGAATACTGCAAAAAATAACATATTTAAACGAAACGGAACCTTAGATTTCTGCTTTTTCTTTTTATTCAAGATTAAAGTGCACCTCCAATTTCAGGGCTTACATACCTTCCTTATTGTATATGATTAAGCCATAGATTTCTACGAGGAACACTTACCATTTTTACAAGAAAAGCGGAAGCGTATTTCATTATTAAAAACCGATGAGCTTTCAAAAGCTCATCGATTTTATGTGGCAGGCAATTGTACTTTTTTCATAAACATGTAAATGATGGTGTGGCCCGCACCAAGCAAGAGAAGCAAAATGGGAAGGCTTTTCTCTTCATTAAATAATGTGATGGATGCGATAAATGCAAGAATGGAGACAATTCTCCCTAAATTTAAGAAGATTTCACGAACAACAATGTATTCAATTCGCATTTCTGAGGCCTTCCAGCCTGTACCAATCACATCATATGTAGTTGAAATATAGGGAACCAGAAGCAAAGGATAAGCAATGGCAATCAATCCAGCATAAATGAGCAGTTTGGCATAATTAACATCCCAGACAATGACAAAAACAGCTAAATAAAGCAGGACTCCGCCAATAAGAATGGCTTTTTTTCGGTAGTTTTTTTTAATCAGCCGCGATGCAAAATAGTAAGCGACAAAAGAAATACCCGAATTCAGCAAACCATATGTCCCTAAAGCCATTTCACTTCCTGTCGAGATATAGACAAAAACGGATATGACAAATAAAAACGTCCCCTCCCTTAGGCCCTGGAAAAAGTGGGCATTCGTTACGAGACGCCAATTTTCATTATGTTTACGTTCCTCCAAGATTCGTTTGAAACAATACCTTCCCTTTGCAGGCCGGGGCTTTAAGGAAAAACTTAAGAATACCGCTATTGCAAATAGGGCAAGAGACAAACCAAACACAATGGTATAACCGGTAAACTTAGCAAACCTCGTGATGATAAATCCGGCAGCAATCGGGCCAACCATCCCGCCTAAAGAAGATAAAATCCCTAAAAATCCATTAAAAAAATCCCTTGTTTCTGGTTCGGTAATTTCAAAGGTTAACACATTATAAGCCAGCCAATAAAAACCGTAGCCAACACCCAGCAAACTTCCAAGCAGCAGTAAATATTGGGAAGCTTTCGTTCCTGATATTAATACCGCCACATAAAAAAGTGTTAAAAAAATAACCCCTATGCGAAGCACGATAACCCGGTCAATTTTCTTTGCCCATCGGCCGGCTAAAATAAATGTCAAAGGCTGAAGAACTACAATGGATAGATTATAAAGGGCAATATCTGAATACTTACCCGTTTGTTTCCATAAATAAATATTAACAAACGTATTGGATAAGGCTGCGCTTAATGAATACAACCCACCGATAATCAATAATAGCGTTAAATCTTTTGTTAATTCCACGTTACCCAGAATCTTTAATTTCTTTCCCATAATAACTCCCCTTTGTCTTACTGACTATTCTTTTACAGGGGAGTGGTTATTATTCATTTTTTATCATACGAAAAAAGACAGCTTGATTTAAGCTGCCAGATTGTCGAGAAAGGGTATTTTTCTCGGCAATTTTTTATTATCACAGAATCTAAATACCAAATTTATTGATTGTC